>CAZSQX010000012.1:0-92884 GCA_964609125.1 uncultured bacterium
GTGCCGGAGTGGCGAAACTGGCAGACGCGCGGGACTCAAAATCCCGTTCGGCTCACCCCGAGTGTGGGTTCGAGTCCCACCTCCGGCACCAACTCGACGGCGGGATCGGGTAGGGCCGCCACGATGCCGGGACCCAACCGATCCCGGGAAGCCCGCCTAGGGCTCGAACCCGACCTCCTTCGCCGCCGGAAGCGGGCGGCCATTGGCGACGAGCAGGCGCAGCATGCGGAACAGCTCCAGGCGATCGAGCGTGCGCGCGATGTCGCGGTCGTATTGTGCCAGAATGCGACTGCGGCCCGCCGGCAGGTGCTCGCGGTCCCACAGGCGCACGAATTCGTCCCGTGTCTCGAGCAGCCGGTCGAGCTGCTGTGACTGCAGGTCGCGAACGGCATCGAGCCGTTCGGCGGCCCGTTTGCGGTCCCCGCCGGGCTGCGAGGCGCTCTGGGCCTCGAGGTACCATGCGCGCGCTTGCTGCATGCCCGTGGCGCGATCCGCGATGCCGAGCACGCGACGAGCTGCGAACTCGAGCGCGTCCAGCTGATCGCCTCGACGGCCCGCCCGCGAGCGGGCGCGGGCCAGGTCGTCGATGGCCTGCTCCATCTCGCGCTTCAGCTCGGGTGCCACGGCTGCCAGGTTGGCGAGCACGCCTCGATTGACCGGGTGCGCAGGGTCGAGCCACGTGAACAGCGGTTCGGCCAGCAGATGCGTGCCGCGCCAGAGGATCGGATTGACACTCGCGAGGTGCGCCACCGCCTCGGCCGCTTCCATGCCGTCGGCGCGCAACCACCACCAGTCGAAATCCCGTCGCAGCTCCATCGTATCGAGCTCGGCCGCCGACCACGCGGCCGTCGCGCCCGCGGCCACCGGGTACCAGGTGAGCGGGAAGAGCGCCTCCCCACCGTCACCCCATGTGCACGTGATCTGGCCGATCGCGCCCGCGGCACGTCCCTGCTGGGTGAAACGCCGGATGTTGGTGAGCGCGGACGCAACGTCGGGGAACACCCGTCGCCAGTTCCACGCGCCGGGGCAGACGATAAACTCCAGATTGGAGCGGCGAAACGGCTCGATCTGCGGCCCATAGTCGTCCGCCAGCTCGTACTTCCACGAGGCAACCACGACATCCTTCGGCAGCGAGGCGAGTTGCGCGTCGGCGGCGAGCAGGCCGTCGCCCCACACGACAGTGCGCTTGCCCTCGGCCGCGAGCACGTCGTGCAGCCGGGTCATGAACCGAACGAGCGCCCCCCGGCACCCGCGCGGCCCCCGGCGGGCCTTCGGCGCCGGTGATCGCCGCCTCGTCGGCGCCGATGTGCACGAACGGGCCGGGAGTGTGCTGCGCGAGTTCGCGCAGCAGAGGGGCGAGAAACGCCTCCGTGGATGCCGACTCGGGCGCCAGCGTCTGACCACCCGGCTCGGAGGCGAGTGGACGGTACTTCTCGTGCGCCAGCCACCCGCCCATGTGGCCGAGTGTCTGCTGCACGGGCACGAGCGCGACGTGGTGTTTCCGCGCGTGCTCGCCCAGATGCTGCAGGTCGGCGAGCGAGAGCGCACCCTCGCGCCTCGTGACCAGGGGATGCGCGGGGTAGGCGACCACGTTCTCGAGATAGATGGCGTACAGGTTCACCTTGAGCTCGGCCAGCATCTCGATGCGTTGCTCGAGCGTGGCGAGCGTCGGCACGGGGCCGCGGCTCAGGTCCTCGAGCACGCCTCGCCATGCGAGCGACGGCCGGTCCCAGACCTCCACGCACGGCGCGCCGTCGCCCTCGATCAGCTGCCGAAGCGTCTGGACGCCGTGAAACACCCCCGCCGCCTTCGAGGCGCGCACGACGATGCGCGAGGGCGTCACGGACAGCTCGTATCCCTCGTCGCCGAGGTCACGGCGGCCCGGTGCGGCGCCGAGCTCGATCGCGGCGTTCGTCGCGCCTCGCCCGCGCACGACGCCCACGCCGGGGCGTCCCCAGGCGGCGAATTCGCCCCGCAGCACCTCCGCCGCGAAGGCGTCCTCCTCCCGCGGACCCACCAGCCCGATCGAGATCGTGTCGGGCCACAGGAAGCGTCCCTCACGCTCGCGAAGCTCGAGCGGCGGCGGCAGCACGCGTGGACGCGATCGCGCGGGGGCGGCGGGCCGCAGCAGCAGCGCGGCGAAAACCGAGGCGGCGATCGGACTGCCGATGCGCATCCTACCACTTTACTGAAATGCCGGCGCAATCACAGCTTGAACGCACTACCGGAGCAGCGCCAGCCGCCGCACGCTCGCGATACCGTCCACGCTCAGGCGAGCCACGTAGAGGCCGGCCGGGACGCGCAGCCCGGCGGCGTCGCGGCCGTCCCAGGCCACTTCCACCGGCCCCGCGGGGCGCTGCGCGTACGAGAGGACCTCGCGCACGAGTCGTCCTCCGACGTCGTGGATGGCGACGCCCGCGGTCCCCGGCCGGGCGAGCGTGAACGAGAGCCGCACCGGCCCGCTCGCGGGCACCGGACGCGCCGCGAGCGGGACCGCGTTCCCCGTGGGCGAAGGCGGCGCGTGCAGCGTGCCCGTGTACGCGATCCGGCGGATCTGTCCGTCGGGGTTCGGGTAGGTCGTCCACATCCGCGCGAGATACCACGAGCCGTCGGGCGCGATCGCCCACGCCGGGATCCAGTGGACGCTCCCGGTCGCCCAGTCGTCCGGATCGGGCTGTCCGGGCGCCGGGGGCGCGGGTTGCCAGAGGGCCCCGTCGAACCGAAGCCGCCGCACGAACAGCTGGTAGAAGTCGTTGAAGAAGACGTCCCCCGAGTAATCAGGGGGGAACGGCCGCGTCGCGCCCGCCGGCGCCCGGTAGACGCCCGCGGTGATGATCGCATTCGGCCCCGTGTGCGGGACGCTCGCGATCGGGCCGACGAACCCGGTGGTGTCCACGCCCGGGCACGTCACCGCGCGCCGCGCTGGCCCCTCGCGGAGCGGCCAGCCGAAGTTCATGCCCGGCGAGGACGCCCAGTCGATCTCCTCGTACAGGTTGCCGCCCACGTCGGCGATGAACAGGTGCCCCGTCCAGGGGTCGATGGCGAAGCTGAACGGATTGCGGAGCCCGTACGCGTATACGAGCCTGGCGTTGCTGTCGGCGTGCGCGGCGAAAGGGTTGTCCGGGGGCGCGAGCAGCGCGTTGGGGGGTGGCGGACCGGCCCCGGGCGGGATGCGGGATACGTCGAGGCGAAGAATTTTGCCCTTGAGCTGCGTCAGGTCCTGCGCCGCGCACTCGACCTGGTCGTCGCCGAGGCTCGAGTAGAGCATGCCGTCCGGGCCGAAGTGCAGGCTGGCGCCGTTGTGCCGGAGGTTGTCGTCGGGGTACTGGAGCACGACGCGGCGCGAGGCGGGATCGAGCGCCAGCGAGCGGTCGCCCGTGCCCCCCGGGTCGCCGGTCGCCGCGTAGCGCGTGATGCGGCCGAGCTGCCCGATGTGCGTGTACTGGAAGTAGAGGTAGGGCCGGGCGGGCCATCCGGGGTCCACGGCGACGCCCAGCAGGCCCTGCTCGGCGCCCGAGGACGCGACGCTGTCCACGACGCCCATGGGATCGGGCGAGCCCATGCTCGTTCCGTCCACCACGCGCACGCGCGCGGTCACGAGCTCGATCACGATCAGCCGCCCGTCCGGCAGGAAGGCGATGCCGGTCGGGACGTCGAGGCCGCCCACGACCAGCTGGTCCGTGAAGTCCGCGGGCAGCGTCGCCTGCGCGCCGGCCGACGCCGCACCGGCCGCGAGCAGGAGGAGTGACAGGAGCGTTCCGGGCGCAAGCGGGCTGGAGCGCATGGCGACAGGCTACTCCCGCCTCGCGACCGGCCGCGAGCGCGATCGCCGCGACCACGAGCCGCCCGCGGCGCGCTCCGGCAGCGCGTGGCCGGGGCTCGCCTCGCCACTGGGTCGCAGCCCGCGCGCCCTTGATTCGACGAGCCCCACCCGCGCGGTAGTATCCGGGCGGCGGGCGTGAGTCCGAGCCGCGCCCTCACCCCGAACCCGAGTCCGATCGTGGATCCCGAGCCCCTGCCTTCGCCGGACGGCCTCTCCTCGGCGGAAGCCGCCGCGCGGCTCCGGCGCGACGGGCCGAACGTGCTGCCGCTCGCGGACACCGTGCACAAGTGGTTCCTGGAGCGGCGGCGCGCGCGACGCGCGGCGGGCGGCACGCGCGCGGCACTGGCCGTGCTCCTCGCGCTCGTGCGCACGACCGTGGCGGCGCCCGCGGCCGCGACCGGGGCGCCGCAAAGTGGCCCGGGGGAGGCCTCCACGCCCGGGTTCCACACCGTCGCCGTCCAGGGCCCCGGGAGCGTGGCCGCGCTTCGCGCGCGCCTGGGCGCCGAGGTGTTCGGCGAGGTGCTGCGGCTCAACCGCGTGGACGCCCGCCACGTGGCGGAGCTCGACAGCCTGGTCCTCCCCGAGCCGGCCGCGGGCTTCCGTGCGCCGTCGCCGTTCCCGGGCCGGGCGGACGAGCTCGAACGCCACCCGAAGCTGGTGCTCGTCTCGATCGCCGTGCAGGCGTTCGCGGCCTACGACTCCGGGCGGCTCGTCCGGTGGGGACCCGTGAGCACCGGCGACCCGGCGCACCCGACGCCGCGCGGCGCGTTCCACGCCAACTGGAAGGCGCGCGTGCATCGCAGCACCGTGGACTCCACCTGGCTCATGCGCTGGTGCGTGAACATCGAGAACCGCGAGGGGATCGCGCTCCACCACTACGCGCTCCCGGGGCGTCCCGCGAGCCACTGCTGCGTGCGGCTCCTGGAGCCGGACGCGCGATGGCTGTTCGAATGGGTGGAGCCGTGGCGGCTGGCGGACGACGGCACGAGCGTGCTCGAGCCCGGCACGCCGGTGTGGATCACCGGCGCCTACGACTTCGACGCGCCTCCTCCCTGGCGCCGTCTGCCCGCGGACCCCGGCGCCGACCGCGCGGGACCGGAAGCGCTGGAGCAGCCCGGCCCCGGCGCGCGGCAGTGACCCGGCACGCCACCCGGACGGCTGGCGGCACTCGGATGGCTCCGGCTAGCCTCGGCCGCATGCCCGCCGACACGCGCGTCCCCGGGATCCGCTTCGACCGCCACGAGCTCGCGGGCGCCTTCGGAGACATCGGCACCGACCTGCCGCTGATCGTCGGGCTGATCGCGTTCTGCGGCCTCGACCCGGCCGGCGTCTGCACCGTGTTCGGCCTGCTGCAGATCGCGACGGGGATCCTCTACCGCATCCCGATGCCGGTCCAGCCGCTCAAGGCCATGGCCACGATCATGCTCGCCGAGCGTCACTCGCCCGGGACGCTGGCGGCGGGCGGTCTGGTCATCGGCGCCGCCATGCTCGTTCTGGCCGCGACCGGGATGCTCGACTGGATCGCGCGGGTCGTGCCGCGGGCCGTCGTGAGGGGCATCCAGCTCGGGCTCGGGCTCACGCTCGCGCGCCTCGCGCTGTCCGACTACGCGGGCGCCGACGGCGCGCCCGGCTACGTGGTCGCGGGCCTGGCCGTCGTCACGCTCCTCCTCCTTCGTCGGCAGCACCGCGTGCCCGGGCCGCTCGTCGTGATCGGGCTCGGCGGCCTCTACGCCCTCGCCACGGGCCTCGGTTCCCACGCGTGGAGCGAGGTCGCGGGTCTCCGCCTGCCGCGATTCGCCTGGCCGGCGACCGAGGAGTTCGCGCGCGGCGCGGTGCTGCTGGCGCTGCCGCAGCTCGCGCTCTCGCTCGGGAACACGGAGCTCGCCACGAGCCAGGCCACGCGCGACCTCTTCCCCGAGCGGGCGGTCGGCGTGCGCCGCATCGGGTTCACGTACGCGCTCATGAACCTGGTCGGCCCGCCGTTCGGGGGCCTGCCCGCCTGCCACGGCTGCGGCGGGCTCGCCGGCTTCCACGGCTTCGGCGCCCGGACGGGGGGCGCCCCCATCCTCTACGGCGCGCTGTACGTCGTGCTCGGGCTGTTCCTCGCGCCGGGCTTCGCCACGGTCGTGCGTCTCTTCCCGCTGCCGATCCTCGGGACCGTGCTGCTGTTCGAGGCGGTCGCGCTCATGTCGCTGGTGGGGGACGTCGCGGCCGACCGCGACCAGCTCTGGGTCGCGCTGCTCGTGGGCGCGGCCGTCATCGGCCTGCCCAACGGCTACGTCGTCGGGCTCCTCGCCGGGACGCTCCTCGACCACGCGTCGCGCCGCGGCTGGCTGCGCTTCCGCGAACGCGCGTAGTTCCCGTCGGGCGCGGCCGCACGCCCCCGACGCCCGCGCCGGCGCGGATCACCGCAGCCGCGCGATCCGCGTCGTGCGCGTGCCCTCCGGCGTGCGCGCCACGGCGAAGTAGACGCCGGGCGCCACCGTGCGGCCGCCGGCGTCGCGGCCGTCCCACTCGAACGCGTGCGGCCCGGGCGCGAACGAGCCCCGGGCGAGCTCGCGCACCGTGCGCCCGTCCACGCCCACGATCGCGAGCGAGGCCCGGCCTGCGCGCGTGAGGCGGAGCGTGAGCGCCGTGCGCCCGGCCGAGGGATTCGGCGCCGCGAGCAGCCCGGGCCCGACACGGGGCTCCTCGCCGCCCACGCCGAGGACCGCCTCGAAGCCGGGCAGGAACAGCATCTGGCCGCGGATCTCCCCGCCGGGGTTCGCGGCCGTGTGCACGTTGAAGTAGGCGCGACCGGCGAGGACCTCCGCCTCGCTGGCCGCCCCATACGCCCAGGTGCCGAGCTTCTGCGCCCCGCTCCCGAGCGTCAGCAGCACGCCGGCCTCGGCTCCGAGGCCGGCGAAGCCGTGGATGTGCGAGGCGCTCTCGGGACCGGTGAGGCTCACCACGCGCACGTCGTGGCTCAGCACGTTCGCCGCTGTGTCCACGGACACGAGCGCGAAGCCGGCGCTCGAGAGCGCCAGGCTGAAGGCCACCTCCTGCAGCGCGTCCATGGGCACGACGCACGGCACGAGCTGGCCGCGGATCTCCCCGCCGGGGTTCGCGGCAGTGTGCAGGTTGATGTACCAGCGACCGTTCAGGAGCGCGGCCTCGTCCAGGTCGCTGTAGGCGAGCGTGCCGGTCATGGGCGAGACGCTGACCGGGATGGTCAGCTTCACGCCGGTGTTCGTACCGTGCAGCGCGTTGCCGTGGAAGTGCGAGGCGGTCACGGCCCCGGTCAGGCCCTCGTAGAACACGCGGTAGCTGATCTGGTTGAGCGACGTGTCCACGGTCGCGATCGCCCAGCCGCTGCCTGTGCTCGCGCCGGGCGGGCTCTCCTGGCTCGCGCCGAGCAGCGCGTTGAACGGGACGATCTGCCCGCGGACCTCGCCGCCGGGGTTCGTGCTCGTGTGGACGTTGGCGTAGGTCTGGCCAGCGAGGATCGCGGCCTCCTGCGTCTCGTCGTAGTTCCACACGCCGACCTTCGGGTTGCCCGTGGGCAGCGTGTGGAGCACGCCGCCGTTCACGCCGGCCGCGGCGCCATGGATGTGGGCGGCGGTCTCGGCCGAGCCGAGCGCTCCGAGCGAGATCCAGTAGCTCACCGTGTTCGCGTCCGTGTCGATCACGAACCGCCCGCCGCCGAGCGCCGGGGACGCGACCGGGGGGACCTCCTGGCGCGGGTTCAACACGGCGCCGTAGACGCGCATGGCCGCGGTCGCGGGGCCCGCCACGGCGAGCGCGAGCAGCGGGGCCGACACGCAGCGGAGGAAGCTCAGGAAGCGCATGAGACGGACTCCTGCGAGAGGCCCGGACGGCCGGCCGCGCCGGGCGGCGGGCAGCGCGGGCGTCGGGGGCGACGGACGCCCACAAGCTTGGCGGCGAGCGGCGCCCGAGTCGAGGGAAAAGCGGCGCCGTTGGCCGGCGGCCGGCCCGAATTGCTAGCCTGCGCGCCCATGCCCGCCCCGACCGAAACCTTCGCCCCGCCGCCGGTCGCCGGACCCCGTCGCGAGTTCACCCCGCGCGCGGTCGTCACCGGCCTCGTGGTGGCGGTGGTGATCGCCGCCTCCTACCCCTACATCGTCCTCAAGCTCGGCTTCGGCCCGAACGTCTCCGTGGTCGCGGCGTTCCTGGGCTTCCTCTTCCTGGGGCTCGCGTTCCGGGACTTCAGCCGCTGGGAGAACAACATCATCCAGTCGGCCGGGACGGCCGCGGGCTCGACGGCGTTCCTGTGCGTGCTCATGGCGGCGTTCGACATGCTCCGGCTCGACCCCGGGCTCGGGTTCACGTTCACGCTCACGCCGGTGCAGTCGTTCCTGTGGCTGTCCTCGGCCGGGCTGCTCGGCGTGCTGCTCTCGGTGCCGATGCGGCGGCACTTCGTGGTCGAGGAGAAGCTCCCCTACCCCGACGGCATCGCCGCGGGCGAGACCATCCTGGTGCTGGACGCGCGGGGCAGGGGCTCGCGGGACGCGACGCGCGCGATGGGCTTCGGCACGCTTCTCTCGGCGCTGGTCATGTGGCTGCGGGCGGACACCCGGCTCCTGGGCGACGTCTGGTACCGGATCCCCGAACTGCTGCCGTTCGGCGGCCTCGGCGCGCGGATGGGGATGGGCGTGAGCTGGAGCCTGCTTTCGCTCGGCGCGGGCATGCTGGTGGGCTTCCGCGTCAACGCCAGCATGCTCGCCGGCGCGATCCTGTCGTGGTTCGTCGCGCCGCCGCTGCTGCTCGGGCGCGGCATCATCTCCGACCTCTTGCGGCGCGAGGTGCTGCTGTGGGTGATGTGGCCCGCGACCGGCATGCTGATCGCGGGCGGGCTCACCGCGCTGGCGTTGCGCTGGCGCCTGCTCGTGAAGACGTTCCGCAACCTCTCGGGCGCCGAGATCGAGGCCGGCGACTTCCCGATGCGCTGGGTGCTGGTCGGCTCCCTCGCCTGCTCCGGGCTCGTCGTGTGGGTGCAGCACCAGCTCGGCATGCCGGTCCTGCTCACCGTGGCGGCCATCCTGCTGTCGCTGCCGCTCATGCTGGTGGGCCTGCGCGTGTTCGGCGAGACGAACTGGGGGCCGATCAGCGCGCTCTCCAACATGATGCAGGCGGTGTTCGGCGTCCTCGCCCCGGGGCAGGTGCTGCCCAACATGGTCGCGAGCGGCGTCACCGGGACCATCGCCTCGGAGTCCGAGGGCCTCATGCAGGTCTACCGGACCGGCGAGATGATGGGCAGCAAGCCCCGCCACCTGACCGTCATGCAGCTCCTCTCGGTGCCGGTCGGCGCCGCCACGGTGGCGATCGTCTACCCGCTCGTTCGCGACACGTACGGGATCGGCGGCGAGACCGGGCTCCAGTCCCCCATCTCCCAGAAGTGGGCCGGCTTCGCCACGCTGCTCTCGCGCGGCCTCTCGGCGCTCCCGGACGGCGCTCTGCCGGCACTCGCGCTGGCCGTCGTCCTGGGCATCCTGTTCACGGTGTCCGAGGGCACGCGCGCGAAGAAGTGGACGCCCTCGCCCACCGGCATCGGCATCGGCATGCTCGTGCCCGGGAGCGCGATCGTCACCATGTTCCTGGGCGCGCTCCTCGCCGCGGCCTGGCAGCGCCGGCGGTCCGAGGGCGGCGAGCGCACGTCCACCGCGCTCGCCTCGGGCTTCATCGCCGGCGAGGCGATCGTGGCGGTGGTCGTGCCGATCCTCGTGGCCCTGAAGCTCGTCCGACTCCAGTAGCGACCCTCCCACCCCGAGGCCCACCCTCCCATGAGCCAGCCGAGCGCCGTGCCGCCCGCGCCCCTTCCTCCCGACGCCGAGTTCGACCTCACCATCGTGGGCGCCGGCCCGGTCGGGCTGTTCGCCGCGTTCTACGCCGGCCTGCGCACGATGAAGGTCAAGCTGCTGGACGTCCTCGGCGAGCCGGGCGGCCAGCTCGCGGCGCTCTACCCGGACAAGTACATCTACGATGTGGCGGGCTTCCCGCGCGTGAAGTCGCGCGACCTCGTGGACCAGCTGGTCGAGCAGGCGAAGCAGTACGGGCCGACGCTCTGTCTGGGCGAGCAGGCGACCACGCTGCGCGCGGTGGACGGCGGCTGGGTGCTGGGCTCGGACCTCGGCCGCGAGCACCGGACGAAGACCGTGATGCTGACCGCCGGCATCGGCTCGTTCGCCCCGAGGAAGCTCGGCGACGCCTCGCTCGCCCGGTTCGAGGGGCGCGGACTTCACTACGTGCTGCCCGGGCTAGAGGCCTTCCGCGGCCGACGGGTGCTGCTGCTGGGGGGCGGCGACACCGCCGTGGACTGGGCGCTCCACCTTGAGGCGCTCGCCTCGGAGCTCACGCTCATCCACCGCCGCGACCAGTTCCGCGCGCACGAGGACAGCGTCCAGAAGCTGCACGCCTCGCGCTGCCGGGTGGTGCCGTTCCACGAGCTGCGCACGCTGGAGGGCGCCGACCGGATCGAGCGGGCGGTCATCTTCGACAACCGCGACCAGACGGAGACCACGCTCGAGGTGGACGACGTCGTGGTGAACTTCGGGTTCGTGGCGAACCTGGGCCCGATCAAGACCTGGGGGCTCACGATCAAGGGGAACTCGCTCGAGGTGAGCCAGAAGATGGAGACGAACCTGCCCGGTGTGTTCGCCGCGGGCGACCTCGTGTCCTATCCCGGCAAACTCAAGCTGATCGCGACCGGCTTCGGCGAAGCGGCCATGGCCGTTTGCGGCGCGAAGCTCGTGTGCGACCCCAAGGCTCGCTACTTCCCCGGCCACTCGTCCGAGATGCAGGGCGCGGAGACGGGGTTGCCGACGGCCTGAGCCCGCCCCCGGCGCGTCGCGGCGCCTCGTCCCGGGCGCGAAGTTGCGGCCCGCCCGCGGAACTGACCGACCGCCCGCGCCGCACGGAAGGCGCGCCTTCCGCGCGCCGGACCGGCGCGACTCGCGCCCGGCCGCGCGTGTGCCGATGTATCCGGGTGACGGCCGGCGTGATAGGCTCACGCCGCCCATGCGCGTGACGCGCATGGGGCGGGACCTCCCGGGCGCGAGGGGGACCCGGCGCACCTCCGCGCCGAAGGGCTCCCCGTGAACCTCCTGTACGTGTTCATCCCCGCCGCCGTGGTCGCGACCGTGGTCCAGACCAGCCTGTTCGAGTGGATCTACCATCGCTACTGGCTGCACCGGCCGTGGCTGCCCCCGCAGATGTTCACGGCGCACACGCTGGTGCACCACCAGCTCTGCAAGCACGAGGACACGTTCCACGTGACGGAGAAGGAGCAGGAGGAGGCGCTCACGTTCCAGTGGTGGGCGGGCCCGGTGCTGATCGGGATCAACCTGATCCCGTGGGCGCTCATGGCCTGGTGGCAGCGCGACAGCGGGCTGCCCTGGGTGCCGGCGTTGTGCACCATGGCGGGCACCATGCTCCTCTACTACTTCGCGTACGAGGGGTTCCACTTCCTCATGCACAAGCCGAGCATCGGCTGGATCGAGCGTACGCGCGCGTTCCGATTCCTGAAGCAGCATCACCAGCTGCACCACATCTACATGGGGAAGAACTTCAACGTGGTGCTGCCGCTCTGGGATCTGTGGCTCGGCACGCTCGTGCTGGCGGACCCCCACCCGCCCCGGCCCACCGAGCCCGCCGCGAAGCAGGTGGCGCGGCGCCACAGCAACTGGGGCCGTCGCCTGCGCGCCGAGGCCGGGGGGCGCCACGAGTCGTGCTCCGAGCCCATGCCGCCTCTCGCCGGCCAGGAAGCGGTCACTCCTCCGGAGTCGTAGTCCGCCGCGGCGCATCCGGTGGAACTCCCGCCCCTGGCGCTCGAATGGCTCGGCGCGATTGCGCGCTGGGTGCACGTGCTCGCCGCCATCCTGTGGATCGGGGACTCGTTCCTGTTCATGTGGATGGACGCGAGCCTCGAGCCGCCGCGCAATCCGCGCGAGGGCGCGGTCGTCGGCGAGCTGTGGATGGTGCACAGCGGCGGCTTTTACGAGGTCGTGAAGCGGCGCTCGCTCGCCCCCGGGGAACTGCCGCCGCGGCTCCACTGGTTCAAGTGGCAGTCCTACACGACCTGGCTCTCGGGCGTGTTCCTGCTGGCGGTCGTCTACTGGCTCGGCGACCGCGCGATGCTGGTGGAGAGCGGCTCGCGCCTCTCGCACGGCTGGGCCGCGGCGGCCTCGTTCGGCGCGCTGCTCGCGGGCTGGGTGGTGTACGACCTCGCCTGCCGCTCGCCGCTGGCGCGGCGCCCGTGGCTCCTGGGCGCCGTCCTCACCGCGGCGCTCGCCGGCGCCGTGCTCGGGCTCACGAGCCTGTTCGGCGCGCGCGCGGCATGGCTCCTCACCGGCGCCATGCTCGCCACGATCATGACCGCGAACGTGGCGCACGTGATCATCCCCGGCCAGCGGCGGATGCTCGCGCAGACCCGCGCCGGCGAGCCGGTGGACACCCGGCCGGGCGCGCTCGCCAAGGCGCGCTCCACGCACAACCACTACCTCACCCTGCCGGTGCTGTTCCTGATGCTGAGCCAGCACTTCCCCTCGGGCTACGGCCACCCGCAGGCGTGGCTCGTGCTGCTGCTCGTCGCCGGCGCGGGCGTGGCACTCAAGTACGTGATGAACGCGCGCTCGAGGAGCGACTGGCGGATCGTGGTGGCCGGTAGTACCGCGCTCGTGGCCGCCATCGTGCTGACGGCCCGCCCCGGAACGGCCGCGGGCGGGGCAGCGCCGGCGCTCGACCTGGAGGTGCCCGAAGGCCAGGCGTTCGCCATCGTCGAGCGCCGCTGCGCGAGCTGCCACGCCGAGCGCCCGTCGAACCCGTCGTTCCCCGAGCCCCCGAGCGGCGTGAAGCTCGACACCCCGGAGCGCTTGCGCGGGCTGCTGGAGCGCGTGCGCGTGCGCGCCGTGGACACCCGCACGATGCCGCTCGGCAACCTCACCGGCATGACCGACGCCGAGCGCGACACGCTCGGCGCCTGGATCGCGGGCCTCGCCCGGCGGCCCTAGACCGGACTAGCGGACGGGCACGGGAGCCGCCGTCGCCTCCGGCACGCCGTACTCCGGCGCCGGCTTGCCCTGCAGCCAGTGGTCGAACCAGCGCCGGATGTGCCGCTGGTTCTGGACCCGCCGCGAGGGCACACCCGAGCGCGACAGCTCGTGGTTCTCGCCCGGGAACCGCACCATCACCACCGGCTTTCGCTGGTAGAGGAGCGCGCGGAACATCACCTCCCCCTGCCCGATCGGCGTACGCCAGTCCTCCTCGGAGTGGATCACCATGAGCGGTGTGTTCACGCGCTCGACCATCGTCACTGGCGAGAGCTCGGCGAAGTCCTTCGCGTGCTCCCACGGCGCCCCGCGGAACCAGTACGGCTGGAACATGGCGAAGTCGCTGGACCACCACATGCCCGCCCAGTCCGACACGCAGCGCTGGGTAACCGCCGCGGCGAAGCGGTCGGTGTGCGTCACGATCCAGTTCGTCATGAGCCCGCCGTAGCTCCCGCCCGTGACGCCCAGGCGCGACTCGTCCACGTAGCCCCTCGCGACCACGAAGTCCACGCACGCCATCACGTCGCGGTAGTCGTCGAGCGGCATCCGGTACTGGATGCAGTCGGCGAACTTCTGGCCGTAGCTCGTGCTGCCGCGCGGGTTCGTGTAGAGCACCACGTAGCCGGCGGCGGCGAGGACCCGGAACTCGTGGAAGAACCCGGCGCCGTACGCGGTGTGCGGCCCGCCGTGGATCTCGAGGATCATCGGGTGCTTCCGCTTCGGGTCGAAGTCCGGCGGCTTCACGACCCAGGCCTGGATGCGGGTGCCGTCGAACGACGGCACCTCGATCTCCTCCACGTCGCCCAGTCCCCACTCGCCGCGCCAATCCTGATTCGCGTCCCACAGCCGGGTGAGCGTGCGGCGCTCGAGGTCGTAGACGTGCAGGTCGCCCGGCGTCCCGTGCGAACCCAGCGTCAGCGCCACGCGGCGGCCGTCCTCCGAGACCGAGCCGGCGATCACCTCCTGGCCGGCCCCGGTCAGGTCCTCGATCCGGCCGGTCGCGAGATCGCACAGCGACAGGTGGCACGAGCCTCGCCGGGCGTGCGCGAACACGATGCCCTGTCCACCGGCGGTGAAGCCGAGCGGCAGCGCCCCGCCCCCGCGCGGGGGATGCTGGTCGGAGTTGATGCCCTCGCCCACGTGCAGGTCGTGCCCTTCGGTGAGCACGCGCGTCCGGGTCCGGGGCCACGGCCCCTCGAACAGGAGCAGGTCCTCGGCCTCGTAGGTGTTGGGCTTCGCGTCGCGGATGCCGCCCACGGCGGCGAGGCGGCCGTCGGCGCCGAGCGCGAACGCCTGGATCGGCCCGGCGATGTCCGCCACCACGATCATGCCGTCGCCGTCCGTGGGCTCGGCGAGGTCGGCGGGCACGGCGCGCACGTCCGAGTCCTCGGCGGGGATCGCGAACCAGGGCGCCTCGCGGCGGTCGGTGGCGAACAGCACGTGCCGGCCGTCGCGGCTCCACACGGGCGAGGACTCCTTGAACCGATCGCCCTTCGTGAGCCGCTTCGGCTCGCCGCCCTCCGCGCCCACCACCCAGACGTGGTCCAGGTGCTCCCAGTCCGTGAAGCCCTCGTCGTTCCAGCGGAACTCGGCGCGCGTGACGATGCGGCCCGGTTCGTGCTTCGGCGGCTTCCGGTCCGCGGTGTCGCGCGCCGGGTCGTGCCCCGAGAGGAACGCGAGCCGCGTCCCGTCCGGCGACCAGGCCGGCGAGTTCGCGCCCTTGAGCAGGCTGGTCACGGCGCGAGCTTCGCCGCCGGCGAGCGGCAGCACGTGCACCTGGGTGACCTTCGTCCCATCGGCGCGGCGCACGAACGCGAGCCGCGTCCCGTCCGGCGACCAGCGCGGCTGCGACGAGCGGCCGTCGAACGTGAGCGCGCGCGGCGGCGGGGGCTCGGCGCCCGGCGCGGGCACCTCCGCGAGCCACAGGTCGGTGCGGTACTCGTCCTCGTCGGCGTCCACGCGCACGAGCGTGAACGCGACGCGGGCGCCGTCGGGCGAGATGCGGGGGTCGGCGATCCAGCGGAACCGCAGCAGATCCTCTTCGCGCATGGAGCCTCCGGGGGGCGCGGCGGGCGGGCGTCTCGGGCGGGTGTGCCGGCCCGAGGCTACCCCGACGCGCCGGCGATGCGCTAGGGTGCCTGCATGGTCACCGCCCCGCTCCCGCGCGAGATCCGCCCGTTCCTCGACGACGAGGGGCGGCTCCGCCAGTGGCCCGCGCGGCACAAGGTGCAGCGCATGGCCGTGGCGCTCATCGCCCGCCGGTTCGAGCCCGGCCGCCAGTACACCGAACTCGAGGTGAACGGTCTGGTCATGGACGGTCACACGTTCGCCGACTGGGCGCTCCTGCGCCGCTGCCTCGTGGACTGGGGCTTCATGTCGCGCGAGTCGGACGGCTCGCGCTACCGGTTGCGGGACGAAGCCGGCGAGCGGATCGCCCGCGAGCTGGGTCCGGCGGACGCCCCGAGGTGACCGGCGCGGCCCGCGCGCGCGGCGCGGCCCCGTGGCTGGCGTTCGCGTTCTGCTGCGCGGTCTGGGGCAGCACGTTCCTGTTCATCCGCATCGGAAACGACACCGTGCCGCCGGTCTGGGCCGCCGCGATCCGGCTCGCGCTCGCGGCCCCGCTGTTCGCCGCCGTCGCCTGGCTCGTGCGAGCGCCATGGCCGCGCGGCCCGCAGTTCGCGGCGGCGCTGTGGTTCGGGGTCGTGGACTTCGGCGTGAGCCTGCCGCTCCTCTACTGGGGCGAGCAGCGCGTCCCGAGCGGCCTGGCGGCGGTGCTGTTCGCGACCATCCCGCTGCTCACGTCCCTGTTCGCGCGAGCGGCGGGGCTCGAGCCTCTCCGGCCGCGCGTCCTGGTCGCCGCGCTCGTCTCGGTCGGCGGCGTCGCGCTCCTGTTCTCGGCCAGCCTCGCCGGCTCGTTCGAGCCGTCGCGGCTGCTGGCGGTGTGGCTCGCCGCGGCCACGGCGGGGCTCGCAGGCGTGCTGCTCAAGCGCTCGCCGGGAGCGCACCCGTTCGCGATGAACGCCATCGCGCACGCGGTCGGCGCCGCGATCTGCCTGGCCGCGAGCCGGGCGCTCGGCGAGCCGCAGGAGATCCCGCGCGGAGCGTCGTGGATCCCGATCGGCTATCTGGTCGTGGTCGGCTCGATCGGCGCGTTCAGCACGTTCGCGTGGCTGCTCCAGCGCTGGCCCGTGACGCGCACGAGCTTCATCGCCGTCATCACCCCGGTCGTCGCGCTCGTGCTGGGCGCGCTGGTCCGCGGTGAGCGGCCCGCGGCCACGGCGGTGCTCGGCTCGCTCGTCGTCCTCGGCGCGGTGCTGGCGGGACTCGCCGGACCGGGCCGCGCGCGCGGCTGACGCCGCGCGCTCCGGACGGGAACACGAAGGGCGGCGTGGCCACGCCGCCCTTCGCTGGACTCACCGCTATGCGGATGGAGCCGATTCGACCTCAGCCTTTGCGGACGTTGCTGGCCTGCAGCCCCTTCGGCCCCTTCACGATCTCGAACTCGACGCGCTCGCCTTCGGCGAGGGTCTTGAAGCCCTCTCCCTGGATGGCGGAGAAGTGCACGAACACGTCCTCGCCACCTTCCTGCGAGATGAAGCCGAAGCCCTTCGCATCGTTGAACCACTTCACGGTACCCGTCGCCACTGCGGACTCCTTCCGGCCGCGGGGGAAGCACCCCCGTCACGACTGCGCTCCCATGAGCCACCACGGAGCACGCGAACAGTTGCCGGTTCGGGAGCGGCCGCCCTCGCAACGAAAACAGCCGCGGTCTCGAAGGACCTGCGGCTGGAACGCTGCCTCAAGCGAATCCGGAACCCGGCTCCGACGGCGAGCAGCATGAGGCCCGCGCCGGGCGTGGTCAACGGGAATGTCATGGACTTCGCACGTACCGGGGGCGGGCTCTCTCGCGGCCTGCGGGGGGGCGGCGCGAGGCCCTCGTCGAACTCCCCAGACCGTGCGGGACGACGCAGGAGTCGGCTGTACCACAACGAGATACGCGCGTTCGATCACAACTCGCTCAAATGGGTGCCCGGGATCGCGCGGACCTCGAACGGATGCTCGCGAGGCGCGGCGCTCCCGGCGCGCAGGCGCACGCGGTAGCGTCCGGGCCGTGCGAGCGATGGCTGCCCGCTCAGCTCGGTGCGGCGGATGCGGAGCTTGGGATCGCCCGGCACCAGGTCCCACACCACGCGGTGGAAGCCGGGCTCGCCCGGGCCCTGGAGCGTGCGCACCGCCTTCCCCGTCGAGTCCTCCACCGTCAGGGACACGCCGCCCTCCACCTCGCGCGGCAGGAAGTAGTCGAACCACGCCCCGAACGGCGGGTTCTTCGCGGTGAACTCGTCCGAGCCGAAGTGCCCGCCGATCGGCCGCCGTTGCCACGCCCACGCCGGGCGCGGCGCGAACGCGGTGAGCGTGTCGGTGAGCGCCCGGGGCGTCCACTGCTCGAGCGCGTGGACGCCGTCCAGAACGTAGACGCTCCGGCCGTGCGTGCCGATCACGAGGTCCAGGTCGCGAGGCTGCGTGTGGATGTCGTCCACCGCCACGGTCGGCAGCCCGTGCATGAGCCTTATCCAGCGTGCGCCGCGATCGAGGCTCACGTGCATCGCGGTCTCGGTGCCCACGTAGACGAGGTCCGGGTTGCGCAGGCCCGCGCGCACCACCTTGACCGGGGAGTTCGCGGGCAGTCCCGCCGAGATCGAGCGCCAGCTCCGTCCCTGGTCGCGGGTCACGAAGACGTACGGGCGGACGTCGTCGGTGCGGTGGCCGTCGTACGAGACGTAGGCCACGTCGGCGTCGAGCGGCGAGGGATCCACGCGCGAGACGTACGTTCCCTTCGGCACGCCCCGCACGTTCGCGGTCAGGTCGCGCCAACTCCTCCCGCCGTCGGGCGAGACCCACAGCTTGCCGTCGTCCGTGCCCGCCCACAGCACCCCGGCCTTCGCCGGGGACTCGGCGAGCGTGGTGATCGTGCAGTGCTGCTCGGCGCCCGAACCGGCGCTCGCCAACTTCGCCGGGTCGGCCGTGGTCAGGTCCGGGCTCACCCGCTCCCACCTGTCGCCCCGCTCGTAGAGCCGGAACACGTACTGCCCGCCCATCCACAGCACGCTCGGGTCGTGCGGCGAGAGCTGGAACGGCGTGTTCCAGTTGAACCGGAAGACGGGCTCGCCCTCGCCGGGCGACGGGCGGCACAGGCGCTCGCGCCCGCTCTTCAGGTCCTGGCGCAGCAGGTACCCGCCCTGCGACTCGTACCAGACGATGTCCGGGTCGGTGGGGTCGGCCGCGACGTGGAAGCCGTCGCCGCCGCCGAGCACGAACCAGTGCTCGTTCAGGATCCCGTGACCTTCGCGCGAGTCGTCGAGCCAGTTCTCGATGCCCAGCCGCGTGCGCGACGGCCCGCCCCACGTCTGGTTGTCCTGCAGCCCGCCGAAGACGTCGTAATGGGGCTCGCGCATGTTCGTGGTCACGTTGTAGAACTGGCCGAGCGGGAGGTTGTCCACGAACGACCAGGTCGCGGCGCGGTCGAAGCTCAGGTTGACGCCGCCGTCGGTGCCGAGCACGAGCCGGCGGCCCTTCACGGGCTCGATCCACAGCGCGTGGCAGTCCGGGTGCACCGCGCGCCCGCCGCGCGCCCGGAACGTGACGCCGCCGTCGTCCGAGACGTAGAGGTCGGTGCCGAGCAGGTAGACGCGCGTGCTGTCGTCCGGCTGCACGCGGATCTGGCTGAAGTAGAACGGCCGCGGCGAGAACGGGCTCACGCGCGTCCAGTGCGCGCCGCGGTCGTCGCTCCGGAACACGCCTCCGGCGCGGCTCGTCTCCTCGAATTCATCGAGCCGGCCGCCCTCGTCGGACTCGACCACCGCGTACACCACGTCCGGGTTCCTGGCGTAGACCGAGAGCCCGATGCGCCCGGTGCGGCCCGGGAGGCCGTCGGTGCACTTCTTCCACGTCCGGCCGCCATCGTCGCTGCGGAAGATGCCGCCGGTCCCGGACACGCCCGAGTAGGACCACGGCGTGCGCCGCCGGGCGTACATGGCGGCGTACAGCCGCTCGGGGTCGCGCGGGTCCATGGCCAGGTCCACGCAGCCGGTGCGCGCGTCCAGCTTGAGCACGTGCGACCAGGTCCGGCCGCCGTCCCGGGTCTTGAACACCCCGCGCTCGGGGTTCGCACCCCACAGCCGGCCGAGCGCCGCGACGTAGACGGTGAGGCTGTCGCTGGGGTGTGTGAGCACGCGCGCGATCGCGGACGTGGCCTCGAGGCCCATGAGGCGCCACGAGCCGCCCCCGTCGTCCGAGCGATAGACCCCGCGGCCCCAGCCGGAGGAGTTGCGGCTGTTGGCCTCGCCGGTGCCGACCCACACGATCTCGGGCTTCGGCTGGAACACGGCGATGGCGCCGGTACTCGACACGGCCTCCTTGTCGAACATGGGCGACCAGGTGGTGCCCAGGTTCGTGGTCTTCCACACTCCGCCGGTCGCGGCGGCGATCCAGACGTGCGCCGGGTTCGACTCCACCACGGCGATGTCCGAGATGCGGCCGCCCATGGCCGCGGGGCCGATCGAGCGCCACTCGAGCTTCTTGAGCATCTTCTCGGTGAGCGCCACCGTCTCGGGCTTCGCCTGGGCGGCGAGCGCGGAGGCGAGGGGCAGGAGCAGCAGGCAGGCGAGCGGGACGGACAGGGCGGCGTGGCCGAACGTGCGGCCGGGCCGGGACGGGCGGCGCATGGGCGTCTCCTCGCGCGAACGGCAGATCGCGCGGCGGGCGGGTTCGGGATCGTGGGCGACGGAGCGCGGGGACGCTAGCACACGGGGCCGCGCCCGCGACGCAGGGCCGGGGGCCTCAGCCGACGGGCGCGCCCCCGCCGTTCCCCGGCGCTGCCGGCCGGGCCGGGCCGGCCCCCGGCCCCGCGGCGCTCGCGCGGAGAGGCGCCAGCGCGGCGAGGAACGCCACCGCCCAGCGCGCGCGTGCGGCCGCCTCGGCGCAGGCGAACTCGAGCGAGCCGGGCTCGACGGCGAGGGCCGGCGTGAACGCGGCGTGCGCGAGCCCGGCGGTGCCGTGCACGCACCAGCCGCCGAGCTGGTCCAACCCCGTCCACTCGCGGCTCTCGGCGTCGTTGAGGAGCGCGGCCGTCGCGGCGGCGCGCTCCGCGACCGGCTCGGCCTCCGCGGGTAGCACCAGCACCGCGAGCAGTCCCGCGCCGAGCCGCGGGTGTGGCTGCCGCGCGCTCACGCGCAGGAGCGCACGCCCGGCGGGACCGACTCCCCGCGGCGCGCACTCGATCTCGGCGTCGAGGCCGTGCGGCGCGGCGCTCGCGCGCGACCACGGCGCCGGCGAGAGCGACGCGAGCGCGGACACCTTCGCCACGAGGCCCTCGGCGGCGCGCCCGCCCTCGCGCGCGTATACGCGCCACGCGTGGGCCTGCTCGGCCGACGCCCGGTCCGCCCCGGGCGAGTCCGGCTCCCCGGCCGGCATGGCGCCCGGGATCTCGACCGCCAGCTCGTCGGCCAGGCGGAGCGCCGCGCCCGCCTGGAGGAGCGCCGCGTGCGCGAGCCGCCGGGCGGCCGCGCCATCGTCCCCCGGCCGCGCCACGACCGCGGCGCGCAGCGAGAGCGCGCCCCGCTCGGAATCCCAGCGGAGCGCCGAGCCGCCGGGCTCGCGCGCGTTCCGGGCCGCGATCGCCGCCAGCTCGCTCGCGCGACCCGTGACCCCGACGAGCAGCAGCGTCTCGGCGCTCGCCCGGCAGGCGCCATCCGCGCGCGAGCGACCGGCCTCGATCCGCTGCGCCAGCGCATGCGGCCACCAGGCGAATCCGTTCGCGGTCTCGCGCACTCGGTCCGGCGCGATCGCGAGTGCCTCGCGCACGAACGCGACCGCCTCCTCTCCCGCCGTGCGCGGGGGCATCACGCGGCCGGGCCGGCCGTGGCGCGGGCTCCCCGCGCCGCGGGCCGGCGAGCCGGACGGCTCACTGCACGTCGAGCAGCTCGACGTCGAAGACGAGCGTCGCGTTCGGCGGGATCACGCCGCCCGCGCCGCGGGCCCCGTAGCCCAGGTCCGGAGGGATCGTGAGCTTGCGCTTGCCGCCGATGCGCATGCCCTTCACGCCCTCGTCCCAGCCCTGGATCACCTGGCCCGCCCCGAGCTGGAACCGGAACGGCTGCGACCGGTCCACGCTGCTGTCGAACTTGGTACCGTCGGTGAGCCAGCCCGTGTAGTGCACGGAGACGTTCATCCCGGGCTCGGCCATCTTCCCGCTCCCGACCACGACGTCCTCGTACTGGAGGCCGCTCGCGAGCTTGTGCATCTTGCCGCCCGAGCCTTCGGGCGCGGGGGTGGTGACGGCGCCGGTGGTCGTGCCCGAGGACTTCGAGGACGCCGTGCCGCTCTGCTGCGCGGCCTCGTTACAGCCGGCCGCGGCGAGACCGAGGAGGACGGCGAGACCGATGGCCCTGCCATTCATGCGTGGCTCCTTTCGCTTCCGGTGGACTCGGGAGGTGACGCAAACTCGCACAACCCATGGGCTTCCGCAACCGGCTTCAACGGCTGGCGAAGGCCTCAAGCCGGCCTCCCCCGCCGCCGAAAACGCCCTCGGGCGCCCGGGACGAACCCCGCCGGCGCCGAGTCCCTCCCCCTGGAGCCGATCGTGGAGATCTCGAACCTCGTCGTCGCGCGTTACGCGGACGGCCGCGTGCTGAAGGGCGTCACCCAGGACTTCTCGCCCAACCGGGGCATCTTCCACGTGCACGCCCCGGGCGACGACGCGAACGCCGTCGAGCTGCGCTTCAAGCAGCTGAAGGCGCTGTTCTTCGTGAAGTCGCTCGAGGGCGACGGCAAGCGCCAGGACGTGCGCGGGTTCGTGGCCGGGCCGGCCGAGACCCAGCAGGGCAAGAAGATCGCGGTGCGCTTTCGCGACGGAGAGTTCATCTGCGGCTACACGCTGTCCTGGACGCCCGACCGCGAGGGATTCTTCCTGTTCCCCGCCGACGCGGACGGCAACAATCAGCGCATCTTCGTGATCACTGCGGCGACCGTGGAGATCAAGGCCGGGCCCGCCGCCGAGGTGCTGGCGCAGCGCGTGCTCGCGTCGCAGCCACAGGGCGACGGACCCGCGAGCCGGGCCGAGCGCCGGCCGGGCGGCACGGTCACGCCGCTGCCCGATCCGGGCGGGCGGCGGCCGAGCGCGTTCCTGCCTCGCCCGCCGCGCGGGGCCGTCCCCGAGCGGCCCACCGGCAGCGACTGACCCGGGCGACGGGCCGGACGCGCCAACGCCCGCCTCGCGGCGGGCGTTCGTTCGAACCGGCGGCGCCCCGGGCCCCGACTAGCGGCGGCGCTTCTTCGCGGCGCGCGCCTTCTCGGCCTTCTTGCGCGCGGCCTGCTTGGCGCGGCGGCGGCGCAGGCGGTGCTTGTACGCGGTCATGCTTCTCCCGTGGTCGCGAGCGCGTCCCCATGACGCGCGGCGGGACACACTAGAACGGGACGCCGGACGTCCGCAAATGCGGATGGCGCGGCCGCCGCGCTCCCGCCTTCAGTGCGACGTGACGGCCGCGGAGTCGGGCGCGGCGTCGGCGCTCCGCACCCAGAGCACGTACGCCCACAGCGCCTCGAGGTCGCCGGGCGCCAGGTGGCGCTCGTAGGCGGGCATCTCGAGACGCGCGCGCTCGAGGAAGCGGCGCGCGAGCGGGTCGTCCCGAAGGCGGTCGGAGACGCCGTGGCGCACCCACTGCCGGAACTCCGACTCGTCCCGCACGAGCTCCGCGAAGTCGGCGCCGTCCCAGGACGGCACGTAGCCCTTGAGCGAGCCGGGGTTCGGCGGCGAGAGCCGGCCGCCGGGCCCGTGGCAGCCCACGCAGCCGAGCGCCACGGCGCGGTCGCGCCCCGCGCGGGCCAACGAGTCGGCGGGCTCCGGGCTCGAGGACACGAGCATCACGTAGGCGACCAGGTCGTCCACCTGCCGGCGCGACAGCGCGCCGCGGTAGGCGGGCATCCGGAGCGCGCCCGCGTCGCGCTGTGCGCGCCACGTCGCGCTCTCGCGCCGGCGGGCGATGGACCCCTCGAGGATCCACTCGCGCACGTCGGCGGCGTCGTGCGCGTACATCATGAGGTCGCCGGCGAACGTGGGCACCGTGCGATCGCGGCGCCCCGGGTTCGCGGCCCCGTGGCGGCCGCCGGGACCGTGGCAGGCGAAGCAGCCGTGGGCCTCGGCGAGCCTCCGCCCGCGCTCGGCCGCCGGGAGGCGCGGCCATGTGAGCCAGGTCCACGCGGCCCAGCCCGCGAGTCCCGCGGCGAGCACGCCGCTGACCAGGACGCTCCGCCGCATCGCGGGGGGAAACGGCGGGCGCGCGGGGCGGACGCCCCGCGCGCCCTCCTGGACCCTTCAGTTCGTGGCCGCCGCCGCCTTCGCGCCGGTCACGTCGATGCCGCGCACGCCGCCGCGCTCGCTCAGGCTGCCCGAGATCACCGCCATCGAACCGGCGAGCTGCTTCACCTGCTCGTAGGCGTCGGGATTGTCGTGGTTCGGGGTGAGCAGGATGGCCCGCCCCTCCTTGGTGAGCAGCATGAGCGGCATGCCGTTCGCCGCGCACTTGAGCGCGCACTCGGCGTGCTTCGGGCCCATGGCGCCCTTGCCCAGGTAGCAGCCGGCGTCCAGGATCTCGCCGGTCCACGAGCCGGTCTTGGCCGCGGCGGGCGCGGCCTTCTGGGCGGCGGCCGTGGCGGTCCCGTGCTTGTGGCCGGCGTGCTCGTCGCCGGCGAACGCGGCGGCGACGGCGATGGCGAGCGATGCGGCGACGGCGAACGCGATCAGGCGCTTCATGGAGACGTCCTCCTCTGGGAAAGGGGCCGCGGGTCGGGTCGCTCGCGGCCCTGGGTCAACCTGGGACAAGTCGCCCGGGGCGGCGGCCTGGACCCCGGGTGTACGTTCCGGTCCGGATCGAGTGACCGTCCACTCGTCCACTCAGGTCAGCTCGAGGTGGCGCAGGTCGAGCGCGCCGTACAACCCGCCCCCCTGCGCCCCGAACCAGTCGCGGCCACGGCGCAGCGCCTCGCCCGGGATGTCCACCACGGGCAGGCCGAGATCCTCGACGGCCGCCACGCGGGAGGTCGTCGGCAGCGCATACCGCTCGCTGGCGAGGTAGTCCTCGAACTCGTCGAGCGTCCACGCGAACAGGGCGTCCACCTCCCAGACGAGCGTGACCTCGCGGCCCTTGAGCAGGTCGGGCGGGTCGTCGGGCGCGGCGGGCGCGAGCGTGCCCACGGCGCAGCAGTCGCAGCCGAACCAGAAGTCGAGCTCGCCGCGGACCACCAGGTTCTGCGCCACCCGCGCTTCGGTGGGCGCGTCGCGCCACACGTTGCCGAGCAGCTCGCTCACCGCGAACAGGTAGCGGAGCAGCGCGCGCGGATCGTCCGAGGCGGCGCCACGCATGCCGGTGGCGAGCACCCGCAGGTTGCGGATGGCCTCGAGCCGGACCCACGGCGAGCGCCGGTTCGTGAGCGCGGCCAGGTTGTGGAGCGAGCCCTCGACGCGCTCGCGCGACACGGCGAGCAGCTCGTCGAACGTCCCCTCGCCCTTGTCGAGGAACTCGATCGTGCGGCGCATGGCCTGGTTGAGCGGCAGGTAGGCCGCGCGCAGCGTGCCCCAGTCCTCGGTGATGCGCTGCTTGGCGATGACGTCCCAATCCGCCATGCGGTGATCCTCTCTCGGGCCGGAACCCACGGCCGGTCTCGAACGGAGCGTGAAGGTGGGAGGCAGTATAGGGGCGCGTTCCGGCGAGGGTCCACCCACCCGGGGCGCGCCTGACGAAGGATTCACACGCGCCGCGCGCGCGCGCGGACGGCCCCGGCAGGGCGGCGCGCGCGGGCGCGCGGCGGCGCTGTGCTAACCTCGCGCGCCGCCGTTCACCCCCCTGGAGGCCCCATGCGCGACGTGCGCACCCGCGAGCTGGCCCGGCTGATCGTGAACCACTCCTGCCGCCTCCGCCCGGGCGAGGCGGTGCTGATCGAGTCCTTCGACCTCGCCGACGGGGTCGTGCTCGACCTCGTCGAGGAGACGCAGGCCGCGGGCGCGATACCCGTGGTCTCGCTCCGCGACAACGCGGTGCTGCGCGCCCAGCTCCTGCGCGCCACCGAGGCGCAGCTCAAGGTCCAGGCCGAGGTCGAGCTGCAGCAGATGCGCCAGGTCCAGGCCTACGTGGGCATCCGGGCCTCGCGCAACGTCAACGAGCTGGCCGACGTCCCCACCGACCGCATGAGCCTGTACCAGCAGATCGTCGCCAAGCCGGTGCACCTCGACTACCGCGTCAACCACACGCGCTGGGTCGTCCTGCGCTACCCGAACGCCGCCATGGCCCAGCTCGCCAACCTGAGCACCGAGGCGTTCGAGGACTTCTACTTCCGCGTCTGCACGGTGGACTACGCCCGCATGCGCGACGCCATGCAGCCGCTCGTCGAGCGCATGCGGCGCACGGACCGCGTGCACGTCAGGGGCCCCGGCACCGACCTGCGCTTCAGCATCCGGGGCATCGGCGTGGTGCCGTGCTTCGGCGAGCGCAACATCCCGGACGGCGAATGCTTCACCGCCCCGGTGCGCGACTCGGTCGAGGGCGTGATCGCCTACAACACGCCGTCGGTGTACCTCGGCACGAGCTACGACCGCGTGAGCTTCACGTTCGAGGCCGGCCGCATCGTGCGAGCGACCGGGACGCCGCAGGACAAGCTGGACCAGCTGCTCGACACCGACGAGGGCGCGCGCCACGTCGGCGAGTTCTCGCTCGGCTTCAACCCGCACGTTCTCCAGCCCATGAAGGACACGCTGTTCGACGAGAAGATCGCCGGCTCGCTGCACTTCACGCCCGGGCAGTGCTACCAGACCACCGACAACGGCAACCGCTCGCGCATCCACTGGGACCTGGTCCTGATCCAGCGCCCGGACTTCGGCGGCGGCGAGGTGTGGTTCGACGGCGAGCTCGTGCGCAAGGACGGCCGCTTCGTCCCCGAGGACCTGGCCGGGCTCAATCCCGAGCGCCTCGGCGCCTGATCGGGGCCGGCCGCGCCGGCCCGGGCGTCACGGCCTCAGCAGCAGCCGCGCCGTCGCCACGCCCGCGGGCGTGACCGCCCGCACGAAGTAGAGCCCCCGCCGGGCGGGAGCGCCGTTCGCGTCCCGGCCGTCCCACGACAGCACGTGGGTCCCGGCGGCGAGCCTCCGCTCGGCGAGCCGGGCGACCCGGCGCCCCTGCAGGTCGTAGACCTCGACGCGCACCTCGCCCGCCTCCACGAGCGCGATCGCGATCGCCGGCCCGCCGCCGAGCGGCGTGCCTTCGAGGACGCGGAGCGAGGCCCCGCCCGTGGCTCCGGCCGGGTCCGGGGCCCGCGCGAGCGGCTCGGGCAAGCTGTCCTCGGGCAGGGGCGTGAACGTGGGTGGCTCCGGCTGCATGTGCGCGGTGTCGCTCTCCGTGCCGGACGGCCAGCCGCCGTCCAGGCGCCGCACCGGGTTGGGCACGACGCGGAGCCACGGCGTCGAGGCGGTGCCGTCGTCCATCGCCACGCGGACGACCATCGCCTCGTCCGGGCCGAGCGAGCCGGGCCAGCGCCGGGCGAACCACGGCACCACGACCGTGTCCGCCCCGAGCCCGGGCCGCGCCGGAAGCCCGAGGCTGTCGAGCGGCGCGGCCGTCTCGCCGCCCGCCGCGTCCCGCACCCAGGCCACGAGCGAGCGGTCCATCGCGTAGCCGTTCGCGCTCGCGAGCCGGAGACCCACGAACTGGTTCTCGCGGGCGGTCGGGCGCGTCCAGCTCATGCCGACCATGTGGAACGCCGAGGGCTGGTCGAGCGTGAACGTGGACGGGCCCTGCCAGACGATGCGCCGGATCTCGATGCGCGTGATGTCCGTGAACGCGAACAGGTCGTGCTCGCCGTCGCGCAGCACCTCGGACGCCGCCCACGACGACGTGTCCCAGCCGAGCATGTTCCGCAGGCGTCCGCGGTAGGTCCACTCCGCGGGATCGCCGAGCGGGTTCGCGCTCTCGTAGAACGTGAGCGGCTGGCCGGAGCTCGTGGTGATGAACAGGAGCCAGCGGCCGTCGTGCTCGAACAGGTGCGGCGACTCGGTGATCGGGTTGAAGGTGAGCGAGCGATGCGTGATCCAGAGCGGCTTCTCGTCCTCCCACGCGTCGAGCTGGCCGGTGGCGCTGCGCGCGACGCCGACGACGGTGGCGAGGGTGTCGTCGGCGGGCGAGGCGGTGTAGTACAGAAGCCACTGCTCCGGGGCGGCAGGGTCGCGCATCAGGAACGGGTCGCGGCACGCCATGCCGGGCCGGAGTGGGGCCCACCAGGCCCACGGCGCCGCGTAGTTGCCCCACATGGGCCCGGTGTGGACCCGGGTCCACGTCATCAGGTCGCTCGAGACGGCGAGGCCGAGGCGCTGGGTCTCGAAGTACCGGCCGGGCGCGTCCGAGACGCCCGTGTAGACCATCCACCACAACCCGTCCGCCTCGACGATGTGCGGCGCCCAGACGTGGAGGTTGTCCCAGCCGTAGGGATCGATCGCCATGACCGGCGGAAGCTGGGTCCAATTGTAGAGGTCGGTCGAGACGGCGTGCCCGAAGTCGTTCTCGGTGGCCCACAGCGGCAGGTAGTCGCTATGCCGGATGTAGAAAAGGTGGTACACCCCGTCCTTCTTGACGAACGCGAAGTCCTTGGGGCGGATGCCCGGGGGCGCGTTCATGCCGGCGGCGCGCGCGTCCCCGCCCGGACCGGGCAGGGCGAGCAGGGCGAGGAGCAGGAGAGGAGCCAGATGTCGGAGCGTAGGGTGCACGGACGCGGGCGACCGCCTCTCGGCCGGGGGTGCCGCCACGCGCGGGCGCCGCTGCAGCGCCCCTCGGGACGGTCCGGCGATTATCCGCTCCCGCGTGCGCCCCGGTCAACGCCGGGGACGCCCGGCGGGCCCCGCTCCGTCCGGGCGGCCCGCACGCCGCGAGCGCCCGCGTGATCCAGCTGCAGGGGCTGCGTTACAGCATCGGCGAGCGGGTGCTGTTCGACGGCGTGGACTGGGTGCTCGGCCCCGGCGACCGCTGCGCGCTCGTGGGCCCGAACGGCGCCGGCAAGACCACGCTCATCCGGCTCATCCTCGGCGAGTACACGCCCGAGGCGGGCCTGTGCGTGCGACCGCGCGGGACGCGGATCGGCTACCTGCCGCAGGAGGCGGCCGAGCGCTTCGACGGCAGCGTGCTCGACCGCGCCATGGAGGCGCACCGCGCGCTGCTCGACATGCGCGTGGAGCTGGACGCGCTGCACGAGGAGCTCGCCGGGATCGCACCCGAGGACCCGCGCCTCGAGGCGATGCTCGGGCGCGCCGGCGACCTGCAGCACCACCTCGAGCACCACGGCGAGCACACGCTCGAGTCCGAGGCGCGTCGCGTGCTGTCCGGGCTCGGCTTCTCGAGCGCCGACCAGGACCGTCCGCTGGCCGAGTTCTCGGGCGGCTGGCGGATGCGCGCCGCGCTCGCCGCGCTGCTGCTCGCGGACCCCACCGTGCTGTTCCTGGACGAGCCCACGAACCACCTCGACCTGCCGGCCATGGAGTGGCTCGAGGACTACCTCGAGGACTTCGCCGGTGGCCTCGTCGTGGTCTCGCACGACCGCGTGTTCCTGGACCGCGTCGCCACCGAGGTGCGCGAGCTGGAGAACGGCAGGCTCACGGCGTATTCCATGAGATTCTCCCTCTACCTGGAGGAAAAGGAGCTGCGCCGCGAGCAGGCCGCCGCGACGAACGCGCAGCTCGAATCGAAGATCTCCCAGCTCCAGCGCTTCGTGGAACGCTTCGGCGCCAAGAACACGAAGGCCTCCCAGGCCCAGAGCAAGCGCAAGCAGATCGAGCGGCTCAAGGCGATGCACGTGGTCATCCCGCGTCGTGCGCGCACGCTGCGCTTCACGTTTCCGCCCCCGCCGCACGCCGGACGGACGCTGCTGCGGCTCCGCGACGTCTCGTTCGGGTACGCCTCGGCGCCGGACGTGTTCGCGCACGCGAAGGCCGAGATCGAGAACGGCGAGAAGCTGGCGATCGTGGGCGCGAACGGCGCCGGCAAGACCACGCTGCTGCGCCTGGTCGCGGGCCAGCTCGAGCCGCGTTCCGGCGCGCGCGAGGTGTCGCCCGCCACCCGCATCGGCTACTTCGCCCAGCACGCCGCCGAGACGCTGGACGGCTCGCTCACCGTGCTCCAGTCGCTGCAGGAGATCGCGAGCGACGAGTGGCGCCCGCGTCTCCGGAGCCTGCTCGGCACGTTCCTGTTCTCGGGCGACGACGTGTTCAAGCGCTGCCGCGTGCTGTCGGGCGGCGAACGGCAGCGGGTCGCGCTCGCGCGGCTCCTGCTCGCGCCCAGCAACCTGCTGCTGCTGGACGAGCCCACGCACCACCTGGACCTGGCCGGCAAGGAGGTGCTGGAGGACGCGCTCGCCCAGTACCCGGGGGCCGTGGCGGTGGTGACGCACGACCGCTCGCTCATGGCGCGCGTCGCCACGCGGGTGCTGGAGGTGAACGCCGGCCGCGTCGTGCTCTACCCCGGCGGCTACGACGACTACGAGTCCACCCGGCTCGACCGGATCGCCGCCGCCGAGTCGCGGCGCGAACCCGAAGCCGCGGGCGGGGGCGCCGGCGAACCGGGGGCGGCGCGGCACCCGGACCGTGCGCGTCCCGCGGACGGCGCCGGCGCGCGCCCGCGTCCACGCGACGCGCGACGTGGCCCGCAGGCCGCGGCGCCTTCCGCATCGGACGCGCACGCGACCGGGACGCCGCCGGCCGGCGCCCGGCCGCGCCCGGATCGCGCCGCACAGAACGCCGCGCGCAGGCGGGAACGCGAGCTCGCCCGGCTCGAATCCGACATCGCCGCACGCGAGGCGCGCCAGCGCGAGCTCGAGACCGCACTCGCCGACCCCGCGCTCTACCACGACGTCGCGCGCTCGAAGGACGTGGTCGCCGAGTACGAGCGCCTGCGCGCCGAGCTGGACTCCCTGTGGGAGCGGATGGCGGAGCTGGGCTGAGCCGCGGCGGGCGTCGTGCCGACGTCGCGAGCTCCGTCTCGGCGCGTGGGCCGCGCCGCCGGTTGACCCCGCACCGCCCGCCCCCCTACCGTGCGGCGCCATGGCCGACGTCACGCTTCGCGCGTACGTGTTCCTGGACGCGCTCCAGCCGCAGCTCGCGGCGTTCATCGGCACCACGGCGCGCGGGTTCCTGCCGGTGGCCGGCGACGCCTCCATGTTCATCGAGACGGCGCCCGGGCTCGTCATCAACCGGATCACGGACGTGGCGCTCAAGGCGACCTCCGCCACGCCCGCCATCATGGTCGTCGAGCGCGCGTTCGGCCTGCTCGAGATCCACCACCGCGACCAGGGCCAGGTGCTGGACGCCGGCCAGGCGGTGCTGCGCTACCTCCAGCTCAGCGAGCACGACCGGCTGAAGCCCCGTGTCGTCTCCGACCAGGTCATCCGCGCGGTCGAGCCCTACCACGCGCAGGTCATCAACAAGATGCGTTACGGCGACCAGCTCATCGCCGGCGAGTCGCTGTTCATCCTCGAGAGCGAGCCCGCCGGCTACATCGCGCTCGGGGCCAACGAGGCGCTCAAGGCCGCGCGCGTCAAGCTGATCGACGCCTCGCTGTTCGGCGCGTTCGGCCGGCTCTACCTGTCCGGCCCCGAGGCCGAGATCGACGCCGCGCGCGAGGCGGCGATCCGCTCGATCTCCACGCTCAAGGGCCGCGCCGACTCCTCCCCGTCCGCGGCGCGCTGAACGCCCGGCTGCACGCCGCGTCGCGCGGATCGCCCGTCGTCACGCGGCGGGGGCGCGGCGCGAACGCTCGACGAGGCCCACGCCGACGTAGGCCGCCGTCGAGACCAGCAGCGACGTGGTGAACGGCGCCCTCCAGCCGAACGCGTACGTCCCGGCCAGCTGCGTCACGACGCCGCTCGCGACCGCGGCGAGCCCCGCGCCCGCGCCGCCGAAGCGGGTGAGCAGCCCGAACGCCATCGCCACGAACAGGCCCGCGCCGCCGAACGCGCTCGACTCCTCCACCAGCCGGTAGATGCTCTCGCGCGAGAACGCGAGCCCGACCGCCACAAGCCCGGCGGCCAGCGTCGTCGCGCGGGCGACCAGGAGCCGCTGCCGCTCCGTGGCCGACCGCCACGCGCGCAGCACGACGTTGTGCGAGAGCAACGCCGAGGCCGAGAGCAGGTTGGAGTCCACGGTGGACAGGATCGCGGACAGCAGCGCGCCGGCGAACACCACCACTCCGACCGCGGGCAGGTGCGACTGGGCGAGGCGGGGCAGGACCTGCTCGGGGTCGCCGAGGCCGGGCACGAGGCCCGCGCCCAGCACGCCGAGGCCGAGCGGCACGAGCCCCGCGGTCAGGTAGAGCCCGCCCGCCGCGAGCGCGCTCGTGCGCGCCACCGCGGGCGTGCGGCAGGCGAACACGCGCGACGCCATCTCCTGGGCCGTGACCGAGCCCAGGATGGGCACGAGCCACGGCTCGAGCCCGGCCGCGAACCCCGCGGAGGGCGCCGGTACCAGCGTCCGGTCCGCCGCCTGCGCCTGCGACCACGCCGCGGCGGGCCCGCCGAGCGCACCCGTCACCGCGATCCCGAGCAGCGCGAGCCCCGCGAGCAGCGCCAGCCCCTGGACGAAGTCCGTGATCACGTCGGCCTTGAGCCCGCCCGTGACCGTGTAGGCCAAGACGACCGCCGCGGCGAACGGGATCGTGACGCCGATCGGGAAGTCGGAGAGCGACGACAGCACCTGGCCCATGGCGCGGATCTGGGCCGCGCCCCACAGGATCGAGGCCGGCACGGTCACGATCACGACCAGCCGCTCGACGGCGGGCGAGAAGCGCTCGCGGAACGTGTCCCCGAGCGTCACCGCCCCCGAGCGCCGGAGGGCGGCCGCGAACAGGACGCCCATGAGCAGCAGGCAGGCCGCGTAGCCGAACGGCTCCGCGCGGTTCCCGCCGAGGCCCTCCCGGTAGGCGGTGCCCGCGGAGCCGAGGCAGCTCTCGGCCCCGAACCAGGTGGCGAACAGCGACAGCGTCGCGAGGCCGGGGCCGAGCCGGCGGCCGGCGACGAGGTAGTCCGCTTCGCTGCGGATCCCCCGCGACACCCACGCGCCCGCCACGAGCTGGAGCGCGACGTAGCCGAGGACCGCGGCGAGGACCGGGGTCATGCGGCGTCCGTGCGGCCCCGGCTCACGCGCCCGGAGCCGGCTCGTGGCGCGTGGCGTGGCGTCCGGCGAGCCAGGCCGCGGCGAGCAGCGCTGCGCCCAGGAAGTACGGCGCGCCCGGCAGCGCGAGCCCCCGGCCCGGACGGATGAAGTGCGCGAACACCTGCGCGAACAGCGTCGGCCCCACGATGCCGGTGATGCCCATGAGGCTCGCGTTCACGCCCTGGAGCAGGCCGTACTCGTTGGGCGCCACCCGGCGTGCGAGCAGCCCCTGGAGCGGCGGGCCGGTGAAGAACATCAGGCCGAACACCGGCACCGAGGCCACCAGCGCCGCGCCGCTGCCGGCGAGGCCGTAGGCGACGAACCCGAGCAGCCCGCCGGTGAGACCGAGCAGCATCGTGCGCCGCTCGCCGATCCGGCGCACGACCGGGCCCACGAGCGCGCCCTGCACGACGATCGTGCACGCGCCGACGCCCGCGAGCAGCAGTCCCACCGCGGTCGCGTGCCAGCCGTAGCGGTGCGCCGTGTACAGCACGAACGTGCTCTGGAGCGCCTGGTGCGCGAGCATGTACAGCGCGAACACGAGCACCAGCTCGCGCAGCCCGGGCCGCGCGGCGAGCAGCGACAGCGCTCCGACCGGGTTCGCGCGCCGCCAGTCGAACGGCCGCCGGTGCTCGCGCGGCAGCGACTCGGGCAGCACGAACCACCCGTAGAGGACGTTGAGGAGCGCGAGCGCGGCCGCGAGCCAGAACGGCGCGCGCGGCGAGATCCCCGCGAGCAGCCCGCCGGTGGCGGGCCCGAGCACGAACCCGGCCCCGAACGCGGCGCCCATCAGCCCGAAGCTGGCGGCGCGCCGCTCGGGCGGCGTGACGTCCGAGATGTAGGCGAGCGCGGTGGAGAAGCTGGCCGAGGTCACGCCGGACACGACGCGCCCGACCAGCAGCCAGCCGAGGCTCGGAGCGAGCGCCATGAACACGTAGTCGAGCCCGAGGCCCAGGCACGAGAGCAGGAGCACCGGCCGCCGGCCGAGGCGGTCCGAGAGCGAGCCCAGCACCGGCGCGGCGAGGAACTGCATGAGCGCCCACGTGGTCCCGAACACTCCCACCATGGACGCCGCGTGCGCGGTGTCGCCGCCCACGAGAACCTGGATCAGGTGCGGGAGCACGGGGATGACGAGCCCGAGCGCCAGCACGTCCACGAGCACGGTGACGAACACGAACGCCACCGTCGCGCGACGCGGCCCCGCGGCGGGCGCGGCCGGGGGCGGGGCCGCCCCGGGTGCCTCCGGCCCGGCGCTCAGAACAGCTCGCCCTGCGGCCAGCGGTCGCGCGCCTCGACCGGGACCAGGCCCAGCCGCCGCTTCATCTCGTTCGCGCTGGCCGGCGAGTGGCCCGCCCAGTGGTTGTTGAAGTAGCCGTACGCCTCGCGGACCTGGGGCAGCAGGCGGGCGAGGTCGGCCTCCCAGGCGTCGAACGAGTGGCTCCGGTCGATCTGCACCCGGTCGTAGCGCGCGATCTCGCGGCGGTCCCCGAGCCAGCGCAGATAGAGGAAGTCCGCCGTCACCTCGCGCACGCGCGCGAGCTCGCGCCACTCGGTCCACGCCACCGCCGCGCCGCGGCGGCGCAGCAGCTCCCACACCCCGGGCGCGTGCCACGAGGCGTGGCGGAACTCCACCGCCAGCTTCACGTGCGCCGGCCGGCTCGCGAGGAACGCGTCCAGGTCGCGCTCGCGCGCCGGGTCGCGCGTGAACTCGGCCGGCATCTGGGCGAGCAGGGGCCCGAGCTTGTCCCCCAGCGGCTCCAGGGCGCGCGCGAACTCGCCCAGCGCCGGCCCGCCCGCGTGCAGCATCGCCTCGTGCGTGATCGCGCGCGGCAGCTTGGCCGCGAAGCGGAAGCCCGCCGGCACCTGCCGTTCCCACGAGCGCGCGATGGTCGGCTTGGGCGCGTGGTAGAACGTGGTGTCCAGCTCGACCGTGTCGAACACCCGGGCGTAGAACGGCAGCCGGTCCTCCTGCTTCGAGCCCGGCGGGTAGAACACGCCGTTCCAGTCGGGGTAGGACCAGCCCTGGGTGCCGATGCGGATCGTGGCGCTCAACGCGCCGATCCGGCCGGGAGCGGCTCGAGCGCGAGCCCGCGCCGCGGACGGACGCCGTCCGCCGCGCGTTCCGCGGTCACGGGAGCGGCGAGCGGCGCGGGCAGCCCCAGGTGCCGCGCGAGGAAGTCCCCCACCCGCCGCTCGTACTCCGCCCGGTGCAGTTGCCAGGCCTGGTTGTGGCGCACGTCCTCCAGCGTCCACACCTCGGACCCCGGCCCGAGCGCGGTCTCGATCCGCTCCGCGTGCCGGCGCGAGAAGCGGTCCTCGCGCCGCGTCTGGACCACGAGCACCGGCCGGCCCGCGAGCGCCGCCAGCGATTCGGTGACGTCGAGCGCGCCCGGGTCCACGCCCGCCACCCAGCGGCCCACCTGCCGGGCGAGCGGCGCGAGCGGGAACGGCGGCAAGCGGATCACGAGCTGGAAGCCGTCCGCGATGGCGGCGTCCGCGCTCGCGAACGGGCAGTCCGCCACGACCGCCGCCACGTCCGGCCGCTCGGCCGCGAGCGTCAGCGCGACCGCGCCGCCGAGCGACTCGCCGAACAGCGCCACGCGATGCGTGCGCAGCTCCAGGTCGCGCCGGATCCAGTCGAGCGTCGCGCGCGCGTCGAGCAGCTCCCAGTGCCCGAGCGTGGTGGGCTTGCGGCCCTGCCGGCGCGCGGAGCGGAAGTCCACCGTCACCACCGTGGCGCCCATGCGGTGGAGGAAGTGCGCGTAACGCCACATGCGGCGGTGGTCGCGCGCGTAGCCCGCGAACAGCACCACGGTCGCGGGCCGCGCCCCGGGAAGCACCCAGCCGTCCAGGTGGTCGCTCTCCCCCACCGGGATGCGCACGCGCCGCGCGCGATCGTCCAGGTTCGCGACGCCGCCCAGGTCCGCGGGCACGGCCGGGTAGAGCGCCACCCACGCCGAGCCCGCGGCCACGAGGAGCAGCGAGCTCAGGAACAGGAGGATCGCGTTGCGCATGGGACGACACCCTACCAGACGCCGGAGGCGCGCCATGCCCGCGCGCCCGGCCCACGGCGCGGCCCCGTTCCGGCACCGGGAGAGCCGGCGGCGACGTCGGATCGCTCGCCGGTGCGCGGACCGGCGGGGAGGCTCTACTCCAGCTTGACCGTCCGCAGCGCGCGTGACTCGCCGGCCGAATCGAGCCGGTAGAAATAGACGCCCGCCGGGACACGCCGGCCGCCGTCGTCGCGACCGTCCCAGCTCACCGCGTACGGGCCCGGCATCTGCACGATGCCGTCCACGAGCCGGCGCACGGCGCGGCCCTGCGCGTCGAACACGACGAGCCGCACCGGGGACGCGCTGAACAGCTCGTACGCGATGAGCGTGTTCGACGAGAACGGCGTGGGTCGTCCGGGAGCGAGCCGGAGCGCGCGCGGCAGCGTGGGGCCCGCCGCGAGCAGCCCGGCCGCGTGCTCGCCGAACACCCGGAAACGGAACGCGGCCGAGAACGCGACGCCGTCCGCCGCCCCGGGGTCCGTCACGTACCATCGCCCGAACAGCGTCCGGCCCACGAGCGCGGGATCCGAGGGGATCGCGAGCGTCGCCGAGCCGAAGCCGGCGCCCGCGCCGGCGCCCTGGAGCGCCACTACGACGCGCGCGAACGAGCCGGCCGCCGGAATGGTCCCCGAGGCCGGCGGCTCGCTTTCGTCCACGACCAGCACCGCGTCCGCGCCGCCCAGCGCGTCGTGGAGTCCGAGCGTGAACGACGGGTTCCCCGAGAGCGGCGGCTCGATCGCGACCGGTACGGGCACGACCCCGCCGGACCCGGCGCGGCCCGCGCCGGTCACCACCGGCACGAGCTCGGCCTCGGCGTAGAGCGACGGCCGGTCGAACGGCGCGCGCCGGTCACGGACGCGCGGATCGGTGAGCGCGCCGCGCAGGAACGCCACCAGCGCGGCCTGCTGTCCGGGGCTCAGCCCGAGCGGGCGGATCACGGGCGGCTTGTTCGGGGCGGCGAAGTCGCCGCCGCGGTTGTAGAACGCGACCACGTCCTCGAGCGTGCGCATGCGCCCGGTGTGGAAGAGCGCGCCGCGCAGGCCCACGTTGCGCAGGCTCGGCGTCTTCATCGCCCCCAGGTCGGCGGGGTTCCCGGTCACCGCGAACCGGCCCGGGTCCTCGCCCGCCGGGCGGACGCCGATGTAATGGAACGCGTTGTCCGAGAACAGCGGTCCCGCGTGGCAGCCCGCGCAGCCGAGCGCGCCGAACAGTCCCTGCCCCGCCGACTCCTGGGGCGTGAGCACGGCGGTCCCGGCGATCACCGAGTCGATCCGCGCCTGGTCGGAGACGAGCGTGCGCTCGTACGTCGCCATCGCGAGCGCGATGCGCGCCGGCGTCACCGCGGGGGTCCCGAACACCTCGGCGAACAGCGCCGGGTAGTCGCGGCCCGCGATCCACGAGGACAGCTCCGCGGGCACGAACGCGGCCAGCGCCAGCGGCCGCGACGCGGACACGCGCGCGGTCACGTCGGCCCACTCCCGGCTGGCGTGGCCCATCTCGACGCTCGAGACGAGCGGCGCGAGCGCCTGGTTCTCGAGCGCCCCGCCCACGCGCAGCACCGTGTCGCCGGTCACCGGGTCGAGGAACGGCCCGCGCGCGCGCCCGTCCCAGAACGAGTTCGGCGCGTAGGCGGAGTTCACGTGCGACGGCGTCTTGCGGTTCGTCACCTGCGGCGACATGCCGAAGACCGGGTCCATGCCGTAGGCCCCCGATGCGTCCGCGAGCGGCACGCCGGGCGAACCCGTCACGTCGTCCGGCGTGCCGGTGGCGCCGTCGAGCCCGGGGTGGAGCGCGGCCGGGGCGTCCACGCTCGAGCGCGGATCGGAGCCGCCCGCCTCGGCGCGATGGCAGGTCCCGCACGCCACGGTGCGCGAGGACGAGAGCTGCTCGTCCCAGAACAGCGCCTTGCCGAGGTTCGCCTTGGCGTCGGTGATGGGATTGCCGGGCGGGACCGGGGGCGGCGGCAGCGGCCCGAGCGGCGGCGGCGGGACCTGGGCGAGCGCGACGATGGGCAGGAGCGCCAGCAGGGCACGAAGGCGGCGAAGCGGCGGGCGGAACGTCATGACCCTCTCCAGGGACTCGGTCGGCGGCCGGCGCGAGCCACCCGGAGGATGACCGGCGCGTGGGAGCGGGCGCGGCGTGGGGAGCGCCCGGGCCCGAGGCCCCGGTCCGCTCGCAAGTCACGGTCCAGCCGCCGGACGGCCACGGCCGGCTTGGCACAACCCGTTGCCGCGGACGGCCTCACGGCCCGTGCATGAAGGCGATGCATGAAGTGCCGCCGGGAGCGCTCTGGCCCGGTTCGGGCAGTCTTCACGACCCGGATGTACCTGGGCGGTCAGCGCGTGACGGTGAGGCCGCGCGGGCCCACGTACTCCGACATGGGCCGGATCAGGTGGTCCTCGGCGTGCTGCTCGATCACGTGCGCGGCCCAGCCCGCGCATCGTCCGCACGCGAACATCGCCACGAACGAGCTCGGCCCCAGCCCCAGCGACTGCAGCACGAGCGCGGTGTAGAACTCCACGTTCGTGCGGAGGTTGCGGCCCGGCTTCACGTCGTCCAGCACGCGCAGCACGGTGCGCTCCACGTCGCGCGCGAGGTCGAACAGCTGCTTGTCGTGGAGCACGGCGCCGCCCATCTCCTCGGCCACGGCCGAGAGCACCTCGGCGCGCGGGTCGCGCACCTTGTAGACGCGGTGGCCGAAGCCCATGATCCGCCGGCCGGCGGCGAGCTCGTTCCGCACCCAGGGCTCCGCGTTCTCCGCGGAGCGGATCTCGTGCAGCATGTCCAGCACCGGGCCCGGCGCACCGCCATGGAGCGGGCCCTTCATCGCGCCGATCGCGCCGGTCACCGCGCTCACCATGTCGGAACGCGTGCTGGCGATGACGCGCGCGGTGAACGTGGACGCGTTCATGCCGTGATCGATGACCGTGACCCAGTAGGTGTCGAGCGCGCGCGCCGCGATCGGGTCGGGCTCCCTCCCGAACACCATGTGGAGGAAGTTGGCCGCGAGCGAGAGGTCCGAGCGCGGCGCGATGGGTTCCTGGCCGGCCTGGCAGCGGACGTGCGCCGCGACGATGGTCGGGAAGCGGGCCACGAGCATGCGGGCGTTGTCGAAGTCGGCACCCGGCGAGATGTCGTTGGGGTTCCGCAGGTCGAGCGACAGCGTGGCGCACGCCATGCGCAGCGCGTCGATCGGGGGCGCTCCCTTTCGTGCCGCCTCGCGCACGATCTCGAGCGTCGTCTCGGGGAGCGCGCGCTGGCTGGCGATCACGCGCGCGAGCTCGTCGCGCTCCGCCGCCGACGGGAGCCGACCCTTCCACAGCAGGTGCGCGGCCTCCTCGAACGTGACCTTCCCCGCCAGCTCCTTGAGCTCGTAACCGCCGATGATCAGGACGCCGTTCTGGCCGTCCACGTGGCTCAGGCGCGTCCGGGCGGCGACGACGCCGTCGAGGCCGCGCGGCTTGGAGTCGGGAGCGGTTCCGGACATGGGCGGTCCTCGGGGACGGGGCGGCGGCGAGCGGGGCCCGGAGCACCGTGGTCGGCGCACCGGACCGCGGCACTATCGCATCGGTCTCCGGGCGCCGCAACGGCGCTACGCGCCGAATTCGCGCAGGAACTCCTGCGTGTGCTGGCCGAGCGCCGGGGGCGGCAGCGCGACCGGCGGCCGCTCCCCGTCCGCGCGCCACGGGAGCGAGAGGAGCGGCGTCACCGTGCCGTCCGGGAGCGCGTGCGGCGCCACGAGGCCGCGCGCGGCGAGCGCGGGGTCGGCCACCGCCTCGTGCACGCCGCGCACCGGTCCCGCCGGAACGCCCGCGCGCCGGAACCGCTCGAGCCAGTCCGCGCGCGGCGCGGCCGCGAACCGCCCGGCGAGCCAGCCCACGACCTCGGCGCGGTGCAGCACGCGGGCCGGGTTCGCGGCCCAGCGCGGGTCGCTCGCGCGAGCGGGCTCGCCCAGCGCCTCGCACGCCCGCCGCCACTGGTCGTCGTTCCCGACCGCGAGCACGAACGCGCCGTCCGAAGCCTGGAACGTCTGGTAGGGCACGATGGTCGGGTGCGCGTTCCCGTGCCGCCGCGCCGGCTGCCCGGTGGAGAGCGCCGACTGGGCCACGTTCACGAGCGAGTGCACGCCCACCTCGGCGAGCGCCACGTCCAGGTGCGCGCCGCTCCCGCCGCGCAGCCGGCCCACGAGCGCGGCGAGGATGGCGGCGGCGGCGTGCACGCCCGCGAGCACGTCCACGAGCGCCACGCCCACCTTGAGCGGCGGGCCATCCGGCTCGCCCGTCACGCTCTGGAGGCCGACGAAACCCTGGAGCACGGCGTCGTAGCCCGGGAGGGCCGCGTAGGGTCCGTCCTGGCCGTGGCCGGTGATGCTGCACACGACCAGCCCCGGGTGCCCGCGCCGCAGGCTCCCCGCGTCCAGCCCGAACGGCGCCAGCGCGCCGGGCAGGAAGTTCTCCACCACCACGTCGGCGCGCGCCGCGGCGCGCCGGATCGCCGCGAGCTGCGCCTCGTCCCGGAAGTCGAGCGCGGCCGAGCGCTTGTTGCGGTTGACCGAGAGGTAGTAGGCGCTCGTCCCGCCCACGAACGGAGGCCCCCACGCGCGCGTCTCGTCGCCGGCGCCGGGCCGCTCGACCTTCCACACCGTCGCGCCCAGGTCGCCGAGGAGCTGCGTGGCGTACGGCCCCGCGAGCACGCGCGAGAGGTCGAGCACGACGAGGCCCGCGAGCGGGAGCGCGGGCGGCGGCGTCACGCGATCCCCGGCGTCACGCGCCGCCGGGCCTCACGCGGGCGCGCGCCCGGCGAGCTCGTCCACGAACGGCCGCGACTCGAGCGGACGCCCGGTCGCGCGCCGGGTCAGCTCGCGCCAGTCCCAGCGGCGGCCGGGCGCGTAGATCTCACGGGTGAGGAACGCCCCCACCTCGGGCGCGCGCACGTAGCGGGCCCACACGTCGCCGCCGCCGCCCAGCACGCGCCGCAGCAGGTGGTCCTGGAGCTGCGACGCGAGCATCTCGCCGAGCTGGTAGTTGTGGTAGTAGACGGGCGCGATGCTGAAGTGGATCTTGGCCGCCCAGTCGGGCTCGTGCCGGCCATCCGGCCGCCGCACCCACTGGAAGCGCTCGACCAGGTCCCACCACAGCGCGCGCAGGTCCTGGCCCGGGTCGCGGTAGAGCGCCCGCTCCATGTGCACCATGACCATCTCCCAGCGGCTCTGCACGAGCAGCTGGCGGCGCACCGCGCGCGCGACCGCCTCGGCCTCCTCCGCCAGCGCGGCGGCGTCCGCCCCCGCCCACTCGCGCAGCCACGCCGGGTTCTTGGACAGGCGGCCGAACAGCATCGCGCTCGCCTCGGTGGTGAGGATGTGCGCCTCTCCGCGCAGGATCCAGGGCAGCGAGCGGTCCACGTTGGACTCGTACACGGCGTGGCCGAACTCGTGCAGCAGGGTCCCCATCCAGCGCTCCGTGGGGCGCACGTTGCACAGCACGCGCACGTCCGCGCCGCGGTCCATGCTCATGCAGAACGCGTGCTGGCACTTGCCGGGGCGCTCGAACAGATCCGCGCGCTCGAGCAGGTCGCGGAGCGAGAAGCCCACCGCCTCGAAGTAGCGTTCGGCGATCGTGACCAGGTCCCGGCCGGCGAAGAACGGGTCGAGGCTCACCTCGGCGGGCGGCGCCTCCTGGAAGAACGGGTCGGCGTAGTGCCACGGCCGGAGCGCGTCCTCGGCCACGCCGAAGCGCTGCGCGAGCCGGCGGTCGAGTGCGCCCTTGTATTCGCGCCACAGCGGCGTGGTCTCGCGCTCGAGCTCGTCGAACAGCGCGAACAGCTCGGCCTCGTCCAGCTCGTCCAGCTCGAGCGACATCGTGTAGTGGTTCGCGAACCCGAGCGCGCGCGCGCCCTCGTTGCGCAGGCGGACCAGCGTCAGCAGGTCGGGCTCGACGATCCGGCCGATCTGCTTGCTCGCCTCCCACGCGCGCCGGCGGAGCGCCCCGTCGGTGGAGTCGCGCAGGACGTCCACGAGCTCGTTGTCGGTGACCGTGCGCCCGTCCAGCTCGGCCCGGAACTGGTTGAACCGGCTCTCGAGCGACTTCTCGAGCTTCACCTGGCGCTCGATCATCTCCGGCGGCAGCTGCCGGGCGCGGTGCGAGCGGTGGAGCAGCGAGAGCTGCCGGTCGAGCAGCGGATCGCCGAGCGGTCCGCCCTCACGCAGCCGCGAGAGCCGCTCGAACGGCTCGCGCCGCGCCAGCACCAGCCGCATCGCGGCGTCGAGCCGGGCGCTCTCGGTCTCATGGCGTCCGTCGCCGGTGGTGTTCGCGAGCCAGAACGACTGGTTGTGGGCGAGCTCGAGCGGCCGCATCTCGGCCACGAACGCGTCGATGAACCCGGCGAGCTCGCGCTCGCGCGCGGCCGTGGCGGCTTCGGGGATGGGCAAGGCTGCCTCCGCGGTGGTGGGGTACGGACCGGGGCGGAGTCTGGGGGCTTCCGCGCCGCGCCCGCAAGTGATCGCCCCGGCGCTCAGGTCCGGGCGACGAGCCTCCGGTAGAGCTCGGGACGGCGGTTCGAGAAGATCGGCGTGCGTGCGGTGAGCCGCTTGTCGCGCGAGGCGGCCAGGTCGCACTCCACCGCCGTGGCGACGCGCTCGCGCACGCCCGCGCGCGCCAGCACGCGGCCGCCGGGGTCCACGGCCTGGCTGCGGCCCGTGAAGCGCACCACGCCGCCCGGGCGGCGCTCGGTGCCGGTGCGGTTCGCGGTCACGGTGTAGACGCGGTTCTCGAGCGCGCGCACGCGCATCGCCTCCTGCGCGTTCGGGAAGACGAGGTTCGAGGGGTGCGCGATGACGTCGGCGCCGAGCAGCGCGAGCACGCGCGCCGCCTCCGGGAAGCGCCAGTCGAAGCAGATGAGCATGCCGACCCGCGCCGGCCCCACGCGGTGGACCGCGAGCGGCAGGTTCCCCGGCGAGAACCACTCGCGCTCGCGCTCGAACAGGTGGAGCTTGCGGTAGACCGCACGCACGCCGGAGGGCCCCACGAGCAGAGCGCTGTTGTAGTGGCGGCCGCGCGCGACCTCCGGGAAGCCGGCGATGTAGTGGCGGCGCTCGCGCCGGGCGGCCGCGTGCAGCCGCCGCGCCGTCACGCCGCGGCGAGCGTCCTCGGCGAGCGCGGCCACCTCCGCGTGCGAGGAGAACACGTAGCCGCTCGACCACAGCTCGGGCAGGACCACGAGGTCGGCCTCGACCGTCGCCGCGAGCGCGAGCCCGGAGTCCAGGTTCCGCTCCGGCTCGCCGAAGCGCGGGGAACCCTGCACGTATGCGACGCGGATCCTCGGCACGCGCCGCACCGTAGCGGGAGGGCTCGGGGGCCGCAAAATGCGGCGACCGGCGACGAGGCCGGAACTCGGGTCCGGATCCTGATCGCCGGTGCCAGCGGGTCCCTCACGACCCGCGTGTCCCGCTCGAGGGCGGGAACTCTGCGCGCCCCTTGGGCGCCGGATTCAATGTAGCACCGCCGACCCCACCCGGCCAGACATCTCGCGCACGCTCGGGGCGAACGGCGGCCCGGCCGACTCCGCGAGCGACAGCCGTGCCACCGCCGCGGCGTTCACGAGCTGGACCTCGCACCCGTGCAGCAGCACGAAGAAGTCGCGGCCGCGCTGGTTCAGGAAGTCGGAGAGCCGCTGGCTGGGCCGCTCGAGCGGCATCCAGACCCGGCCGCGGACCGTGCTGCCGTCGAGCAGCCATACCTCGGCGTCCGACTCCCGCGACGGGGCGAAGCCGCGCGCGAACACGTCGCTCTGGAGCACGCCCTCGCCCGGGACCACCCGCACGAGGCTCGAGCGGCTCACGAGCTCGACGCCCCCCTCGGGGCCGTTCGCGACGGGCAGGAACCGGGTCGGAGCGTTGAGCCGGGCGAGCAGCGTCTGGTGGCTCCGCCCGGCGGGGTCCAGGTCGAGGAACACGTGGCCTTCCGCCTCGCCGCGGTCGGCGCACCAGTACCTTACGTTCACGCGCCGCTTGGGGATGTAGTGGTCCATGACCGGGCTCTCCTCGTTCCGGGGGTGGCCGGCGCACCGGCGCGTTCCCCGCGGAGCGAAGCAACCCGCACGCCAGCCGCGCGCGCCCGGCCGCTCACCCGGCGGAGCCGCGTGGATCGCGCCCGGCCCCCGGCCGGACCGCGCGAAGCGACCCCCCGCACGCGGGCGCGTCGTGCAGGCCGCACGCGCCGGGGAGCCGCCGTCGCGCAGCTTGCGTCGCGTGGCGGTTCCGAGAACGGTCGCGGGCGCGTCCGTGGCGGCGAGGCGTACCCGGGCGGCGAGCCGCGCTGATACGATGCCGGCATGATCCAGCGCGCGACCACGACGCCGCGCGGCGGGGGACCGGCCCGCCGGCTCCGGCTCCCGAAGCCCTCCGGCGAGGCGTGGGCGGTGTTCGGGGTCGCGCTCGCCGTACGGCTGGCCTACGTGCTCGCGGTCCATTCCGCCGGCGCCCAGCCCTCGTCGGACTCCATCGCCTACGACGAGCTGGGCTGGAACCTCGCCCGCGGGATGGGCTTCCAGTTCATGGGCGAGAGCGCCCTCTACCCCACCGCCAAGGCGCCGCTCCTGCCCTGGCTCGTGAGTCTCGTCTACCGGGTCACCGGGCACGTGTTCATGGCCGCGCTCCTCGCCCAGGCCGTGCTGGGCGCGTTCGTGCCGCTGCTCGTGCGGTCGCTCGGCGGCAGCATGTTCAACCCGCCCGTCGGGCGGCTCGCCGGCTGGCTGGCGGCGGTACATCCGCTGCTCGTGTTCTTCTCCGGCTACCTGCTGACCGAGAACCTGTTCAGCGTGGTGGTGCTGGCCGCAGTGCTCGCCAGCGCGGCGTGGCTCAGGCACCCGCGCGCCGGCCGCGCCTTCGGCGCCGGGCTCCTGTGGGGGTTCGCCGCGCTCACCCGGCCCACCGCCCTGCCGCTCCCCCTGGCGGTCGTAGCGTGGGCGTGGGCGCCGCTCGGACTGAGCCTCCGGCCCGGCGAGCGCACCCGCCAGGTGGCCCTGCTCCTGCTCGGGACGGCGCTCGCGATCGCCCCGTGGACGGCCCGGAACGCGATCGTCCTGCGCGAGTTCGTGCTCATCACGACGGGTGGCGGCCGCACGCTGCTCGACGCCAACAACGCGATCGTCTGGGACGACCCCGCGCTGCGCGGCGGCGCGATCAGCACCGCCGAGCGCGAGCCGTGGCGCACCCGCTGGCGGAACCTCTCGGAGACCGAGGTGGACCGGGCCGCCGGGGCCGAGGCGGTGGCGTTCGGCCTCGCCCGCTGGCGGGAGTGGCCGGGGGTGGCGTGGGCCAAGTTCTCGCGCTTCTGGCGACTCCGGTCCCAGACACCGAGCACCGGACGCTGGTTCCAGCCGGGATCCCTGCCGGACCGGCTGCTCGGGCTCGCGGACCCGCTCCTGTGGTGGTCGCTGGTGCTGTTTCCGTGCGCGCTGTGGGGGCTCCTCCGCACGCTCCGGCACTCTCGCCGCCACTTCCAGCTGCTGCCGCTGGCGGTGGTCGCGATGCTCACCGCGGGTGCGCTGGTGTTCTGGGGCGCGCTGCGGCTGCGCGTGCCGGCCGAGCCCATGGTGCTCCTCTACGCCTCGGTCGGACTCACCGACCTCGCGCGCCGGTTCCGGGCCCGCCGCGCGGGGCTCGAGCTGGTGGCGCGTCCGGCGGGTCGCTGAGCGACGCCGGGCGGGCGAGGTCGCCCCCCCGAATCTTGACCCGCGCGGCCGGCCCGTGCACCGGGCGGGCGCCCGCCGCCGGTCCGGATGTATGCCGCGCCCGTCCCGCCCCGATTGGGCGGCGGCGGCGAAGCCATCTATCGTGCGCCCATCCCCGCGGCCACGGTCCCCCGTGCCGCAGGCCGAGAGCGCGGACCCGGCGCGAGCCGGACCGGACCGCCGCGGCCGACCCACCACCCCAGCGGCGCTCCCCGGGATCGCCGCGCGAGGAGTGCGACTGCGATGCGAATCCCCCTCTGGCACCGTCTCGCCGCGATGCTCCTGATCGCGGCCCTGGCCACGGGCGCCACCGCCGCCGAGAAGCCGAAGGACAAGGACAAGGGCAAGAAGGACAAGGGCAAACCCGCCGCCGCGGCGGCCGGGACCGGGGGCGGCGCCCCGGAGAAGCCGTTCGCCGAGTGGGCGAAGGTCACGAAGGACGCGGAGCAGAAGAAGGGCTTCTTCACGCTGTGGATGAAGCGCGACAACCTCTACCTCGAGCTCACCCGCGAGCAGCTCGGCCAGCCGTTCCTGTACGTGGTGAGCATGTCTCGCGGCATCGGCTCCAACTTCGTGCTCGGCGGCCTGCCCGTGGACGACCGCATGCTCCAGTTCGAGCGCCACGGGGACCGGGTGCTGCTCGTCGAGGTGAACACGCGCCTGAACGCGCCCGGGGACACGCCGATCGGCAGGGCGCGCGAGCTGTCGGTGGCGAATTCGGTCGTCCAGTCGTTCAAGATCGAGAGCGAGCAGGACTCGAGCAAGGTGCTCATCGACCTGGGCGGGCTGCTGCTGTCGGACGTCACGGACATGGCCGAGCGGCTGAAGGACTCGTTCGGCAACGTCTCGGTGCGCTTCGACAAGGAGCGCTCGTACCTGGGCAGCTTGAAGACCTTCCCCGACAACACCGAGCTCGAGGCCACGCTCACCTACGCGCCCAACGACCGCTCGCGGCTCAACCTCGAGGGCGTTCCGGACAACCGCTACATCCCGGTCGGCGTCCACTACTCGTTCACGCGCCTGCCGGCGAACCCGATGCCGGTGCGCTACGCCGACAACCGCGTGGGCTACTTCCTCGGCGCGACGAAGGACTTCTCGCGCGACGAGAAGGAGCACTTCTGGCTCCGCCACATCAACCGCTGGCGGCTCGAGAAGCAGGACCCCTCCGCCGCGGTGTCCGAGCCGGTCAGGCCGATCGTCTACTACATCGACTGGACGGTGCCGGACAAGTTCCGGCCGTGGGTGAAGGCGGGCGTCGAGAAGTGGCAGAAGGCGTTCGAGCAGGCCGGATTCAAGAACGCGATCGTCGCCAAGGACCCGCCCAAGGACGACGCCGACTGGGACCCCGAGGACGTGCGCTACAGCACCATCCGCTGGATCACCTCGAACGAGCCGAGCTTCGGCGCGATCGGCCCGTCCCGCGTGGACCCGCGCACGGGTGAGATCTTCGACTCGGACCTGCTGTTCGAGGCCTCGATGTTCCAGAACTACGCGAACTCCTACCGCCGGTTCGCCGGCCCGGAGGCGATCGCCGAGGCGGCCCTGCCGGAGAACGCGCTCAAGGGCCTGCCCGCGGGCTTCGAGCTGGACCGCCTGTGCATGGCGGGCGACTGCCTGGCCATGTCCGGCGAGTTGCAGCGCATCTCTCTGCTGATGGACGGCGCGCTCGAGCCGGGGAGCCCGATCCCCGACGCGTTCATGCGGACCGCCACCGAGTGGGTCACGATGCACGAGGTCGGGCACGCGCTGGGGCTCCGCCACAACTTCCGCTCCAGCACGAGCACGCCGTACGCCCGGCTCCAGGACCAGTCGTTCACCGGCACGCGCGGGCTGTACTCCTCGGTGATGGAGTACCCGAGCCCGAACATCGACTACACCCGCTCGAAGCAGGGCGACTGGTACACGACCACCGCCGGCACCTACGACGTCTGGGCGATCCGCTACGGCTACACGCCGAGCGGCGCGGCGAACCCCGACGCCGACTACGCGATCGCCCGCAAGATCGCGGACGAGTCCATGCAGCCCGGCCACGAGTACTCGACCGACGAGGACACCTACCCCGCGGACGCGCCCGACCCGCGCTCCAACATCTACGACCTCGGCGACGAGCCGCTGCAGTTCGCGCGGGACCGCACCGTGTTCCTGGCGAAGACCTGGCGCGCGCCGGGCTTCGAGGAGCGCGTCGTCGGCAGGTCGGGCGATCTCACCGCGCTGCGCCGCGCCCTCGACAGCATGGTGCAGCAGTACGCGATCGCCTCCGGCATGGCGGTCAAGTTCCTGGGCGGCTCGTACATGTCGCGCATCGAGCGCGGCCAGCCCGGCGAGCGGGACCCGGTGGACCCCGTCCCCGCGGCGAAGCAGCGCGAGGCGCTGGACTTCCTCGCGCAGCGCGTGTGGGCGAGCGACGCCATGTCGGCCCCCGGGAAGATGCTCGAGCGCCTCGCGCCCAACCGCTGGTCGCACTGGGGCATGGGCCCGGGCGGCACGTTCGCGGGCCGTCAGGACTACGCCTGGAACGACCGCGTGCTGGCGATCCAGACCACGCTCATGAACGCGGTCACGGCGCCGGCGCTGCTCGCGCGCCTGCGCGAGCAGGAGACGCGCTCGCCGGACACCTACCGCATGGCCGAGCACTTCGACCGGCTGACGAAGGCGCTGTGGGGCGAGGTGGGCGGCGCGAGCCCGGCGGCCATCAGGCCGCTCGACGGCCCGCACACGCGGCGCGAGCTGCAGCGCTCGTACGTGGACCGGCTCTCGACGATGGTGGTGGACCCGCCGAGCAACCTGCCGGACGACGCCCGCGCGCTGGCGCGGCTCACGCTCACCCGCATCGACGCCCGCTGCGCCCGGGCGCTCGCCGCGGAGGGCCCGCTGGGCGACAACACGCGCGCGCACCTGCTCGAGTCGCGGGCGCGGATCAAGCGGGCGCTGGACGCGAGCCGCTCGGCCGACCCGGCGGCGCCGGCGAGGCCTCCTGGAGCGTTCGGGCTGGAGGCCGGCGCGCGGTAGCCCGGGCCGCCGTCCATCGCGACGCGACGACCCCCGGGGTGGGAGCGGTCTCCCCCGGGGTCTTGCGTCCTGGGGGCGCCGGGGGGGGCGAGGCTCCCCGCGCGCCGCGGCCCTCCGGCGGCATCCGAGGTTCAAGTCCTACTTGAAGTGGGGCTCGGCGCCGGGGGCGACCTCACGGGGCGCGGGGCCCCGGGACAGGCGCCTACGGCCGGGCTGGATGCATCCCCACGCCGGGGCCGATCGGCCAGCCGAGCACGTCCCAGCCGAGCAGCAGCGCGGTCCACATGGCGAGGAACGCGACCGAGTATGGGATCATGAGCGCGATCAGCGTGCCCATCCCGGCGCGGGGTTGGTAGCGCTGGACCGTGGCCAGCACGAACGGCATGTACGGCATGAGCGGCGTGACGATGTTGGTGCTGGAGTCGCCGACCCGGTAGATCATCTGCGTGCCCTCGGGGGTGAAGCCGAGCAGCACGAACATGGGCACGAACAGCGGCCCCATCGTCGCCCACTTGGCGGACGCCGAGCTCGTGAACAGATTGAGGAACGCGGTCACGAGCACGAGCCCCACGATGAGCGCCGGCCCGCCGAGGCCGATCGCCTTGAGCCCCCGGGCGCCCCACACCGCGACGATGGCGGCGAGGTTCGACCACGCGAACCAGTTGACGAACTGCGCGGCGAAGAACGCGAGCACGATGTAGGTGCCCATGCTGGCCATGCTGTCCGCCATCATCCTCGCCACGTCGCGGTCGCTGCGGATGCGGCCGGCCACCCAACCGAACGCGAGCCCGGGCACGAGGAACAGCAGCATCACCAGCATGACGATGCTCTCGAACAGCGGCTTCCAGGCGTCGAGCCCGCGCCCCTCGGGCAGGCGGAGCGGCGCCCACGGGCCGAGCGCGAGCAGCGCGAACACGGCGAGGCAGCCGAACGTCGCGAGCAGCGCCGCGCCCAGCGCGCGCGTCTCGCGCGGGTCGGGCGCCTGGGCGAGCTCCACGTCGCCCCGCCACGCCCCGAGCCGCGGCTCGACGAGCGCGTCGGTCACCCAGGTGCCGACCGCGGTGAGCGCGAACGTGGAGCCGACCAGGAACCACCAGTTCCCGAGGATCCCGACCGTGTAACCGGGCAGCAGGCGCGAGGCGTCGAGCGCGCTCTGGGTGAGCCCGGCGAGCAGCGCGTCGAGCGGGGTGGGCAGCAGGTTGGCGCTGAACCCGCCGGCCACGCCCGCGAACGCGGCCGCGACGCCGGCGAGCGGGTGCCGTCCCGCGGTCGCGAACAGGATCGCCGCAAGCGGCGGCAGCACCACGATCCCCGCGTCCGCGGCCATGTTGGCGTTGACGCCCGTGAACACGATCGCCGCCGTGAGCCGGCGCCGCGGGATGCGCGCGATGAAGCCGCGCAGCGCCGCCGCCACGAGCCCGCTCCCCTCGGCGACCCCCATCCCCAGCATCGCCACGAGCACGAGACCGAGCGGCGCGAAGCCGGTGAAGTTCCGCACCGCCTCGGTGAACATGCGCCTCACGTTCCCGCGCGTGAGGAGGTTCTCGGCCACGATCGGGGTGCCGTCCTTCGGATGCGGGACCTGCACCCCGAGCGCCGAGGCCACGGCCGAGGCCACGAGCACCCCCAGCGCGAGGAGCAGGAAGATCGTGGCGGGCTCGGGCAGGCGGTTGCCCGCGCGCTCGAGCGCGTCCAGCGCCCGGCCGAGCGCGCCGGGCTTCCCGGCGGTCGGCGGCGTGCTCATCTCTCCCCTCGCTCGGGACGGCCCGCACGGCTGGCGCCCGGGGCACGTCCCGGCGCCTGCACCGGCCGGCCCTCCCAGCCGCGCAACGCCGCCATGACCACCGCCTCGGCGGGCCGCCCGCGCACGTCGAACGGGTCGCGCGACTGATCGTCGCTGCCCCACTTCCACACGAACACCCCCCCCACCCACAGGCACGGGTCGAGGGCGCCGAGCATTGCCTCGAAGCAGGCGCGCTGCGCCTCCGGGTCGCTCGCCGCGGGCGGCTCCTCCCACGGCCGCACCGCCGCGTCGGGGCTCGGCGGATAGCCGAGCTCGGCCACCATCACGGCCCGGCCGTGCCGCCGCGCCACGGCGGACAGCTCCGCCAGCGCGCGTGTGGCGCCGCGCCGGAGCGCGCGCGGGTCGCGCGTGGGCCGCTCGGCGAGCGGCGCGTAGAGCGACACTCCGATCACGTCGAGCGCGTCCCAGAACGGCACGCGCCCGACCTCGTCCCAGTTGGCGCAGTAGGAGAGCGCGCCGTGGAACACGCGTCGCACGTCGCCGACGAGGGCCCGCCAGCGGCCGGGATCGCGTTGGGTGCTGCTCGCCAGTTCGTGGCCCACGATTAACCCGTCCAGGCCCTCCCGCTCCGCGAGCAGCGCCCAGTGGAGCACGAGCTCGGCGTAGCGCTCGTGGAAGCGCTCCCAGCCGGCCGGAGGGAACGCCAGGTCCCCCGCCCAGCCGCGCGTCCACACGTGCGGGTGGAGCCAGACCCGGAGCCCGAGCGCCTTCGCGCGCGCGGCCGCCTCGGCGATCGCCTCGTCGCTCTCGCCGTCGGGGCCCTGCCCGGTGCTGTTGCCGAGCTCGGGCGAGCCGGGGTCCGCGAGCCAGGCGAACGGCGTGAGCGAGACCCAATCCGCGCCCGAGGCCCGGATGGCGCGAAGCTGCCGCTCGCACGCGGCCGACAGGTAGCCGCGCTCGAGCCCGACCGTGTGCTCGAGGCAGACGCCGCGCTGGAACCCGTGCTCGGGCCGCCACGCCCGGCGCCCGCCGGCGGCCGGCGCCGGCACGCTGCGGGCGAGCGAGTCGGCGAGCCGCTGGTAGCGCGCCGTCACCGCCGCCGCGGGCACGCCCGCGGCGCGGCACAGGCTGTCGAGCGTGCCCGGGGCCGCGGGCCCGAGCCAGGCGAGCAGCGCGGGGACGCGCGCGCGGGCCGGCGCGCACTCCCAGAGCGCGCGCACGAGCAGCGCCCGGGCCGGGACCCAGACGAGCGGCGAGGCCCAGCCGCGCGGACGAGCCGCGGCCCGCGCCGCGCCCGGCAGTCGCGAGCCGCGCACGAGCCGCGCCACGCTCCGCTCGAGCGGCTCGCCCTCGAATCGGCCCGCCAGGTGGACGGCCGCGGGCTGGAGGAAGCGCGACTCCGCAGCCGCGCCCCGGCGCACGAGCCGGACCGCGGCCACGCTCCACAGGTCGAGCGCGCTCCGCCCGGCGGGGAGCGCCGCGTGCAGTGCCGCCTCAGCGCCGTCGCCGGCCACGTGCTCGGCGCGCGTGTCGCGCGTGAACACGCCCTTCTCCTCCAGCGAGCGATAGAGCGTGAGCGCGACCGGTGGCGCGGCGGCGGCGAGGCCGGCCCGCTCGAGGCTCGCGAGCAGCGCCGCGCCGTCCCGGACGGCCGCCTCGAGCCCGGGCGTGCCGGGCGCGGCCAGCACCCGCAGCCCGCGCGATTCGTGCGGCCGGAGCGCGCGGGCGTGACGCTCGCGCTCGGCCTCGCGGTCGCGGTCGCGCGCCGGGTCGTAGTGCCACGGCCGCCCCGGAGCCGAGATGAACCTGCCCGAGCGCACGAGGCGCCCGTCCCGCAGGATGCGCCAGTCCTCGTCGCCGAACGCGAACCCGGCGCGCGGCGCGAGCGCCTCCGGCGTGTTGCCCGCGGACAGCACCAGGAACCAGCGCGGGTCGAGCGGGTTCGGCCACGAGAGGTGGATGGCATCGAGCGGCTCGGCGTAGCGGCGGCCCTGCCACTCGAACGCGCCCGGCGCGAAGCGCAGCGGGAGCGCCGGGGCCAGCCGCTCGGTCCAGGCGTTCTCGCGCGCCCCGCCCACCAGATAGACGGGCCCGGACGCGATCCGCCGCTCGTCCGCGTCGCGGTCGGCGACCACGCGCGAGGAGTCGAGCCCGAACGTGCGGGTCGCGAGCGCGACCGCCCGGCGGCGCAGCAGGCCGGTGGCGGCCGGGTCCCGGGTGCCGTAGACGAACGTGAACCGTGGCGCGCTCGCGATCTCCGCCTCCATCTGCTCGCGCGTCCAGCGCGGCGGCTGCAGCTCGCGCGCGCGCGCCGGGTGCGCGGAGGCGAACGCGCACGCGAGCGCCAGCGCGAGCGCCGCGCGGGTGACCGGTGCCGCGATCGGCGCGCGCATGCGTGCGATCAGCGCGGGATGACGCTCAGGACCTGGAAGCGGAACGAGTACGTCCGCGGAGTCCCCTCGAGCAGGAACACGAGGTCCACGCCGAACGACTTGCCGGTGTAGCTCGGCGCGCTCGAGTCCTCCGGCAGCAGCGGGCGGCGGAGCTGCGTCTCGGGCGAGGCCCCGGGGTCGAGCAGGTCGTCGAGCGGGAACACGTAGTCGCTGTAGCGCTGCTGCGGCAGCACGTGGGTGAGCGCCTGGGTCGAGAACCGGTCCCGCCAGCGCGAGGTCGAGTGCCCGGCCTTGCCCGAGCGCTCGTTCGGGTCGTGGAACACGCACCGGTCCCAGTCGATCTGCACCGGCCGGCCCTGCAGGTTCTCGACGCCGAAGTAGAGCGCGTTCGGCGAGGGCCGGAACGAGAACGACAGGTCGCGGTCGCGATATGAGAACGTGCCGCTGCTGGGCGGGTCGGTCTGCCGGAACCGGTACGTGAACAGCGCGTCGGGCGAGCCCGGCACCGAGCCTACGGTGTCGCCGGCGGTGGACGTCGAGGTGGACGGCGCCCGGGCCGGATCCGGGAGCGGTGGCGCTGCCACCCCGCCGGGCGGCGGCGGCGAGGCGCAACCGGCGAGCGCGGCGAGAGCCGTCGCGAGCAGGACGTACGAGGGTCCGCGCATCCCGGCGAGCGTAGCCCGAATCCGTCACGAGCCGCCAGTTGGCCTGCCGGCGGCCGGGATTCAGCCGACTGGTTCGAGCCGCGGGCGCACGAACAACCGCTCGAGCAGCGGCCCGAGCGCGGGGCCGCGCCAGCGGAACCCCGCGCGCTCGAGCACGCTCGGCCGGACGCGCTGGCTCGCGAGCAGCATCTGGTCGGCACGGTCGCGGCCGAGGACGGCGCGCAGCGCGAACGCAGGCGCCGGCAGCCACGACGGGCGGCCGAGCGCCCGGCCGAGCGCGCGCGCGAAGTCGGCCTGGCGGACCGGCTCCGGCGCCACGGCGTTGAACGGACCCGTGAGCTCGTCGAGCGCGATCGCGAACAGCAGCATCCCGAGCACATCCTCGAGCCCCACCCAGCTCCACCAGGCGCGGCCGTTCCCGAGCGGCCCGCCGAGCCCGAGGCGGAAGAGGCGGACGAGCGGCCCGAGCGCGCCCTCTCCAGGCGAGAGCACGATGCCGAGGCGCGGGTGGACCACCCGCAGGCCCGCGCGCACCGCGGGCTCGGCGGCCGACTCCCAGCGCTGCGCCAACTCGGCGAGGAAGCCCGTGCCGGGGGCGCTCGATTCGTCGAGCGTTTCGTCGCCGCGGTCCCCGTACCAGCCCACGGCCGACGTGGAGACGAGCACGCGCGGCCGGCCGCGGCACCCGGCGAGCGCGTGCGCGAGGAGCGCGGTGCTCTCCACGCGGCTCTCCACGAGCACTCGCCGGCGCGCCGGCGTCCACGGGGCGTCGGCGAGACCGGCGCCGCTCAGGTGGACGACGGCGTCCAGGCCCGCGAGGGCGGCCGGGTCGAGCAGCCCGCGGGCCGGGTCCCACGCGACCTCCCCGGGCCCGGCCTCGCGCCCGCGGACGAACCGCACGACGCGCTCGCCACGGCTCTCGAGCAGGCGCGCGAGCGCTCCGCCGAGGAAGCCCGAGGCGCCGGTGACGCCGATCGCACGCGGGGAGCCCGCGCGCGCCGCGCCATCCGCGGGATCCGCCGGCGTCACCGCGAGTGTGCGCCGGGAACCGGGGCCTCGCCGCGCTCGCCCACGCGGGCCCGCATCAGCCCTTCCGCTCCGCGGGCGCGGTGAGCGCCTTCAGGAGGTCGATCGGCACCGGGAAGATGGTCGTGCTGTTGTTCTCGGTGGCGATCTCGGCCAGGGTCTGGAGATACCGGAGCTGGAGCGCCGCCGCCTCGCGGCCGAGGATCGCCGCCGCCTCCGCGAGGCGCGCCGACGCCTGGTACTCGCCCTCCGCCGCGATCACCTTCGCGCGTCGCTCGCGCTCGGCCTCGGCCTGGCGGGCCATCGCCCGCTGCATCTCCTGCGGCAGGTCCACGTTCTTCACCTCGACCGTGCTGACCTTCACGCCCCAGGGCTCGGTCTGGCGGTCGATCACCTGCTGCAGCGCCTGGTTCAGCCGCTCGCGCTCGGACAGAAGCTCGTCCAGCTCCTGCTCGCCGAGGATCGAGCGCAGCGTCGTCTGCGCGATCTGGCTCGTGGCGTAGAGAAAGTTCTCCACCTGCACGATCGCCCGCGCCGCGTCCACGACCCGGAAGTAGATCACGGCGTTCACCTTGACCGTGACGTTGTCCTTGGTGATGACGTCCTGCGGCGGTACGTCCATGGTCACCGTGCGCAGCCCGACCTTCACCGCGCGGTCGATGATCGGGATCAGCAGCACGAGCCCGGGCCCCCGCTCGCCCAGCAGCAGGCCGAGCCGGAACACGACCAGCCGCTCGTACTCCCGCACCACCTTGATGGAGTTCGCGAGCAGCGCCAGCACCGCGAACGCCAGGAACATGAGAAACGGCAGGAGCAACGGTCCCAGCGCGGTCATTTCACGCCTCCCTGGAACGACGGTTCCGCCGCGGCGCGGACCCGCAGCGTGAGACCCTCGACGCCGGTCACGATCACCTCGGCGCCCACCTCGATCGCGCCGGCAGCTTCGGCGTTCCAGACCTCGGCGTCCAGTCGCACGCGTCCGCGCGGCGCCAGCGCCTCCAGCGCCAGCGCCCGCCGGCCGACGAGCGAGGCCGCGCCGGTGTGACGGTGCGTGCGTCGCGCGCGGAACGCGGCGCCCAGCACGAGCACGAAGAACGCGAGCGTGAGCGCGGTCACGGCGTAGACGAGCGGGCGCGCCACCTGCACCGCGCCGTCGTCGAACAGGATCAGCCCGCCGATCGCGAGCGCGAGCGCGCCCCCCACGCCGAGCACGCCGTGGCTCTGGACCTTGATCTCGGCGAGCAGGAACCCGATGCCGAGCAGCAGGAGCGCGAGCCCGGCCACGTTCACGGGCAGCGCCGAGAGCGCGAGGAACGCGAGCAGCAGGAAGATCGCGCCCGCCACGCCGGGCAGGATCGCGCCCGGGTTCTGGAGCTCGAACAGGAGCCCGTAGAAGCCGAGCATGAGCAGCAGGTAGGCGATGTTCGGCTCCGCCAGGTGGCCGAGCGCCCGTTGCCGGAGCGACGGGCGCATGCGCTCGATCCCGGCGCCCGCCACTCGCAGCGTCGTGCCCGTGTCCCCGCGCCGCACGGCCCGCCCGTCGGCGAGGCGCAGGAGCTCGTCCAGGTCGCGGGCGAGGAAGTCCACCACCCCGAGGTCCACGGCCTCGCGGTCGCTCGCCGAGACGGCCTCGCGCACCGCCCGCTCAGCCCAGTCCGCGTTCCGGCCGCGCTGGCGCGCGATCGTGCGCGCGAACGCGGCGGCGTCGCTCGCGGCCTTGCGCGACAGCGTCGAGTCCATCGGCCCCTGCAGGTTGACCGGCGTGGCCGCGCCGATGTTCGTGCCAGGTGCCATCGCCGCGACGTCGGCCGCGAGCGTGAGGAACACGCCCGCCGAGGCGGCGTGCGCGCCGCCGGGCGAGACCCAGACGATGACCGGCACGGGGCTCGCGAGCTCGCGCTGCACCATCGCCCGCATGCTGCGCTCGAGCCCGCCCGGGGTGTCCAGCTCGACCACGAGCGCCGCGTGGCCGCCCGTGGTGGCGCGCCGGATCGCGTTCGCGAGCACGTCGTCCATGATCGGCGACACGACGCCCTCGAGCCGCACGACGAGCACGCGCGGCGGCGCGGCGGCCGGCGTCCCGGCGGCGATCGCCGCCGTCGCTCCCGTCGCGAGCAGGGCGGCGAGCGCCGCGAGCGCGGGCGGCCTCACGCGCCCACCTCCGCCGCCCGGCGCGCGAGCGCGGCCCGCCAGGCTTCCGGGTACTGGAGCCCGCTGCCGGTGTCGAACACCACCACGCGCGCGTCGCGGGCCAGCTCGCCGCGGGCGAGCAGCGCGCGCAGCGCCGCGACCGTGGCGCCGCCCTCGGGGCAGGCGTAGCAGCCCTCGCTCCGTGCCAGCTCGGCCATCCCGTCCAGCATCGCCTCCTCGCCCACCGCGACCGCCGTGCCGCCGCTCGCGCGCACGGCCTCGAGGATGAGCGTGTCGGCGAACGGGGCCGGCACGCGCAGCCCGCTCGCGAGCGTCGCGGCGCCGGCCCAGGGCTCCGTCCGGGCCGCGCCGCGCTCGAACGCGCGCACGACCGGGGCGCAGCCGTCCACCTGCACGGCGACCAGCCGCGGCAGGCGGGCGCCCACCCAGCCGAGCGCCTCAAGCTCGCGGAACGCCTTCGCCATGCCCACGAGCCCGGTGCCGCCGCCGGTCGGGTAGAGGATGGCGTCCGGCAGGTCCCAGGCCAGCTGCTCGGCGATCTCGTAGCCTAGCGTCTTCTTCCCCTCCAGCCGGAACGGCTCGCGGAACGTGGCCACGTTCCACCACTCGGGCGCGGGCGCCCACTCCGCGACCACGCGGCCGCAGTCGGAGATCGTCCCCCGCACGCGCCTCACCTCGGCGCCGAACGCCGCGAGTTGGAGCGCGAAGGCCTCCGGCGTGTCCTCGGGGATCGCGACCCGGCAGGCGAGCCCCGCCGCCGCCGCGTAGGCCGCGGCGGCGCTGCCCGCGTTCCCCGCCGACGGGAGCGCGATGCCGCGCCGTCCCCAGGCCAGCGCGCCGTTCACCGCCAGCGCCAGTCCGCGCGCCTTGAACGACTGGGTGGGGTTCGGGCTCTCCTCCTTGAGCCACAGCCGCTCCATCCCGAGCGCCTCGGCGAGGCGGGGGAGCGGCAGGAGCGGCGTGCCGCCCTCGCCCAGACGCACCACCGGGAACGAAGGCGCGAACGGGAGCACGGCCCGGTAGCGCCACAGGTCGGTCCCGTGCCGGCCGAGCGAGTCGCGCGGCGCCGAAGCGCGGACCGCCGTCAGGTCGTAACGCGCGACCAGCGGCCGCCCGCAGCGCTCGCAGACCGAGCGCGGCGCGGCGAGGTCGCAGCCGGCGCCGCAGTCGAAGCACTCGAAGCCGAGCAGGGCGCTCTGGAAGGGCGACGTCAAGGCGGGCTCCCGCACGAGCGGTGGGGGCCTCCGCCGCCGGCTAGTGGAAGCCGCCCTCGAGCTCGTCGCGCAGCTTGCAGTACGAGGCGAACCGGCGCTCGCCCACCTCTCCCCGCCCGACGGCGGCGCGCAACGCGCAGCCGGGCTCGCGGTCGTGGCGGCAGTCGCCGAACCGGCAGCCCCCGATGAGGGGCTTCAACTCAGGGTAATACTCCACCAGCTCGGCCGCATCCACCCCCCACAGCCCGAACGCTCGCACGCCCGGCGTGTCCACGTACTCTGTGCCGGGCTCGGGGCGGTAGAGGACCGCCGCGGTGGTGGTGTGCCGCCCCTTGCCCGTGACCTCGTTCACCTCGGCCCGCGCCAGGCTCTCGCCGGGCAGGAGCCGCTCGAGGAGCGTGCTCTTGCCCACGCCCGAGTGGCCGGCGAACAGCGTGCGCCGGCCCCGGCAGGCCTCGCGCACGGCCTCCACGCCCCGGCCCGTGAGCGCGCAGGTCGCGAGCCCGCGGACCCCGGCGCGGGCATACTCGGCGAGGATGCCGTCCGCCTCGTGGCGCGAGTCCAGGTCCACCTTGTTGAGGACGAGCGCCGCCTCGATGCCGGCGCGCGCGCACTGGACCAGCACGCGATCCGCGAGCCCGGGCCGGAAGTCCGGCTGCCGGAGCGCGGCGATCACCAGCACCTGGTCGAGGTTCGCGGCCACGACCTGTTCCTCGTCGCGCCCGCCGCTCGCGCGGCGCGAGAACGCGTTGCGCCGGGGCTCGACCTGCTCGACCACGGCGCGGTCCACCTCCCACGACAGCCGCACGCGGTCGCCGGTGACCACCGCGTTCCCGAGCGACTTCCTCTCGCCGCGCAGGCGCCCCGGCACGGTGGCGTCGTGCCAGGCGCCGCGGTCGCTCAGCAGCCGCACGCCCCCGAAGTCCACGCGCGCGACGGTGGCCGCGGTCGGGCGCTCCGTGAGCGCGTCCGCGGCCGGGACCCCGGTCAGCGCCAGCTCCCCGGGCCCGAGAGCGGCAGCTCGATGTGGAACCGGGCGCCCTCGCCCGGCTCGCTGTCCACGGTGATGCGGCCGCCGTGGTTCTCGATCGTGCGGTGCGCGGTGGACAGTCCGAAGCCGTGGCCGTCCGGCTTGGTCGTGAACATGAACTCGAACATCCGCCCGAGGTGCTCCTTGCGGATGCCTGGGCCGGTGTCCTGCACGTCCACTTCGGCCGCCTGCGTGCGCGGATCGAGCCGGGTGCGCACGGCGATCGAGCGCCGCTGATCCTGGCCGGCCATCGCGTCCGCCGCGTTCACGAACAGGTTGATGAACACGCCCTGGATCTGCCCCACGTCGGCGCGCACCTGCGGCAGGCCCGGGTCCAGCTGCACGTCCCACTCCACGCCGCGGAAGCGCTTGTCGCCCTTCACGAACTCGATCGTGCTCGTGAGCAGGCCGTTCAGGTCCATGGGCTCGACGTTGACCTGGTTGCGGGTGTAGTCCATGAGCCCCTTGGCCAGCACGCCCATGCGCTTGCTCTGGTCGAGGATGATCTGCGCGTGGCGCGGCGAGTTGTCGAACGACTGCTTCTCGCAGTCCTTGAGCAGCATTTGCGCGCGCGCGCTGATCGCCACCAGCTGGTTGTTGAGCTCGTGCCCGATGCCCGCCGCGAGCTCGCCCTTGGCCGCGAACCGCGCGTTGCGCAGGTTGGCCTCCTCGGCCCGCTTGAGCTCGATGTAGCGGCGATCCGACTGGAAGAGCATGAACAGCGGCGCGTAGAACAGCAGCACGCCCGGGTAGCCCACGGTGGTGAACGAGATCACCATGAGCGGCGTCAGCAGGAACGACGCCGCGTCCACCTCGAGCCGCGCCATGTACAGCCAGTCCTCGAGCAGCACCTGCCGCCAGCCGCGGCCGGTCGACCACGCCACCGCCAGCGCGACCATGGCGCGGTTCACCGCGAAGTAGCCCACGACCAGCCCCAGGAACGGCAGCATGAGCGTGGTGGCCTGCGCGCGGTCGAGCAGCCCGCCGCCGGCCGCCACGGGCAGCGCCACTCGCCCGCCCAGCAACTCGAACAGCGAGGCCCCGAGCCAGGTGGCGAGCGCGACCTGTCCCGCGTTGAACGCGACCCTCACCGGCGGCTTGCGCAGCACGAACAGGTCCGCGACCAGCGTCGAGAGCGCCGAGATCCAGATGCCGGCGTCGTTCCCCCACAGCACCGCGCTCGACAGCCCCACGGTGGCGGACAGGCTCCAGGTGGCCGCGCCCGAGAGCGTGTTGCTCCACATCGTCTCGGATACGAGGCAGATGACCACCCACGCCACGTAGTGGCCCCAGTCGGTGGCGAAGCGCTCGGGCCAGCCGAGCGCGAGCACCGCCGTCGCGGCCACGACCGTACCCGCGACGTAGAGCCGGAGCTTCCGGCTCATCGCACCGCCGCTGCCGCCGGGACCACGCCGAGCCCGGGGCGGTCGGAGAGCCGGATCTCGCCCTTCTCGCCCGGCGCTCCCGCGAACGGGTCGTCGCGCAGCAGCCAGTGGCCGTCCAGGTCGAGGTAGTCCACGAGCGGCGCGAGCTGCGCGGCCGCCGACAGGGCGAGGCTCGTCTCCACCATCGAGCCGAGCATGACCTTCATCCCGAGCGAGCGCGCGGCGTGGATCATGCGCTGCATCTCGCGCAGGCCGCCGGTCTTCATGAGCTTGAGGTTCACGCCGTCCACCCGGCCCGCGAGCAGGCCGATGTCGGCGAGCTCGTGCGCGCTCTCGTCCGCGAACACCGGGATCGGGCTCCGCTCCCTCACCCAGCGCAGTCCGTCCAGGTCGCCGCGCGGCACCGGCTGCTCGATGAGCTCGATGTCGAGCGGCTCGATCTGCCGCAGCACGCGCACGGCGTCGGCGGCGTTCCAGGCGGTGTTCGCGTCCACCTGGAGCCTGCCCTTGTAGCCGGCGCGGATGCGGCGCAGGTTGTCCACGTCGCCCGGACCGCCGAGCTTGACCTTGAGGAACGGGAAGTCCCGCACGGTCTCGAGCTTGCGCTCCATCTCCTCGGGACTCGCCATGCCGAGCGTGACGCACGACTTCGGCGTGCGCGAGCGGTCAAGCCCGAGCAGCTTCCACACCGGCTGCCCGAGCCGCTTGCCGATCCAGTCGTGCAGCGCCATCTCGACCGCGGCGCGGGCGGCGAACTGCCCGTGCATCGCGTCGCCGAGCCGGCGCAGGATCGCGTCCAGCGCGAACGGGTCGTCCCCGAGCTCGCGAGCCCACTGCGCGAGCGCCACCTCGACCAGCTCGGACGTCTCGCCGTAGTAGTGCGAAGGCGCCGCCTCGCCCAGGCCCTCGATCCCTTCGTGCTCGACGCGCACGAGCGTGTTCCGGTGCGCCCGCCGCACCCCGTGCGAGATGCGGAACTCGAACAGGGTCTGGAGCTCGAGCGGTTCGTGCGTGAGTCTCATGCGTTTCCTCCCCGGCCGGCCCCTCGTGCCCCGGGCCGGCCGAGCCTGGCCCCCCTATTCGTTCGAGGCGCGCCGGCGGCGCTCGTCCAGTCGGCGCATCAGCTCCACCGCCACGACCTCGGCGCCGAAGCGCACCGGGTCCACCGCGGGGAGCCCGGTGAGCTGCTGCACGTTCTCGAGCGCGCGACGGGCGTCGAGGTCGTCCAGCAGCATCGTGTTGAGCGAGATCGCGAGCACGGGCGCCGGCCGCACCCAGCCCGCGGCGCGCTCGTTGTCGCGGATGATCTCGGACAGCGGCCGCAGCCGCGGCGCGGGCCCCGCGTCGGTGAGCTTGATGTGCGTGCGCCCGGCCTGGTGGCAGAGCACCAGCGCCTCGGGGCAGGCGCCGTGCAGCAGCGCCAGCGTCACCCCGGAGTAGGCCGGATGGTGCAACGAGCCCTGGCCCTCGACCAGCACCACGTCTGCGTCGCGCGCGGCGTCCAGCACCATGCGCTCCACGGTCCCGGCCACGAAGTCCGCCGGCACCGCGTCCACCGCGGCGCCCTGGTCGGCGATGAAGATCCCGGTCTGGCCGGTGGCGACGAACGCGGCGCGCACGCCCCGGCCCTCGAGCTCGGCCCGCAGCTCGAGCGCGGTGGTCATCTTGCCGACGTTGCAGTCCGAGCCCACCGTGAGCACGACGAGCGCGTCGAGCCCGGCGGCCCGCCGCGCGGCGATGACGCGGCCGGCCGGCGGGCGTCGCACGTCGAGGATCTCGCAGCCCCTGGCGCTGGCGAGCGCCGCCAGCTCGGGGTCCTCGGACAGGAACACGTGCAGCCCCGAGAGCACGTCCCAGCCCCGGAGCAGCGCCTCGGCCACGACCCGGCGCCAGGACTCGGGCAGCGTCCCGCCCTGGGGCGCGATGCCGAGCAGCAGCGTGTCGGCGTCGTGCGCCGCCGCGCCCTCGAGGTTCGGCACCACCGGGATCTCGCCGCCCACGCCGACGCAGTCGTCCGAGGTGCGCCCCGCGCGCGCGGAGTCGATGACCGCGACCACCTCGTCCGGCCGGTAGCGGATCACGCCCACCGCCGTCTTGGCGTCGAGCGGCGTGAAGAGACCCTCGGCCATCACCGCGATGCGTCGCTTCTTGCCCAGCATCGAGTCCTCGGGGGTTTGGCGCGGCGGCCCCGCGCGGGTTCCGGCGGACCGGCGGGCCCGTGCGGCCGCGGCCGCCGGGTCCCGGACCGGAGCGGCCGGTCAGGACATGGAATCGTAGACCTTCACGTAACGCCCGATCATCTCCTCGGCCCCGAAGCGCTCGAGCGCGACGCGCCGCCCGCGGCGGCCCATCGTGCGGCGCAGCGTCTCCTGGGTGAGGAGCTTGAGCACCGACGACGTGTAGCCCGCCACGTGGGACGGATCGTGCAGGAAGCCCGTGAACCCGTGCTCGACCACCTCCGGGAGCCCGCCCGCGTTCGAGCAGACCACGGGCACCTCGGCGCTCATGGCCTCCAGCGCCACGAGCCCGAAACTCTCGGAGGAGCTCGGCAATAGGAATACATCGGCCAGCGGGAGCAACTCCTCCATGCAGTCCTGGTTCCCGAGGAACAGCACGTCGCGGTGCACGCCGAGCTCGCGGGCGAGCTGCTCCGCCCCCGCCTTCTCGGGGCCGTCCCCGATCATGACCAGCTTGGCCTGGAGCCGCTTCCGAACTTCAGAAAACACCTGGATGACGAGAGGTATATTCTTGACCGGCCTGAAGTTGGACGCGTGCATCAGGACCTTGGTGCCGGGCCCGCCCAGCCGCAGGCGGCCCCCGCGCGAGGGCGCGAACACCTGCGGGTCCACGAAGTTGTAGATGACCTCGATCGGGCGTGTGATCCCGAACGTGGCCTCGGCCCGGTCCTTGAGGAACCGGCTCACCGCGGTCAGGCGGTCGCTGGACTGCATGCTGAATTGGGTGACGCGGAAGTAGGACGGCTCCGCCCCCACCACGGTGATGTCGGTCCCGTGGAGCGTCGTGACCACGCCGAGGTGGCGCGGGAGCAGGATCTGCTTGGCGAGCCAGGCGCTGGTCGCGAACGGCATGGCGTAGTGCACGTGCATGACGTCCAGCGAGTAGTTCTCGGCCACCTCCACCATCTTGGCCGCGAGCGCGAGGTTGCTCGGCGCCTCCTCGAACACCGGGTAGGAGGCGGGCGAGGACTCGTGGAAGTACAGGTTGGGCTCGAAGCTCCGCAGGCGGAACGGCAGCCGGCTCGCGACCAGGTGCACCTCGTAGCCGCGCCGAGCGAGCTCGCGGCCGAGCTCGGAGGCCACCACCCCGCTGCCGCCGAAGTGGGCGTAGCAGCTGATGCCGATCTTGAGCTTCCGCCGCACGCGCGGGCGCGCGCGCTTCGCGGGCCTAGGCGCCGCCATGCCGCCCTCCGCGCGCGCCGAGCAGGGCGCGCGCGTCGGAAACGGGCCACGGGCCGCGCACGCGGAAGCCCTCGGCCATGGAGCAGCCCGCGAGCGCGCCCCACGTCCGGCAGCGGGCCTCGACCGAGTCCAGGAAGCCCGGCTCGGAGAGGTAGGTCGCGGCCCCCGCGCCCGGTTCGAGCTGGCTCACGTGCGCGCGCACCGCCTCCATGCGTTTCGCCCACACCTCGGTCACGTCCACGACCAGATGCGGCGGCGTGGCCGAGCGGTAGATGGCGAACAGCAGCCGCTCCGGCCGGTGGCGCTCGCCCGGCGCCTCGAAGCGCGCGAGCCCGGCCAGATAGCAGGCGCGCGCCACCAGGGCCGAGGCCTCGACGTGGTCGGGGTGCGCGTCGTGCCGGTCCGGCGCCACGACCAGCGCGGGCCGATGCGCGCGCAGGCTCGCCACCACCGCGCGGAGCTGCCCGCGATCGGTCCGCGCGAGCCCGCCGTCCGGGAGCCCGAGGTTCTCTCGCACGGCGGCACCGAGGATGGCCGCCGCGTTCGCCGCCTCGCTCGCGCGCGTGTCCGGGTCCCCGCGCGTGCCCAGCTCGCCGCGGGTCAGGTCCACGATCCCGACCCGGTGACCGTGCCCCGCGAGCCGCGCCACGAGCCCGCCGCTCGAGAGCTCGACGTCGTCGGGGTGCGCTCCGAAGAACAGCGCGTCGAGGATCATCAGGACTCCAGGAGCCAGTGCTCGAGCCGGCCCTCGGCGGCGCGGGCGGCGTGCTCGGCGGCGTGCTCGCACAGGCCGGCCGTGGCTCCCGCGCCCAGCCTCGCCACCGGCTCGAGCGAGACGAGCCGCCGCTCCTGCAGCTTGTCGCCCGGCTGGAGCACATAGCGCAGCCGCCGCCACAGCGGATGCTCGCGGTCGAGGCGGGCGCGTGCCTTCGCGGCCACGCCCTCCTCGATGCGCGCGATCTGGAAGTCCACCTTGCCGCGGGCCGACTCCACGATCTGCGGCAGGCTCGCGTCGTAGGGGCGCGACGCCTCGCCGAGCGTGGCGAGCGCGCGGGCGGACGCCTCGCGCGCGTCGTCGAGCGCGCGGCGGAGCGAAGCCGGCACGCGCGCGAGAGCCAGCCGCGCCAGCACCTGGTCGGTGTGCGTCACGACCTCCCACGGGTCGCCGCCCGCGGCCTCGGCCAGCTCGACCGCGGCCGGCGGCAGCCAGGTCGCGCCGAAGCGCGGAGCCGGCAGCGCGGGCCGCACGCCGACGCCCTCGAACACCTCGCGCAGCTCGAGCAGGTAGGCCAGCTCGCCCGGGCCGCACGCCATCACCACGGTCGGGAACACGCCGTCCTGGACGGCGGGCCGGAGCGCCACGCTCGGCGACAGGACGAGCGAGCCGCCGGCGGCCCGCGCCTCCCCGGCCGCGATCTTCCTCCGCCGGCCGTCCGCGACCGCGAACACGAACGAGTCGAGCGCCGCCTCACTCAGCGCGCGCCTCCCGGTGAGGCCCGCGAGCCGGTCCCCGGCGCCGCGCGCCGCGGCGTGCAGCTCGTCCGCGCGCGCGAGGTAGCGATCGAGGATGGGCCGCGCCGCGGCGCGCAGCTCCGGGAGCCGCGGGTCCACGACCACCAGGCCCTGCCCGGCGAACAGCGCGAGCCACAGCGCCGAGACGGCCTCGCCCAGGTCGCGAGCCCCCGCGAGCGCGCGCTCCCAGCGCACGCGAGCCTCCGCCGCGCCGGGCAGGCCCTGCCATGCCGCGAGCGCCTGCTCGCCGAGGGCGCGGACCGGCGCGAGCGCGATGTCCCCGACCAGGCCGCCGTCGGCGTGCGCGTCGGCGGGGAGCGAGAAGTCGTGGAGCTGGAGCTCGGCGTCGGCGAGCGTGAGGCCGCGGACCTCGGCGAAGTCCGAGTCCTCGCCGTGCATCCAGAACAGCGGCACGCACGCGACACCGGTGCGGCGCCGTACGTCGGCCGCGAGGCCGGCCGCGCCCGCGGTCTTGTGGAGCGAGTAGAGCGGACCGCCGAAGACGGACGGCTGCTGGCCCGCCACCGCGGCGACCGCCTCGCCGCGCGCGAGCCGCGCCAGGTTCGCGAGCGAGGCCGGCGAGGCGCCCAGCCGGCGATGCATCGCCTCGAGCGATCCGGCCAGCTCGCGCGGCAGCGGCGCGAGCTTGGCCTCCACGAGCGAGGCGAGCGCCGGCGTCTCTCGCCACGAACCGGGCGATCTCTCGCGCGCGATGGGCCCGCCGGCCAGCAGGTCGAGCGTGAGCGCGTCGGCCCAGCCGCCCGCGGCCACCCGCGCCCGCACCGCGGGCGCGCGCGCCGTCACCGGCTGCGCCCCGGGGACCATGGGCGGCGGGATGGGAGGCGGAGCGGGGACATGCGAACGGCCATCGTAGTCGGCTCCCGAACGGCGGGTCAAAAGCGCTCGTCTATGAGCTGCCGCGCGGCCGCGCCCGGCTCGCCTCGAGCGGCCCACCCGCCCCTCCGATCACCCGCTCGAGCCGGGCGCGCGTGCGCGCCGCCGCGCCCCGGCCGCGCTCCCCCGCGTGCCGGGCCCCGATCGCGAGCGCCTCGTGCACCGCCGGGCGTCCCGCCCCCACGCGCAGGGCGCCCAGGACGTGGCTCACGAGCTGTCGCTCCCAGCCGAGCGCCGCGAGCGCCGCGATCGTGACCAGCTCGCGCTCGACGAGCCCCGCGCCCCGCCTCGCCAGCACGCGGCCGTAGCCGTGCTCCACCATCCAGGCCGCGAGGTCGGGATGGAGCGCGCGCACCGCGGGCACGAGCCGCGCGTAGGCCTCGCCGTAGACCCGGCGGCAGAGCGCCTCGCCGCGCGCGCGCCAGCGCGCCGGTGTGCCCTCCGCCGTGCGTCGGGGCCTGCCGGGCCACGCCCGCCGCAGTACGCGGAGGCCCTCGATCGCCGCAGGGTAGCCGGAGTAGAGCATGAGCATGAGCGCGCACTCCTCGGCCAGCCGGCGCTGCGCCCCGGCGGCGCGCAGCTCGCCGAGCGCCGCGGCGGCCTCGGCCTCGCGCCCGCGGGACATCGCGGCGGCGTAGGCGCACGCCGAGCGCGTGGCCGCCGGCAGGGCGCCCGGGCGCCCGCCTCCGCCAGCGCCCGCCGGGGCGGTCGCGTGTGCCCGCCGGCGCGCGGCCGGCGCGCGACCCGTCCCCGTGGAGGCTCCCATGGCGCGGGACGGTATCGGGGCCGCGCGCGGCCGGGCAAGGGGGTGGCGCTTCAGCGCGCCCGGAAGCGGTCGCGGACCGCGCGCGCGGCGTCGGCCACCATGGCCAGCTCCTCGACGCGGAACAGTCGCAGCAGCACCAGGTGCAGCGCCAGCCACGCCAGGCCGCCCGCGGCGACCACGGCGGCGCGCACGGGCACCGGCTCGCCCGAGGCGTCGGCGAGCGGGCCGAGCGCCCAGAGCGCGATCCCGGAAGCCACTGTGCCCGCGGCGGCGATGCGCGCGAGCGAGCCGAGCATGCGGGCACCGTCCACGCCGCCCAGCCGGCGGCGCAGCCACAGCGCCAGCAGCGCCAGGTTCGCGAGGCTCGTGACCGAGGTCGCGAGCGCCAGGCCCCGGTGCGCGAGGCCGAGCCCCGCGAGCGGGCCCACGAGCAGCAGGTTCAGGCCCAGGTTCACGCCCACCGCGATGAACGTCGAGCGGACCGGCGTGCGCGTGTCGCCGAGCGCGTAGAACGCGCGCGTGAAGATGCCCACCGCCGCGAACGCCGGGAGCCCGATGCAGTACATGACGAGAGCCTCGGCGGTGGCCGCGGTGTCGCCCGCGTGGAATCGTCCGTGCTGGAACAGCAGCGACAGGATCGGATTCGCGAACACGGCCAGGTAGAGCGCCGCGGGCACCGTGAGCAGGAACACGAGCCGCACGGACTCGGACAGCATCGCTCGCACGCCGGGCAGATCGCTCCGCACCGCGGCGCGCGACAGCGCGGGCAGGCTCACCGTGGCCACCGCCACGCCGAACAACCCGATCGGGAGCTGCATGAGCCGGAACGCGTACTGGAGCCACGACACGCTGCCCTCGCGGAAACCGGCCGCGATCGCCTGGCTCACGAACACGTTGAGCTGGGTGGCGGCGAGGCCGACGGTGGCCGGCAGCATGAGCGTCGCCACGCGCCTCACGCCGGGGTGCCATGCCGGCCACTCGAGCCGGAACCGGAACCCCAGCCGCGCCAGAGCCGGGAGCTGGCAGGCGAACTGGAGCACGCCGCCCAGGACCACCGCCGCCGCCATGGCCGCGATGACCGGCCAGCCGGCCGCGCGACACACCGGGATCAGCGCCAGTCCGAACACCACCATGCCGACGTTGAGCAGGGCCGGGGCCAGCGCGGGCAGGAAGAACACGCCGCGCGCGTTCAGCATCCCCATCGCCGCGGCCGCGAGCGCGACGGCCGGCAGGAACGGGAGCATCACTCGCGTGAGGTCCACGGTCAGCTCGAGCTTTCCCGGCACGGCGCGGAACCCCCCCGCCATGAGCGACAGGATCTGCGGCGCGAACAGCCACCCCAGCGCGCACAGTCCGAGCAGCACGGCCAGCAGCGTGGACATGAGCTGGCGCCCCAGCCCCCATGCCGCCTCGTCGCCGTGCTTCTCGCGCCATTCCGTGAACGTGGGCACGAACGACGCGCTCATCGCGCCCTCGGCGAACAGGTCGCGCACCAGGTTCGGGACGCGGAACGCCATGTTGAACGCGTCCGCGGCCGTGCCCGCTCCGAACAGCGCCGCGAACACCTGATCGCGCACGAGTCCCAGCACGCGCGACAGGAACGTGGCCGCGCTGACCTTGCCGGCCTGGCGCGCGACCGACCCGCTCCCTCGGCCGCGCCCGGGCGCGGCGACCGAGGGCGGGCCGGCGTCCGGATCGCGACTCACCGCGTGGACTCCGCGGCTCGCCGGGCCGCGGACCGCGTGCTAGCTTCCGCCGCCATGCTCGCGACGATCGCCTCCGAACCGGTGTTGTCGCCGCTCCAGGCGTTCGTGCTGGGCGCGGTCCAGGGGCTCACCGAGCTCCTGCCGATCTCGAGCAGCGCCCACCTGTACCTGGTGCCGACCGTGCTCGGCTGGCGGTACGAGGGCGTGGCGTTCGACGTCGCGCTGCACGCCGGCACGGTGCTGGCGCTGGTGGTGGCGTTCTTCGACGACTGGCTCGGCATGATTCGCGGCCCGTTCGACCCCGATCCCGCCCGGCGCCGCGAGGCGCTCTCGCTGCTGGGCGTGATCGCGCTCGCGACCGTCCCCGGGCTGGCCGCGGGCTGGTGGCTGGACGAGTGGAGCGAGAAGCTCCGCTCGGTGCCGCTCCAGGCCGCGATGCTGCTCGCGTTCGGACTGCTGCTGTGGGCGTCGGACCGGCTCACGCGCCGCGCGGACGACGTGCGCATGCCGTCGTGGCGCGTCGCGCTCGCCATCGGCACGGCGCAGGCGCTCGCCCTCGTCCCGGGCGTGTCGCGCTCGGGGATCACCATGACCACCGGGCGGTTCGCGGGACTGTCGCGCGTGTCCGCGGCCCGGTTCTCGTTCCTGCTCAGCACACCCATCACCCTCGCCGCGGTCCTGTACAAGGGGCTGTTCGGCTCCGGCGACCTGCTCGCACATCTGCCCGCCTCCACGCTGCTCATCGGCATGGCCGGCTCGGCGCTGTTCGGATTCCTCGCCATCCGCTTCCTGATGGGAGCGCTCCGGCGGATCGGCTTCGGCGTGTTCGCGGGGTACCGCGCCGCGGTCGCGATCGCCCTGTTCGCCTGGGCCGCGCGCCACTGAGGCGCGCCGCCGGCGCTCACGCGCCCCCGGGCGGGCGGGTGAGGCGGTCGCGGAACAGCCGGTTCATGCGGTCGCGCAGGTGCAGCCGCGCGCGGTGGAGCCGCGACTTGACCGCCGCCACCGACAGGCCGAGCTCGGCGGCCACGTCCGCGTTCGACTGCTCCATGATGTCGCGCAGCACGAACACCTCGCGCTCGTTCGCCGGCAGGTGCTGGATCTCGCGATCGAGCAGCTCGCGCGTCTCGCCGTCGAGCACCTCCTCGAGCGGCTGCGCGGACCAGTCGGCGATCGCGAGCGGCTCGGCGTCGTCGTGCGAGCCCTGCGACTGCTCGTACGAGACGTGCCCCTCGCGGCGGCGGCGGAGCTTCATCAGGCTCGCGTTGGTGGCGATCCGGTAGAGCCAGGTCGAGAAGCGCGACTCGCGCTTGAACCTGGCGAGCCCGCGGTAGGCGGACAGGAACGCGTCCTGGAGCGCCTCCGCCGCGTCGTCCTCGTGGCGCAGGATCTTCACGCACAGGCGGTATACGCGCTCGCGGTAGCGGAGCACGAGCTCGTCGAACGCGCGGTTGTCGCCGCCGAGCGTGAGCTCGACGAGCTCGGCGTCGGTGCGTTCGCTGTGCTGGACGCTCATGCGTGCGCCTCCGGCGGGGTCGCGGCGCCTCCCGCCGCGGGGGCGGCCGAGGGCTCCCGCTCGGAGTCATACACGATTTCGCCCGCGAGCACGGTCCAGCGCGGGCGGGCCTCCCCCAGCGCGGCCGGAGGGACCCGGTGCAGGTCGCGGTCCCAGACCACGAGGTCGGCCGGCTCGCCCGGCTCGAGCACGCCGCGGCCGAGCCCGCCGCCCGCGAGTCGCGCGGGCGCGGAGGTATAGGCGACGAGCGCGGCGTCGAGCGGGATCGCCTCCCCCGGACCGAACGGAAGACGATCGCTCGCGAGCCGCGCCACCGCGCACGCGAGGCCGGCCCGGGCGAGCGGCGGCTCGACCGGCGCGTCGGACCCGAACGCGAGCAGCGCCCCGGCCTCGAGCAGCGTGCGCCAGGGATAGGCGCGCTGGCAACGCGCGCCCCACGCGCGCCGCGCCACCGGCGCGTCGGCCTCGGCGTGCTGGGGCTGGAGCGACGCCGCCACCGCCAGCACCGCGAAGCGGGGCCGGTCGTCGGGGTGCAGGAGCTGGACGTGCTCGATGCGCGGCGGGAGCCCGGCGCGACCGAGCGCCGCCCGGTGCGCGGCGATCGCGTCGAGCGCCTGGCGCACGGCGGCGTCGCCGATGGCGTGCACCGCCACCGAGAACCCGGCGGCGGCGGCCGCGCCGACCTCGCGCGCGAGCTCCGCGGGCGTGTAGAGCGCCATCCCCGTGCCCGGGACGTCGTCCCACGGCTCGAGCAGCGCGGCGGTCCGCGAGCCGAGCGTGCCGTCGGCGAACAGCTTGACCGCCCCGGTGCGGAACCAGCCGTCGCCCGCCCCGCCGCGCAGGCCCTCGCGGGCCGCCTCGCGCGCCCGGTCCGGGCCCACGTGCTGCAGCACGCGCAGCCGGCGGCGGCCCGCGAGCGCGCGCATCCGCTCCCAGTCGTCGGCGCCCCGCTGGTAGTCGTGGACGCCGGTGATGCCCTCGGCGTGGAGCGCCCGCGCCGCGTCGTCGAGCACCTCGGCGTCGGGCGCCGGCGCGGCGAGCTCCTCGAGCGCGGCGAACGCGCGCACCGCGTTCTCGCGCACGATCCCGGTGGGCTCGCCCGCGGCGTCCCGCTCGAACCGGCCGCCGGACGGGTCCGGCGTCGCGCGCGTGACGCCCGCGGCGCGGAGCGCGGCCGAGTTCACCCACAGCGCGTGGAAGTCGTGCCGGTGCAGCAGCACGGGCCGTTCGGGCGCGAGCGCGTCGAGCCGGGCGCGGTCGGGCGCGGCCTCCCAGCCGGCGTCGTCCCAGCCGCGGCCCACGAGCGGCTGCCCGCCGGGCGCGAGCGCGGCGAGCGCGCGCCCCACCGTCTCCACCGCCATGGCCGGCGTGCGCGCCGCTCGCAGGTCGGGCTGTCGCCGGCCGCGGGCCCACGGCACGAGGTGGAGGTGCGCGTCCACGAGCCCGGGCGTAAGCGTGCCGCCGCCGCCGTCCAGCCGCTCCGCCCGCGGTGCGCGCGCGCGCAGCTCGTCGGCGCTCCCGACCGCCGCGACCCGCCCGCCGCTCACGAGCACGGCATCGGCCGCGAGCGGCACGCCCGACCAGGCGCGCACGTTCACGAACAGCCGGTCGCCGCTCACGCCGGGGCCGCCGCCCCCTGCACGACCCGGTTCGCGAGCGTGCCCACGCCTTCCACCGTCACCTCGACCAGGTCGCCGGGCACGATCGGCGCGATGCCGGCCGGCGTGCCGGTGGCGATCACGTCCCCGGGCTCCAGCGTGACGTGGCGCGACAGCCAGCTCACGAGGAACGCGGGGCCGAAGTGCAGCCCGCTCGTGCGCGCGCTCTGGCGGCGCTCGCCGTTCACGCGCGTCTCGACCCGCAGGTCGCGCGGGTCGAGGCCGAGCGCCACGCACGGGCCGAGCGGTGCGAACGTGTCGCTGCCCTTGGCCCGCGACCACTGGCCGTCCCGCTTCTGCCAGTCCCGCGCGCTCACGTCGTTGAAGCAGGTGACCCCGGCGACGTGCGCGAGCGCCTCGCGCTCGGGAACGTGGCGCGCACGACGGCCGATCACGAGGGCCATCTCGCCTTCCGGGTCCAGCCGCTCCACGCCGGCGGGCCGGACGATGGCCTCGCCCGGCCCGATCATGGCGCTTGGGGGCTTGAAGAAGAACAGCGGCTCGGCCGGCGGCTCCGCCGTCCCGGGCGTCACCGTGAGGCTCTCCCGCACGTGCTCGACGTAGTTGAGCCCGATGCAGAGGATCTTGCTCGGCTCACACGGGGCCAGCCGTGGCAGGTCGGCGGCGTCGCGCCGGCCGGCCGCCGCCCCGCCCCGCCATGGCGCGTCGGTCAGCCGCTCGAGGTGGTCGCCGCGGTCCAGGCCCCAGCACGGGGCGCCGTCGGCGAGGTAGCGGACCAGTCGGTCGGGGGCGTGCGGGGCGCTCACTCGGCGCAGGGTAGCGAAATCGACCCCGCGGGAAAATGAAGGAGGCACCCATCCGCGCGTGTTGCGACCCGACGGAACCCGACCAGGAGCGACGGCACGTCCGGATCGCTTCCCGGGGGGATCGGGCACGCAGGGCACCATCGAAGACAGGACGCCTCGCAGACGCAATTCTCCGCAACCGCGGGTGCGGAAAGCAAGCGCATTCGCGGGCGAACGCGCGGTGGACGAACACGCGTGTGTACCGGCAGCGCACGCCGTCCACCTGCGCGTGACTCCGCCGGGATCGCGCGCGCTGCGCGACAGCCGCGGCGTCGCGCGGCGGCGCGCGAGTGGCGCCCTCCCGCTCGCTTTGTTACCGTGCCCGGCTCCATGCCGCGTCCCCGCAAGTCCGCCTCGCGCTCCGCCCGCTCCGCCAGCCCGGCCCCCGCCCTCGCCCGACGCCTCGAAGACCGCAGCGCGCGCCTCGCCGTCATCGGCCTGGGCTACGTGGGCCTGCCGCTGGCCGTCGAGTTCGCGAAGGCCGGCTTCAAGGTGCACGGCATCGACATCGACGAGCGCCGGGTGCGCGACCTGAACCAGGGCCGCTCCTACATCCAGGACGTGGCCACCGCCGACGTCGCCGACATGGTGAAGGCCGGGCGCTTCAGCGCGACCACCGACTTCTCGGTGCTCAAGCGCTGCGACTCGGTCAACATCTGCGTCCCCACGCCGCTCAGCAAGCAGCGGGACCCCGACGTCTCCTACATCGTCGCCGCCGCGACCGAGGTCGCGCGCCACCTGCACCGCGGGCAGCTCGTGATCCTCGAGAGCACGACCTACCCGGGCACCACCGAGGAGCTGGTGCTGCCGATGCTCGCCGAGTCCGGGCTCCAGGTGGGCCGCGACTTCTACCTGGCGTTCTCGCCCGAGCGCGTGGATCCCGGCAACGCCACCTACACGACGCGCAACATCCCGAAGGTCGTGGGCGGCGTCACCGAGGCCTGCACGCGGGCCGCGGTCCAGCTCTACCGCCAGCGGCTCGACCAGGTGGTGCCGGTCAGCTCCACGCAGGTGGCCGAGATGGTGAAGCTGCTCGAGAACACGTTCCGCAGCGTCAACATCGGGCTCGTGAACGAGATGGCCATGATGTGCGCGCGGCTCGGGATCGACGTGTGGGAGGTCATCCGCGCGGCCGCGACCAAGCCGTTCGGCTTCATGCCGTTCTACCCGGGGCCTGGCCTCGGCGGGCACTGCATCCCGATCGACCCGTTCTACCTGTCGTGGAAGGCGCGGGCGAGCGGGTTCGAGGCGCGCTTCATCGAGCTTGCGGGCTACGTCAACGGGCACATGCCCGACCACGTCGTGGACCTGGTCGCCGAGGCGCTCAACCGGCAGGGCCGCTCGGTGCGCGGCTCGCGCGTGCTGGTGCTGGGCGTGGCCTACAAGGCCGACATCGACGACGTCCGCGAGAGCCCCTCGCTCGACATCCTCGAGAAGCTGCGCGAGCGGGGCGCGCGCATCGAGTACAGCGACCCGCACGTCCCGACCCTCCGGTTCGCGGGCGGGGTCATGAAGAGCGTGCCGTTCACGCCGGCGCGCATCCGCGCCTTCGATTGCGTCGTGGTCGCCACCGCGCACCGGTCCGTGGACTACCGCGCGCTGCTGCGCTCGGCGAGGAGCGTCGTGGACACGCGAAACGCGCTCGCGGGCGTGCGCTCGCCGAAGATCATCCGGCTCTAGTCGCCGCGCCTGCGCACCGCCGGCGTGGCGGCTCACGTGGCGCGCGGCCAGGGCCGGGCGCCGCTGCCGACCCAGGCGAACCCGAGCGCCAGCACCGCGTAGAACGCGAGCGCCCCGGGGCTACCCCGTTGGAGGCTCCAGATCGCCGCGGCCGTGGCCGCCAGCGCCAGGACCAGTTCCGCCGCCCGCAGGCGGCCGGACCGGAGGGGCCGATCCGCCGCCCCCGACGCGCCCGCCGCGGGCGCCGGCTCCGCCGCGTGGGCTCGCGGCCTCCCGGGCCGCGGACCGGCGGAGCCCGACTTGGGCGTGCGCACGAACTCGCCGCCCCGGCCGAGCCCGCCCTCGACCACCGCGCGCGCGATGTGCCAGCTGAGGCCCGCGCACAGGACGAGCGCCGCGAGCGCGTCCACCGTGGCCCCGGAGCGGCTCCGGCCCGCGAGCCGCGCCCCGCGCGCGAGCAGCAGGCCCACCGGGAGCGCCCCGGCGAGCGTGAGCGCGGCATGGAGCCCGAGCGCCCACGGCAGCGACAGCCGGGTGGGGCCCGCGAGCACGGGCACGAGCAGCGTCGCCAGCAGGAGCAGCAGCGGGTAGCTCACGTGCGAGGTGAGGTGGAGCAGCGCGTCGCGGCGCACCCGCCACGGCAGCGACGCCGCGAGCAGCGCGCCGAGCAGCTCGCGCGCCGTCTGGATGGCGCCCTTGGCCCAGCGGTGCTGCTGCGATCGGAACGCGGCCATGTCTTCGGGCAGCTCCCCGGGCACCAGCACGTCCGGCGCGAACGCCATCCGCCAGCCGGCGAGCTGGGCGCGGTAGCTCAGGTCGAGGTCTTCGGTGACGGTGGCGTGCGACCAGCCGCCCGAGCGCTCGATGCAGGTGCGCCGCCAGATGCCGGCGGAGCCGTTGAAATTGAGGAATCGGCCGCGGCGCTGCCGCCAGCGGTGCTCCACGAGGAAGTGGCCGTCGATCATGGCCGCCTGGGCGCGCGTGAGCAGGCTCGCGTCGCGGTTCAGGTGCCCCCAGCGCGCCTGGACGAGCCCGACGCGGGCGTCCCCGAAGCGGGGCATGAGCGAGGCGAGGAAGTCGGGGTCCGGGACGAAGTCGGCGTCCAGCACGGCCACGAACGCGGCGTCGTCGAGCGCGAGGCCGTGCGAGAGCGCGCCCGCCTTGTAGCCTTCGCGCGTGCCGCGGCGGACGTGCACCGCGTCCACGCCGCGCGCGCGCGCCGCCGCCACCGCGGCGGCGCCCAGGCGCGCGTGCTCCTCGCCGGAATCGTCCAGGAGCTGGATCCGCAGGCGGTCACGCGGCCAGTCGAGCGCGGCGGCCGCCGCGACCAGCCGGCCCACCACCGCGGGCTCGTCGCGCACGGGCAGCTGCACCAGCACGCGCGGCGGATCGTCCGGGTCCCACCAGGCCCGCGGCCCGGCCGGGTCGCGCTCGCGCGCGGCCAGCACCATCGGCCAGCGGTGCAGCGAGTGCACCGACAGCGCGAGCTGGCAGCCGAGGTAGAGGGCGGTGACGCCCGCCTGCGGCAGGGACGCGGTCCAGGGCTCGGGCGTCATGCGGCTCGCTCCCGGCCGGCCCGGCGGCGCGGGCGGGAAAACCCGTCCCCGCGCCCGCCCCCGGTCCCGGGAGCCCGGGACGTCAGTTCATGACCTCGAAGTCGGCGTCCACCGCACCGTCGCCGGGCTTCGTCTTCTTGCCCTCCGCGGGCGGCGGAGACTGCGCCGCCGGTCCCTCGGCGGGCGGCGGGGCCGACTGCTGGTAGAGGTTCTGCGCCGCCTGCATCCACGCCTTCGCCAGCTCGTCGGTCGCGGCCTCGATGGCGCGCGTGTCGTCGGACTTCGCCGACTCGCGCGCGGCCTTGATCCGCTCCTGCAGCGACGACTTCACGCTCTCGTCCAGCTTGGCGCCGTGGTCGGCGATCCCCTTCTCCACTTCGTAGGCCTTCGCGTCCGCGGCGTTCCGGGCCTCGGCGAGCGCACGGCGCTTCTGGTCCTCCTCGGCGTGCGAGGCGGCGTCGTCCACCATGCGCTTGATCTCGTCCTCGCGCAGGCCGCTCGAGGCCTCGATGCGGATGCTCTGCTCCTTGCCGGTGTCCTGGTCGCGTGCCGAGACGTGCAGGATGCCGTTCGCGTCGATGTCAAACGTGACCTCGATCTTGGGCATGCCGCGAGGCGCCGGTCGGATGCCGTCCAGGTGGAAGCGTCCGAGGCTCTTGTTGCCGCCGGCCATGGAGCGCTCGCCTTGGAGCACGTGCACCTCGACCGACGGCTGCATGTCGGACGCGGTCGAGAACGTCTCGCTCTTGCGGGTCGGGATGGTCGTGTTGCGGGTGATGAGCGTGGTCATGACGCCGCCCAGCGTCTCGATGCCCAGCGACAGCGGGGTGACGTCCAGCAGCACCACGTCCTTCACGTCGCCGGCCAGCACCGCGCCCTGGATGGCGGCGCCGATCGCGACCACCTCGTCCGGGTTCACGCCCTTGTGCGGCTCCTTGCCGAAGATCTCCTTGACCAGGTCCTGAACCCGCGGCATGCGGGTGGAGCCACCCACGAGCACGACCTCGTCGATCTGCCCGGGCGTGAGGCCGGCGTCCTTGAGCGCCTGCAGCACGGGGCCGCGGCAGCGCTCGATCAGGTCGGAGCAGATCTGCTCGAGCTTGGCGCGCGAGAGCGACAGGTTGAGATGCTTGGGCCCGTTCTGGTCGGCGGTGATGAACGGCAGGTTCACCTCGGTGGTGAGCGTGCCGGACAGCTCGCACTTGGCCTTCTCCGCGGCCTCCTTGAGGCGCTGGAGCGCCATGGCGTCCTTGCGCAGGTCGATGCCCTCGAGCTTCTTGAACTCCTCGGCGAGCCAGTCGATGACCTTCTGGTCGAAGTCGTCGCCGCCGAGGTGGGTGTCGCCGTTCGTCGAGCGCACCTCGAACACGCCGTCCCCGATCTCGAGGATCGAGATGTCGAACGTACCGCCGCCCAGGTCGAACACGGCCACCTTCTCGTCCTTCTTCTTGTCGAGGCCGTAGGCGAGCGCCGCCGCGGTGGGCTCGTTGACGATGCGCTTCACGTCGAGCCCGGCGATGCGGCCGGCGTCCTTCGTGGCCTGCCGCTGGCTGTCGTTGAAGTAGGCCGGCACGGTGACGACCGCCTCGGTCACCTTCTCGCCCAGGTAGTCCTCCGCGGTCTGCTTCATCTTCTGCAGGATCATCGCGGAGATCTCGGGGGGGGAGAACTCGCCCGAGCCCGCCTTCACGCGAACGTCGCCGTTCGGGCCGGAGCTGACGGCGTACGGCACCAGCTTCCGCTCGGAGCCGACCTCGTCGAAGCGCCGTCCCATGAAGCGCTTGATCGAATAGATCGTGTTGGTGGGGTTCGTGACCGCCTGCCGGCGCGCCACGAGGCCGACGAGCCGTTCGCCGTTCTTGGCGAATGCGACCACCGAGGGCGTGGTTCGGAAGCCCTCGGCATTCGCGATCACCTTGGGCTCACCGCCCTCCATGACCGCCACGCACGAATTCGTCGTGCCCAGATCGATGCCGATGACCTTGCCCATGACGACCCCTTCCGGGCCGGTTCACGGCCCCTGTTGGCGAATGCCACGCCCGGCGACCGCCGGGCGTGGCCACCCTACCGCTACCGCGTTCGGCCGGGGAAACTACCCGACCTGGACCTCGACTTCACGCGACCGGGCCTCCTCGGCCTTCGGGACGCGGATCTCGAGGACGCCATCCTTGTACGCGGCCTTCACCTGGTCCGGGCGCACCGGCGCGCCGAGCGTGAACGCCCGCTCGAACGCCCCGTACGTCCGCTCGTAGCGGTGCAGCGTCCCTTCCACCTTCTTCTCCTCGCGCTTGCGCTCGCCGCGCAGCGTGAGGGTGTCGCCGTTCACCGTGACCTTCACGTTCTTCGAGTCCATTCCGGGCAGGTCGGCCCGGAAGATGAACGCTTCGGGCGTCTCCTCGACGTCCACTGCCGGCGTGATCGCCGTCCACTCCTGACGGAGGGGCACCGGTGCGAGGAAATCCTCGAACAGGCGATCCATCTCGCTGCGGAGCGACGTGAGATCGTTGCGGCGCGGGTTCCAGCGGATGAGCGACATGGCGCTCCCTCCTCTTGGGTCCTGCGGGTTCGTTCGGCACTCACCGGCGGGCCTCCGCCCGCCGCGTGGTCACCTCGCGCCGGACGTATTGCACTTCGCATGCCAGTCGCTCCGCACCCTGTCGCGCGCATGATTCCAGCGACTTCCGCGGGCGGCGCGGCAGGCGTGTTCGGACGCGTCCCAAACCGGAACGGCCCCGCGTTCCGCCCTGGAACGCCCGGCGTCGCAGCCGTGAACGGCCGGCCGCGGGCGTGCCCGCGCCCGCTCTGCTAGCGTGCGGCGGCCATGCGCATCGGTCTGTTCCTGCCGCACGTCGGCGTGTTCGGCGGCGTGCGCCGCCACCTCGAGCTGGGGAACGAGTGGGTGGCGATGGGGCACGAGGTCACGCTCCACCATCCCGCCGGCACCCCGCCCGAATGGCTCCCGTTCCGGGGGCGGACCCTGCCGCTCGCCGAAGCGGCACGGGGCTCCTCCGACCTGGCCATCTGCGGCGACGCCGGCACGTACGCCGCGTTCCGTGCGCATCGGGCGGCCCGGCACGTCTACTACTGCGTGCTGGAGGGCGACCCGGGCGCGGACACGGCGATCGACGACCGCCCGGTGACGCTCATGGCCAACTCGGGCGCGCTGCGGGCCTGGCTCGCGCGGCGCTCCAGGCGGCAGGTCCTGGACGGGGCGGGCGGAATCCGCACCGAGCGCTTCCGTCCCGCGCCCTCGCTGCGCGCGGCGGCTCCGCTGCGCGTGCTCGTGAACGGCCGGCGCTCGCGCGCCAAGAAAGGAACCGACCTCGTCCTGCGCGCGCTCGCCGGGCTCGCGGGCCGGACCCCGGCGTTCGAAACCGTGCTGTTCGACACGCTGGATGCGGCCACGAACCGCCAGGACCCGCGCGACGGCGCGCCGCTCCCGCCCGGCGCGCGCTTCGTGCTCGGATCGTCGCAGGACGAGCTGGTCGCGCTCTATCAGTCGAGCCACGTGTTCGTGGCCGCCGAGCGGAAGGCGGGCTGGTGCAACACCGCGCTCGAGGCGCTCGCGTGCGGCTGCGCGCTGGTCTGCACCCGGAGCGGCACGGCCGACTTCGCGCGGCACGGCGAGAACGCGCTGGTCGCGCGGCGCCACCCGTGGTTCCTGCGCCCGGCGATCGCGCGCGTCCTGCGCGACGGCGCGCTGCGCGAACGGCTCGGTTCGGCGGGCCCGGCGAGCGCGGAGCCCTGGAGCTGGTCGCGGCTCGCGCGCCGCATCCTCGAGCAGCTCGAGCGCGCCTGAGGCTGTCGGGATGCGCCCGGTCGCATGCTCCGTGTCCCCCAGGCGGCGGCGAGGCGGGCCGGGGCGCCGCGCGGATTCGCAGGGGCATCCGACGGCACTGCGGCGAGTCGCGCGGGCGGTCAGCGTTCCGGCAGGTAGCCCGACTTCTCCATGGGGACGACCAGCTCGTCCTTCGTGTAGATGAACGCGTCCCGGTGGTAGTCGGACAGCTCGTAGTCCTTCTCCAGCCAGATCGCGTCCTCGGGACAGGCCTCTTCGCACATGCCGCAGAAGATGCAGCGCAGCATGTTGATCTCGTAGCGCTCGGCGTAGCGTTCCCCGTGCGAGACGGGGGCCGCCGGGTCGTTCTCGGCGGCCTTCACGAAGATGGCGTCCGCGGGGCAGGCGACCGCGCACAGCTCGCAACCCACGCACCGCTCGAGACCGTCCGCATGCCGCGCCAGGATGTGCTTGCCCCGGAAGCGCGGGAACATCTCGAGCTTCTCGTCCGGGTACTGGACGGTGAACGGCTTCTTGAACAGGTTCTCGAGCGTGACGCCGAGACCCGTGGCGAGTTCCCTGATCATCGAGCAGCCCTCGGGGACGGAGCCGGAGACCCGCAGCGGTCGCGGCCGGACGGCGAACGTATCCTCGCGCCGTGCGGCGTGCAACCGCGCGGCGCCGCGCGTACGAGCCCGCCAGGGCGGCGCGCCATCCGCCGCGCCGGGCCCGCTCCGGCGCATCGCCGGCGGACCTCAGCGTCCCTGCGTGCTTCGCCAGATCGCGAGCGGATGGATCCACGCCGACCAGCCGTGGCGGTCGAGCCGCTCGAGGCCCGCGGCCTGCGGCACCCTCGCCCAGTCGTATCCGAGGCTCGCCCACGGCCCGATCGGGGCCCGGAGGCCGACACCGAACGTGAAGTCGGTGATGTCGCCGGAAAGGTCGCTCACGTAGCCGGCGCGCCCGGTGAGGATCTCCATGAACGAGGCCTCGCACCCCCAGTGGTCCGCGTCCTCCCCGGGCGCGGAGCCGCCCGCGGTGCGCTGCTCGTGGTCGTAGGCCACGCCGAGCACGATCGCGCTCGGGACGGCGGCGGGCCACCACGTCCAGGGCGAGCCCTCGCCGGGGGACGGCGCGCCGAACGGCAGAACGGCGCGCGCGGCGAACCCCAGCCGGCGCATGCGCGTGGACGGACCCGCGTGCCCGGTGGCGCCACCGAAGTCGAACTCGGAGGTCTCGTCGGCGTTCAGCTCCGCGAAGCCGGCCGAGAGCTCGACCCGGGCCCGACCCGCCTCCGGGTCCCCGGGCAGCACCGCGAACCGCGCGTTCAGGCCCCAGTCGTGGTTCTCCGCCTCGGCCACCACGCCGGGCGCGAGCACGACGCGGGTGCGCTTGTGCTGGTAGCCCAGCCCGACGTCCAGGCGCGGCAGCAGCGGGGCCTCGTCGCCGCGGAACGCGGCGCGGTAGGCGTTCACCAGCTCGAGCGGCGAGACGCCGAGCCCCCAGCCCTCGATCCGCTCGCCAAGGTCCCAGACCCCGGTCGGGTTCCCGAACGGGTCGGTGCCCTCCTCGCGGCCGTGGTCGACCCGGCTGCGACCCAGGTCCCGGACGGGTTCGCCCATGATCGAGAGCCCCACGCCCGCGCCGCCGGCCAGGACGCGGCGCGACTCGAATCGCGAGTCCCCGAGGAGCGTGCTCGGGAGCCGGGTGTTCCCCTCCAGCCAGGCGATCCCGCGCGTGCCGGCGAGCGCCGCCGGGTTCCCCCACGCGCCCGGCTCGCCCCACGTGACGGCGGTGGTCGCGCCGCCCATGCCGGAGGCGCGGACCGAGGTCTCGATGTCCTGCGACTCGGCGAAGCCCTGCGCGGCGGCCGGGGCGCGAGCCCCGCCGGCGAGGACGAGGACGAACACGAGCAGCCGGCGCACGCGCACGAGGGCCTCCTGTGCGGGACCCGCCGCGGAGGCGGCTTCACAGCCTGGGCAGCGTGATCCCCACCTGCTTCTGGTACTTGCCCGCTTTGTCCTTGTACGAGACCTCGCACACTTCCGTGGCCTCGAAGAACACCACCTGGGCGATGCCCTCGTTGGCGTAGATCTTGGCCGGGAGCGGTGTGGTGTTGCTGATCTCCAGCGTCACGTAGCCCTCCCACTCGGGTTCGAACGGCGTGACGTTCGTGAGGATGCCGCAGCGCGCGTAGGTGGACTTCCCCATCGTGATCGTGAGCACGTTGCGCGGGATGCGGAAGTACTCGACGGTGCGCGCGAGCGCGAACGAGTTGGGCGGGACGATGCAGACGTCGCCGCGAAAGTCCACCATGCTCGATGGGTCGAGGTTCTTGGGGTCCACCACCGTGCTGTTCACGTTGGTGAAGATCTTGAACTCGTCCGCGACCCGGATGTCGTAGCCGTAGCTCGACACCCCGTACGAGATGACCCCCTCGCGGACCTGCTTCTCCTCGAACGGGGTGATCATCGAGTGCTCTCGGCACATCCTGCGGATCCAGTGGTCGGGACGGATGGACATGCGCGCTCCTGGTGGGACCGGGGGTCAGAGGCGGCCGAGCAGGCGCACGACGTGCACGAGCTCGGGCAGGACGAGCTGCTCGAGGGCCTCCCGCACCGCCCCGGGGGACCCGGGAAGGTAGACGACCAACCGCCCTCGCGCGACCCCGGCGCCGGCCCGCGACATCCAGGCGGCCGGGCCGACGCTCGCCCACGACAGCGCCCGGAAGCGCTCGCCGAAGCCCGGGAGCTCGCGCTCGAGGAGCGGGCGAACCGCGTCCGGCGTGACGTCCCGCGGCGCGACGCCCGTGCCGCCGATGAGGATCAGCGCGTCCGCGTCGCGGCGCGAGAGCGCGCGGCGGGCGGCGGCGCGGCTGGCGGTCGCGTCGTCGCGCACCCACGCGCGCCCGACCACCTCGGCGCCCGCGCCCAGGAGCAGCCGTTCGGCCAGCGCGCCGCTCGCGTCCGCGGACCCGCGCCGTGTGTCGCTCACGGTCACGAGCACCACGACGACCGGCCGGCTCGCGCGCTGCCCCGGCGCGTGCTCGCCGGAACGCGCCGCCCCGGCGCGGCCGGCCGCGGGCCGCGCGGCCGGGCCGCGGGCCGGGCGCCGACCGCGCGCGGCCGGTGCCCGCTCCGCCGCGCTCACGCGAACTCCCGCCCGGCCCAGGCGGCGAGCGGCGTGGGCCGCAGGCCGAAGCGGCCGGCCCACGGTTCCCACTCGGCCAGCCGGTGCTCGAGCATCTCGTCGAGCGCGGGCTCCCACGCCCCGCCGGCGGTGGGCCCGGAGCTCCCGGCGGCCAGCGCCCGCAGCTCGGCGAGGGTCATCGCTTCGGGCCCCGCGAGCTCGTACCAGCCCGACCAGGGCGTGTCCTCGGCGAGCGCGCGCACGATCGTCTCGACCACGTCGGCCTCGAGCACCGGGTTCACGAGCTTCCTCCCCCCTCCCGGGAGCGCCGGGCGCGAACGGAGCCTCCGCCACAGGGGCGAATCGGGGCCCACGAGCGGCGCGGTGCGGAGCGTGAGCGTGGGCGCGCCGCCGCCGCGGACGTGCTCCTCGAGCCGCCACAGCCGCCGGAGCGAGTCGGCGCGTGCGTCCGGGTGCGCCCCCAGCCGCGACAGCACCAGCATGCGGAACGGCCGCGGACCGATGGCGCGGACGAACGCGAGCAGGTCCAGCACCAGCGGTCCGTCCGAGACGGCCAGCGTCACCGGAGCGCCCCCCGGGGGAAGCCGCTCCGGGCCGGCGCACAGCGTGGCGCCGCGGGCGGCGGCGCGCGCGAGCAGCCGGTCGGCGGGCTCGCCGAGCGGCCCGGGCGTGACCACGATCACGGCGCCGCCCCCAGCGCGAGCGCGAGCTGCCGCCGGTGCGAGAGGTCGTGGTCCACCCACTCGCGCACCATCTCGGCCAGCGTCATGGTCCCCGCGCGCGGGTGCACGCCCACCCGCTCCCAGTCCGCGCGCCCGAGCGGCGCGAGCCGTGCGAGCAGCGCGCCGCGGACCTTCCGCCACTCCGCGAGCACGGTGCCGGGCTCGAGCGCGGCGTACGCCGCGACCCGCTCGCGGGCCTCGAGGTCCGCGTCCGCGAGCGCCGCCCCCGGACGCTCGAGGAAACCCTCGAGCCGCGGAGCGAACACGTCGCGGTCGGCGTCGCGCAGGTGCGCCAGCACCTCGAGCGCGCTCCAGCGGCCCGGCGCCGCCCGCGCGCGCTCGCGGCCGGGCGCGGCGGCGAAACGGCCCGCGACCTCGTCGGCGCTCTCCGCGAGCGTGGCGAGCGCCGCGCCCCACTCGGCGAAGCGCATCGGGCCCGGACCTGCCGGCGCGATCCCCGGCGGCCGGTCCCCCGGCGGGAACGCCCGCGCGAAGCCCTTGCGCAGGTACGAGCGCGCGAGCTCGACGTAGTGCCGCGTGCCCTCGGCGATCGCGGCGCGGTGCGCGTCCTTCACCGGGCCCAGCACCCGCGCCGGCGCGCCCAGCACGAGCGAGCCCGGCGGGACCACCTGGCCCTCGGTCACGAGCGCCCCCGCGCCCACGAGCGAGCCCGGCCCGACCACCGCCTTCGACAGCACGATCGCCCCCATCCCGACCAGGCAGTCGTCGCCGATCGTGCAGCCGTGCAGGATGGCGCGATGGCCGACGGTGACCCGGTCCCCGACCACGGCCGGCGCGTCGGCGTCCACATGCACGAGCGTCAGGTCCTGGAGGTTCGAGTGCGCGCCGACGGTGATGGGCGCGGTGTCGCCGCGGACGACGGTGCCGAACCACACGCTCGAGCACTCGCCGAGCGTGACCTCGCCGACCACGGTCGCGCCCGGCGCCACGAACGCGGTCGGGTGGAGACGGAGCCGCGCGGGCCAGTCGGCGTGGCGGTCGCTCACCGGAGCCCCGCGGCCTCGCCCACGAACGGGTTGTGCCGGCGTTCCTCGCCGACCGTGGTGGCGGGCCCGTGCCCCGGCAGCACCTCGAGCGCGTCGCCGAGCGGGAACAGGCGGTCGCGGATCGACCGCTCGAGCACGTCCCAGGACGCCCCCGGCAGGTCGGTGCGCCCGACCGAGCCCGCGAACAGCACGTCGCCCGACCACAGCGTGTCACCGTGGCGGAACGTGACGTGGCCCGGCGCGTGGCCGGGCGTGAACAGGACCTCGAGCGACTCCGCGCCGAGCGGGATCCGCTGGCCGTCGGCGAGGTCGAGCCCCACCTCCGGAACGTCCACCGGAGGCAGCCCGAACATCGAGCCCTGGAGCGCCACGTTCCGAAGCAGCGGCCGGTCGGCGGGATGCAGCGCGAACGTGCCGCCCACCGCGCGCTGCACCGGCAGCATCGCCGCGACGTGGTCGTAGTGCGCGTGCGTGGCGAGCAGCCAGCGCACGAGCAGGCCCTCGCGCCGCACCAGGTCCACGACCCGCTCCGGCTCGAAGCCCACGTCGAGAACTGCGGTCTCCCGCGTGACGGGCTCCGTCACCACGTAGACGTTGTTCGCGAACGGCCCCACGTCGTGGAACGACCGCTTCTCCAGCATCGCGCTCCCCCGCCCGGCGCGCCCCCCGCGTCATCGGAGCCGCCGGTACGTCCCCTGCAGCAGTAACGCGTCGTCCTCCATGCACGGACTCTCGCACACGACCCAGCCGCCCACCCGCAGGTCCTTGAGCGCGCGCAGCAGCTCCTTCCAGCGGAAGGCGGTCTCGCGCAGCGGTTCGTGCCGACGCTCGCCCCGGGGTCCGAACTGGATGCCCGAGATGTGCACGTGGAGCCGGTCGAGCGCCGGCCGGCCGAGCCGGTCGCGGATCGCCTCGAGCGTCGCGGCGAAGTCCCCGTAGCGGTTGTGCCGCCCGCCGTCGCGCGCGTAGCGATGCGAGAAGTCCACGCAGGGTAGCACCCCGGGGACGCGCGCGCTCCAGTCGAGGACCTCCTCCAGCGAGCCGACCTGGCTCGGCTTGCCCGTGAGCTCGGCGCGCAGGTCGATGGCCCACCGCCGGCGGCGCATCGCGCCCGCGATCCGTCGCAGCTCGCGCGCCACGCGGCGGTTCGCCTCGGCGGCGCCGAGCCCGCCATAGTAGCCGGCGTGAAAGCAGAACGACGCCGCGCCGCACAGCGAGCCCAGCCGGGCCGCCTCTTCGAGCCGGGCGCGGCTCCGCGCCACGATCTCGTCCGACCCGCACAGGTTCACGTAATAGGGCGCGTGCGCGGTGAGCGTGACGTCGTGCTCGCGCGCGGCCGCCGCGATCGCGCGCGCGGTCTCGTCCGACATGCGCACGCCGTTCACCCACGCCATCTCGAGGTGGTCGAGCCCCAGCTCGCGGGCGCGCCGGATCCCGTGCACCGTGCCGGGGCGCGGCGTGGAGCGCGGGATGCCCGACGTGCCGAAGCGGAGCGCCGCCGTCATCGCGCCCCGGGTCGGGCGCCATCGCCCTCAGTCGGCGCCCGACGGGCGCGCCGCGCGGCGCGGCTCATCGCTTGTAACCGATCTTCCGCAGGAACTCGCGCCGCGCGGCCCGGTCGGGATCGCCCTCCACGCCTTTCGGCGGCGAGCCGTCCACCACGCCCACGACGCCGCGGCCCTGGTCCGTCGCGGCGACCAGCACCTGGACCGGGTTCGCGGTGGCGCAGAACACGCGGCAGACCTCGGGGCACTGCTTGATCGCCGGCAGCACGTTGATCGGGTAGGCGCCGCGCAGGATCAGGAAGAACACGTGTCCCGCCCCCACCGCGCGGGCCTGCGCGACGGCCGCGTCCACGAGCTCCGGATCGTTGCCCTCGGTGCGCACGAGGCAGGGGCCCGAGGCTTCGCAGAACGCCAGCCCGAAGCGCGCGGCGGGAACGGTCGTGACCACGATCTCGGCCAGGTCCTCGACCGTCTTGATGAAGTGCGACTGTCCCACGACGACGTTGCAGTCGCCGGGAAACGCGAGCGGCACGGCGGTGAGCTCCAGTTCGGCCTCCTTGGTCGGGGTGGGCGTCGGGTCCGCGTCCGGCGGGCGCGGTGCCGCGAGTGGCGTCAGAACGCCTGGGACGAGCCGAACGAGAATACCGGTTCCCGGCGGCCGTCGCGCGAGGGCGAGAGCGGGAACGCCACGTCGAGGCGCGCCACCTGGTTTTGGGTGGCCTTCGGGAACGAGAACCGGAGCCCGAACCCGGCGTCGTGGTGCCAGGGCTCGCGGTCGCCGCCCGGGCCCCAGGCCCGCGCGGCATCCACGAACACCGCGCCGCCGAGGCTGACGAGGTCGGCCACGCGCCGCGCGGCGACCCAGCGCGACTCGGCGTTGAAGCGCCACACCTGCGTGCCGGCGAGCGCCTGCACCGGGTAGGCGCGCAGCCCGTTCAGGCCGCCGACCACGAACTGCGACTCGCGCAGCGCCCGGTCGGCGATCTCGCCGTAGGCCGCGAGCACCAGCGACAGGTCACGGCCCGGCTGCTGGACCCAGCGCGCGTCGAGCGCGCCGAGCGTCTCACGCGAGTCGCCGCGAACGCGCGTGGAGAGCCTGCTGCGCGCGAGGCCGAACCCGAAGCGGCGCGTCTCGCGCCCGACCTCGAGCCGCAGCCGGGCGAGCCCCTCGTCGGCGGTGCTGCCGAGCGCGCGCAGGACGAGCCCGCCCTCCATGCTCACCAGCGAGCCCACGTCGAAGTCCTCGATCGGGTCGAACTTGTCCACGCCCCGGCGCTCGATCCAGCGCGGCAGCCATAGCGTCACGCGGGCCGAGGCCCAGCGGAGCTTGAGCTCCTCGCCGCCGCCCGGGAACACGCCCGCGTGCCCGGGCTCCGGCACCGTGGCGCCGTACTTCCGGTCCTGGAGCGCGAGCGCGAACGCGAACCGGCGCACGACGCCATCGGTCTCGCGGCGGCCGAACGCGTACTCCACCTGCGCCATCTCGAGCCGGTACGGGAACCGGGCCACCTGCTCGCCGGAGCGGAACAGCTGCTGGTCGGCGCTGGTGCGCGACCACGACACGGTCCACGAGCGCGGGTCGTCGAGCGAGCGGAACGGGTCGCGGAGCGAGGCGGCGTTCGTCACCCCGCCGGAGCCGGTTCCGGCCCGGAGCAGGGCCTCGAGCGGCCCGCCGAAGAGCCTCTGGCCGTGGAGCGAGCCGGAGCGCGTGCGGCCGGTGGGGTCCTGGCGGAACGCGACCGCGACCGAGAGCCCGAGCCCTAGCAGGTTCTTCTCGGTGAACCCGGCCGAGCCGTAGGTCTTGCCGCCGCCGCGCTCGAGGTTCAGCTCCGGCCGGGTGGTCCACTGGTCGTGCGTGACCACGAGCACGTCCACGGAGTCGCGCACGAGCCGCGAGCGGATCGGGTCCGCCTCGATGTATCCCAGGTCGCGAAGCAGCCGCTCGCTCTCGCGCACGCGGTCCGCCGACCACACGTCACCGGCGGCGATCAGGAGCTGCGCGCGCACGGTGCTCTGCCGCGTGCGCACGTGGAGCCGGTTCGCGAACGAGTACACGGCGCGGAGCCGGCCCTCGGGCAACGGGTCGAACATGTCGAGGCACCGGACCTCGACCCCGCGGACCGGCGCGCCCTGGCAGCGCGCCCGGACGAGACTGTCGGAGACCGGGCCCCAGTCCGTCGCGGCCTCCCCGGGCGGAGGGGCGGCCGCCGGGACGCTCACGGCGGGGTCGGCCGCACCCACGGGACGCGGCTGGGCCGGCGCCGTTCGCGGCACGAGCGCGCAGACGAGGAGCGCGAGGGCGACACCGGCCGCCCCCGCGGTCGTGCGGGCCCGCGGGACGGCTCGCCCGTCAGCGGCGGGCGAGCCGGTCACGCGCGAGCTGGGCCTCGCCGCTCTGCGGGAAGCGCCTGACCAGCTCCTCGAACGTGCGGCGGGCGTCCGCGGCGCGTCCGAGCCGGTCCTCGCACAGCCCCACCTTGTAGAGCGCCGCCGGCGCGCGGTCGCCCTGCCCCCATGCCGCGCCCACCCGCGCGTACTCGACCAGCGCGCTGTCGAAGCGGGCCTGCGCGAAGAAGCACTCGCCGGCGCCGTATTGGGCGTTGTCGGCGAGCTCCGAGTCCGGGAAGCGGCGAAGGAAGTCGCGATAGGACGCGAGCGCCATCGCGTACCGGCCCTGGGTGAGGTCCTGGGTGGCCTGGTCGTAGATCTGCGCCGGCGCCGGGCCGCCGCCGGTCGCGGGTGGCGTGGCGGCCGGCGGAGTCCCCGTGCCCCCCGGCGGGCCCGAGGGCGCCGGCTCGCTCGTCCGCGGCGGCGACTGCCGCTCGGACACGATCCGGAACCGCGCCATGATGTCGTCCAGCTTGCCCTCGAGGCGGTCCAGCGTCTCGCCGGTCTCACGCGCCGTGCTGGAGGCCGTGGCGCGCGTGGCGAGCAGCTGGTCGCGCTGCTCGGCCAGCTCGCGTCGCGTCTCCTCGATCGTGCGCAGGCTCACCGAGTCGCGCACGTTCATGCGGTCCACCTGCACGCGCAGGCTGTCGAGCCCGGACTGGAGCTGGGTCATCTGCGCCGTGTAGCAGCCGGGCGTGCCCGCCGCTGCGAGCAGCAGCACGCCGGCGGCCGTGCCGAGCGTCCGGCGACCCCGTGTCGCGCCGCCCGTGCGAACCTCGCCGCGCGGGATCATCGCGCCGTGAACTCCACGCGGCGGTTACGGCTCCAGGCCGACTCGTCGTGGCCGTCCGCGGCGGGCCGCTCCTTGCCGTACGAAATGGGGCGGAGGCGTGCCGCCGCGATCCCCTGGTCCATCAGGTACTGCTGCACTGCCTCGGCGCGCTTCTGGCCGAGCGCCTGGTTGTACTCGACCGTCCCGCGCTCGTCGCAGTGCCCGTCCACGGACACGGTGAGCGAAGCGTTCTCCCGCAGCAGCCGCGCGTTCTGGTCGAGCGCCGCGCGCGCGCCGTCGTCGAGCTGGAAGGAGTCGTAGGCGAAGTAGACGACCTGGAGGTCCGACGCGTTCACCGCGGGGGCGGGCGGCGTGGGCTCCGGGGCCGGGGCCGGCGGTGGCGTGGGCGGCGTCTCGGTCTGGGTCGGCGCGGGCGCCGGCGGCACGGGCGTCGTGGCCGCCGGCTTCTTGGCGCAGCCGCTCACCGCGGCGGCCACGAGCACGGCGAGCAGGAGCAGCGGGATCCGGGAGCTGGACTTCATGTCGGGGCCTCCTGGCGGTTGGTGCGTGGGGCGTGGATGGATGAAGGTCAGGGCCCGGCCGCGCGGCGCGGCGACCAGGCAGGGGACATGGCGCACCGCCCGCCCGTGTCGAGCTTCCTGGGCAGGGCGCCGTCGAGGTCCGTCACCCACAGACCGTAACCCCCGTCGCGGTTCGACGCGAACACGAGGTGACGGCCGTCGGCGGACCAGCGGGGGTTCTCGTTGTTGCCGCCGGTGACCACGGGCTGCGCCCCGGTCCCGTCGGCGCGGCACACCCAGATGTCGAAGCCGCCGCCCACGCGCGTCACGAACGCGATGCGGTCGCCCTTGGGCGACCATGCCGGCGAGTCGGTGTAGTCCACGTCGAACGTGAGCCGGCGCGCGCTGCCGCCGTCGGCGTCCATGACGTAGATCTGAGGACTCCCCGAGCGGTCCGACGTGAACGCCAGCTCGCGGCCGGTGGGCGCCCAGCTCGGCGAGGTGTCGATCGCGCGCTGGGTCGTGAGCCGCTGCGGGCTTCCGCCGCGCGCGTCGAGCGAGTAGACCTCGGCGTTCCCGTCCTGCGACAGCGTGCACGCGATCCGCTGCCCGTCCGGCGAGTAGGACGCGCTCGTATTGAGCCCGGGCCGGCCCGAGACGAGGAACGGCCGGCGCTGCTCCGGCGACATCACCCAGATCTTCGGCCCGCTGCCGCCGCGCCACGACGTGAACAGGAGCAGCGAGCCCTCGGGCGACCACGCGGGCGAGGTGGCGATCGAGCGGTCGGTGGTGAGCGGCCGTGGCGCGTGGCCGTCGGCGTCCATCAGCCACAGCTCCTTGTCGCGGCCCTGGCAGACGACGAACGCGATGCGCGTGTCGGCGACGCCGCGCTCGCCGGTGATCTGCTGTACGCAGTCGTCCGAGAAGCGGTGCAGCAGCCGGCGCCACTCCGCGGCCGGCCCCTGGTACTGCTGGAGCAGGATCGCGCGGCGCGCGGGGAAGTCCCGCAGCTCGCCCTCGAAGCGCACCTGGCTCCCGGTCACCGTCCAGCGGCCGGAGGTCACGAATTGCGGCGCCGCCGCGCCGCTCGCCGGCGCCCACGAGCGCTCGACCTGGAACACCGCCGAGGCCTGCAGGTCCGCCGCCAGCACCTCGTCCGCGTCGCGGCTCGAGGCCGCGCCGCCGGTCGCGCCCTGGAGCGGCTCGCAGCGGAGCGGCAGCCGGGCGATGGCACCGCTCCTGGTCTCGAGGCGCACGTCGGACCCCTGCCCGAGGGCGAGGGCCGGCGCGAGGGCGCCGAGCAGGAGGGCGGCCGCGAGGGCCGCGCGCGGGCGGCCGGTCATGGTCCCGTGTACTCGAAGCCGAAGTGGATGCCGAGGTCCGCCCCGGCGTAACCGAGCGGCAGCGGCGGGAGCTGCTCGGTGATCACCACCGCGCGCATCGCGGTCTGGTCGAAGAACTCGTTGCCGCTCGAGGTCTCGACCCGGAGCCCGGTGATGGTGCCCGCACGCGAGACGCGGAAGTACACCTCCGCGCGCGCGCCCGGCGCTGCTCCGGCCGGCGGCGTCCAGTTGCGCGCGATCTGCGTCCGCACCATCTGCAGGTAGTAGGCGAACTCGAAGTTCGCGTCGTCCACGGCGACCTGCCCGGCGAGCCCGCCGCCGACGTTCGTGTAGGGCAGCACGGTGCGGCGCGCCGCGGGCGGCGCCGGCTCGGGGCTCGGCGGGCCCTGGACGGGCACCGCCGGCTTCGGCTGCTGCTTCACCTCCGGCTTCGGCTTCGGCCGCGGCTTCTCGATGCGGACACCCTCGTCCTCGTCCGGCACCACGGCGTCGTTCGCCTTGACCACCGGCGCCGGCGGCGCGGGCGCCACGTCGCCGATCAGCGCCACCTGAACCACGTCCGGGCCCGGGACCATCACCGTGCGTCCCGGCCGGATCACGAACAGCATGCCGAGGATCCCGACGTGCACCAGGGTCGAGCCCAGCACGCTGCCGCGCACTACTTCTTCTCCGGAGCCGGCTGGGTCACGAGCCCCAGCGACACCACGCCGGCGCGGCGCAGGCGCGCGATGAGCGCGACGATGTCGCCGTACGGCACGCTCTCGTCGGCCTTGAGGTACACGGGGCGCTCGCTCGCCCGCGCGCGCTGGAGCGCGTCCTCGAACTGTCCCGACGGCACGGTGCGCTCGCCCACCGCGATCGTGCCGCCGCGGCGCACGCTGATGATGAGGCCCTCGCGCACGTCGAGGCCCTTGGTCGCCACCTTGGGCAGGTTCACCTCGAGGCCGCCCTGCAGGAACGGCGCCGTCACCATGAAGATGATGAGCAGCACCAGCACGACGTCCACGAGCGGCGTCACGTTGATCTCGGCCATGGGGCCGCGCGTCGAGGTCAGCTTCACGAGTGCCTCGCCCCCAGCCGCCGGTCCATGTATTCGCTCGTGAACTGCGCCGCGGCGTGGCCGATCTCGCGCAGCTTGCCGAGGCAATGGTTGTAGCCGATCACCGACGGGATCGCCGCCGCGAGCCCGGCGATGGTGGCGATGAGCGCCTCGGCGATGCCGGGGGCCACGACCACGAGCGACGCCGAGCCCTGCGCGCCGATGTTCACGAACGAGACCATGACACCCCACACCGTACCCATGAGCCCGATGAACGGGGCCACGCTGCCGGTGGTGGCGAGGAAGCCGACGTGGCGCTCGAGGTGGTTCACCGCCTCGTCCGCGGCGCGGTCCATGGCGCGCTGGACCAGCTCGAAGCGCGCGGCCGGGCCCACCGCCTCGGCCGGATGCTGCTCGGCGGCCCGCTGGCCGGCCATCGCGGTCTTCGCCAGCACCGAGTTCGGAAGCTGCATCGCGCTCATCCGCACGTCCCCCGCCGACTCGGCGCCGCGGAACGCCTGCAGGAACCGGGCATCCTGCACCCGGACGCGGCCATAGAGCCGGAGCCGGTCCCACAGCACGGCCCAGGAGTACACGGACATGACCACGAGCACCAGCAGGACGGCCTTGGAGAACGCGCTCGACTCCGCGACCAGCGCGGGGATGGAGGCGGCGGCCCCGGCCTGCAGCGGCAGCCAGGCGAGCGTCACGGGCGGCAGCAGGGCGATCACCATCGGCTTCACCTTCCTTGTGAAGTCGCGCAGGTCCGCGACCGGTCGCGGACATCTTCGCCGGGAGAGCGCATGCACGCTAGCACATGCCGTGCGCGTGCCCCAAGCGTTGCGAGTGATCCGGAGCGAGATGGCATCTGCTGCACAACCCCCGAACCGACACGGAACGCGGTCAAAAGCGTGAAAAATCCCGGCGTCGAACACGCCGCTCTCGCGGATTGAGGTTACAGTCTGTGCGAATCGAGCCGAACCATCCCACGTTGGCCGAGACTCGAGGGCATCTCATGACCGGTACCGCGACCACGCTCCGCACCTTCACCGCCGCGCTCGCACTGAGCCTGATCACCTCGTCGGCGAGCCAGGCGAGGCCGGCGCCCGCGTTCTCGGTGCGGACCCTCGAAGGCAAGGCGCTCCGCCTCTCGGACATGCGCAACCGCCCGGTGATCCTGGATTTCTGGGCCACCTGGTGCGGCCCGTGCCGCGCGAGCATGCCGCACCTGAACGAGATGCAGGACCGCTACGGAAAGCAGGGGCTCGCCGTCATCGGCCTGTCCGTGGACGAGCAGGGCCCGCAGCGCGTGAAGCAGTTCGCGACCCGGCTCGGCGTGCGATTCACCCTGGCCATGGCGAACGACGAGGTGCTCGACGCCTACGGCCCGATCCGTTCCATCCCGACCACGTTCTTCATCAATCGCGACGGCCAGATCGTGCGCCGCGTCGTGGGCTACATCGACGACGACACGATGGAGGACTACGTGAAGGAGATCGTCGGGGCCGACTGAGATCCGTGGCGTGGAAGGATCGCGCGGTGACACGCGCGCGACGTGCGGCCCCGAGGAGCGGCGAATGCGTCTCGCGGCGCCTGGGGCTTCACACCGAGTTCACTTGACCGGCCCGCGCGTCCGAGGAGCCGCGACA
>CAZSQX010000013.1:0-90481 GCA_964609125.1 uncultured bacterium
GGGAACGCCCGCGCGGGTCGCCGCCGGGGTCGGGCTCACGCGACCTCCTGCGGGAGCGGCTCGATGGCCACCGGCGCGCCACCGCCCTTGAGCGAGCGCTGCGCGGCGTCCAGGACCTTCACGACGCGCAGGCCGCCGAGGCCGTCGGTGAGCGGGCGCTTCCGCTCGCGCACGCACTCGACGAAGTGCAGACACTCGAGCCGGAGCGGCTCCTGGAGCGAGATCTTCGGGATCACGATGTCGCCGCTCCGCACGGTCAGCGCCTCGCCGTAGCTCACCACCTGGCCGGCGCGGTCCACGCCCTTGTCGTAGACCTTGATCTTCTCGCTCGCCTCCATGTCGTCGAACACCGCCATCTTCTGCGTGCCGACCACGGTGAACTTGCGGAGCTTGTGCGGGTCGAGCCACGAGACGTGCGCGTGCGCGGTCTGGCCGCCCGCGAAGCGCAGGTCGACGACCACCACGTCCCCCCCGCCCGGCGGGAGGACGGCCGCGCCGCGCGCGGCCACGTCCACGGGCTCCTGGTCCATGAGGTGGAGGATGACCGAGAGGTCGTGCGGCGCGAAGCTCCACAGCGCGTTCTCGTCCTTCCGCACCTTGCCCAGGTTCACGCGCTGGCAATAGATGTAGAGCAGGTCGCCGATCTGCCGCTCCTGCACCAGGCGCTTCAGGTACTGGACGCCGGGGTGGTAGAGGAGCAGGTGGCCCACCATGAGCACGCGCTGCTTCGACCTGGCGAGCCGGCAGAGCGCCTCGGCGTGGCCCACCTCGAGCGTGAGCGGCTTCTCCACGAACACGTCCTTGCCCGCCTCGAGCAGGGCCCTGGCGAGCGCGTGATGGCTCGCGGCCGAGGCCGCCACCACCACTCCCTGCACATCCGGGTCGCGCGCCACGTCGGCCACGTCGGCGACCGCGCGCGCCCCGGGGTACTGGGCGGCGGTCCGCGCCAGGCGCTGCGGGTCGGAGTCGCACACGCTCACCAGGCGCGCGCCGGGCAGGTTCGCGAAGTTGCGCACGAGGTTTGCGCCCCAGTCACCGGTGCCGACGACGGAGATGCCGATGCGGTCCGACAGGGTGTCCTCCGGCGCCCGGGGACCCGGGCGGTGTGCGTGGAAGTGGGCGAGGCAGGGTATCGGGCCGGTCCGGGCGGGTCAACGCGCGACGCCGGGCTCCGGCGATCGCGCCGGCGACTACGCCGCCAGCCGGTCGATCCCCTCCACCCGGTTGCGACCGTTCCGCTTGGCGAGGTAGAGCGCCCGGTCAGCCGCCTCGATCAGGCCCTGCACCGAGTCGGCGTCGTCCGGGTAGTTCGAGATGCCCATGCTCACCGTGATCGCGCCCCGCTCGGCCAGCGGGAACTGGTGGCCCGCGACCTCGGCGCGCAGCCGCTCGCCCACGGACGCAGCGCCGATCCGGTCGGTCTGCGGCAGGATCACCGTGAACTCGTCGCCGCCGTACTTGGCCACGAGGTCCCACGAGCGCACCTGGCTCGCGAACAGCTGCGCGATCTCGCGCAGCAGGTGGCTGCCGCGGACGTGGCCGTTCCGGTCGTTGTAGGTCTTGAGGTTGTCCACGTCCACCATGAGGATGGAGAGGGGCTGCCGGAACCGGATCGCGCGCTTGACCTCGCGCCGGAGCGCGGCCTTCAGGTAGCGGTAGTTGTAGACCTGCGTGAGGTCGTCGGTGACCGCGAGCCGCTCGAGGTTCTCCGCGAGCCGCAGGTTGTCGAGCGAGAGCGCGATCCAGGCGGCGAGCATGGCCAGCGACCTCGCCTCGCGACCGGTGAATCGCTCGGCGCTCTCGTGCCGGTGCACCGCGAGGTAGCCGCGGCTCTGGTCGAGGAGCTGGAGCGGCAGGAACAGGGCCGGCCCGTGGCTCACGCCCGGGCAGGTGGTGGGCGGCGCGAGCCCGGGAGCGGCCAGGCCGGCGTGCGCGCGGGGCTCGAGCGCGCGAAGCACCGAGATCTCGAACGGCGCCGGGGTGTACGGCTCGGAGAGCGGCTCGGGCGCGCGCTGGCCGCGGCGGAGCACGCTGCGCTCGTGGCCGCGCGTGCCGCCGAGCACGATCACGGCGCCCTCCGCCTCGGCCATCTCGAGCGCGAGTACGAGCGCCGTGCCGAGCACCTCGGCTCGCGACCGCCCGCCGGGGCGTGCCGCCAGATCCACGAGTGAGGTGAGGAGTCTTTCGCGTCCAGGCATGGTCCCGTCCGGTGGATTGGGTGAAAACCCACGCCCGAGTCGCAATGGCCGTGCCACCGTCAGGGCCGCGACAGTCCCCCACCGCGGGCCGCCGACCAGGCGAGCCAGGCGAGCAGCGCCCGGGCCGTGAACACGATCGCCCCACCGAGGAGGAGGATCCAGGCACCGGTCCGCTGCGGCGGACTCAACTCCAGGTTCCGGTGCAGGTTGAGCCACACGCTGATCGCCCAGACGAGCGCCGCGGCGAGCGCCGTGGAGGTGAAGGCCTGGGCGAGACGCCAGGCGCTCCGCTCGCGGGAGGCGGCGGACTCCTCCGCCCCGGCAGGCGCGTTTCCGCCCGGACCCGACCGTGCGACCTGCACGCTTCCGGCCGGCTCGGCGGCTTTTTGGCCAACGCTCCCCGCCGGCTCGGCGACCCAGAGCCGCGACGCGCCGAGGAGAAACGAGCGCGAACCGAGGACGCGGAAACCCGCGGCCGCCAGATCGGCCTCGAACTCCGGACCCGAGCCGAACTCGAAGATGCTCTCGGCCAGGTAGCGATAGGCGCTCGGGTCGCCCGAGAGCCTGCCGAGGATCGGGATCGCGTTGCGGATCCAGGCGCGCGCGAACGGCGCGAGCGGCCCCCGCCCGGGTGCGACGGCCTCCAGCACGACGAGCCGGCCGCCGGGCGCGAGCACCCGCGTGAGCTCGGCCAGCGCCTCTCCCCGCGGCCGCAGGTTGCGCATGCCGAACGCGACCGTGACCGCGCCGAGCGAGCCGGCGCGAAGCGGCAGCCGGAACGCGTCGGCGCAGGCGAGCCGCGGCGCCCAGCCTCCGGGCGTCTCGCGCTCGGCCGCGCGCCGAAGCATGGCGAGGCTCACGTCCACGCCGAGCACCGTGCGGCCGGGCCGGCGAAGCCCGGCGAGCGAGACTCCGCTCCCGGTGCACAGGTCCAGCACGCGGCCCGCGGTCGCGGGGACCTGGCGCCACATCGCCTCGCGCCAGGCACCGTCCTGCCCCAGCGTCATGAGCGCGTTCAGGAGGTCGTAGCGCCCCGAGACGTCGTCGAACATGCACGCCATCTCGCGCGACGCCTTGGGCTTGAAGCGGTCGCTGGAAGTGGGCTGGGAAGTGCTCACGCGGGCCCGGTAGGATGGTGCGCCCGACAGGGCTCGAACCTGTAGCCTTCAGCTCCGGAGGCTGACGCTCTATCCAATTGAGCTACGGGCGCACGAGCAGCGGCGTTTTATAGCACAGGGTCCGGAAGGCGTCACTTGGCCCCCGACCGGGACCGCGCGCCCCGAGCGCCGGCCTCGCGCGGCGCCGCGCCGCCCCACCATTCCGCCGCGGCGGCCAGGTCGGAGCGGTCGAGCGTGTGCCCTCCCGGCGACCAGTGGAGCGTCACCTCGGCGCCCGCCGAGCCGAGGAGCGCCGCGAGCGCCTCGCTCTGGCTGGCGGGGACGACCGGGTCCGAGCGCCCCGCGGCCACGAGCACGCGCCGGCCCGCGAGCGAGGGCGGTCGCTCGGGCGTGAGCGGCACCATGGGCCGGAGCAGGATCGCGCCGGCGAGCGTCTCCGGCCGCAGCAGCATCACCGCGCCGGCGATGTTCGCGCCGTTCGAGAAGCCGACCGCCACGACGCGCGCCGGATCGAACGCGTAGCGCTTCGCCTCGTGCGCCACGAAGTCCGCCAGCTCGTGCGAGCGCGCGCGCAGGTCGGCGAGGTCGAAGACGCCCTCGGCGAGCCGCCGGAAGAAACGCGCCATGCCGTGCTCGAGCACCCGGCCGCGCGGGGCGAGGAGACCGGCGCCCGGGGCCACCGCGCGCCCGATCGGCAGCAGGTCGTTCTCGTTGCCGCCAGTGCCGTGGAGGAGCAGCAGCGTCTCCCCGCTCCCGCCCGGCGGCGGGGGCTCGTAGCGGTGGACGAACTCGGGAGCGGACACGGTCACCTCGCGCGGGTGCCGGGTGCGGGCGGGATCCCGCGGACACTGTACAGAAGCAGTGTGGGCGCCGCGAGCGGGACCCGCTCGACGAGCGTCCATGCCGCGTAGCGCCGCTCCAGACGCCGGAACTGGCTCGTATCGGCGGGAACGTGCAGCAGGTAGTCCACCGGAGCGCGCCGGTGCGCCTCCCGGAACGCTCCCTCCTGCTCCGAGCGCATGATCCGGCGCAGGTCCTCCAGTCGCCCGGCCGGGTCCACGCGGGGATTCATGTGGCCCTCCGGCACGAGCAGCGCCCGCGTGCCCGAGAGCCCCGCGAGGCGGTAGGCGAGCCCGGGCTCGCAGGCGATCACCGCTCCCGGAGCGATGCGCGCGGACAGCTCCCCGGCCAGCGCGCGCATGTCGGCCCAGCCCTGCCCCAGCACCTCGACGTGGACGGTGGCCTGCTGGATCCAGATCAGGGCGGGTCCGAGGGCGAGCGCGAACAAGGCGGCGCGGATGGGGCGCTCGCGGCGCGGGGCCCGCCCGGGTCGACCGGCCACGCGGCGAGCGAGCTCGGTCAGCGCGAGCGCGGCCGCCACGCACCAGGCGAGCTGAAGGTGCCACTGGAACTCGTGCGGCAGCAGGTAGGGCACGGGCCAGCCGAGGAGCACGCCGGCGTAGCCCGCGACCGCGCCCACGAGCGCCACGCCGGCGTAGGCCACGAGCCACCCGCCGCGCTCCCACGAGGCCGCGACGTGCGCGAGCCCCGGGAACCCGGCCACGAGCACGAGCGGGGTGTGGGCGTGCAGCGCGTAGCGGATGTCCCGCAGCTCCGGAGCGAACCAGCGCAGGGGAGCGGGATTGAGGATCGGGCCGCCGAGGACCGGCCACAGGATGGCGGCGCCGAGCACCGACCACGTGGCGAACGCGACCAGCGCCTGGCGCGCCGCCCGGCGGGCCGGCGCGGCCGCCTCGGCGCGGGCGAACACGGCGCCGAGCACGCCGTGGAGCAGGATGGCCGACATCGCCATGCCGCCGCAGATGGGATGGAACGCGAGCGCGAGCGTGCCGAGGAGTCCCACTCCCACGGCGGCTCCCACGCCGCGCACGCGCGCGGCCGTCCAGGCGAGGAGCGTGAACGCGCCCGGCGCCACTCCCTGGATGCTGGGCATCGGCATGGCCGCGTGCGTGAGCCACCAGAAGGAGCCGAGCCCGATCGTGGCCAGCGACCACCACGCGACGTCGCGGCCGAACGCCCGCCGGACGAGCAGGAAGATCGAGAGCGGGACGAGCCAGCCGTACCAGAACACGCTGGTCCCGTGCACCGCAGGCACCGGGACGCCCGTGAGCTTCGAGACGGCGGCGGCGAGCAGCGGCTGGGCCGGCGTGTACCAGGCGGGAAGCCCCGGGAGCGTCGGGTCCCTCCCCAGCTCTCCGCGCAGGATGCCGTGCGAGTACGCCATGTCGCGGAACGTGTCGTAGGCGACCACGAGGTGCCCGCGGCTGATGAGCGCGGCGAGCAGCGTCCAGCCGGCGACGACGAGCAGCGCGTCCACCCAGGCGCCCGACGGGACCGGGCGCGCCGCCGGCGGCAGGGCTGCGCGGGACGCGCGCGCGCTCACGACGCGGCGCCGGCCCGCCCCGTCACGCGCAGGACCTCGGCCACGTCCTTGTCGCCGCGGCCGGAGAGGTTCACCACCACGACGCGGTCGCGGCCGAGGCGCGGGCCCTCGCGGGAGACCCAGGCCAGCGCGTGCGCCGACTCGAGCGCGGGTAGGATGCCCTCGAGGAGCGCGAGCGACTCGAACGCGGCCAGCGCCTCGGCGTCGCCGACGCTGTCGTACTCGGCGAGGCCCTGGTCGTGGAGCCAGGCGTGCTCGGGGCCGAGCGCGGGGTAGTCGAGGCCCGCCGAGACCGAGTGGGTCTCCCGGATCATGCCGCGCTCGTCCTGCAGCACGAGCGTGCGAGTGCCGTGCAGCACGCCCACCGAGTGCTCGGGCACGCGCGCCGCGTGGCGGCCGGTGCGGATCCCCTCCCCGCCCGCCTCGACTCCCACCTTGCGCACGCCCGCGTCGGCGAGGAACGCGTGGAACAGTCCGATGGCGTTGCTGCCGCCGCCCACGCACGCGACGAGCAGGTCGGGCAGCCGCCCGGCCAGCGCGCGCACCTGCTCGCGGGCCTCGATCCCGATCACGCGATGGAAGTCGCGCACCATGCGCGGGAACGGGTGCGGTCCCAGCACGGAACCGAGCACGTAGTGCGTGTCGCGCACGTTCGTGACCCAGTCGCGCAGCGCCTCGTTGATGGCGTCCTTGAGCGTTCGGCTGCCGGAGTCCACCTCGCGCACCTCGGCGCCGAGGAGGCGCATGCGTTCGACGTTCAGCCGCTGGCGACGCGCGTCCTCGGCGCCCATGTACACCACGCACGCGAGCCCGAGCCGCGCCGCGGCCGCGGCGGTGGCGACCCCGTGCTGGCCGGCGCCGGTCTCGGCGATCACGCGCGGCTTGCCCATGCGGCGCGTGAGCAGGCACTGGCCGAGCGTGTTGTTGATCTTGTGGGCGCCGGTGTGGAGCAGGTCCTCGCGCTTGAGGAGCACACGGCATCCGGCCGCCTCGGAGAAGCGCCTCGCCTCGATGAGCGGCGTGGGCCGGCCGGCGAAGTCGCGGAGCGCGGCGTCGAGCTCGGCGCGGAAGCCGGTGTCGGCCTGGGCGCGCTCGTACTCGCGCTCGAGCTGCTCCAGCGCCACGACCAGCGTCTCGGGCACGAACCGGCCGCCGTAGGGGCCGAAGTGGCCCGTGGCGTCGGGCAGCGCGGCGGGCGGGGTCGCGGGCCGGGAGGACATCGTCAGCCCACGTCAGCCAGCTCGGCGTCGCAGCGCCGGGCGGCCTCGACGTAGCGGCGCACGCGGTCGGGGTCCTTGCGGCCAGGGCTCGACTCGAGCGCCGACGAGGCGTCCACGCCGAACGGCCGGAGCGTGCGGATCGCCTCGGCCACGTTCCCGCCCGAGAGCCCGCCCGCCACCATCACGTCCCGGCGCGCGGCGAGCGCGCGCGCGGTCGCCCACGGCCAGGCTCGGCCGGTGCCTCCGTCGCGGCCGGGCCGGACGGCGTCCAGCAGCAGCAGGTGGCGCGGAGGCGGCTCCTCGCCCGCCAGCCGGCCGTCCGCGCCGACGCCCACCGCGAACGTGCAGGCGAGCGGGAAGTCGGCGGGCCATGCCGTGGGCGGGACCCGGTGCAGCTGGACGCGCTCGGCTCGCGCCCGCCGCGCCAGGTCCAGCGCCTCGTCGGGTGTCACGTCCACCATCACCGCCACCGGCACGCCGCCGCCCGCGGCCTCGACCAGCTCCGCCGCCCGCTCGGGCTCGATCCGGCGCGGGCTCTCGCCGCGCACGACGAAGCCCAGCCAGTCGGCGCCGCACGCCAGCGCCCACGCCGCGTCGTCCCGGTGCGTGAGCCCGCACACCTTGACGATCGTGCGCCGGTTCATGCGCTCGCGCCCCGGGCCGCGGCGGCGAGCCCCGCGAGCGTGGCGGCGGGGTCGGCGCTGGTCATGAACACCTCCCCCATCAGCACGGCGTCGCAGCGCGTCGCGCGCAGGCGCAGCAGCTCGCCCGGGGCGGAGATGCCGCTCTCGGCCACCGCGGTCACCATCGGCGGCACCCGGGGCAGGAGCTCCGCCGACAGCGACATGTCCAGCTCGAACGTGCGCAGGTCGCGGTGGTTGATGCCGACGAGCGTCGCGCCCCCGCGGAGCGCCACGTGCAGCTCCTCCTCGGAGTGGACCTCGACCAGCGGGTCCAGGCCGAGGAGCTTCGCCTCGCCGATCCAGCGCTGGAGCTCGGTGTCCGAGAGGAGCGACGCCAGCAGCAGCACGCCGTCGGCACCGCGCGCGGCGGCGTCCAGGATCTGGTAGGGGTCCACGACGAAGTCCTTGAGCAGGAGCGGCACCGACACCTCGGGCCGCACCCGGGAGAACCAGTCGAGCTCGCCGCGGAAGTGATCCGGCTCGGTCACGAGCGAGATCGCGGCAGCGCCCCCGGCCGCGTAGATGCGCGCCAGCGCCACGGGATCGAACGACTCGTTGAGGAGCCCGCGGGACGGCGAGGCGCGCTTGATCTCGCACAGGAGCCGGAGCGGCTGGTCGGGGCCGCCGCGCCGGAGCGCTCGCTCGAGACGGCCCGCCTGGCGGGCGGGGCCGAGCCGGGCGCGGAGCGCGTGCGCCGGGCGCGCGAGCCTCATCTCGGCCACGCGCCGGCGGCGGTCGTCGGCGATCCGCGCCAGGAACGTGGCCGCGCTCACGCCGGGGACTCCGCCGCCGGGCTCGCGAGCGCCGGGCGCGGGGCCTGCGCGGGCCGGACCACGACCGTCCCCGAGACGAGGTCGTGCAGCGTCTGGCGCCGCGGCGTGGCCAGCTGCATCACGTAACCCAGGCCGAACGTGAGGATGCTCAGGAGCTGGGCCCAGTAGCGCCAGGTCGCGAGGAGGAAGTTCACGCGCCCGCCGCGGAGGCCGGTGACGCGGAGGTCCATCACCTGCTGGCCGAGCGTGCCGCGGGCGGGCGACGCGATGAGCCCCGCTCCGTAGAGCCAGCCGAGCAGCATCTCCATCGTGGACGCGGTCCAGGCCGCGGGCGTGAGGGGATCGAACCTCGAGAGCGGATCGATCCCGAGCAGGACGCGGAGCGTGGCGCCCGGGAAGAAGAGCACGCACGAGTCGATCGCCAGCGCCGTGAACCGGCGCCAGAAGCCGCCGTAGCGGACCGCCGGGAACGCGGCGCCGATCGCGTGCGGGAGGCTCCCGGTCGCGGCCGCGACCCGGGCGCCGGCCCCCGGGAGCGCCGCGCCGCACAGCGTGCACGCGGTCTCGATCCCGGCCGCCCACGATCCGCAGCGCGCGCAGAACACGTCAGCCCCGGAACGCGGCGAGCTCGGCGAGCTTGCGCGAGGCGTCGCCGCTGTCGAGCGCCCGCTGCGCGCGCTCCACGCCGGCCTCGAGCTCCGGTGCGACGCCGGCCACGACCAGCGCGGCGGCCGTGTTCAGGACCACGACATCGCGGGCGGGTCCCTTCTCGCCGGCGAGGATCGCGCGGGTGCGGGCCGCGTTCTCCTGCGGGCTCCCGCCGGCCACGGCGGCGCGGTCGGTGTGCGCGAGCCCCAGCCCGGCCGGGTCCACGGAGAACTCGCGGATCGCGCCGTCCCGGAGCTCGGCCACGTGGTTGCGACCGAACACGGTGAGCTCGTCCATGCCGTCGGCGCCGTGCACGACCATGGCGCGCTCGCTCCCCAGGCGGCGGAGCACCTCGGCCAGCGTCGCGACGTAGCGGTCGTCGTAGACGCCCAGCAGCTGGCGCGTCGCGCCGGCGGGGTTCGTGAGCGGCCCCAGCAGGTTGAACACCGTGCGCACCCCGACCTCGCGCCGGGCGGGCGCGGCGTTGCGCATGGCCGTGTGGTAGTTGGGCGCGAACAGGAACGTGATCCCGAGAACGTCCAGCGAGCGGCCCGCGCTCTCGGGCGTGAGGTCCAGCCGCACGCCGAGCGCCTCGAGGACGTCGGCACTGCCGGTGCGCGACGTGACCGCGCGATTGCCGTGCTTGGCCACCGCCACGCCGCACGAGGCGGTGACGATCGCGACCGTGGTCGAGATGTTGAACTTGCCTTGGCCCGAGCCGTCCCCCCCGCCCGTGCCGCAGGTGTCGAGCAGCGGCGAGCGCCGGGTGCGGAGCGGCGGGACGCGGTCGCGCATCGCCTGCGCCATCCCGGCGATCTCGTCGGCGGTCTCGCCCTTCATGCGCAGCGCGATCGCGAGCGCCGCGATCTGGGCGGCGGTCGCCTCGCCGGCCAGGATCTGCTCCATGCTGGCGCGCGCCAGCTCGCGGGACAGGTCTTCGCGTGCGACGGCGCGGGCGATGGCGGACAGGATCACGGCTTCACGCTCCCCTGCTGGCGGCACAGCGTCAGGAAGTTCTCGATGAGCTTGAGGCCCGAGCCGGTGAGGATGGACTCGGGGTGGAACTGGACCCCCCACGTCTCGTGCTGCCGGTGGCGGATACCCATCAGCTCGCTCTCCGGCGTCCACGCCATCACCTCGAACACGTCCGGCAGCGTCTCGCGCTCGACGATGAGCGAATGGTAGCGCGTCGCCTCGAACGGGTTGTCGAGCCCGGCGAACAGGCCGCGTCCCTTGTGCAGGATGGGGCTCGTCTTGCCGTGCATGAGTCGTGACGCGCGCACGACCTTCCCGCCGTAGACCTCGCCCAGCGCCTGGTGCCCGAGGCACACGCCCAGGATGGGGAGATTTCCTGCCAGCGCCCGGATCGCGTCCTCCGAGATGCCGGCGTCCTTCGGCTCGCCGGGGCCGGGCGAGATCACCAGCCCCTCCGGCTTCATCGCCGCCAGCTCCTTCACCGTGACCTGGTCGTTCCGGCGCACCGCGACCTCGGCCCCCAGCGTGCCCAGGTACTGGACCAGGTTGTAGGTGAACGAGTCGTAGTTGTCGATGACCGCGATCACCGCGCCCCCCGCTCGGCGCGCTGCACCGCCTGCCACAGCGCGCGACCCTTGCTCATGGTCTCCTCCCACTCGCCCTGCGGGTCGGAGTCCGCGACGATGCCCGCCCCCACGCCCCAGTAGGCGCGGCCGTTCGCGTACACGAGCGTGCGGATGGTGATGGCCAGGTCCAGGTTGCCGTGGTAGTCGAAGTGCCCGACCGCGCCCGCGTAAATGCCGCGCCGCACCGGCTCGAGCTCGTCGATGATCTCCATCGCGCGCACCTTGGGCGCGCCGGACACCGTGCCGGCGGGGAACGTGGCGCGCACCGCCTCCATGGGGGGCAGGTCGCCCTTCACCCGCCCGCGCACGTTCGAGACCAGGTGCATGACCTGCGAGTAGCGCTCCACCACCATGTACTCGTTCGTCTCCACCGTGCCGAACTCGGCCACGCGGCCGATGTCGTTGCGCCCGAGGTCCACCAGCATGACGTGCTCGGCGCGCTCCTTCTCGTTGGCGCGCAGTTCCTCCTCGAGCGCGCGGTCCTCGTCCGTGCTGCGGCCGCGCGGCCGGGTGCCGGCGATGGGGCGCACCTCGATCAGCCCGTCGGTGCGGCGCACGAGCACCTCCGGCGAGCTGCCCACGATCGCGAACTCGCCGAGACGCAGGAAGTACATGTAGGGCGAGGGGTTCGTCACGCGCAGCGCGCGGTAGCCCTCGAACGGCGGCTGCGACACGTCCGCGCTCATGCGATGGCTCAGCACCACCTGGAAGATGTCGCCGGCCCGGATGTGCTCCTTGGCGGTCTCGACCGCCCGCATGAACTGCTCGCGCCCCACGGTCGAGCGCGGCTCGCTCGCCTCGCCCCACGCCGGGGGCTCGATCCAGGCGAGCGGCCTGCGCAGCCGCTCGACCTCGGCGTTCAGCCGCGCCACCGCCGCGTCGTAGGCCGCGTCCGGGTCGTCGCCTCCGCGCGCGTGCGTCACCACCTTCATGGTGTGGGTGAGGTTGTCGAACACGCACACCACGTCGCCGAACAGGAAGACCGCGTCCGGCATGTGCAGTTCGTCCTTCGCCCTGCCCGGGAGCCGCTCGAACCAGCGCACCGCGTCCCAGGCGAGGTAGCCCACGGCGCCGCCGCAGAAGCGCGGCAGACCCGGCAGCGCGACGGCCTGGTGCTGCCGGAGCAGCTCGCCCAGCGCCTCCACCGGCGGGCCCTTCAAGGCGGTGACGCCGCCGTTCTCGTGCAGCTCCGCCCGGTCCCCGCGGGCCACGAACACGCCCGAGGGGCGGCTGCCGAGGATCGAGTAGCGGCCCCACTTCTCGCCGCCCTCGACGCTCTCCAGCAGGAACCCGTAGGGCCCGTCGTCGATCTTCCGGAACGCCGAGACGGGCGTGTCGTGGTCCGCGAACACCTCCCGGTAGACCGGCACCAGCTTGCCGGTCTTGGCGAGGGCATGGAACTCGGCGCGGGTCGGGACCAGCATGCGCTCGTGCGTCACGCCTCCGGCGTGGTGTCGCGACGGGTGGTTCTCGTGGGCCTGTGGCGCCCCGGCCGCCGGCCGGGGCCTCCCTCGTCCTGCCGGCGCGCCCGCGGGCCGCGCTTGCGCGGCTCAGCCGTCGTTCCGGCTCCCGGCCGGCGTGGCGAGCAGTTCGCGCGCCTGCCGTCGGGTCGTCTCCGTGACCCGCTCGCCGGCGAGCATGCGCGCCAGCTCCTCGACGCGCGCGGCCCGCTCGAGCATCGCGACCCGGGCGGTGGTCCGACCCCCGGCGACGTGCTTGGAGACCGCCAGGTGGTGCTCGGCCAGCGCCGCGATGAGCGGCAGGTGGGTGACGCAGACGACCTGTCGGTGCCGGGCCAGGTTGCGGAGGCGCTCCCCCACCGCCTGCGCGACGGCACCACCGATGCCGGAATCTACTTCGTCGAACACCAGAAGGTCAACGCGGTCACGGGCTTGCAGCGCCGACTTGAGCGCGAGCATGACCCGCGACAGCTCGCCCCCGGAGGCGATCCGGGCCAGCGGTCGCGGGGACTCCCCGGGATTGGCCGTGAACGCGAGCGTGACCTCGTCCAGGCCGGTGGCCCGGGGCGTGCCGTCCAGGACCGGCGCCACGGCGAACTCGATCCGGGCGTGCGGGAAGCCCAGCGGCACGAGCTCGCGCGTGATGCGGTCGGACCACTCCCGGGCCGCCGACGCCCGCTTCCGGGACAGCGTCCTGCCCGCGGCGAGGCACGCGGCCTCGGCGGCGCCCACGCGGGACTCGGCACGGCCCAGCGTGGCGTCGGCGTCGTCGCCCTGCGCGAGCTCGCGCGCCAGCTCTTCGCGCCACGCGAGCAGCTCGGGAGCCGGCCGGCGGAACTTGCGCGTGAGCCTCGCGTAGAGCTCGCGGCGTGACTCGACCTCCTCCAGCCGCGCCGGGTCCGCCTCCAGGCCGGAGAGATAGGCGCCCAGCGTGCGGGCGGCCTCCTGCGCCGCGATGCCCGCCTCGGTGAGCTGCGCGAGCGCGCCCACGAGCGACGGATCGAGCGCGGCCGCCTGCTCGACGGCGTGGCGCGCGGCGGCGAGCGCGGCCTCGGCCGACGTCGCTGCGCGGCGGTGTCCCCGGCCCGGCCCCTCCTCCGCGGCATCGCCCGCGTGCATGCCGTCCCCTGCCAGGTTGTCGTTCGCCGTCGCGACCAGCTCGCGCAGCCGGTCGGCGTGTCCGAGGCGCGCGGCTTCGGCACGGAGCTCCGCCTCCTCCCCCTCGCGGAGCCTCGCCTCGTCCAGCTCGGCCGCGGCCGACGCCAGGTAGTCGCGGCGCTCGGCGAACGTGGCCAGCGACTCGCGCAGCCGCGCGAGCTCGCCCTGCGCCTCGCCGAGGGCGGCGAGCGTCTCCGCGAACCGCTCGCGTGCCGGATCCAGCCCTGCGAGCCGGTCGAGCGCCGCCAGCGCCGCGCCCTCGTGGAGCAGGCTCTGGTGCTCGTGCTGGCCGTGCAGGTCGAGCAGCGAGCCCCCGAGCCGCTTCAGGTTCGCGAGCGTCACGCTCGACTGGTTGACGCTCGCCCGGCTCCGTCCCTCGGCCGTGACCTCCCGGCGCACGATCAGCGTCTCGCCGTCGAACTCGAGGTCCCACGACTCGAGCAGCGCCGCCACGCGCTTCGCCGGCTCGCCCGCGAGCCGGAACTCGGCCTCGACGACGCAGCCCGCCGCGCCTTCGCGCACGCTGTCGGCGTCTGCGCGCCCGCCCACGACCAGCGCCAGCGCCTCCACCGCGAGCGACTTGCCGGCTCCGGTCTCGCCCGTGACCGCAGTGAGCCCGCGGCCGAACCCGATCTCGGCGCGCTCGACGAGCGCCAGGTCGCGGATGGCGAGGCGTTCGAGCATGGCCCGACCCCGCTACAGGCTCCGCCGCTCCGTGCCCTGCCAGCCCAGCTTGGCCTGCAGCGCGCGCAGGAACGGGCGGTCCGGGTTCTCGAACACGCGCACGCGGTAGCGCGCGAGCTGGAGCTCGACCTCGTCGTCCCGGCCGAGGTCCTCGGTCTCCTGCCCGTCGCGGATGAGCAGCGCCGGGCCGGGGCTCAGCACCCTCACGCTCACTCTGGAGCCCGGCGCCAGCACGAGCGAGCGGCTGCCGAGCGCGTGCGCGCAGGCGGGCGTGACCACGAGCGAGTCGAGGTCGGGCGCCACGAGCGGCCCGCCGGCGGAGAGCGAGTAGGCGGTCGAGCCGCTGGAGCTGGCCGCGATGAGCCCGTCGGCCACGAGATGGCCGAGGTCGTGACCGAGGGCCGAGACGCGCATGTGCATCGCGTAGTAGCTGGTGGCGCTGCGGATGACCGCGTCGTTGAGCGCGAAGCCCGCGGGCTCCGCGCGGCGGCCGCGCGCGCGGCGGATCCTCGACTCGACGCCGGTGCGGGTGGCGGTCCGCCAGCGGCCGGCGAGCGCGGCGTCCATGGCGGCGTCCAGCTCGCTGCCCTCGGCCGCGGCCAGGAACCCGAGCCCGCCCATGTTCACCGCGAGCAGCACCGCCGGGCGACCCGCCAGCGCGCGGCCCGCGGCGAGCACGGTCCCGTCGCCGCCGAGCGAGACCAGCACCTGGCACCAGCGGGCGAGCTCGGCGAGCGGCGGGCCCTCCTCCTTCGCGGCCGCGGCCAGCTCGGCCTCGAGCCGGACGACCGCGCCCTTCCGCGTCAGCCGCCCGCGCAGCCGCGCGGCCTCTCGCCGCACCTGGGCGCGGCCGACGTGGCCGAGGATCCCGATCCGGCGGCCGCGGACGCTCACGCGCGGCCTCGCGCGGGGGCGCCGGCGGGCGCGCGCCGAGGTGTCCCGACGCGGCCGCGGGGGATCACGTGTACTGGTGGCGGCACTGGCGGACGAACGCCAGCGCGGCCTTCGCGATCCCGTCGGCGTCGAGCCCGATCTGCTTCAGCAGCTCGTCGCGATTGCCGTGCAGCACGAACTCGTTGGGCACGCCGAGCCGGAGTTGCGGCACCGCGATCCCCTGCTCCCCGAGCATCTCGCTCACCGCGCTCCCGAAGCCGCCGGCGATGACGCCCTCCTCCACCGTGACGATGCGCCCCGTGGAGCGCGCGAGCCCCGCGAACATCGCCGTGTCCACCGGGGCGGCGAAGCGCGCGTTCACGACGGTGGCGGAGACGCCCTGTGCGGCGAGCTGCTCGGCCGCGGCGAGGCTCGGCGCCACCATCGTGCCCAGCGCGAGGATCGCCAGGTCCCCCCCGGCCCGGAGCTGCTCGGCCACGCCGATCTCGAGCAGGCGCGGCTCGCCCACGGGCGGCGTCTCGTCGGGGATGGGCGAGCGCGGGTAGCGCACCGCGATCGGGCGCTTCCCGTCCCAGTGCGCGGCGGTCCACAGCATGTCGCGCAGCTCGGCCCCGTTCCGCGGCTGCATCACGACCGTGCCGGGGATGATGCGCAGGTAGCCGATGTCGAACACGCCGTGCTGCGGAGCGCCGTCGTCGCCCACCAGCCCGGCGCGGTCGAGGCACAGCACGATCTTGAGGTCCTGCACCGCCGCGTCGTGGATGATCTGGTCGAATGCGCGCTGCAGGAACGTGCTGTAGATCGTGGTCAGCGGCAGCAGGCCCTCGCACGCGAGCCCCGCCGAGAACGTGACCGCGTGCTCCTCGGCCATGCCCACGTCGAAGAAGCGCTCGGGGAACGCCCTCGCGAACCGGCTGAGCCCGGTGTTGTCGGTCATCGCCGCCGTGATCGCCACGGCGTGCGGCATGCGCTCGCCGATGAACTGCGCCGTCTCGCCGAACACGTGCGAGTAGGTCTTCCGCGCGCCCTTGCTGGCGGCGCCCGTCTCGGGGTCGAACACGCCGACGCCGTGGAACGTCTGGGCGTCGCCCTCGGCGGGGCCGTAGCCGCGGCCCTTCCGGGTCACCACGTGCAGCAGCACGGGCTCCTCGAACCGCCGCAGGTCGGACAGCGTCTCCTCGAGCACGGGCAGGTCGTGGCCGTCGATGGGGCCGAAGTACTTGAGGCCCATCTCCTCGAACAGCACGCCCGGGGCCACCATGTTCTGGAGGCCCTCCTTCAGCCGGTGCGCCGCCTGCTGCGCCCGCCTGCCGCCGCGCGGGAGCTTGCCGAGCAGCTCCCACACGTCGCGCTCGAACGCCCGGTAGAGCCGGCTGGTCGTCAGCTTGGTGAGGTAGCGGTGGATCGCGCCGATGTTGGGCGAGATGCTCATCTCGTTGTCGTTGAGGATCACGATCAGCCGCTTCTTCAGCTCGCCCGCGTTGTTGAGGCCCTCGAACGCCATGCCGCCGGTGAGCGCGCCGTCACCGATGACGGCGACCACGTGGTGGTCCTCGCCCTTCAGGTCGCGCGCCGCCGCGAAGCCGAGCGCCGCCGAGATGCTGGTGCTGCCGTGGCTCGTGCCGAACGGGTCGTGCGGACTCTCGGCGCGCCGCGGGTAGCCGGCGATCCCGCCCAGCTGGCGGAGCGTCCCGAACCGGTCGTAGCGCCCGGTGAGGAGCTTGTGCGGGTAGCTCTGGTGCCCCACGTCCCAGATGATCTTGTCGCGCGGCGAGTCGAACACGCGGTGCAGCGCCAGCGTCAGCTCGACCACGCCCAGGTTGGGTGCGAGGTGGCCCGCATTGCGCGCCACGGTCTGGATGATGACGTGGCGCATCTCGGCCGCGAGCCTGGTGAGCGCGGCCCGGTCCAGGCCCTTCACGTCGGCCGGCGAGCGGATCCCCTCGAGCAGGCTCACGGCTGGATCCGGTACCACAGGATGGCGCTTCCCACGCCGAGGGCGGCGCCGATCAGGACCTCGAACGGCGTGTGCCCCAGCAGCTCCATGAGCTTCTGCGTCTCCTTCTCGGGATGCTGGAAATGGCGCTCGATCAGCCGGTTGAGCACCATGGCCTGGCGTCCGGCCGCGCGCCGCAGGCCGGCGGCATCGTACATGACGATGAGGCTGAAGTAGAGCGTCACGGCGAACAGCCCGTTGCTGAATCCGTGCCAGAGACCCACGGCGGTGGTGAGCGCCGCGACCGAGGCGGAGTGCGAGCTGGGCATCCCGCCCGTCTCCACGAAGCGCCGGAGGTTCCAGCGCCGGGTGCGGAGGAACGCGCTGAACCCCTTGTAGCCCTGCACGATGAAGCCCACGATCAGGGCGAGCCAGAACGGTTCCGTGGCGTCCTCCTTGGCGGCGTCCATGCGGCTCGCCCCGTGCGGCCCGGGCGGATGGCGCGCGATGGTGCGGAGGCGCGTGCGGAGTGTCAAGAAGCCGGCCTCCGGCGCCCGGAAGCGCGCCGGCGGCACGGGTGTGTCACCTCACCCGCACCACCATCCCGAGCGGCACCGGCCGCAGGTTGGGCCATCTCCGGACACCGCCTCCCGCTTCGCGCACCGCCATCTGTCCCGAGATCCCGCCGTCGAGGAGCACGGCGCGGCGGCAGCCCCTCGCGCGCATCCACGCCGCCATCTCGACGACGGTGGGTCCCCAGGGCAGTCGCTCGCCTGCGGTCCCGAGACCCGTGAAGCGCGTGAGCGCCACGAGCACCGTGCCGTCCCGGCGCACACCGAGCGCGAGGCGCGAGTCCCGGTGGTCGAGGTCCGCGCCCCGTCCCCGGGCGCGCAGCTCGCGCGGCAGCCCGCCGTTCCCCACCAGCAGGGCCGGGTACGACTGGAACGCGAGCGAGGGCCGGGCGCCAAGCGCCTCGAGGTCGCGGGGCTCGAGCAGCGCCGCGTGCCCGGCCGAGTCCACGACGAACGCCATCGCCAGCGTGCCCGTGCCCGCGGGCTGGACCTCCCGGCCGTCCATCACCAGCCAGCCCCAGGGCGTGGGCCCGGAGAACTGGCCGGCGTTGAATGCGGCGACACCGTCGGGAGGCAGGCTGTCCACGGTCCACGCGCCGCGCATGCCCATCTCGCGGAGCGAAAGCTGGAGGTCGAAGCGCAGGCGGCGCGGGTCCAGTCTGAGCGCGACCGCCCGCACCGGCGCGAGCGGCCCCCGCTCGGCCATCTGCGCCTCGGCCAGCCACGCGCCCGGTCCCACCGCCTGCCACGCGAGCGTCGTGGCGGCGGCGAGCGGCAGCAGCGACAGCGTCAGAGCGTGGCCTGGATGAGCGGCATCAGCGAGTCGCAGTTCTCGAGAAGCTGGTTCGCCTCGCTCGCCGTGTAGACGTAGTAGATCCCGGTCCCGTGGCCGGGGATGCGGAGTCCCTCGTCCTTGATCTTCGCGAGCTTCTGCGCCGCGTCGGGTTCCTGCTTCAGCTTCTCGATGTAGTTGCAGAACTCGACCACCCATTCCTTCCAGGTGTGGTAGGCGTAGTCCTCGCCCTTCGCGAACTGGTCGGAAGCCCTGCCGAGGGCCTCGCGCGACTGCTGCGCCGCCCAGCCCAGGTTGTACTTGCCGGGGTCGGGACCGCACTTGGCGGCGATGGCCTTCTCCATCTCGGTGCCCACCGTCTCGACGTGCTTCTGGAGCGCCTCGCCCGACTTCCCCTCCATGCCGGACAGGTAGCGCTGGGACAGCGCCTGCCCGTCGTCGCTCATCGTCCAGTCCAGCTTGCACTGGTTGTAGGCTTCGGTCGACTTCACGGTCTTCAGGAACTTCGTGGCCTTCTCGCGCTCGGCGAGCTCGTACTCCATCGCGGCCTTGAACTTCGCGACGTTCTCCGCCGTCATCGGCGGCGAGAGGCGGGACTGGATCGCGCCCGACTCGGCGGCGGCCGCGGTGGCCGGCTTGCCCTTCTTCCCGGTCACCGCCTCCTTCGCCCTGTTCTTGAGCATGTCGCCGATGCCGGCGTGCGCGGGAGCGGAGGCCAGCGCGAGGGTCGCGAGGATGGCGAGCGGTGCGAGGACGCGGCGGGGCGGCTTCATCGGGATCCCTTTCTTCGGCGCGCGTGCGGCGCCGTGAGGACTAGAGCTTCGCGAACTCCACGCGCCGGTTCATCGCGCGGCCTTCGGGCTTCGAGTTGTCGGCGAGCGGCTGCGTGTCCCCCTTACCGTGCGTGGCGAAGCGGTCCGCGGCGATCGAGAACTGGTCCACGAGCACCTTGGCCACGGACGCCGCGCGACGCTTCGAGAGATCGAGGTTGTCGGCCGGCGAGCCGACGTTGTCGGTGTGGCCGGTGACCGTGAGCTTCGCGGCCGGGTTGGCCTGGAGCCAGGCGGCCACCTGCCGCAGCACCGGAGCGGACTCGGGCAGCACCACGTCGGAGCCGGTCGCGAACCGGATGCCGTACGTGACGAGCTTGCCGCTGGCGAGCATGTCCTTGGCCGGCTTGCAGCCCTCCGCGAAGCGCAGGTTCGTGAACATCGGCTTGTTGTCCGCCCACAGCCGCAGGTCGATCGCGGCCACCGGCCCGTTCGTGCCGCTCACCTCCGGCAGGCTCACGAGGCGCTCGCGGTCGATGTAACCCTTGATCCCCTTGCCGCGTGCCATGAACATCACGTGGTGGCGGCCCGGGGCCGGCGAGCCCTCGAGCGGAGTCGACGAGGTGAACTCGCCCGAACGGAAGAACATGTCCTTCTCGCCGTTCGTGAACGTCGCCTCCCAGACCGTGTGGTCGCCCTTCGCCACGCCGCGCACGGTGAGCGCCGAGCTCATGGGTTCGGTCCCGTAGAAGTCGAACTCCAGCGTCCAGTACTCGGGCAGCGCGGGCGCCTCGGGCAGCCTCAGGCGCACGGTGCCGTCCGGGCTCATGCAGCGCACCCAGCGCTCGCCGGCCGACTCCACCACCTCGAACGTGCCGATCACGGGCTTCAGCCGCGCCGGGAACTCGCCCAGGTCGTCCTCGGTGAAGTCGTCCTGCAGGATCACCTTGTCGCCCGGCACGAAGTCGAACTTGCTCGAGACCTCCGAGACCTTGGTGGCGGGGCCGGCCGGCGAGCCGCCCGCGGCGGGCGCCTCCTCCGAACCGGCGGCGGGGGATGTCGCGGCGGCGTCCTTCGGCTTGCCGCTCGCTCCCTGCTCGGCCTTCTCGGCCGCCTTGTCCACGGCCTGGCCGGCCTTCTGCTTCGCCTTCTCGTCGAGCTTCCGCTTGAGGGCGTCACCCAGTCCGGCGGGGCTGGGCGATGCGAGCGCGAACGCCAGCACGGACACGGCGCATGCGAGCGCGTGCTTGCGTCGGATCATGGGATCCTCCGGGTGGACGTGAGGTGAGGGATGTCCCGCGCACGACCATGTTAGGGCCTGTCCGAGTTCTTCGCACGTCCTCGGCGGGGTCGCGGACGGTTCCGGGCACGGGGAGCTCGGACGACGTTCCGACGGTGAGGCGCCGAGGGGGGCGACACGGCGGACGGGCCGCCGGAGCCGGGCGGGCCCGCTACCGCTCCCGCTTGGCGAGCGCCTCGAGCAGCCGGAGCAGCCGCTCCGGCCGGGCACAGCGCCGGGCGAGCGACGTCCGCACGTCGCGCAGGAGGCTGATCGCCTCGCGCCGGGCGCGCGACTCGCCGATGGCCGCCGGGTAGGTGGCCTTGCCGCGGGCGGCGTCGGTGCCCGGCCGCTTCCCCAGCTTCCGCATCGAGCCGGCCGCGTTCAGGAGGTCGTCCTGGATCTGGAACGCCAGCCCGATCATGCGGCCCGTCTGCTCGAGCGCGTCCACGGTGTGCCTGTCCGCGTCGCCGGCGATCGCGCCCAACGCCAGCGAGACGCCGAACAGCGCGCCGGTCTTCCGCTCGTGGATGTCGCGGGCGATCCGCGCCGTGGGCTTCCGCCCCTCGGCCGCGATGTCCAGCGCCTGGCCGCCCACGAGCTCGAGCGCGCCGGCGGCCTGCGCGAGCCGGCGCACGGCGTCGGTCACCCGGGCCGGCGGCACGCCTTCGTCGGCGAGCCGGGTCAGCTCCTCAAACGCGAACGCGAGCAGCGCGTCGCCCGCGAGCACGCCGAGCGCCTCGCCGAACTTCCGGTGCGTCGTGAGCCGGCCCCGCCGGAAGTCGTCGTCGTCCATGGCCGGCAGGTCGTCGTGCACGAGCGAGAACGCGTGCACGCACTCGACCGCCACGGCCGCGGCCAGCGCCCGCCGCCACGTCCCGCCCACCGACTCGCACGCCGCCAGGACCAGCAGCGGGCGCACGCGTTTGCCCGGAGAGAGCGCCGCGTAGCGGAGCGCCGGGCCCAGGCGGCCGGGACCGTCGGCCCGCTCGCGCAGCGCGCGCGCGAGGCGCCGCTCGAACGCCGCGCGCATCGGCTCCAGCCCGGGCACGAGGCGGGAACCCGCCCGCGCCCCGCCCGCAGTGCGACTGCGGCCGGTGCGCTTCAGAACGGCAGCTCGCCCTCGGACGACTCGCGCCCCGGGGAGAGCTCCATGGGTTCGGTCGAAGGGGCGGCCCCCTCCTTCTCCACCAGCCGTTCGATGCGCTTCTCGGACTCGTCCAGCACCTGCTGCAGCCGGCGCGAGAGCTGGATGCCCTCCTCGTAGCGGGCGATCGAGTCCTCCAGCGAGAGCTGGCCCGACTCGAGCTCCGCGACGATGGTCTCCAGCCGCTGCATGCTCCGCTCGAAGTCGAGCGGGGCGTCCGCGGCCGATTCGGCCCTGGCGCGTGCCATCAGCTTCCTCCCTTTCCCCTGCCCGCGGGGCTCACGGCGTCTTCGTTCCCCGGATCGCGGTCACGGTGGCGTCCGCCTCGCCGCGCGCGAACTCGAGCGTGACGTGGGCGCCTGCGGCGAGCGACTCCGCGCTCCGCACGAACTCGCCGCCCGGGCCGCGCACGAGCGCGTAGCCGCGCTCCAGCACGAGCCGCGGCGAGAGCGCGCGCAGCCGATCCTCGAGCGACTCCCGGCGCCGGTGGAGCTCGCGCACGCGCGCGATGGCGGCGGCGCCGAGCGCCGCGCGCGAGCGGGCGAGCCCGGCGCGCCCCTCCGACAGCCGGCGCGGCACGGCCTCGCGCAGGCCCCACGCGGACCGGGCTGCCTGGAGCCGCGCGCGCGCCGACTCGAGCGCCGCCCGGGTGAGCTGCTCCAGCCGGCTCCGCAGGTCGTCGGTGCGCTGGCGCCAGTGCGCGAACAGGTCCCTCACGCGGCGGAAGCCGTGCTGCTTGAGCACGGCGGCCAGGTCGCGGCGCAGGCGCTCGACCCGCGTCCGGGCCAGGGCCTCCAGCCGCTGGGCCGCGTCCCGCACCGCCCGGCGCGTCTCGCGCGCGTCGCGCACGACCAGCTCGGCGGCGTGGCTCGGCGTGGCGGCGCGCACGTCGGCGGCGAGGTCGGCCAGCGTCACGTCCACCTCGTGGCCCACCGCCGAGACGACGGGCGTGCGCGAGGCGGCCACGGCGCGCACCACGCGCTCCTCGTTGAACGCCCACAGGTCCTCGATCGAGCCTCCGCCGCGGCCCACGATCAGCACGTCGGCCGCGCCCCAGCGGCCGAAGCGCTCGATCGCCGAGGCGATCTCCTCGGCGGCGCCCTCGCCCTGCACGCGGACCGGGGCGAGCACGATGCGCACGCCCGGCCAGCGGGCGCGCAGCACCTTGACCACGTCGCGCACCGCCGCGCCCACGGGCGAGGTGACCACGCCCACGGTGCGCGGGTAGCGCGGCCGCGGGCGCTTGCGCGCCGTGTCGAACAGGCCCTCGGCGGCGAGCCGGCGCTTGAGCTCCTCGAGCTGCGCGAGCAGCGCGCCGATCCCGGCCGGGCGCATCTGCTCGACCACGAGCTGGTACCTCCCCTGCACCTCGTAGACGCCGACGCGGCCGAACGCCTCCACCTCGAGGCCGTCCTTCGGCGTGAACGGGAGCCGGGCCGGGAGCGGCCGGAACATGGCGCACTCGAGCGTGGCGGTCGCGTCCTTGAGCCGGAAGTAGAGGTGCCCGCTCGCGTGCGTGCCCTTGTAGCCCGTGATCTCCCCCTTCACCCACACCGCGGGGAACGCCGTCGCGAGCAGGTCGCGGATGGACCGCGTCAGCTCGCCGACGCTGAGGATCCGGTCCTCGGGGGCCGGCAGGGTGGCCACGGCGTCAGACCTTCACCGCGCTCGTCTGGCGCTCGGCGGCGATGACGGTGGAGAGCACGACCATCGCCACGGTCATCGGGCCCACGCCGCCGGGCACCGGGGTGATCGCGCCCGCCACGTGCCGGACGGATTCGAAATCCACGTCGCCGGTGAGCCGCGAACGCCCGCCGCCCGGGGGCGGCGGGTCGCGGTGGATGCCCACGTCCACGACCACGGCGCCCGGCTTCACCCAGTCGGCCTTGACGATGTGGCGCCGGCCCACCGCCGCCACGAGCAGGTCCGCGCCGCGCGCGAGCGCGCGCAGCTCCTCGGGGTCGCTCGCCGAGTGACCGATGGTCACCGTCATGTCCGCCGGCCGGCGCGACAGCAGCGTCGCCATCGGGCGGCCCACGATGTGGCTGCGGCCGAGCACCACCGCGTGCCGGCCCTTGAGCGGCACGTGGTAGTGCTCGAGCAGTCGAAGCACGCCGAACGGCGTGGCCGGGATGAAGCACGGCAACCCGAGCGCGAGCCGGCCCGCGTTCTCGGGGTGGAACCCGTCCACGTCCTTGGCCGGAGGGATCGCCTCGAGCACGGCGTCCCCGTCGGCCGGCGGCGCGAGCGGGAGCTGAACGAGGATGCCGTGCACGCGGCCGTCGGCGCCGAGCTGCCGCACGCGCCGGACCACGTCGTCGGTGGAGGTGCCGGCCGGGAACTCCACCCGCTCGACCGCGATCCCGGCCTCGGCGCAGGCCTCGTGCTTCTTCTTGAGGTACACCTGCGAGGCGGCGTCGTCGCCCACCGAGACCAGCGCCAGCTTGGGCCGCACTCCCGCGTCCACCAGCGCCTGGGTGCGGAGCCGGGCCTCGATGCGCACCGCGGCCGCCGGCTCCTCGCCGGTGAGGAGCCGCGCTCCCGCGCCGTCCGCCGCCCCCGCGCGCGCGTGCGGGACCTGCAGCCGCTGGAGCCGCGTCGCCTTCCCCGTCGCCTCGTCCACCGTGACCAGCACGGCGTTCAGGCGCAGGTCGCCGCCCGCCGGCAGCAGCCGCTCCGGGAGGAGCGTCAGGAAGCGCCGGAGCGCCCCCGCGCGGTCCATGCCGATGACGCTGTCGAAGCCCCCGGTCATGCCCGCGTCCGAGACGTACGCCGTGCCGCGCGGCAGCAGACGGTCGTCCGCGGTCTGGACGTGCGTATGCGTCCCGATCACCGCCGAGACGCGGCCGTCCAGGTGCCAGCCCATCGCCATCTTCTCGGCCGTGGTCTCCGCGTGGAAGTCCACGAGCACGACCCTCGCGTCGCGCGCGAGGGACTCCGCCGCGGCGTCGGCGGCGCGGAACGGGCAGTCGGCCTCCTTCATGAACACGCGTCCGAGCAGGTTCACGACGCCCACGGGCACGCCGTTCGCGGCCTTGAACGTGCGCCAGCCCTGGCCCGGCGTGCCGGCCGGGAGGTTCGCGGGCCGCACGAGGCGCGGCTCCTCGGCCAGGTACTCCATGGATTCCTTCTTGTCCCACAGGTGGTTCCCGCCCGTGAGCACGTCGCAGCCGGCGTCGAACAGCTCGCGCGCCACCTCGCGGGTGACGCCGAAGCCGGCGGCCGAGTTCTCGCAATTGCACACCACGAGGTGCACGTCGTGCCGCCGGCGCAGGTCCGGGAGCAGCGCGCGCAGCACCTCGCGTCCCGGCGAGCCGATCACGTCCGCCACGAACAGCAGGTTCGTCACCGGCGGCCTCCCTTCCGTGCGCTCCGGTTCACCTGGCGTAATCCACCGCGCGCGTCTCGCGGATCACCGTGACGCGGATCTGGCCCGGGTACTGGAGCTCCTTCTCGATGCGGCGCGCGATGTCGCCGGCGAGACCCTGCGCGCGCGCGTCGTCCACGCGGTGGTGCTCCACCATGATGCGCACCTCGCGCCCGGCCTGGATCGCGTAGCTCTTCTCCACGCCGGGAAACGAGTTCGCGATCCGCTCCAGCGAGTCGAGCCGCTTGATGTAGGCCTCGATGCTCTCGCGCCGCGCACCCGGGCGCGCGCCGCTGATGGCGTCGGCGGCGCTCACCAGCACCGGCCACAGGCTGCCGCCGGCGTAGTCGTCGTGGTGGTAGCCGATGGCCTCGAGCACGGGCTGCGGCTCGCCGTAGCGCGCCGCGACCTCCATGCCGAGCGCCGGGTGCGTGCCCTCCTGGTCGTGGTCGATGGCCTTGCCGATGTCGTGCAGCAGCCCGCAGCGCCTGGCGAGTGCCTGGTCCATGCCGATCTCCACCGCCAGCATGCCGCACAGGTGGGCGACCTCGACCGAGTGGCTGAGGATGTTCTGGCCGTAGCTGGTGCGGTAATGGAGCCGGCCCATGAGCTTGACGAGCTCGGCGTGCACGCCGTGCGCGCCGACCTCGAGGCAGGCCATCTCGCCCAGTTCGACGATCTTCCGGTCCACCTCTTCGCGCACCTTCGCGACCACCTCCTCGATGCGCGCCGGGTGGATGCGGCCGTCGGCCACGAGCCGCTCGAGCGAGAGCTTCGCCACCTCGCGCCGCACCGGGTCGAACGCCGACAGGATCACGGCCTCGGGCGTGTCGTCGATGATCACGTCCACGCCGGTGATGACCTCGAACGAGCGGATGTTGCGGCCCTCGCGGCCGATGATGCGGCCCTTCATCTCGTCGCTCGGGAGCTGCACCACGGACACGCTCGTCTCGCTGGCGTGGTCGCCGGCGTAACGCTGGATGGCGAGCGCGATCACCTTGCGCGCCTCGCGCTCGGCGTTCCGCTGGGCGGTCTCTCGGATCTCGGCGGCGCGCTTGGCGGCGTCCGCGCGCGCCTCGTTCTCGATGGTCGCCACGAGCTGCTCGCGAGCCTGCTCGGGCGTGAGCCCGCCGATGCGCGCGAGCTTCGCGGTCTGCTCCTGGACGAGGGCGTCGAGCTCCGTCTGGCGGCCGGTCACCGCGCCCTCGCGCGCGGCGAGGTCGGTCTCGAGCCGTTTCAGGTCGCGGTCCTTCTTGTCGATCAGCTCGACCCGGCGGTTGAACGCGACCTCCTTCTGCTGGAACGCGCGCTCGGTCTCGAGCTGGGTGTTGCGCGCCTGCAGCATCTCGCGCTCCAGCTCCTGCTTCATGGCGAGCGCTTCCTCGCGCCCGGCGAGCACCGCGTCGCGCCGGGCGGCGTCGGCGTCGCGCCGCGCCTCCTCCAGCACCTGCTGCGCGCGCTGCTCGGCGCTCCGCAGGCGGGCGCGCCCGAGCTGCGAGCGCACGAACCATCCCAGCGCGAACGCCACGACGACGCCCACCGCCAGGACGGCGACCCAGGTTCCGAACGTCATGGGATGTTCCCCCCCGGGCCCCGGTTCGCGGGGCCTGAGCAGGGAGAAGCCGCCCGACCCGGCGGAGCCGGGCCCCGGCCCTCCCGGCGCGTGGCCGGGGCGGACGCGAGGTGTGGCGGATGTCGGGAGCGCCTGGAGTGTGCGGGAACGGCCGGCGTCAGTCCTCGTCGCCCAGGATGTCGTCCAGCCGGCGGGTCAGCTGCTCCGCGCGGCCGAGCACGTCCGTTCCCGCGAGCTGCTTGTTCGCGCGCTCCTTGAACAGCTCATCGGCGATGTTGAGCGAGGCGAGGATCGCCACCTTCGAGACCGCGGCCACGGGCAGCTTCTGCGTCACCTCGCGCATCTTGCGGTCCACGAACTCGGCCAGCTCCATGATGTACCTGGGGTCGGCGTCGCCGCGGATCGGAAGCTGATGCCCGAGGATCTGTACCTGCACGACGGTCTTCCCGTCGCGAGGCGTGCCGGTGGCGGTGTCCGAAGGCGTGTCCATCGTCGCTGTCCTCCCGCCGCTTCTTCCTGCGCTGGTTGTGTGCTTCGGCCCGCCGCGCCGCCGCCGGACCCGCGCATCGCGGGGGTCCCGGCCGTCGTCCCGGCGGGGTGCTGCTACTCGAGACGCTCGAGCTTCGTGGAGATGGCCTCGATCCTGGCCGCCACGTCCCGGCGCTCGGCGAGCCAGTCGCGCTGTTCCTTCTTGAGCGCGGCCAGCTCGCCCAGCACCGTGGCGGGGTCCTGCCCCTGCAGCCGGGCCTGGAACTCCTTGAGCTGGGCCTGGGTCGCCTGGGACTGGGACTGGGCCTGCTGCTGCTGGAGCTGGAGCTTCTCGCACTCCTTCTCGAGCTGGGCCTTCTGCCAGCGGAGTTCGGTGATGAGCGCGGCCGCGCGTTCCACGCGCTCCGCGAGCCGGTCGAGTTCGGGGGTCGTCACCAGGGTGTCGGTCATGCTCGTTCCCTCAGTTGGCCGCCGCATCCGTGCGCGACAGCGGTCACCATGCGCGACTGGAGTTCGCCGACCTCGGTCTCGGTGAGCGTGCGCTCGGCGTGCTGGAACTGCAGCGCGTACGCCAGGCTCTTCATGCCCGCCGGGGTGCCGGGGCCCTCATAGACGTCGAACAACTCGATCGACCGGAGCAGGTCGCCGGCGGCGCCGGCGAGGGCCCGCTCGACCGATGCGTGCGTCGTGCCGAGCGGGACGAAGAACGCGACGTCGCGGCGCACGGGCGGGAAGCGGCCGGGGGCCCGGGCCCGGATCACCGCGGAGGCTCCGTCGGACAGGGGCTCGAGGTGCGCCACGAACAGGTGGACGGAGGCCTCGATGTCCCAAGTCCGGAGCAGTTCCTGCGCGAGTCTCCCGGCCCAAGCGATGCATGAAGTCCCGACTGCAACTTCAGCACTGGCACCGGATTTCCAGCCGGGAGCAGCATAGGCCCGCCACTCGGGCGCGTCAACGCGCATCTCGGCGAGCCACGCCTCCCACAGCCCCTTGGCGTCGAGGAAGTCCACGTCGGCCCGCGGGTCGTACGCCCCCTCGGGCCGCGTGGGCGAAGGGTCGTGCGTGTGCCGGAAGCGCGGGCCCCCCAGCACCGCGGCCAGCATCAGCGTCTCGCGCGGGAGCGACTCGCCCGAGGCCAGGAACCCCGCCCCCACCTCGAACAGCCGCACCGAGGCCGCCCCCTGACGGAGGTTGTGCGCCACCGCGCGCAGCAGTCCCGGCGCCAGGTTCGGGCGGAGCATCTCGCTCTCTCGCGACATCGGGTTCGCGAGCCTCACGATCTGCTCCGGGTCCGCGCCGAGGAGCCGCGCGCTCGCCGCCGCCTCCGGGCCGGAGACGAGCGAGGAACACCACGCCTCGTGGAAGCCGAGCCCGAGCATGGCCTCGCGGGCCCGCCGCAGCACGCGCTCGCGCGCGCCGCGCGTGGCGAAGGCGCCCCCGGTCTCGAGCGGCGCCTCGGGGATCTTCTCGTAGCCGTTCGCGCGCGCGACCTCCTCGACCAGGTCGTCCTCGAGCGCGCAGTCGGGCCGCCACGTGGGCACGGTGACCGTGAGCGTGTCGGCGCGCTGGACGCCGAACTCGAGCGACTCGAGCAGGTCGGCGCAGCGGCCGGCGCCGAACGGCAGTCCGATCAGCCGTTCGCAGCGGGACGGCCGGAGCGGGAGCGAGCGCGGCTGCGGCTCGACGTGGCGCCGGCGCCAGTTGCCGAGCTTCGCGCCCGGGCACAGCTCCACGAGCAGCGTGAGGAAGCGCGCCGCCGCGGCCATGCCGATGCCCGGGTCCACGCCCCGCTCGTAGCGCCTGCTCGCCTCGGTCGCGAGGTCGAGCGAGCGCGCGCCGCGCCGCACCCGCGACGGCTGGAACGAGGCGCATTCCAGCAGGATCGTCGTGGTGGCGTCCGTGACCTCGCTGTCGGCGCCGCCCATGAGGCCCGCGAGCGCCACCGGTTTCACCCGGTCGGCGATCACGAGCACCTCGCCGTTGAGCTCGCGCGGCCTGCCGTCGAGCGTGACGAGCTTCTCCCCCGCCTTCGCGCGGCGCACCCGGATCGCGCCGCCCTCCAGCCTCGCCGCGTCGAACGCGTGCAGCGGCTGGGCGAGCTCGAACAGCACCAGGTTCGTGAGGTCCACGATGTTGTTGATGGAGCGCTGCCCCACGGCCTCCAGCTTGCGCACGAGCCACGGCGGCGACGGCCCCACGCGCACGCCCTCGACGAGCTGCGCCAGGTAGCTCGGGCACTCGGCGGCGTCCTCGACCTCGAGGTCGAACGTGACGCGCGCGGGCGCGCTCGCCGGCTGCGCCGCGAGCCGCGCGCTCGCCCACTCGGTCCAGCGGCCGCCGAGCGCCGCCTTCACCTCTCGCGCGAGCCCGAGCACGCCCATCCCGTCCGGGCGGTTGAACGGGACCTCCACCTCGAGTACGGCGTCGGGCTCGGGCAGGTAGGCGTCGAGCGGCCTGCCCGGCTCGAGCGCCGCGCCGGGGAGGTGCGCCCGGAGGTCGAGGATGCCCGCGTGGTCGTCGGACAGCATCAGCTCGCGCGCCGAGCACAGCATGCCCTGGCTCTCCTCGCCGCGGATCCTCGCGGCCTTGATGACGAGCCCGCCCGGCATGGTGGTGCCCACCGTGGCCAGCGGCACCACCATCCCGGCCTTCACGTTGGGCGCGCCGCACACGATCCGGAGCTCGCCCGAGCCGCCGTTCACGCGGCACAGCGTGAGCTTGTCGGCGTTCGGGTGCTTCGCGGCCTCCAGCACCTCGGCCACGACGATGCCCGGGTAGCGCCGGCCGTGCTGCTCCACGCCCTCGACGTAGAACCCGCGCGTGGTGAGCGCTTCGGCCACCTGCTCGGGGCTCGCGTCCAGCTCGACCCATTCCCGAAGCCAGCTCATCGGCAGCTTCATCAGAACTGCTCCAGGAAGCGCACGTCGTTCTCAAGGAACTGGCGGATCTCGTGGATGCCGTGGCGGCCCATCGCGATGCGCTCGAGGCCCATGCCGAACGCGAAGCCGGTGACCTGCTCGGGGTCGTAGCCCACGGCGCGGAACACGTTCGGGTGCACCATGCCCGCGCCCAGCACCTCGACCCAGCGCGTGCCCTTGCACACCGGGCAGCGTCGCTCGCCGGCGTCGTCCCGGAGGCGGCCCGAGCCCGCGCAGGTGGCGCACCGGACGTCCATCTGCACGCCCGGCTCCACGAACGGGAAGTAGATGGGGATGATGCGCGTGGGCACGTCGCGCCGGTAGATCGCGCGCGCGAACGTGTTCAGCGTGGCCTTCAGGTCGGCCATGGACACGTTCCGCGCCACGTACAGGCCGTCGATCTGGTGGAACTGGTCCATGTGGCTCGCGTCCACGGCCTCGGCGCGATAGACGCGTCCGGGGAACACGAGCCGGAGCGGCGGGTGGCGCTCCTCCATCGCCCGCACCCAGCCCGGCGAGGTGTGCGTGCGCAAGACGACGTCGGGGCTCACGAAGTAGGTGTCGTGCGCGTCGCGCGCCGGGTGATCGGGCGCGAAGTTCAGCTTGCCGAAGTTGTAGGACTCGAACTCCACCTCGGGGCTCGTGTAGACCGAGTAGCCGAGCCCGTGGAACAGGTCGAGCAGCTCGTCGCGCAACTGCGCCAGGACGTGCGGGCGGCCCACCCACGGCCGGCGCCCGGGCAGCGTGACGTCGAGCGCGGCCTCGCCCTCGCGCGCGTGCGCGATCGCGTCGCGCTTCGCCTTCTCGGCGGCCTCGATCAGCTGCTTGCCGAGGTTCAGGGCCTTCCCCGAGACGCGCTTCTGCTCCACCGGGAGCGAGGGCACGAGCGCCAGCGCCTCGGTGAACGCGCCGGACTCGCGGGACAGGGCAGCGTTGCGCACGGCCTGCACCGCCGTCTCTTGTTCCGCGCCGGCGAGCGCCTCGACGTAGGCCGCCGTGGCCTCCGCGATCCCGCGCTCCACGAGCGCCAGCGCCGACATGCGGTCGCGGTAGTCGGGGAGCAGCGTGGACGGCTCGCCCCGCCTCCAGGCGGGGTCGAGCCGCCGCGTGAGGATGCCGTGGACGGGATCCACGGCCTCAGGCGCCCTTCGCCACCTCGGCGAGCTTCGCGAACGCGGCCGCGTCGCGCACGGCGAGATCGGCGAGCAGCTTGCGGTTCACCTCGATGCTCGCCTTCTTGAGCCCCGCGATGAGCGTGCTGTACGAGAGCCCGTTCAGGCGCGCCGCGGCGTTGATGCGCACGATCCACAGCCGGCGGAAGTCGCGCTTCTTGAGCCGGCGGTGCTCGTAGGCGAACTGGCCGGCGCGCTGCTGGGTCTGGAGCGCCGTCTTGAACAGCTTGCTGCGGCCGCTGAAGCCGCCCTTGGCGGCCTTGAGGACCTTCTTGCGGCGCGCGCGGCCGGGGACGACGGTCTTGGTGCGGGACATCGGACGATCCTCCTGCCCGCGCGGGCTGGCTCACGCGGGTCGGGTTCGGCGGTTGGACGGCGCGGGCTCAGCTCCCGAGCATGCGGCGGACGCGTGCCTGGTCGGCCTGGGCCACGACGACGTTCGAGCCCTTCTTCCTCTTCGAATTGCGGTTGTCGGCGACCATGCCGTGTCGCAGGTGGGACGAGCGGCGGATCGCCTTGCCGGTGCCGGAGAGCTTGAAGCGCTTCCGCGCGGCGCGATTCGACTTCATCTTGGGCATGTGCAGGGTCCTCTCGTGCTCGGATGTCAGTGCGCCGGCGGCTCGCCCGTCGGTGCGGACTTGTTCGTGGAAGGCTTGTTCACGGGCTTCGGCTGCTGGGCCTTCGGCGAGAGCACGAGCGACACCGTGCGGCCTTCCGCCCGCGGCGGCTGCTCCACCACCGCGACGTCGGCGAGGTCGCGCAGCACCTGCTCGATGACGCGGTAGCCCAGCTCCTGATGGGCCATCTCGCGACCCCGGAACGTGACGGTGAATTTCACCTTGTCCCGCTGTTCCAGGAACGTGCGCGCGTGCTTCAGCTTGAAGTCGTAGTCGTGGTCCTCGATCTTCGGACGCATCTTGACTTCCTTGAGCTGCATCTGGTGCTGCTTCTTCTTCGCCGCCTTGGCCGCCCGGTTCTGCTCGTACTTGAACTTCCCGTAGTCCATGATCTTGCACACGGGCGGGCGGGCGGTCGGCGCGACCTCGACGAGGTCGAGTCCCCTGGCCTGGGCCATCGCGATCGCCTCACGCGTGGTGAGGATGCCGATCTGCGAGCCGTCATCTCCGATGACGCGGACCTGCGGGATGCGGATGCGCTCGTTGACGCGCGGTTCCTGCGACTTGCCGGGAATCGAAATGGTGTCTCCCTCCCCGAGGCTCGTGAACGGGTCCCCCACCGCCCGTGCCCCGGAAAAGCGGGGACGCCGGACGGGGTGGCGCAGCACCCCGCCCGGCGTCCGGCCCCGAGGGGCCTGACTCCGGCGTGTCCGGCCCGGCCGCTCAGGCGCGGCGGGACGCGATCACGTGGTCGAACCCGTTGCGAGACCGAGAAGTAGACGTCCGCGTGGGGTGAGAAGCGCGGGGCTTCTGCTTGTGAACGGGCGGCATCGTAGCGCAGTGCCGCGCGTCGAGGCAAACCCATGCCGTGCCGCGCTCCGCAGCTTCCCCGTCGGGGCAGGAGTCGTTGACACCCCGGGCGGCGCTCCCTAGCTTCGCCCGCCGTTCGCCCGGCCATGGTGGCCGCGAAACCACGGGGGGTCCCCAGATGAAGCGCCTCTTGCTCGCCGCCGCCCTGCTCGCCGCGACCGCCTCGACTTCGGCCGCCGGGAACTCGTTCCTCGGCCTCCAGCTCGTGCACGGGACCGCCGACCTGGCGGGCGAGTTCGGCTCGGGCTTCGCGGCCGCCTACGACCACTCCGAGTTCGGGGTCAAGCTCGAGTACTGGAGCATGCTGACCGAGGACTACGCGTTCAACGGCGGCTACTCGCTGGGGTTGTTCAACGAAGAGAACAAGCCCGGCACGAACGCCGGCCCCGGAGCCGCCAAGTTCACCTACTCCCAGCGGTCCTGGAGCGTGCGCGTGGGCGGCGACCGCGTGGTGAAGCTCGGCGACCGCACCTACCTGTTCTTCGGGCCCGGCCTCGAGTACTGGAACGGCAAGGCCAAGTTCGAGAACGACACACCGCCGGCGTCGAGCTACGAGACCGGGTCGGTGAGCCGCATCAGCCTGAGCGGGCGGCTCGGCGGCCACATGATGATCGGCGAGGCGTGGGGCTTCACCATCCAGGCCGGACACAAGATCGGGCGCGCGAGCCTCCAGGAGGCGGGCGCCGAGAGCACGTGGTGGCCCAGCAGCCTGGACGCCTCCGGCGGGCTGGTGTTCCGCTTCGGCGGCTACTGAGCCCGGCCTGCGGTCGCCCGGCGAGGGCCCGCGCGGCGAGCCGCGCGGGCCCTCGCGCCTTCCGGGTCCGCCGGTGGCATCGCCGGGGCCGATCTTCGCGCGTGCACTCGTCGAACGGCTGCTCTAGGCTTCCGGGCATCGATCGCGGCGACACGGCGCCGGCTTCCCGGCGCCGCTCCACGAGGTGCCCTTGAGGAACCCTGCCGCCCCGCCCTCCCGGACCCGGTCGCGCCTGCTGCTGCTCACGCTCGCGACGTGCCTGCTCTCCGGCCCCGCCAGCGCCGCCGTGCCCGAGCCCGCCCCGGAGCCGCCCGCCGCCGCAGCGCCCGACACGACGGGCTTCCTGCCGCGCTGGCTTCACCTGCACGGGAGCTTCGGCCTCGGTTGGATCTCCTCGCCGACATTCATCCGGCAGCGCTACCAGGCCGGGCAGGCCTTCGAGCTGGGGCTCGAGGTCCGGCCGCGGCCGAACCTCCGCCTCCGGCTGAACGGCGAATACCAGGTGCTGCCGGCCGTGGGTCGCGTGACGTACCAGGTCGTCACGCTCCAGGACCTCGAAGGCGCGCAGCTCCTGGACACCCTGTCGTTCGACTGGATCGGCCGCGGCTGGCTCGGCTCGGCACGCACCGAGGCGCACTGGCGGGTGCTGCCGGCCACGTGGCTCATGGCCGGCGCGGGCCGCGGCCACCTCGGCGCGGGCATGCGCGCCTACCACTTCCGCGATCCGTTCGTCACCCTGGACGTGGAGTTCCCGGGCTCTTCGGGCTGGGCGTGGATCTCGATGCTGGGCGCGCGCTACGAGTTCGACGTCTTCGGGCCCACGCTGGGGGCCGAGCTCCGCTGGAGCACGCTCGACCGGCCGCAGGATCGGCTGCAGACCTGGTCCATCCGGGTCGGCTGGCAGGGGAAGTGAGCGGGTGACGGCGGCGCCGGCGGCGATCCGCCGGCGGACGGCTCAGCGCGCCTTCTCCCGGACTTCCCGCTCCACACGCTCGAGGAACGCCGCGAGCGGCATCGCGCCGAGGTCGCCCTCGCCCTTCCGGCGCACGGACACGGTGCCGGCCTCGGCGTCGCGCGGGCCCACCACCAGCATGTAGGGCACCTTCTGGAGCTCGGCGTCGCGGATCTTGGCGCCCAGCTTCTCGTCGCGCGCGTCCACCTCGGCGCGCACGCCGGCGGCCTGGAGCGAGGCCTGCGTGGCGCGGGCGTAGTCCACCGCCTTCGCGTTCACCGGCAGCACCAGCGCCTGCACCGGCGCCACCCACACGGGGAACTCCCCGCCCGTGTGCTCGATGTAGATGCCCACGAAGCGCTCGAGCGAGCCGTAGAGCGCGCGGTGAAGCATGATGACCTCGTGCTCCTGGCCGTCCGAGCCGGTGAAGTGGACGCCGAACCGCTTGGGCAGGTTCAGGTCCACCTGGATCGTGGGGCACTGCCACTCGCGGCCGAGCGCGTCCTTGAGCTTCACGTCGATCTTGGGTGCGTAGAAGGCCCCGCCGCCCTCGTCCACCTCGTACGGGAGCCCCTTGGCCTCGAGCGCGGCGCGCAGCGCGTTCGTGGCGAAGTCCCACTCCTGCTCGGTGCCGAGGTACTTCTCCTTCGGCCGGGTCGCGAGGTAGCAGCGGTACTCGTAGCCGAACGTGCCGAGCAGGTGGTGCATGAGGTCGAGGATGCCCTGCACCTCGTCCTGGAGCTGGTCGGGGCGGCAGAAGATGTGCGAGTCGTCCTGCGTGAACCCGCGCACGCGCTCCATGCCGTGCAGCACGCCCGAGCGTTCGTAGCGGTACACGGTCCCCAGCTCGGCGAAGCGCAGCGGCAGCTCGCGGTAGCTGTGCTTGCGCGAGTTGTAGATCATGATGTGGCCGGGGCAGTTCATGGGCTTCGCCCGGTAGGCCTGCTCGTCGATGAGCATGGGCGAGTACATGATGTCGGCGTAGTTCTCGAGGTGGCCCGAGATCTCGTAGAGCCTCTCGCTCGCGATGTGCGGGGTGTAGACGAGCTGGTAGCCGCGCTTCAGGTGCTCTTCCTTCCAGAAGCCCTCGAGCAGGTGGCGCACCATGCCGAGGCGCGGGTGCCAGTGGATGAGCCCCGGCCCCACCTCCTCGTGGATCGAGTAAAGGTCCAGCTCGCGCCCGAGCCGGCGGTGGTCGCGCCGGAGCGACTCCTCGATGCGCTCGAGGTGCGCGTCCAGCTCGGCCTGGGAGGCGAACGCGGTGCCGTAGATGCGCTGCAGCATCTCGTTGCGTTCGTTCCCGAGCCAGTAGGCGCCCGCGACGTGCGTCAGCTTGAACGCGCCGACCCTGCCGGTGCTCGCCACGTGCGGGCCACGGCAGAGGTCCAGGAACGGCCCGTTCCGGTAGGTGCCGACCTTCGCCCCCTCGGGGATCTGGGAAAGGAAGTGGAGCTTGTACTTCTCGCCCAGCGCCTCCCAGTGCCGGCGCGCCTCGTCGCGGGTCATCTCGCCGGCCACGAACGGCTGGTCGGCGGCCACGATGTCGCGCATCCTCGCCTCGATCCGCGCCAAGTCCTCCGGCGTGAACGGCTGGGCGCGCGCGAAGTCGTAGTAGAAGCCGCCCTCGACCGGCGGCCCGCCCGCCACCTTCACGTCGGGGAACAGTTCGGTGACCGCGGTCGCCAGCACGTGGGCCGCCGAGTGACGCAGGCGGTAGAGCGCCTCGCCCCCCGGATAGGCGGAGAGGTCGGGGCCTGCGCTCGGCTTGGCGGTGGCGGACATGGAGGTGGCCTCGTGGGGGCGCGTCGGCCGCGGGAATGGCCGGCCCCGCTCCGGTGGCGGCCGTCTCCGGTGCGCGAGGCGCGAACGGGGCGGCACGGCGGCTCCCGGCGGACCCGGCCGGACCTCCCGCGCGCCCCTCGGAACAGGGATGGTGGGCGATACTGGACTTGAACCAGTGACCCCTTGCTTGTCGAGCAAGTGCTCTACCAGCTGAGCTAATCGCCCGCGAGCGACGGAGTGAACCGCACGCGGAGAGCCGGGTCAAGCTCGCGCGACGAGCAGCCGTCACGCGCCTCTCGCGCCCGCCGGCATGAACGCCGCCTCAGTCGGCCCGCCCGGCCTCGAGCAGCCGGAGCGCCGGCGGCTCGTCCTCGACCAGGTACTCGAATTGTCGCCGGAACTCCTCCAGCGACAGCCGCGCGGCCCCCGCGAGCGGCTCCAGGCGGTCCTCGGATTCGAAGTCGTCGCGGCGCAGGCGAAGCATGTAGCGGCGGGCGATGGCGTAGCGCGTGGAGTGGATGTCCACGAGCCGCACGCGCGCCCGGCCCGTGCGCGGGTCGAGCAGCCGCTCGAACGGCACCGGCACGAAACGCCCGCCCTGCAGCGACACCATCGCGGCGTCGCCGCCCGCGAGCAGGTACTTGGCGGCGCAGTAACCCAGGTCGCGCGTGTACTCCATGTCGAACGGGATCGGGTCGGTGCAGCGGAGCTCGTAGCCGACGTTCTTGGCGGTGATGACCGGCTTCAGGCCCAGCTCGCGCATGCGCTCCTGCACGGCGCGCTTGAGGATCTCGCCGAACACCACGTCGTCGAGCCGCACGTGGCCGTGGTCGTCGCGTTCGGTGTTCGCGATCGCGTCCAGGTCCTCCGGGGCCACCTCGAGCGCCACGCCCTCGGCGATCACCGCCACGCCGTCGCGCCGGCCGTCCGCGAGGCGCTTCAGGTGCGCGCCCACGAGCGTGTCCACGATTCGGGCGAGCCGCACCGGGCGCGCCTCGAACTCCTCGGGGATGAGCGTGATGGTGGCGCCGGCGGACTTGCCGATGCCGAGCGCCAGGTGCCCGGCCTTTCGCCCCATCGTCACGACGTAGTACCAGCGCGACGTGGTCCTGGCGTCCACCATGAGGTGCTTGACCAGCTCGGCGCCGTGGTGCCGGGCGGTCTGGAACCCGAACGTGTCCACGTGCGCCGGCAGGTCGAGGTCGTTGTCGATGGTCTTGGGCACGTGCGCCACGCGGATCTGGCCGACCGCGCGCTCGTGCACCTTGAGCGAGCTGAACGCAGTGTCGTCGCCGCCGATCGTGATCAGCTCGCTGACGCCGAGCTGGAGCAGCGCCACCACGACGCGGTCGAGGTCGCGCAGGTCTCGGGTCGGGTTCGCGCGCGAGATGCCGAGGTGGCTGCCGCCGCGGAAGTGGATGCGCGACACGCCGTCGATCGTGAGCGCCCGGACGTGGCCGATGTCGCCCTGCATCAGCCACTCGAACCCGTCCTCGATGCCCAGCACGTCCACGTCGTCCAGCCGCGCACGGATCGTGGCGGCGGCGATGACGCTGTTGATCCCGGGCGCGGGCCCGCCGCCCACGAGTATGGCCAGCTTCCGTCGGTTCATGTCCGGCGCCTCCCTGCCCGGAGTATAGGGCCGACAAGCGAACGGCCACGCCCGGAGGCGTGGCCGTCGCGGTCGGGGGATCGGGCGGGGATCAGCGGTACAGCTTCTTGAGCTCGCCCCAGCTGCTCTTCTTGCCCGAGGTCGGGCCGGACGTGTACTGGATGTTCCGCCACTGGCCGTTGATGCCGTGCGGCGTCGCCGACGGGAACGCGAACATCTTCATGTGGCCGCCGGCGTACCAGGGCGTGAGCGCGCCCCACAGCCCGTGCGGCGGGTCCTCGGCCGGGTTGCCCTGGTCGAAGTTGAGCGGGCCGCTCGAGTAATTGATGGCGTTGTAGCGGATGCTGTAGATGACCTGCGCCGGAGACGCGCCGGACAGCCCGTTCGGGAAGTACGAGATCCCGACCATGATCGGCGTGTTGTTCACGTACACGAGGCCGTGCGCGCCCGTGAACGTGTAGAACGGCATGCGGCCCCCGAAGCAGGCGATCTCGCCGTCCGTCGTGCGGACGTTGAACAGGCCGTCGGCCTGCGGGCCCCACCAGGGCGCCAGGTTCAGGCCGCCCTCGCCGACGCCGTTGAGCACCAGCTCGCACGAGTACTCGAACGTGTCCTCGTTCAGGAACTGGATGTCGTTCGTGCCGTCGGTCGAGAAGCGCCAGGTGTGAAGGTTGGCGAACCCCGAGCACAGGGGCTGCGGCGGCTGGTTCTGGTCGTCGATCTCGATCAGCACCGGGAAGCTGTTGTTCACGGTCAGGATCGAGATCGGGCAGTCGTCGAACACGCGCGTATGGACGACCGCGCTGTTCGGCAGCGGCGTGGCGAGCGCGGCGGCGGAGAGACACAGGGCCGCACCCGCCAGGACAAGGGTAGTGATCCGCCTCATGGGGGCATCTCCAAAGATGAGAAGGTGGGCAGGCTCACCACACGCTGCAAGACCGGATGCGTCAGCGGGAGGTCGGCCTGCGTCGCGACGGACGCGGCATCGAACGCGGGGTCCGGCCAGCTCACGTTCCCTCTCCGGGACACGAGCCGCGGGAACGCGGGGCTCGGAACGTCACGGCACGAGGGGGGCGGCGGAAGACCCGCACTTTCGGTGCCGTGAAAACGATTACATCCGCGTTGTGGGGGTGTCAAGGCTCCTGTTACGTTCGCGTCGTGACTTGTGGCCGGTGCCCGAGCCCGGGGCCCGACTTCGGCGAGCAGGGAGGACCGCGTGCGGGACAAGGTTCCATTCCCCGAGGGATTCCTTTGGGGGGCAGCGACTTCGGCCTACCAGATCGAGGGCTCTCCGCTCGCCGACGGGGCCGGCCCCGGCATCTGGCACGATTTCTCGCACGCTCCCGGGCGCACCTACCAGGGCATGACCGGCGACGTGGCCTGCGACCACTACCATCGCTGGCGCGGAGACGTCGCGCTGATGCGGGCGCTGGGCCTGCGCTCCTATCGCTTCTCGGTCGGCTGGGCGCGCGTGCTGCCCGAGGGCGAGGGCCGGGTGAACGCCACGGGGCTCGCGTTCTACGACCGGCTCGTGGACGCGCTGCTCGAGGCTGGCATCGCGCCCATGCTGACGCTCTACCACTGGGACCTCCCGGCGGCGCTCGAGGCGCGCGGCGGCTGGCTCGCGCCGGAGATGCCGCGCTGGTTCGCCGACTTCGCCGAGCTGCTCTACGCGAAGCTCGGCGACCGCGTGAAGCTCTGGTGCACGATCAACGAGCCGTGGGTGGTCGTGGACGCGGGCTACGTCCACGGCGTGAACGCGCCCGGGCGCCGCGACCTCGCCGAGGCCGCGCGCGTGGCGCACGCGCTGCTCCTCTCCCACGCCGCCGCGGTCAGGCGCTTCCGCGAGTCGGATCCGCGCGGCGGCCGGATCGGCCTGGTCGTGAACCTGGCGCCCCACCATCCCGCGACGCCGGATCCGCGCGACGTGGAGGCGGCCGCGCGCGGCCACGCCTACTTCAACGAGTGGTTCCTCGACGCCGTCTACCGCGGCGAGTACCCGCGACGCGTGCGCGAGATGTTCGGGGACGCGTTCCCGCGCACGACGGCGGACGAGCTGCGCGCGATCCGCGAGCCGTTCGACTTCCTCGGCATCAATTGGTACACGGGCTACGACGTCCGCCACGACGACACGCGCCCGCCGACGCGCGCCGTGGAGGTCCCGGGCGAGCGCGGGCCGCGCATGACCACGGGCTGGGAGGTGCGCCCCGAGCTGCTGGTCGAGACGCTCACCTGGGTGACCCAGCGCTACGGGCGCATCCCGATCCACATCACCGAGAACGGCGCCGCGTTCCCCGATCCCGACACGGCGAGGGACGGGCGGGTCGAGGACCCGCTGCGCGTGGACTACCTGCGCCGCCACGTCGCCGCCTGCCGCGAGGCGATGCGGCGCGGCGTGGACCTGCGCGGCTACTTCGTGTGGTCCCTGCTCGACAACTTCGAGTGGGCGAGCGGCTTCTCGCACCGGATGGGGCTCGTGCACGTGGACTACGCCACCCAGCGGCGGACGGTGAAGGCGAGCGGGGAGTTCTACCGCGACCTGATCCGCGCGAACGGGGCGAACGTGCCGGACGGGCCGGGGTGAGGACGTCCACCGGCCGACGCGCGGGCCCCGGGTCTTCCGCCCGGGGCTCCCCGTGGTCCGGGCGCGGCCCCGCGGTTCAGGGGCCCAGCACCTGCCGGCGCGCGGGACTTCCGGCCGCCCGCTCGAGCGCGTGGCCCCACTCGAGCACGCGCGGCGGGCGGCTCCACGGCTGGCTCGGAATCCACCGGAACCGGCCGTCGCGGCGCTCGAGCGGGGCGAGCCGGCCGTCCGCGCGCACCACGGCCGACCTCGTCCAGCGTGCGGCGGCGACGCTGTCCACGGGCGGCGCGAACTCGATTCCGCCGGGCGGGTTCCGGAGCGCCGACGCGTCGAGCGCCAGCTCCACCCTGCCCTGCTTCCGCCGGAGCGTGTAGCCGAGCGTCCCCCAGCGCGTGCGGAGTCCCGAGACCTTCACGCCGTCGCCCTCGAGCCAGTCCGCCGGCACGCCCGCGGCGAGCACGAGCGCGCCGTCGGACTCGCGCTCGTGGGCGAGCATCTCCTGCACCGCGCGCACGAGATCCGTGCCCACCCAGGTGTGCGGCATGTCGCCGAGGAAGCGCGCGCGGCGCGGCTCCCGGTCCACGACCTCTGCCCAGTGCCGCCAGCCGGCGGGACGGCGGTCGTCCAGGAACCAGCGCAGCAGCTCGTTCGCCCGCTCGCGCCAGCCCAGGCGCACGAACGCCCCGACGTTGCGGAGCTCGTAGGGCGTGTATGCGTCCCACTTCTCGCTCCCGTCGCGGCGGCGCTGGAAGAACTCCCAGTAGCGCTCGAACGTGCGTGCGACCCCCTCGGGCGGCAGCACGTCGCCGGCCTGAACCGGCGAGAGCGCGATGGTCGTGCTGGTGGCGTCGAAGTCGCCGAGGTCCGAGCAGCCGGGCACGTAGTCGATCCCGTGCGCGTGCATCGCGGCGCGAACGGCAGCGGCGAACTCGCGTGCGAACTCGTCGCGGCTCGCGCGCAGCCATGCGGCGTCGCCGGCCCGGCCCAACTCGCCCGCGAGCCAGGCGGCGTCGCGGTAGCCGCGGAGCGCGAACAGGTCGTCCCAGTAGGAGTGCATGGGCTTGGCGGAGTAGCCCTCGTGGCTGATCGAGGGCGGCAGCAGGCCGAAGTAGGGCTCCTTCCCCGGCCCCCGCCACGCCGCCGTGCGGCGCTGGGCGCGCAGCGTGTCGAGATAGGCCGCCGCGGCGCGGACGTGGGGCCACAGCCGCGCGACCGTGGCGCGGTCCCCGGTGAGCCGCAGGTACTCCGCCGCGAGGAAGATGAACTCGCCGTGGCTGTCGTGCTCGGGCACCGGGTCCGAGCCGCGCCGGTCCACGCAGCACGGCACCTTGCCGTCGGCGTACTGGAACCCGGCGTACCACTCGAGGTACTCGCGCACCGGCTCCACGAGCCCCGAGCGCAGGAGCGCCGAGGACGTGAGCGAGCCGTCGCGGATCCACGACCGCTCGTACGAACGCGAGCCCGGCTGGATGCCGGCGCCGTCGCGATTGACGAGCACGTAGCCGAGCTGGGCGGCCAGGGTGAGCGCCACGTCGGCGCCCTCCCCGCCCGCCTCGAGCGAGAACGTCCCGCGCCGCCCGTGCCAGCCGCGTTCGGCGGCCGATTCCCAGGCCGCGGCGTCGCCGGTCCCGAACGGCTCGCCCGTCGCGCCGCGGCCGTGGAACGGGATGCGCAGCGCCACCTCGTGGGTCCCGTCCCCGGGCAGGTCGAACGTCCAGCGCAGCGCCCCCGAGCCGCGGCCCACGGGGTCCTCGAGCGTGTCGCGCCGCGGCACCCGCCCCACGCGCAAACGCTCGACGAAGTCGCCTTCGTCGAACGCCAGCGCGAGGAACGCGTCGGGCGCGGGCGCGGCCGCCAGCCAGCGGTCGGAGTTCACGCGCACGACTCCGCCCTCGTGGCTCAGCCGCTCGATGCGTGCGGCGCCGCCCGGCACGTTCAGGAACTGGCTCGGCGGGTTCACCTGGAACGGGCGGATCGCCACGAGCAGCGTGACGCTCCGCGGGCGGGGCGCGAGGTTGCGCACGCGGTAGCGCGCGACCAGCTCGCTCGCTCCGCGCGCGCCCCGCGCGAACGCGGTCACCGAGAGCGCCAGCGAGTCCAGGGTGCGCGTCGCGGTCGGGATCGGCAGCGCACCCGAGGCGAGCGACTGCGTTCCGCGGCCCTCCGCCCAGGTCCGGAGCCCCGACTCCGTGAACAGGAACGGCTCCAGCGAGAACTGCGCCCGGCCGGTCTCGAGCCGGAGGTCCTCGTCGAGGAGGCCCTCGTCGGCGTCGCCGTCCACGCCCGTCACGGTCCAGTAGGACTGCTCGCCGAGGAAGGCGCGGGGGAAGTTGCCGCGTCGCGAGTCGCGGGCCACGGCGGACAGGAAGTCGTCGGCGCGCGCGCCCCAGGCGAGCGGCTTCACGTCGAGGCTCGCGAGCGCCACCGTGCGCCCGGCGCGGGCGAGCGCCCGCACGCGCACGCGCCACGCTTCGCTCTCCGGGAGCTGGAGCCAGTCGCGCCCGCCGTCGCTCGCGCGCACCACGCGCAGCTCGCGCCAGGCGCCCGTGCCCTCCTCGGCCTCGACCACGTAGTCGCGCGCGTGGCGGTCCGCGACCCAGTCGAGCACGAGGCCGCCGAACTCGCGGAGCGAACCCAGGTCCAGCGTGAGCGCGGGCGCCGTGTCGCCGTGCGCGCTCTCCCACCAGCTCGCGAGGCTCGTGTCCGCGGCGAGCCCGGCGGCGTGCGCCGGGTGCTCGGAGCTCGCGCTCGCCGAGGGCGGCCGCGGCGCGGCCGGCGGCAGCATGGGCACGAGCGTCAGGTCGTCGAGCCAGACCGTGCCCTCGCCGCCCGAGCCGGCGGTGATCGCGAACTCGAGCGCGGCGACGCGGCGGATCTCCCCCCCGCCGCGGGGGCCCCAGGCGAAGGAGATCTGCCGCTTCCGCACGCGCTCCTCGGTCCAGCGCTCGGGGAACACGAAGTCGGTGCGGTTCCGCCACCACACGTTCTCGCCGGTCTCGTCCAGCAGCTTGAACTCGAGGTTCTGCGGCGCGCTCACGCCGCGGACCCGGTAGGTGAACGCGTAGTGCTCCGGCAGCTCCAGCTCCACCTTCCGGTGGAGCACGGCGTAGCCGCCGCCCTTCGTGAACCGGAAGTCCACGCGCAGCGCGCTCCCGTGGACGCCGGGCTCGAGCGAGAGCTTCATCTCCACGCCGCTCGCCGGCATCGCGGTCCAGGCCGCGGACGATTCGAACGCGTCCACGACCACCGGAGGCGGCGGCGACGTGGCGCTCGCCGGCGCGGCCAGCGCGAGCACGGCCCCCAGCGCGGGCAGCGCGGCGAGCGCCGCGGCGTGGCCCGTGTGGTACGCGAGGCTCCGCGCGCGACTCATCCCTTGACGCTCCCGGCCATCACGCCACGGATGTACCAGCGCTGGAGCACCACGAACACGAGCAGCACGGGCAGGACGGTGACCACCGAGCCGGCCATCATCAGCTCGGTGTCCTGGACGTGCTCGCCCACCAGGCTCGCGAGCGCCACCGGCAGCGTGTAGAACCGCTCGTCGGAGAGCACGACCAGCGGCCACAGGAAGTCGTTCCACGACGACATGAACACGAACACCGCCAGCGTCGCGAGCACGGGCGCGAGCAGCGGCAGCACGATGGTCGAATAGATGCGGCCCTCGCCGGCGCCGTCCAGGCGCGCCGAGTCCAGCAGGTCCTGCGGGATCGCGAGCGCCACCTGGCGGACGAGGAAGATGCCGAACACGCTCGCGAGCCACGGAACGAGCACGCCCGCGTAGCTGTTGACGAGCCCGAGCTCCTTGAGCAGGAGGAACAGCGGCAGCATGCCCACCTGCGCCGGCACGAGCATGGCCGTGAGCAGGAGCCGGAACAGCCCCTCGCGGCCCGGGAACGGCAGCTTGGCGAACGCGTAGCCGGCGAGGCTGCTCGTGAGCAGCACGCACAGCGTCCCGACCACGGACACCAGCAGGCTGTTCGCGAACGCGCGCGCCAGGTCGAGGTGGGTGAACAGCTCCCGGAAGTGCTCGAGCGTGGCGCGGCTCGGGAGCAGCGGCGGCGGCGAGGTGTTGGCCTCGCCCGCGGGCATGAGCGAGGCCGAGACCATCCAAAGGAGCGGCGCCACGGTGAGGGCCGCCCCGGCGAGCAGCACGGCGTGCAGGAGCAGCGTGCCCGGCCGGAGCGGCCCGGGAACGTCCGCCGGCGGACGTTCTCCGCGGGTGCTCACGCGCGCGCTCCGCCGCCGTCCCGCCTCGCCTGGAGCCGGAGCTGGACGACCGTCGCCGCGAGGATCAGCGCGAACAGCAGGAACGCGAGCGCCGCGGCGAAGCCCAGCCGCCACCAGCGGAAGCCCTGCTCGTACATGAACAGCACGAGACTGGTCGTGCTGCGGAGCGGGCCGCCCTGCGTCATCACGTAGGGTTCCGCGAAGAGCTGGAAGTAGTTGACGAGCGTGGTGACGCTCACGAACAGCGACACCGGCGCGAGCTCGGGCAGCGTGACGTGGCGGAAGCGCTGCCAGCGCCTGGCGCCGTCCAACTGGGCCGCCTCGTGCAGCTCGCGCGGCACCGCCTGGAGCCCGGCCACGAAGATGAGCAGGTTGTAGCCGAAGTTCTTCCACACCGCGAGCACGAGGATCGCGGGCAGCGCCCAGTGCGGATCCCCGAGCCAGTCCACGGCCGGCAGGCCGAGGCGGCCGAGGTACGCGTTCACGAGCCCGTACTGCGGCTGGTAGAGGTAGCGCCAGACGATGGCCACGGCGACGAGCGTGGTGACGACCGGCGCGAAGTACACCGCGCGCAGGAACGGCTTCCAGCGCGCGAGCCGGGAGTCCACGAGCAGCGCCGAGGCGAGCGAGATGGCCACCGAGACGGGCGCGCCCACGAACGCGTACAGGAGCGTCACCCGGAACGCGTTCCAGAACTCCGCGCTCGCGAGCGCGCGCACGTAGTTGGCGAACCCGACGAAACGCACCGTGGACGGGTCGCCGATGGCGTACAGGTCGAAGTCGGTGAGGCTCAGGTACAGGCCGTAGAGGACGGGCCCGAAGAAGAACACGAGGATGAGCACCACCGACGGGAGCGCGAACACGAGCCCCGCGCGCGCCTGGCGCCCCGCGAGCGGCGCGCTCACGAGCGCGTGCCCTTCGCCGCGCGCCGGGCGGCGAGCCAGCGGCGCTTCTCCAGCAGCCGGTCCACGGTGCGGTCCAGCTCGGCGAGCGCGCTGTCGGCCGGGGCCGCGCCGCGGATGGCGCGGTCGGCCTGCTCCCAGATGCGCGTGGCGATCTCCTCCCACTCGGGCACCATGGGGCACGGCGCGGTGAGCTGGAGCTGCTCGGCGAACGCGCGCGTGCGCGGGTCGGCTGCGAGCGCCGTGTCGGCCCACGCCGCGCGCCGCGCCGGCAGGTCGCCGGTGAGCCGCCAGAACCGCACCTGCTGCTCCGGGCGGGACAGGAACTCCATCAGCCGCCACGCCGCCTCGGGGTGCCGCGTGGCGCGGAACATGACCAGCGACGAGCCGCCCGCGAACGAGAGTCCCGGCCCGTCCGGCCCCGGCAGCGGCGCGGTGGCCCACGCGTGCTGGAGCGAGTCCGGCAGCCGTCGCGCGAACTCGCCCAGCTCCCACGGACCGGTCACCATCATCGCGAACGTCCCGCGCTCGAGCTCCTGGTACTTGTTCGCGATCTCCTGGATGCCGAGCGTGGGCGCGAGCCCGTCGCGGAAGAGCCCCAGGTAGAACTCGAACGCGCGCCGGAACTCGGGCTCGCGGAACGCCCCGCGCGTCGCGCCGTCGGCGAGGAGCGGAGAGCCGCTCTGGAGACCGAGCACCACCGGAAGCATCCACTCGTTCGTCGGCAGGAACACGCCGTAGCGGCCCGGGCCGCCGCGCCGCTTCACGGCCTCGAGGCATTCGCGCCACCCGGCCCAGGTGGTCGGCACCGCCGTGACGCCGGAGCGCTCGAGCAGGTCGCGTCGGTAGAACAGGAGCCGCGTGTCCACGTACCACGGGAGCCCGAGCGTCTCGCCCTCGAGCACGTTCGTGTCCCAGATCCCGCCGAAGTAGTCGTCGCGCCCGAGCTCCGACGCGCCGAGCATCGGGTCGAGCGGCACCAGCGCGCGCAGAGCGCCGAATTCGGCGATCCAGCTGTTCCCGAGCTGGCCCAGGTCGGGGAGCGAGCCGCCGACGTGTGCGGTCAGCAGCTTCTCGTGCGCCGCGGACCACGGGATCTGCTGCACCACGACCCGGAGACCGGGGTTCTCGCGCTCGAAGTCGCGCGCCAGCTCGTCCACGACCTCGCCCTCCCGGCCCATCGCCCACATCCGGAGCGTGACCGGGGCGACCTCGCGCGCGCCCCGGCCCGGCGTGCACGCGCCCGCCCCGAGCACGAGCGCCGCGAGGCCGAGGCCGGCGAGACGGCGCGCGGGGCTCACCTCCCTCCCGCTCCCGCGTCCAGCCAGCCGCCACGGAACCCGGCCGCGAGCAGCCCTCGCCGCAGGTGCGGGTTCCGGCGCATGACGCGCCAGACGAGGCCGGTCCGCCAGTTCTCGATCATGGCGAGGATCGGGCCCTGGTCGATGCCGAGGTGGTCGTCGTCGAACCAGCCCACGCCGGGCACCACGCGGCCGTGCTGCGTCTTCACGTCCACGTCGAGCGTGGGGTTGAACGCGTCCACGAACCCGTAGCGGCGGAACACGTGCCCGCCCCAGCGCTCGCGCATCGCCATGAGCGCCGGCAGGCAGATCTCCGGCGCGAACGCGATCGAGCCGCCGGCCGCCGTGGGCGCGATCGTGCCGTCGTCGTGGACGTGCGTGAAGCAAGCGCCGCGCGCCTGGTAGGTGTGGAACTCGCGCTCGCGGCCCGAGACCGTGACCTTGCCGTCGAGCGGTCCGTCGCAGGCGGTGAGGCCCCACACGTCCGCGCCGTAGCCCTTGAAGCCGGACGGGTTCGCGATTGCGTAGGCGCGCTGGGCGTAGGTGGCGCGGCGCGAGTTCTCGAAGTAGTCGAGGCCCTTCTCGCGCATGGGAGCGTCCCGGATGCCGCGGAAGTCCACCCACACGTGCGAGTACTGGTGGCCGAAGAGCGGCGCGAAGCCCAGGTACTCCCGGCCGTGGAACGTGCCCCAGCGGTAGCCCTCCGCCCAGGCCTTCCACGTCTCCGGGCCCACGGCGTGCGACGGCGAGCCGAGCGCCAGCAACTGCAGCAGCATCGCCTCGTTGTATCCGCGCCAGTCGTACGGCAGGTGCCCCTCGTCCGGCGTCCAGCCGAGCGCGAGCAGCGGCGGCCGCACCTGCATCCACCTCCACTCCACGCGCTCGACGAGCGAGTCGGCGAGCGCGCGGATCCGCCGCTCGGCCGGCGCGTCGCGGTCGAAGTAGGACTGGCAGAACAGCGCGCCGGCGAGGAACAGCGCGGTGTCGATGTCGGAGAGCTCCACGTCCTCGAAGCGCGTGCCCGAACCGGGATGGAGAAAATGGTAGAAGAAGCCGCGGTATCCCATTGCCCCCGCGCGGGTCGAGTCCTGTCGCCCGCGCAGATGGAACTCCAGCGTCCGGAGCGTGCGCGCGGCCGCCTGCGCGCGCGTGATCCAGCCCCGCTCGCTGCCGACGGGCCACGCGGTGAGTGCGAACCCGGTGGACGCGACGCTCACGAACGACCGCGTCGGCCAGCGGTCGTGCATCATCCCGGTGGCGGTGTCGGCGAGCTCCCAGAAGAACAGGAACGTGCGGTGCTGGAGCGTGTCCACGAACGCCCGCTCGGCCGGCGTGAGCCGCGGCGGCGTGGCGAGCCGCGCCGCCGCGGGGCGCGAGCCGGCCGCGCCCGCGGCGGGCGGGAGCACGGACAGGAGCGCGAACGCGAGCGCGGCCGCGAGCTTCACGCGCGGCCCCGGCGTCGCGGCATGCGCGGGCGCCCCGCCGCGCGGCGCCGCCGGGCGGGCGACGCGCCCGGCGGCGCGTCGGAGGCGCGACGGCCCTCGAGCGGCGAGGCGCCGCACGAGCTCCGCACCACCAGCCAGGTCGGCAGCACTTCGTGCGAGCGGCCCGGGGCCGGCTCGCCCGAGTCGTGGCGGAGCAGGCGACGGAGCGCGCGCTCGCCGAGCTGGAATGCGTCCACGCGGACGGTCGTGAGCGGCGGACTCAGATGGCGCGCGAGCGGGATGTCGTCGAAGCCCACGACCGCGAGGTCGCCGGGCACGCGCACCCCCGACTCGCGCAGCGCGCCGAGCACGCCCACCGCCATGACGTCGTTCGCCACGAACAGCGCCCGCGGCCTTGGCGACATCCCGAGCACGGCCTGCGCCGCCTGGTAGCCCGAGGGCTCGGTGAAGTCGCCACGCACCTCCAGCGCGCGGGTCTGCGTCACGCCCGCGTCGCGCATCGCGGCCCGGTAGCCCTCGAGACGCTGCTGCGCGTCCCGGTTCGCGGCCGGTCCGGCGATGGTGGCGATGCGGCGGTAGCCGAGCCGCTGCAGGTGGCGCACGACGGCGTAGGCGCCGTCGAAGTTGGCGAGCGACACGGTGTCGAAGTCGGTCGTCTCGCCGCCCGGGCCGAGCAGCACCACCGGGCAGCCCCACGCGTTCGCGCGGATCGCCGGGACGGCCGCGGGCTCGGGCGCCATGATGACGAGCCCGTCGATGCGGCCGCGCATCGCCCGCAGCGCCGCGACCAGCTCCTTGGTGTCGGAGTGCGAGCTGCTCACGAGCACGTGCAGCCCTTCGCGGCGCGCCGAGAGGTCGATGCCGCGGATGACCTCGGAGAAGAACTCGCCATGCAGGTCCGGGAGCAGCACGCCGATCGCGTGCGTGCGGTTGGTGATGAGACTCCGGGCCACGCCGTTCGGCCAGAAGCGCAGCCGGTCGGCCACGGCGCGCACCCGGCGCCGGGTCTCGTCGTTCACGCGGCCGCTGTCGTTGAACACGCGCGAGACCGTGGCCACCGACACCCCCGCCTCGCGCGCGACGTCCTTGATCGTGGCCATCGTCGCCTCCCGCTCAGCCCAGCTCGATCTCCAGCCCGTGGTGCGCGCCGTCGGAGGGGAGCGCGAGGAGCGCCTCGCCGCCCTCGACGGGCACGGCCGCGCCGTCCAGCGTCGCGCGCGTCACGGCCGCGGCGCGCCCGTGCGGGTTGCGGACCCGCAGCTCGAGCGACGTGCCCTTCCCGTCCGGCACCGACCACGCGAGTGTGTAGCCCGGCCACTCGTCCGGGATGCAGGGCCGGACCCGGAGCCGGTCGCCTCCCTCCCGGCGCACGCCGAGGATGTCCTCCACGGCGACACGGTACATCCAGCCCGAGGACCCGGTGTACCAGGTCCAGCCGCCGCGCCCGACGTGCGGCGCCACGCCGTAGACGTCCGCGGCCACGACGTACGGCTCCACCTGGTAGCGCCGCACCCCGGCCGGGTCGGCGGCGTGCCGCACCGGGGACAGCATCGCGAGCAGCCGCGCCGCGAGGTCGCGGCGCCCGAGCCCGGCCAGCGCACGCACCACCCACAGCGCCGCGTGGGTGTACTGACCGCCGTTCTCGCGCACGCCGGCCACGTAGCCCTTGATGTAGCCGGGGTCGTGCGGCGTGTCCTGGAACGGCGGCGCGAGCAGCCGAACGATGCCCTCCGGCTCCGAGACGAGCCGGGTCTCGAGCGAGTCCATCGCCCGCGCGGCACGCTCCGGACGCGCCAGCCCGGAGAGCACGGACCACGCCTGGGCCAGCGCGTCGATCCGGCACTCGTCGCTCTCGCGGGAGCCGAGCGGGCTGCCGTCGTCGTACCAGCCGCGGCGGTACCAGTCGCCGTCCCAGGCCTGCCCGTCGAGCGCGAGGCGCAGCCGCTCCCGATGCTCGCGCCAGCGCCGCGCGCGCTCCGTCTCGCCGCGCGAATCCGCGAGCGCGGCCCACGGCTCGAGCAGAGCGCCCAGGAACCAGCCCATCCACACGCTTTCGCCGCGGCCCTCCCGGCCGACCCGGTTCATGCCGTCGTTCCAGTCGCCGCAACCGAACAGCGGCAGGCCGTGCGCGCCCACCGCGAGCGAGCGGTCGATGGCGCGGGCCGCGTGCTCGTAGACCGTGGCGCGCTCGCCCGCGTCGCGCGGCTGGACGAACGCTTCGTCCTCGCCCGGCTCGAGCGCGCGCGCGGCCACGAAGCGCACCGGCTCGTCGAGCACGCCCCGGTCGCCGGTCGCCCGCACGTAGGTCTCGGCCAGGTACGGGAGCCACAGCAGGTCGTCGGCGAAGCGCGTCCGCATGCCGCGCGACTCCGGCGGGTGCCACCAGTGGAGCACGTCGCCCTCGACGAACTGGTGCGCGGCGTGCAGCAGGATCTGCTCGCGCGCGAGTTCCGGCGCGAGCGGCATCAGCGAGAGCGCGTCCTGGAGCTGGTCGCGGAAGCCGAACGCGCCGCCCGACTGGTGGAGCGCCGAACGGCCCCACAACCGGCACGAGAGCGTCTGATATGGGAGCCAGGCGTTGAGCATCAGGTCCAGCTCGGGCGCCGGCGTCTCCACCCGCACGCGCGAGACGAGCGCGTCCCACGCCGCCCGCGCCCCGGCGATCGAGCGCTCGACGGCCGCGGCGTCGGCGAAGCCGCTCACGCAGGCGAGCGCCTCGTCGCGGTCCGCGCCTTCGCCGAGCAGGAACGTCACCTCGCGAGTCTCCCCCGGCCCGAGCGACAACGGCACTCGCCACGCGAAGCACGGGTCGTGCATCGGGCCCTCCGCGGCGTCGAACGCCGCGGGGACGGCGAGCGCCCGCGGACGGGCCGTGCTCCCCTGCCGGCCGAGGAACGCGGCGCGGTCCGTGGTCCACGTCGCGCCGGCGCCCGCGCCCACCACGGCCGAGAACGCGGCCGCGCCGGACCACGCGCCGGAGGCCGGGTTCCGCGCGAGCAGCGCGCCGGTCGCGGTGTCGTGCGCGGTCACCGCGCGTCGCGCGAACGCGTCGTCGGCGCCGAGCACCAGGCGCGCGAACCAGACGAGCGCGAGCGAGCGCGCCACGGTGCTCGTGTTGGCGAGCCGCACGCGCACGAGCTTCACCGGCCGCTCGCGGTCCACGGCGACCACGGTGTCGTGGCGGAGCGACTCGGCCTCGAGCAGAAACCGGCTCGTGCCGAGCCCGTGGCGCGCCTCGTAGCCCGAGGCGTGCGGGAGCGGACCCGGGAGCGGCGACCAGGCGGGGCCGCCCGGCTCCTCCACGACGTACAGCGCCTCGCCGTGCGGGTCGAGGAGCGGGTCGTTGGACCACGGCGTGAGCCGGTGCTCGCGGCTGTTGCCGCTCCACGTGAACCCGGCGCCGGACTCGGTCACGAGCGTGCCGAAGCGGGGGTTGGCGATGACGTTGCACCAGGCGAGCGGCGGCCGCCGGTGTCCGCCGCGCCGGAGCGGATCCAGGCGGATCACGTACTCGCGGCCGTCCTGCGAGAACCCGCCGCAACGATTGTCGAAGCGAAGCGCTTCGCGCTCGCGGCGCGCCGTCCGCCGCCGAGTGACCCGCCCGTACCGGGCCGGGGGATCGTCCGGCCCCGTGTCGTGCCCGGCGAGCGGCGCGCGCACGAGCGCGCGCGTGGCGCGACCGACCACGACTCGCGCCCCCGCCTCGAGCGCGAGCCGCTCGGCCGGCTCGAGCGCCGCCGCGGCGTGCACGCCCGCCTCTTCCGTCGGTTCCGGCGGCGCGGCGCCGAGCGCGACGAGCGCGGAGCCGATCCCGTGCGCGCGCCAGTGCCGGTGCGCGCGCACGAGCCACGGCCAGTCCGCGACCACGCCGGGCTCGTCGAGGCGCGCCACCACGACCGGCTGGCCGCGGCCGATCCCGAGCCTGGAGCGCGCAACGTCGTCGCCTCCGCCCGAGCGGAGCGTCGCCGCGTCCGCGCGCAGGCGCGGGTCGCCGTAGAGCAGCGCGCCCGCGAGCGACCCGGCCGCCTCGACCTCGTCGGGCGCGAGCCGGAGCCGGTCGAGCCATTCGGCCGCCGCCACCTGCGCGGCGGCGAACGCGCCCTCGACCGCGCGCGGGTCCGCGAGCGCGGCCAGCGTCGCCAGCGCCTCGGCCCGCGTCCAGCCGGCGGCGAGCACGAAGGTCCAGGTCCGCTCCTCCCCCGGGGCCAGCGTCGCGGCGCGGCGCGTGACGAACACGGGGTCGAGCACGTTCCCCACCGTGCCGCCGAGCGCGCGCGCGGAGGCGACCGCCTCGGGGCGCGCCCAGGTCCGACCGCGCCCGAGGAAGCGCGCGCGGTCGGTCTCGTGCTCGGGTGCGCCCTCCCCCACGACGTGGTGCGCCACGCACGGGTGGCGGTCGTGCGCGGTCCGCGGCCGTCGCGTCGCCACGAGCGCGCGCGCGTCCGCGTCCCACGCCGTCTGGACGAACAGCTTGGAGAAGGCCGGGTGCGCGGCGTCGGCGGCCGGGTCGTGCAGCACGAGCTCCAGGCACCCCGTGACGTCCACGCGACGCGGGCGCGGCGCGAGGTTCCGGAGCGTGATCCGCCGGAGCTCGGCGTCCCGGTCCGGGGCCACCGCGACCTCGACCCGGGTCTCGAGCGCGTGGTCGCGCTGGCTCCAGGCGAACCGCCCCGACGACACCGCCACCGCGCCGCTCCCGTTCGCCCGTGACGAGGAGCGCGCGAACACGGGCCAGCTGCGTCCCAGCCCGGGGTCGCGCACCCAGAAGCGCCAACCCTCGGCGTCCTCGACCCGGTCGCCGGTCCAGCGCGAGAGCGCCGAGCCCCTCCAGCTCGAGCGGCCCATCCCCGCCTCGGTGAGCCACACGGAATAGCGGCCGTTGCCGAGCAGGTGCACGGCCGGCACCGGCCCGGAGAGCCGCGGCGCGCCGCCGCGCAGGATGGGCGACACCACGCTCACGGTCAGCGCAACACCACGAACCGGGTGCGCTGCTGCTCGCCAAGCGCCAGGAGCCTCAGCCAGTAGACGCCCGGCTCGAGCCCCCCGCGCCCCAACGGGAGCGAGTGGTCGCCGCGCGCATGCGGTCCGTCGGCGAGCCGGGCGCGCACGCGGCCCTGCAGGTCCAGCAGGTCGAGCCGCACCTCGCCCGCGCGCGCGAGCCGGAACGTCACGCGCGAGCCGGCGGTCACCGGGTCGGGGCTCACGCGCCCGAGCCGCACGACCGGCGCGCGGTCGCCCGGCGTCGCGCCGAGCACGTAGGGCTCGAATCCGGCGCGCTGGAGCCCGAGCGCGATCGCCGGGTGCGACATGAAGCGCTGCCACGGCCGGCCGTTCAGGTGGTTCTCGATCATCATCAGGATCGGGCCCTGATCGATGCCGATGACGTCCGTCGCGTACCACGGCCCGATCGAGAGGTTGAACCCGTCCCGCCAGCCGTAAGGGCCCCACAGCACGGGCCGGTAGTGGTTCCACATGTGGTGGATGAACGCGATGGACTCGTCGGGCGTGAACACGATCGAGCTGATCGCCGCGGTCGGCGTGATGGTGCCGTCGTCGTTCTGGGCCGGCGGCGCGCCGCGCGCCTCGTAGCCGAACGGGCCGTCGCCGGCGGTGAGCCCCCACAGGCTGTCCGCGTAGCCGAGCGCGCCGAGCGGGTTGGCGATGCAGTACTCGCGCTGCGCCAGCGTCGCGCGGCGCGAGTTCTCGAAGTAGTCGAAGCCCTTCGTGCGCATGTAGGCGTCGGCGATGTCCCGGAAGTCGATCCAGCAGTGCGAGTACTGGTGCGTGAACAGCGGCGGGCAGGTGACGAAGCTGTAGCCGTAGTGGGTCTCGAAGTCGTAGCCGCTCGTCCACGCCCCCCACGCGGAGGCGGGTACCGGCCGCGACGGTGAGCCGAGCGCCAGGACGTACATCACCATCGCCTCGTTGTAGCCGATCCACTGCCCGAAGCCGAGGAAGCCGAAGCTGGGCTTCCAGCCCATCATGATCCCGGGGTTGAAGTTGCGCATGAAGTTCCAGTCGGCGCGCTGGTAGATCGAGTCGGCCATCGCGCGGATGGCGATCTCGGTCGTGTCGGAGGCGGAATCGAAGTACTGGCGCGCGTCGAGCATGCCGGCGAACAGCAGCGCCGTGTCGATGGTGGACAGCTCCACGTTCGTGTCGAAGCGCGTGGCGGTGTCCATGCGCAGGAAGTGGTAGAAGAACCCCTTGTAGCCGATCTGGCCGAGCGCGAGGGTGCCCTGGGGGCCGTTGTAGAACGTGAGCAGCGTGCGGTGCACGCGCGCCGCGGCCTGCTCGCGCGCGACCCAGCCGTGGTCCACGCCGATCGGGATGGCGGACAGGCCGAATCCCACCGACGCGATGCTCGCGAAGTTCGAGCCCGGCACGCTCCGGTCGCGGATCATCCCGTTCGCCGGGTTCGCCTCGTTCCAGAAGAAGTCGAACGCGGTGCGCTGCAGCGTGTCGAGCAGGGCCGCCGTGGTCTGGGCGCGCGCCGGGGCGGGGGCCGAGAGCGTGAGCGCGAGCGCGAGGGCCGTGAGGAGCGGGGTGGGCGGGCGTCGCATGCGGGGGTCCCTCACTCAGAACAGGATGCCGAACGAGATACGGTGCGTGTCCTCGAGGCGGCCATGGTCCGCCCAGGCGTAGTCCACGTGGTAGCGAAGGTCGTCGAAGGCGCCGCGCACGCCGGCGCCGGCGGTGAGCCCGACCTCGGAATCCTCGAGGAACAGGCTCTGCCAGCCCAGGCGCAGGCCGAGGCGGTCGCGGAGCGTGGCCTCGGCGCCCAGGCTCAGGCTCTCGGTGTTGTCCGAGGGGTGGAGCGCGTCCGCGGCCAGCAGGAGCCGCACGTCGCTCCCGAGCCGGAACGGCTGGGCGAGGCCCACCCGGAACGTGACGGGCACGGCGAACGCGTCGGTGTCGCGCGAGCCGGGCAGCGTGGCGTTGTCGCCGTTCTGCCCGCCGACGTTGTCGTAGACGATGGCCAGGTCGCTGCCCGAGTAGGCCGCGCGGGTGCCGAAGTTGGCCAGGCTGGCGCCGATGCGGAGGCCGTCCGCGGACATCCGGTAGAGCGTCCCGGCGCCGAACGTGACCGTGCCGGCCGAGGTGTGGAAGATCGTCTCCTGGACGTAGTTCGCCTGCACGGCCGCGGCGAAGCGCAGCGAGAACTTGCGCGCGAGACCGAGCCCCACCGCCTGATTGGAAACCGTGAAGCGCTCGCCGGTCCCGAGCGGCTGGGTCACCGTGCGCACCGGCATCTCGCCCGAGTTGAGCGAGGTGAACGTGCCGTAGAGCGTGCCCCAGTCCCCGAGCGGGTGCGCGTAGGCGATGAAGTCGTGGCGGATGCCGGCGAACCAGTCCACGTGCACGAACTCGAACGCGCGCTGCTCGAGGCCGGCGACCGCGCCCGGGTTGTGGAATACGCCGGCGAGCCCCTCGCCCGCGGCCGAGCCGGCGTTGCCCATGCCGGCGAGCCGGGCGTCGGGCTCGATGAGCGTGAACGCGCCGAACGTCGTGCCGACCTTGGTCTGGGCGTGCGCGGGCGCGGCCACGGGCAGCGTGGCGAGCAGCGCCACGAGCAGCGCGCCGAGCGGGGCCGCCCGCGGGGCGGGGCTCGCCGCCGGCGCGACCGGCCTGTGCCCGGGTTCGATGCGCGTCATTTCACCACCGCGAACTTGCCGGTGAAGCCGGCCTGGCCCGGGGCCTCGACCTTGAACACGTAGAGCCCGGGCGCCACGTCCAGGTTGTCCTTGGTGCGCAGGTCCCACGCGAGGAAGCCGTCCAGCGAGCCGTCGTGGCGCAACGTCCGGACGAGGTCGCCGCGCACGGTGTAGACGCGCACGGTCGCGCCGCGAGCGAGGTTGCGGAACTCGATGCGCCGCTCGCCGCGACCCTTGACGTTGAACGGGGCCGGCTCGAACGGAGCCGCGCCCAAGTACGGGTTCGGCACCACGTAGGGTTCAGCGGTCGGCGCGCCGGCGGCGGGAGCGGTCTCGGCCACGGTCGTGAACTCGAAGCTGTCGCCGGCCTCGAACGGGACCCGGAGCCGGAGCCGCCACACGTCGGCCGCGCCCGGCGGGACGAGCGGTCCGGAGGGCGTGTACGTCGGGTCGAGCTCGATGCGCCACGTGATCGAGGTGTCCGAAACGAGCGGTGCACCCACGGGCCGGGTGAGCACGTCGATCCGGTCGCCGGGCAGCGAGAGCGTGCCGTTGTTGTCCCCATCCGTGAAGTGGAAGTCCAGCGGCGTCTCACCGCTGTCCGTGACCGCGTACACCCGGAACCGCGCGGGCTTCGCGGGCCGGAACCGCGAGAGCTCGACTCCGGTGTCCACGACGGTGTCCGCGAAGCGCACGACCAGGTCCTCCGGGTATCCGGGTCGGCGGAGGTCGAACGGCTGCGAGGGCTGATACGTCGCGCGGAGCCGGGCGTTCGTCGGCGAGCCCGCGTCGAACCCCGAGAGCGAATCCACCGTGACCTGCGGCGGGGTGCTCACCACCGCGAGGATCCCTGCGCCCACGGGGCCGCGCCCCGAGCCCGTGAGGTCGTTGCCCGTGGTGTAGAGCACCTCGCCCGTCGTCTGGTCGGTGAGCGTGTACGCGGTGGCACGCACGACGTCGGGCGAGTCGGCGGTGAACCGGAGCCCCAGCGTGTGCCCCGGCGGCACCTGGGTCGAGTTCTCGACCCGGAGCTGGACGCTGCCCACGCCGCGCCCGGCCACGTGCACGGGCGCGCTCGCACGGGCGCGCTCGTAGCCGGCGACGCGCGGGTTCGGCCGGACGCGCACCACGTTCGTGGGCAGGATGGTGCCGCCGCGCAGCGTGCGCGAGACGCTGTAGGGGTTCTCGGACGGGTAGACGGCGAGCGAGTCGAGGTTCTCGCCCGGGTCGAACCCGTAGTCGTACGCGCACACCGCGTAGTAGTACTCCTGCCCGTTCAGCACCTCGGTGTCCACGTAGCTGTGCTGGATCCCCGAGTCGTTCCCGAGCTGGTAGGCGACGCCGTCCACCGTCTTGCGCGTGAAGCCCTTGCGGCCGTCGACCAGGTCGAACTGGGCGATCGGCCGGCCGTTGCCGATGACGTTGGACCCGCTGGCGTTGGTGATGACGCGCGCGTCGCGGAAGTCGGGGTCGGTGGAGCGGTAGACGCGGTAGCCCTCGAAGTCCAGCTCGCCCGAGACCGGGTCCACGCTGCGCTCGGCCGCGTCGTCCCAGGTCAGGCGGACGAAGCCGTCCCCGGCCTCGGCGGTGACGATGGGCCGCGTGGGCGGAACCGCGAACTGGTAGTTCGAGTTGTAGATCTGCTGCACGGTCTGGATCGTGCTCCGCAGCTCGTCCAGGTCGCCGCCGTAGGCGAGCGCGAGGCTGAAGCGCTCGGTCCGCCCCGGCAGCAGCTTGAACGGGCCCGACGCGAACAGGAACCCGATGTTGTAGTTGGAGGCGAGCGCCTGGTCGTAGCGCGCCGCCGAGTCGGGGTTCGTGAACTGGCGGTAGAGCCGCTCCGGCCAGTTCTGGGTCTCGGTGTAGAACAGCACGCCGTCGGTCTCGGAGGTGGGGCTCCCCTGCCCCGCCTTGATGCGGTTCTGCTTGAACCCCGTGAGCCCGATCTGGTCGGACTCGGTGAGGTCGGTGCGGTCGAAGTTCTGCTCGCCCTCGGTGGGCATGCCGTCGCCTTCGCCGGCATCGCCGGTGCCCTTCACGCCGTCGGCGCCGAGGTCGTTGAACTCGGCGAGCCAGTCGAGGTCCTCGTCGCCGGTCCACCACTGCCCGATCCGGTACGCGGGGCGGCGGGCGATCGGCCCGTACGCCGCCACGAACCGGGCGGTGTCGTAGTTCGCGGCGAGGTACGCGAGGATGCTGGCCTGCCCGGTGACGAGCGTGCCGGGGCCGCCGTCGCGCCGCTCGTCCGTGATGCCGTCGCGATCGTCGTCCGCGCCGTTGAACGGGTTGCCCGGCGTCTCGAGGTAGGCGTAGCCCAGGTAGCCGGTGCGGCTGCAGTTGCTGATCAGGTCGTGGCCCGTCCCGCGGCGGTCCCAGGTGTACACGAGGTTCAGCCCGCTGGAGCGGTCGAAGAACGCGTTGTCGTCGTCCGACTCGTAGATGCCGTCGCAGGACAGCAGCGGCCCGCCCACCCCCGAGTCCATGTAGAGCCCGAACACGATGTTGTCGTCGTACGTGGTCGTGCTCTCGTTCGTGATGTCGTAGTGCCAGAAGATGACGTTGCCGGCCTGCGGGTTGGACCACTGGAACCCGCGCACGCCCACCTTGAGCCCGAGGCCCTGCCGGGTGGAGTCGCGCGAGTCCGGGTACCAGTAGGGCTTCCACGCGTCGTAGAAGTCGTCGTCCATGACGCTGTAGCTCTCCTGGTCGGCCGCCGCTCGCTTGCCGAAGTAGCCGTTCCACGAGCCGCGCCAGCCCGGGTCGTCCGGGTCGTCCCGGCGGTCCGGCCACGCCGGCGGCCAGGTGCGCGGGTCGCTGCTGATGGCGATCGAGCGCGCGGCGTTGCGCGCGGGGTCGGGCTCGAAGTACCCGGGGCGCGGCTCGAACCGCATGATGCGCTCGGTGTACGGGCTCTCGGCCTGCCGCTCGCGGAAGCCGGTCTCCATGATGTAGGCGTCCTGCCCGTTCAGGAGCCGCACCTTGGCCAGCACGAACGGCGTGATGCCGTCGCTGTAGTTCATGCCGGTGCCCTTCGGCACCTCGACCGAATGGTAGATGGACAGGTCGGCCGTCTGCGGGCTGACCGGGTAGTCGCCCACCATGCCGAAGTTGTAGAACACGGTGCGGATGTTGGCGGCGTCGTGCGTGCCGAACCGCTCGGCGCTGATCGCGCTCCGCTCCGGCTTGGGCACGACCGGGGGCGGCGACTGGGCGCCGGAGGCGCCCGGGAACACGCACGCCAGCACGGCCAGCGCGAGCTGGCGCCGCGGGGGCCGGCGCGGGGCGGCGCGCGTCACGGCTTCCGCTCCATGCGCAGCGTCACGCCGACCTCGATTCGGCGCGGCGCGTAGAAACGGGTCGGGTCGGCGAGGCTCGCGGCCTGACCGGGGTCGAACGGGAACCGCGTGTAGTCCGGCCGGCCGCTGCTCGGGAACACGAACCCGTTGAAGAACCGCGTGTCGAACGCGTTGAACATCCGGCCGAACACGCTGGCGGGCACGCCCCACAGCCGCGCCTGGCGCTCGGCGCGCACGTCGCACACGAGCCCCATCGGCTTCCGGCCGGAGTTCGCGAGCTGCGGCGTCGCGTTCTCGAGCGTGGGCGTGTAGGGCTGGCCGCTCGCGAACCGCACGATGGTGCTGCCCGACCAGCCCTCGGGCGAGCCCGCGCTGAGCGTCACGTTGAGCGTGTGGCGCTGGTCCCAGTTGAACGGGATCTGGCGCGGCAGAGGGTCCTGCCCCGCCGCGGCCCGGTTCAGAGTCTCGTCCGGCTCGCTCGAGTTCCCGGTCGCCTGCTGCCAGGTGTAGTCCGCCGCCACCGCGACCGGGCCCAGGGCGCGGTGGTCGAGCTGGACCGTGAAACCCACCACGCTCCCGTAGTCCACGTTGGTCCACCGCACGTAGACGGCGGAGTTGTAGGTGGACACGAACTCGATGCCGAGCAGGTCGCGCACGTCCTTGTAGAACGCGTTGAAGTCGAGGCCGAGGTCCGGGGTGACGGCCTGCTTCCAGCCGAGCTGGTACTGGACCGTGCGCTGGGCGCGGATCTCGGGGTTGCCGAGGATCCCCTTCCGGGCCGGATCGTCCGCGGCCTGCAGGTCGGCGAGCACCGAGTAGTCGGAGTTCGCGAAGATGTCGCGCATCGGCGGGTACTGGTGGAAGTGACCGTAGGCGAAGTAGAGCGCCGCGTTCGCCGAGACCGGGTACGACACGCCCGCGCGCGGCGAGATCGTCAGCTTGTTCGAGGTCGCCCGCGGCACCGAGCGCGGCACGCCGGCGATGCTGTTGGCCGGGTTCGCGAGATCGCTCGGCACCGTCGAGCGCGCGTCGAACCAGTCGGCGCGCGCGCCCAGGCGGAGCGTCACGTCGTTCCACTCCCGCTGGTCCTGGGCGTAGCCCGAGACGAAGACCGGCAGGTACTCGGGCCGCGCCCGCTGCGTGCGGATGATGGTCTTCACGCCGGTGCCCGGCGCGACGCCCTCGAAGATCTCGCCCGGCGCGCCGAAGCGCATGAGCGGGGCCTGATACTCGAGCCCCAGCTTCAGCTGGTGGGCGTTGCTCACCTGATCCACGTACGTGCCCTTGGCCACGAACGCGTTGGTGGTGAGCTGGAAGCGCCCGAGGTCCACGCCCTGCACCGGAACGTCGAACGCGTAGCCGCTCAGCCCGACGAGCCCGCCGTACGCGTCGTAGCGCGGGTCGTTCACGTCGTCGAACGCCATGTCGCGGTAGTCGTAGTAGTTCTGGCGCAGGTCCACCTGGTAGAAGCGCCGCGGCGAGATCGTGTGCGTGAACCCGAGCCCGTGCACGAGCGACAACGTGCGCTGGCGCTTCGCCGCGTCGGGCACCAGGTGCAGCCGCCAGTCGGCGGCGCGCGCGTCCACCGTGTTGACGAGCGCCTGGTAGGCGAACTCCCTCCCGGCCAGCGCGCGGTTCGAGAGCTTGACGATCCCCGACCACTCGCGCGAGCGACGGAGCGGCACCCGGTCGCCGTCGCCGTCCGGCGCCGCCACCTTGCTCGCCGGGAGCCCGTCCGCCGTGCGTGCGGGCGTGAAGCGGCGCTCGCCGTAGTAGGCCTCGTCCAGGACGTGCCTGCTGACGTTGGCGAGGAACGTGGTGTTCGGGAGCCCGGTCGGGCCCGAGAGCGTGAACTGATAGTCCTGCCGGCCCGCCGGGCGGAAGTCCAGCGCCTGCCCGCGCCCGCTGCTCGAGTAGAGGAAGCCGCCGGTGATCGCCTCGGCGTCCCACTCGAACCGCTCGTCGCCCCGGCGCAGCACCGCGTTCACCACGCCGCTCATGGCCTGGCCGTACTCGGCGTCGAACGTGCCGCTCACCACCTGCACCTCCTCCAGCAGCGAGCGGTCGAGGCGGACCGAGTTCGAATTGTCGTAGGCGTTGTTCACGCTGACGCCGTCCACCTGGTACTGGACCTCGTTCTGGCGGCCGCCGCGGAAGTGCCCGTCCACCACGCCGGCCTGGAGGTTCACCACGTCCTGCAGCTCCTGGACCGGGAGCTTCTGGATCTCCTCGCGCGGCACGATGGCGATGGTGCTGGTGCGGTTGACCTCCACGACCGGACGCCGGGCCGAGACCACGACCTCCTGCATCTGCACCGGGGCCTCCTCGAGCACGAGGTCGAGCCGCGTGGTCTCGTCGGCCGAGACGAGCAGGTTGGTCGTGGTCACCGGGCGGTAGCCGACGAGCGCCACCCGCACCGAGTACGTGCCGGCCGGGATGTTGACGATGGTGAAGCGCCCCTGCTCGTCGGTGAGCGCGCCGAGCGGGACGCCCAGCATGGCGACGTTGGCGCCCGCGAGCGGCTGCTTCTTCGCGTCCAGCACCTGCCCGGCGACCCGGCCGGTGGTGCCGGCGAGCGCGGAGGGCGCCAGCGCCCCGGCCGCGACCGCGCAGCAGCCGAGCAGGACGACGAGGCGATGCCGGCGGGAGGCTCGCGCCTCGCCGCCGGCATCGCAGGGGGAGCGAAGGGTCACCGCACCACGAGCAGCCGGCCCGCGAGCGCGGAGCGCTCGGCCCCGGACGCGGGGTCCAGCACGCGGAGCCGGTAGGGATAGACGCCGGTCGCGCCGCCGAAGCCCATGACCGGGGTGAGGCGCTCGCCCGCCGCCTGGAGCCCGAGGTCGCGGCCGTGCACAAGCCGGCCCTGCGGGTCGAACACCTCGAGCCGCACCCGCCCCTCGGCCGCGAGCCGGTAGCGGAGCGTGGTCGCCGTCCGGAACGGGTTCGGCGCGTTCCCGAGCAGCACGTCCCCCGAGGCGAGCCGGCCCGGACGCGGCGCGTCCAGCAGCACGTTCTCGTACGGGTCCATGTAGCCCCAGGGCGGGCAGCACGTGTTGTCGTACTCGGCGGCCCACCAGGTGCGCGTGCCGTAGCTGTCGGTGAACGGCACGAACGAGTCTCCGTCGTAGTGGTTGACGTTGAAGAACACCAGGCCGTCGCCGCGACCGGGCGGGTAGCCGAACCTGGTGAGGTCCAGCACGAGCTCGGCCGTGTAGCCGGCGTCCACGTTCGCGGCGGTCGTGTCGAGCACCGTGCCGGGCTTGAGCTGGATCCGAACGCGCGCCCCGCCGTTGCCGACGAGCGTGGTGAGGTAGTCGCCGGTGCGGGCCTCGCCCGTGGGCCCGACGTCGAACGTGAGCCGGCGCGGCTGGAGCGTGTTGTCGAAGCTCTCGCGCGCCACCCGGTCGTAGAGGCCGAGCATGAAGCCGTCCATGCGGTCGATGAGCGGGACGGACTGCACGACACCGTCCCGCACGTCGAAGCCGAGGAACAGCGAGTCGTCGCGGAAGAAGTACTTCACCGTGCAGTCGGCCGGATCGAGGATCGCCGCCAGCCCGCCGTTCACGGTCGGCTGGTACTGGCCCGAGCGCCACTTGAGCACGCCGGGGTAGCTGTCACGCAGCGCCTGGTCGCCGTAGCGGATGTCGAAGCTCGGCGCGTGCGCCCAGACGGCGTCGGTGAGCGAGCCGTCGATGTCGGGCGAGGGGAACAGCTGCCCGTTCGGCACCACGATCTCGGGTGCCAGGTACGGGAGCCTGGGACTGTTCACGGTCACGTCCGGCCGGCAGTGGATGCGGACCTCGTTGTAGCCGAGTGCGTTCCCCCACGGTCCCTGCCACCACACGCGGTTCGCCGCCAGGTTGATGGGCACGAGCGGCCAGTAGTTGTCGCAGTCGTAGATCGAGAGGTTGAACTCGACCACGTCGCCCTGCGGCACGGTGATGTCGTAGCCGGTGGCGGACAGGTCGAACTTCATCTCCACCGTCCAGCTCACGTCCGCGCCGTGCGTGTCGTCGTTCGAGACGCCGTTCACCACCGTCACCGCGTCCCAGGCGGCGATCTGCGACGGCGTGCGCGGCGAGTAGGACGGATTCGCGGCGAACGGCCCGCCCGCGAACGCGGGCTGCTGTCCTGCCGGCTGCGGGTCGGTCGCGGCCGGGTCGTTGTTCCACCAGACGTAGAAGTGCTCCGCGGGCGGCGCGGGCCGGTTCGCCGACAGATGGTCCTTGATGGACATGAGCAGCCCGTCGAACCGGTTGAAGTTCTTGGAGCCGCCGATCGAGACGTCCGGGAGCACGATGCCCAGGTAGAGCGTGTTGCCGACGGTGAGGAACTTGAGCGTGGCGTTCGTGGGATCGGTGGGCAGGAAGCCGCCCTCGGGCTTGAAGCCGCTGCCCGGGATGCCGGCGTCCACGCCCCACTGGATGACCTTCGACTCGGCGGCTGCCCAGACGGGCTCGTTGAGCGCGCCGTCGAGCGTGATGGGCGCGCCGGCGGTGGAGCGGGCCCAGACGGCGTCCTGGCGCGGCGGCTGCGCGGACGCGGTCGCGGCGAGCAGCAGGCCCGCCCCGATCCAGGTGGAGATGGATACGGCTCGCTTCATGGTGCGAACCTCCTCGGGGGCTGGAGCCATTATGGACCCGGGGGCCCGGCGCGCACGGCGCTCTCCGCCGGCCGGCTCGATCGCGTGGGACGAGCGCGGACCCGGGTCGCCGGCGGCGGGGCTCGGGGCCCGGCGCGCGGCTGATGTAAACGATTACATCCGGCCCCGAGGGCTGTCAACGATTGGTCACGCGGGCGCGCCTCCCGGGGCCACCGGCGCGCCCGGGGCCGCCGGCACGGCCCGGCCGCCCGGCGGCGGGCCGGTCAGACCCTCCGTCCCACCACGTCGGCGATGGTCCGGATCTGGCCCACCAGCTCGGCGAACTGCTCCGTGCGCAGCGACTGCGCGCCGTCGGAGAGCGCGCGCTCGGGGTCGTGGTGCACCTCCACCAGCAGGCCGTCCGCCCCGGCGGCGATCGCGGCGCGCGCCATCGGCGCCACCTTGTCGCGGATGCCGGTGCCGTGCGAGGGATCCACGATCACGGGCAGGTGCGAGAGCTCCTTCACGACCGGCACCGCCGTCAGGTCGAGCGTGTTGCGCGTGTAGGTCTCGAACGTGCGGATGCCGCGCTCGCACAGGATCACCTGTCGGTTCCCCTGCGCCATCACGTGCTCGGCGGACAGCAGCCACTCCTCGATCGTGCTCGACAGCCCGCGCTTGAGCAGCACCGGCTTGTCGGCGTGCCCCACTTCGCGGAGCAGCGCGTAGTTCTGCATGTTGCGGGCGCCGATCTGGAGGATGTCGGCGTAGCGCGCGAGCAGCCCCACGAGCTGCGGCTCCATCACCTCGCTCACCACCGCGAGCCCGTATGCGTCCGCCGCGCGGCGCAGCAGCTTCAGGCCCTCCTCGCCGAGCCCCTGGAACGCGTACGGCGAGGTGCGCGGCTTGTACGCCCCGCCGCGCAGCACCATGGCGCCTGCCCCGGCCACGGCCTTCGCGATCGTGAACACCTGCGCCTCGCCCTCCACCGAGCAGGGGCCCGCCATGAGCGCCAGCTGCGGCCCGCCGATCGCCACTCTCCCCACCGAGATCACCGTGTCGTGCGGGTGGAACGCGCGGCTCGCGAGCTTGAACGGGCGCGGCAGCTTCGCCACCGACTCGACCGCGGCCCAGTTCGCGACGTCGGCCCAGTCCACCGCGCCGGGCTCCCCCACCGCGGCGATGCGCACGCGGCCGGCGTGGTCGGTGCGGTGCACCGCGAGCCCGGCCATGCGCAGGCGGGACAGCACGCCGGCGGCGGCCGTCTCGGGGGTGCCGGGCTTGAGGATCACGAGCATCGGGGTGTGCCCTCGGCTCAACGAAACAGCCCACGCCGTTCGGCATGGGCTGGGAGATCGGGTCCGGGCTGCTCCTCTAGGATGCGGCGAACGCGATCTCCCGGCCGCGCCAGGCGGCGCGCCAGGGCCGCGTCGGCCAGCCGGCGGAGATGCGCACGGGACGTTCCTCGGAGGGGATCGGACGTGAGACGCGCGCGAAGCCTAGTCCCTCGCCCGGCGAGGGTCAACGCACGCGCACGAACCGCCGGGTGAGGACGCCGGACCCGCCTGGGCCGGGGACCCCGGTGACGAGACGCGCGAGGTACGCGCCCGGCGCGAGCTCAGCGCCGTCGTCTCCGCGACCGTCCCACGCCACCGAGTTCGGGCCCGCCGCGAACCAGCCGGCGGCCAGCTCGCGCACGACGCGGCCGGCGACGTCGTACACGGCGAGCGAGGCGCGGCCGGCCTCGGGCAGCTCGAACGCGAACCGCGCCGCGCCGCGCACGGGATTCGGCACGGCGCCCTCGAACCGCAGCGCGCTCGTCTCGCGCGACGGGGCCACGAGCGCGGCGGCGGGCACGAGCAGGAACGCGCGCGTCGCGCCGTCCGGCCGCACGCCGTCGCCCACGATCGAGCCCCGGTCGTCGATGTCGTACGCGGCGTTCAGCCGCCAGCCGTGTCCGTCGGGCAGCAGCGTGGCCAGGTCCAGCATCTGGTCGTTGGTCCACAGGAACGCCACCTGCTCGCCGTCGGCGCGCGTGCTCGCGCCCACCACCTGGTCGGCGTTGTTGAGCCCGAACGCGGCGCTGTAGATGCCGCCGAGCGTGCCGAGCGGCTTGAGGAGCCCGTCGGCCCACAGGAATCCGCGCGACTCGGGGTCGTTGGGCCGCACCATGGACCAGCCGCAGACGTGGACCCGGTCGTTCACGTCGTGCCCGTGGCTCACGGGCCCGCCGAGAGTGCCGATGTCGTAGAGGGGGCTGCCCGGCTTGCCGAGGAACGCGTGGTACTCGTCGTCGCCCGCCAGCAGCGCGGTGCCGGTGATGTCGCCCCACTCGTTGATCGCGAGCGCGCGGCCCTGCGAGCCCCCGAGCGTGCCGAGGTCGTGCAGCACGCCGTCGCGCCACCAGAACGGCCGCTCGCGGCCGAGCGCGTCGTAGGCCGAGCCCACGATGGTGCCGGCGTCGTTCAGGTCCGAGGCGTCGCTCACGTTCCCGCCGAACGTGCCCAGCTCGACCATCTCGCCGTCGCGCCACAGGAACGCGCGCTGCCAGGCGAGCCCGGGCGGGTAGGCCCATCCCACCGCGTGACCGTGCGCGTTCACCGCGCGCGCGAGGCTCTGGCTGCCGCCGAGCGTGCCCAGGTCCAGCACCGTGCCACGGTCGTTGAGCATCGCGTGCACGAAGTTCGTGCCGGTGACGAACGAGTAGCCGGCCACGATGCCGGTGCCGGAGAGCGAGTAGGCGCCGCTCCCGCGCGCGCCCCCGAGGCTGCCGAGGTCGGTGATGTGGTAGAGCTGGGCGGACGCCGCGGCCGGCAGCAGCGCGGCGAGCGCCAGCGCGGCGGCGAGGTGGCGATGGGACGGTCGGCTCAAGCGGGAGGCCTCCCCCGGTCGGCCGCCAGCGTACCGCCGCCGAGCGTGCGGGTCACGCGCCGGGCGGCCCGCGGCGCCGGCCCGGGCCCTACTTCTCGCGCCCGCGGAGAGCGCGCTGGTGGAGCCAGGCGTCCATGAGCGCGAGCGCGAGCATGGCCTCGGCCACCGGCACCACGCGCGGGCAGATGCAAGGGTCGTGGCGGCCCTCGATCGCCACCGTCTCGGTGCCACCCCCCTGCCTGGCCATGACCTGGGGCCTGCCGATGCTGGTGGCGGGACGCACGGCCACTCGCACCACGATCTCGTTGCCGTTCGAGATCCCGCCCGAGATGCCGCCGGCGTGGTTCGAGGCGTAGCGCTCGCCGTCGAACACGTCGTTCGCCTGCGAGCCGCGGAGCCCCGCCAGGCCGAAGCCGCCGCCGATCTCCACGCCCTTGGTGGCGGGGATGGACAGCATCGCCGCGGCGATCGCGGCGTCCAGCTTGTCCATGGTCGGGTCGCCCCAGCCCACCGGCACCCCGCGCGCGACCACCTCGACCACGCCGCCCACCGAGTCGCGCTCCTCGCGCACCTTCTCGATGAGCGACGCCATGAGCAGTGCGGCGTCCGCGTCCGGGCTGCGCACGGGATTCTCCTCGACGCGCGGCCAGTCGCGGTCGTGCGCCACCACGCTTCCCACCTGCACGGTGCCGCCGGCCAGGTGCACGCCGATGCCGGCGAGCGCGCCGCGGGCCAGCGCGCCGGCGGCGACCCGCCCGACCGTCTCGCGCCCGGAGGCCCGCCCGCCGCCGCGGTGGTCGCGCACGCCGTACTTCTCGTAGGTGACGTAGTCGGCGTGCCCGGGCCGGAACACGGCCTTCAGCGCGTCATAGTCCTTCGAGCGCGCGTCGGTGTTGCGCACCAGCATCGCGATCGGCGTGCCGAGGCTCACGCCCTCGAACACGCCCGAGAGGATCTCGACCCGGTCGGTCTCCCGACGCTGCGTGGTGAGCGCGCTCTGCCCGGGACGGCGCCGGTCCAGCTCGCGCTGGACCGCGTCGGGGTCCACGGCGAGCCCGGGCGGCATCCCGTCCACGACCACGCCCACGGCGGGCCCGTGCGACTCGCCGAACGTGCTGACCCGGAACAGCCGGCCGAACGTGGACGCCATCAGCGCGCGGCGCGGCGCTTCCCGGCGCCCGCGGCCCTTGCGCCCGGGCGCCCGGCGCGGTTGCGGGCCGGCTTCTCCTGCGCCCGGAGCGCCGCCTCGTTCGTGCGCTTCCGGTAGGCCTGGTGCGCCGTGACCATGCGCTCGAACTGGATCAGGTACGTCGGGCGGATGTCGGCCCGCGCGTCGGGGATCAGTCCCTTGATGCGCTCCCAGGTCACGATGTCCTCGCCGGTGTGGTCGAAGAACAGCTCCGCGTCGAGCAGGCCGCGGTTCACGATCGCCGCCACCATCTCCCAGTAGGAGGTGGTCATGCGGTACCAGCGGTCCTCCTCGACGTGCGAGAGGTAGCGGGACTTCACGTCCGCCCAGGTCGTGGGCTTGAACTCGGACAGGAGCCAGGCCCGGGCCCGGCGGAGCTCGGGGTCGCGGCGGATCTCGTAGAGCTTGAGCAGCAGCTCGGCGTCAGCTTCGGTGGGCTTGCGCATGTCGTGCTCCGGGGGCGGTGAGGGGTTCGTGGCGCGTCACTCGGGCTTCCAGTCCGGCAGGCGACCTGGCGTCCACGGGGCGCCGGCCGCCTCCGCGCGGCGGCCGAGCGCGTCGAGCGTCTCGAGCGCGGACCGGAGGTCGGCGATCGTCTGCGCGAGCGCGCCCGAGACGATCTGGTGCGCCCGGCGCTGGGTTGCGGTCGGCGCGCTCGTGGAGTACCAGCTGCCCTCCACGAGCCGCTCGGCGCGGTCGGAGAGCGACGGCGGCACGGGCTCGTTGAAGCGCGCGACCTCGCTGTCGCCGTTGAGCGTGATGCCGATGTCGCGCAGCCGCGAGAGCAGCCGGTCGGACTCGATCCGCATCGCGGGCGCGTCCGGAGCGGGCGTGTCGTCGAGCGCGCGGCGGAGGAGCTGGGCGCTCTCCTGCGCCTGCCCGAGCACCCGCTGCGAGCCGAGCAGCGCGCGCTGGAGCGCGGCGGCCTGCTTCTGGAACGTGGCCAGAGCGGCGCGGTCGGGCGCGGGCAGCGTGGCGATCGCCAGCGGCTCCACCTCGACCGGGCGCGGCTCACCGAGCGGAGTCAGGACCCCGTTCAGGCGCTTCGCGAGCTGGACGTGGTAAGTGCCTGGCGCGGCGAGGGGTCCGCCGCCGCCGCTCTCGAACGGGCCGCGCACGCGGGGGGTCAGCGTCGCGGGCCGGTGGTCGGCCCAGCGCAGGTCCCAGGCAACGCGGTGGAAACCCGCCTTCGCGGGACCCGTGAGCCGGCGCACGACCTGGCCCCCCGCGTCCGTCACCGTGAGCACGACGGCGGGGGCCTCCTCGCGCAGCTCGGCCCGCACGCTGTCCCACGGCGGGTAGAACGTGTCGCCGCCGGCCTTCCGGATCTCCGCTTCGCGCTCGCGCCGGCGGTCCCGCAGCGAGCGGTAGCCCTCCTTCAGGTAGTACGTGAAGGTAGCGCCGAACGGCGGGTTCTCGGCCACGTAGAAGCGCTCGCCCTGCTCCGCCTTCCCCTCCCCGCCCATCGGCGAGGCCGGGACGTAGAGCAGCGCCTTCCGCACCGGCAGCAGCGTCGCCTCGGCGGAGAGCTTCGCCTCGCTGTTCATGAGCCGGAGCGGCGAGAGGTCGTCGAGGACGTAGAAGCCCCGGCCGAACGTGCCCACGACCAGATCGTCCTCGCGCGCCTGGATCGTCACGTCGCGGATGCACTGGACCGGCAGCCCGCCCGAGAGCTTCATCCAGCGCTTCCCGCCGTCCTGCGTGAAGTAGAGCCCGAACTCCGTGCCCGCGAACAGGAGCTCGGGATCCTTCGTGTCCTGCACGAACGCGTACACGGAGCCGTTCGCCGGCAGGTCGCCGGTGATGCTCCGCCAGCTCCGGCCGAGGTCGGTGCTCACGTACACGTACGGCCTCGGGTCGCCCAACTTGTGCCGGTCGAACGTGGCGTAGAGCGTGCGGGCGTCGAAGCGCGACGGCACCACGCGCGAGACGTAGGGGTACTCGCCCACGCCGGGGAACGACGTGACCGCGCGCCAGCGCCCGCCCCCGTCCTCGCTCACCTGGATGGCGCCGTCGTCCGTGCCCACGACCAGCAGGCCTTCCCGGAGCGGCGACTCGTCGAGCCAGACGATGTTGCCGTAGAAGCTGGTGGACGCGTTCTTGGCGATCGCGTCGATGCTCCACACCCGGCCCATCACCGGGAGCCGGTTGCGGTCGATGCCGCGCGTGAGGTCGGGGCTCACCGGGCGCCACGTGTCGCCGCGGTCGTCCGAGCGGTACACGCGCTGCGACGCGAAGTAGAGCCGCGTGTTCGAGAACGGGCTGATGATGAGCGGGCTGTCCCAGTTCCAGCGGCTCGCCGGCTCGCCCGGCTCGGGCTGCGGCTGGATCTCGGTGCGCTCGCCGCTCCGCCGGTCGAAGCGGTAGAGCTCCCCGTGCTGGTAGCTGCCGTAGACGATGTTCGGGTCCTTCGGATCGATCCGCGGCTGGAACCCGTCGCCGCCAAGCACGAACCACCAGTCCGAGTTGCGGATGCCGTGGTCGTTGTTCGTGCGCGAGGGCCCGCCCCAGGTGGCGTTGTCCTGCGTGCCGCCGTAGACGTTGTAGAACGGCGTGGCCTCGTCCACCGCCAGCTTGTAGAACTGGGTGATCGGCAGGTTGGGGAAGAACACGTACGTCGCGCAGCGGTCGAAGGTCTCGTACAGCCCGCCGTCGCAGCCCACCAGCACGTGGCGCGAGTCGTCCGGGTCCACCCACAGCGCGTGGTTGTCCACGTGCTTGTTCCTCTCACCCGCGCGCCGCCAGCTGCGGCCGCCGTCGTCCGAGGTCTGCAGGAACGTGTCCATGAGGTACAGCCGTCCGGGCACGTTCGGGTCCGCCATCAGCTCCTGGTAGTACTGGGGGCTCGACGACAGGTAGTCGTTGAGCTTCTCCCAGTTCGCGCCCCCGTCCTCCGAACGATAGGTGCCGCGCTCGTCGCGGGATGCTTCGACCGTGGCCACGATCACGTCGCGGGCCGTGCGCGGCACGACGAGCCCGATGCGGCCCATCTCGCCCGAGGGCAGCCCGTTCGTGAGCTTCTTCCACGTCTCGCCGCCGTCCACGCTCTTCCAGATGCCGGAGCCTGGGCCGCCGTCGATGAGCGTCCACACGCGCCGGTGGCGCTGGTACGTGCTGGCGTAGAGCACGCCCGGGTCGTGCGGGTCGAGATGGACCTCGTTCGCGCCCGTCCACTCGTCCACGTGCAGCGTTCGCTTCCACGTCTTCCCGCCGTCGGTGGTCTTGTACACGCCGCGGTCGCCTCCGCCCGACCAGAGCGGGCCCTGCGCCGCCACCCAGACGATGTCCGGGTTCGTGGGGTGCACGACGATGGAGCCGATGTGCTCGCTCGCCTTGAGGCCCACGTTGCTCCAGGTCCTCCCGCCGTCGTCCGAGCGATAGACCCCGTCGCCCCAGCCCACGCTCCGCTGGCTGTTGTTCTCGCCGCTCCCCACCCACACCGTGAGCGGGCGGCTCGGCGCGAGCGTCACGACGCCGATGCTGGACGTGCCCTGGTCGTCGAAGATGGGCGCGAACGACGTGCCGGCGTTGGAGGTCTTCCACACGCCCCCGTAGGCGGTGGCCACGTACCACACGCTCCTGTCGGAGGGGTGGATCGCGAGGTCCGTGATGCGGCCCGAGTTCACGGCCGGGCCGATCGAGCGGAACTTGAGCCCCGCGAAGGTCGCCGCCACGTGCTTGCCCGCCGGGCTGGCGGCCCCCTTCGGCTTGCGGTCGGGCTTCGAGGGGGGCGACTCCGGGGCGGCGTGAACCGCCCCCGCGACGAGCGCGAGGGCGAGCAGCGCGGACGGCAGGCGGTTCATGGCGGCGCGGTCCTGGGTGGAGGGGGGGGACGCGGTACGCGGGGCTGGACCCACCTGCTTCCGTGGGCGCCCGGCGCGCGGAGCGGGCAGTGGAACGCAGCGCGCGGGCGGGTGTCAATGCCACCCGCCGCGAGCGCGGCACGCGGTCGGGTCGAGCGCGGTGCGGGGCCGCCGCCCCTGCCGGCTCCCGGCCGCGAGGCCGCTCCTGCCCGCTTCCGCCCGCGCGGCCGTACGGCGCCATGGCGCGCGCCACGCCCGCGTGTCAGATTGCGCGGCCATGGAACGTGGCCCGACGGACCGCTCGGTGCCGCCGGCCGGGCCCGTGTCGGCCGCGCCCGGCGCCGAGCCCACGCTCCGGCGCGAGCTCACCGCCTGGGACGGCGCGTCACTCACCGTGGGCGCGGTCATCGGCACCGGGATCTTCCTCACCGCCGGCGACGTCGCGCGCGCGCTCCCCGATCCCGCGCTCGCGCTCGGGGCCTGGCTCGTGGGCGGGCTGCTCGTGCTGGCGGGCGCGCTCGCCTACGCCGAGCTGGGCGCGATGTTCCCGCACGCGGGCGGCCTCTACCACTTCCTGCGCGAGGCGTGGGGCCCGCTCGCGGGCTTTCTCTACGGCTGGACCTGCCTGCTCGTCATCATGACCGGCGGCAACGCCGCCATCGCGGTCGGCTTCGGCGAGTACCTGGGCGGGCTCGTGCCGGCGTTCGCCGGCGACCGCACGCTCGTCTCGCTCGGCGCTCTGCGCGTGAGCGGTCCGCAGGGCGCGGCCGTGCTCGCGATCCTGCTGCTCACCGCCGCCAACCACTTCGGCGTCCGGGAGGGCGCCCGGGTCCAGAACGCGCTCACGCTCGTGAAGCTCGCCGCCATCGCCGCGCTCGTGGCGGGAGGGCTCGCGGCGGCGCCCGCGGAGCGTCCCGTCGCCGGCGAACCGCTCCCCATCGGACCGGTCGGGCTCCTGGCGCCGCTCGGCATGGCGCTGATCGCCACGCTGTGGACCTACGACGGCTGGTACGCGCTCACGTTCTCGGCCGGCGAGGTGCGCGACCCGAAGCGCGACCTCCCGCGAGGGCTCGTGGCCGGCGTGCTGGTGGTGATCCTCGCGTACGCGCTCCTCAACGTCGTCTACCTGCGGGCGCTCGACGTCCACACGCTCGGAGGGACGACGCGCGTGGCCGAGGCCGCGGCGCTGGCGCTGTTCGGGGAGGCGGGCGCGCGGGCGGTGACCGCGGCGGTGACGGTCTCGGCGTTCGGCTGCCTCGCGGCCACGCTCCTCTACTCCTCGCGCATCTACCAGCCGATGGCGGCCGACGGGCTGTTCTTTCGCGGCGTGGCCACGATCCACCCGCGCTGGCGCACACCGGTCGCGGCGCTGTGGCTGCAGAGCGCGCTCGCGGGCGCGCTGGCACTGAGCGGGACCTACACCCAGCTGTTCACCTACGTCACGTTCGGCGGCATGCTGTTCCACGTCGCCGCGGGGCTCGCGATCTTCCGCCTGCGCGCGGCGCGCCCCGACGCGCCGCGGCCCTACCGCGCGTGGGGCTGGCCGTGGCTCCCGGCGCTGTTCGTGCTGGCCATGGCGCTGCTCACCGCGAATACGCTCCAGGCCGCGCCGCGCGAGTCCCTGCTCGGCCTGCTCGCGATCGCGGCCGGGATCCCGGCCTACCTGGCGTGGCGGCGCCGGGGCCGGCGCGCGGCGCCGGCCGGCGGCTGACGCGGCGCTACGCGGCCCGGCCGAGCTCGCCGGCCCCGGGCTCGCCCGCGCCCGACCGGCCGCGGTGGAGCGCCATCGAGTCGGCGTAGGCGCGCTCGAAGTCGCGCGCCGCCTCGGCGCGCGAGCACGGCCGCATCGGACGCGCGGGGCGCTCGGCGCGCATCCGTTTCCAGAGCTCACCCAGCGGCGCGCCCGGCACCGCCACGTGGAGCGCACCCTCGGGCAGCTCCACGTCCATCGGCTCAAGCGTGGTGAAGCAGGCGAGCGAGCCGTCCTCGTAGCGGGTCACGATCTCCGCCCACGAGCCCGAACGCGGATGGTCGTAGACCACGGCGTAGGCGCGCTCGCCCGGGAGCGCGTAGAGGCCGAGCGTGAGCCCCGGCATCTCGTGCACGACGTAGGCGCCCGCCTCGGCGAAGCCCGCGGCCGCGAGCTCGCGGTCGGAGGCGGCGAACGCCTGCGGGTTCCGCCAGCGCGGCTCCCGCACGCGCACGAGCGAGATCGCGTCCGGCTGGGACGCCAGCGCGGACGAGCGGTAGCGCGTGAGCGCGATCCGAGCCGCGACGTCCTTGAGGGCGGGCCACGCGAACAGCAGCACGGCGAGCACGAGCGGCCAGACCCAGAACGAGTCCATCCTCCACCTCCCCGGGCGCAGCCACGCGCCGCGCGCCTCGCCCGGGTTGTCGGCCCGGAGGGCTCCGGCGTTGAGCAAGAAAGCCCCCCTCTACTTCAACCGGATCACCCGCCGCACCGCCGCGAGCCCGGGCGCGCGAACGCGGACGAGGTAGACGCCGGCCGGCGACGCGCGGCCGGCGGCGTCCCGGCCGTCCCACTCCAGTCGATGGACGCCCGCCTCGCGCGCCCCCGAGGCGAGCGGGCGGACGAGCCGGCCATCGAGCGAGAACACCTCCACCCGGGCCGGCCCCGCGCGCGGCATCGCCAGCTCGACGAGCAGCGGTCCCGCGACGAGCGGATTGGGGCCCAGGCGGAGCGACGCCGTCGCGGGCGGAGCGGGTCCCGCCGCGCGCCCGGCGGCGCCGCCCGCGACCCAGTCGTCGCCGCCGTCGTCGTCCGGCCCGCGCTCCCGGAACGCGAGCGCCACGGTGTCGCGCGCCAGGAAGCGGTCCGCGCCCGCGAGCGCGCCGGTCAGGAGCAGCACGGCCTCGGGCCCGGCGCCGAGGGTGCCGAGCACGGCCTCGCGGTCGAAGCGGAGGCGCAGCCGGCGAGGGCGTCCCCCGCGCGGTTGGTCCGCTTCCTCCCCGCGGAGCGCAACCCCTCCCGCCGTGGCGTCGTCGTCGCCCCCTCCCCGATCCGTGTGCGCCCGAGCGGTGTCCGCGGGCACGCCGTTCAACCGGACGGTCGCGAGCCGCACGCCGGCCGGGTCGAGGCCGCCCGGAAGCGTGAGCGAGGCGGCGAGCGCGTGCCCGCCGCCGCGGCCGCGGCGCTCGAGCCGGAGCGCGGCGGGCACGTTCGCCACGCGCAGCTCCACGGGGATGCTCCGGAACGGGCCCTTCGGGTCGTTGCTCGTGACCTGGACCTCGCCCGCGTACGCGCCGGGGCCGAGCAGCGAGGTCTCCAGCGCGGTCTCCAGCCGGAGCGAATCCCCGGGTGCGACCGTCGCGCGGCGCTCGGAGAGCGACAACCACCCGCCCGCACCGGCCAGCGCGTACGGGATCAGGTTGCGCAGGATGGTGCCCGCGGGCTGGTCGGCGGCGAGCCCGTACTCGAACGGCTGCGTGCCCACGATGACGCGGCCCTGGCCGAACCCGTACTCGGCGAGCGTGACCCCGCCCTCCGGGTCGCTCGCAAGCTCGAGCGTCCCGGCCGGGAGCCCGACCAGGAAGCCGTGGCTGGCGAACGTCCCGGTGAACAGGTCCGGGACGCCCGCGAGCAGCGGATGGCCCGGCGCCAGGGCGCGGTTCCGGTCGGCGAGACGGAGCCGCACGCCGACGCCTCCCGGCAGCGACAGGATCGAGGCGTCGCCCAGGTTGGACCCCCAGCCCGACAGGTGCGCCTGGAGCGTGCCCCCCTGCTCCACGTACGCCTCGAGTCGCGCGGCCTGGCCGCTCAACAACGCGTAGAAGTTCGTGTTCTGGTCGCCGGCCAGGAGGACGACCGAGTAACGCGAGAGGTCCGTGGCGGCGACCGCCTCGGCCGAGGCGCGGTCCCACGCGATCCCCATCGAGTCGAGCAGCGCCTCGTTCAGGAGCCGGCCCCAGGGCGCGAAGTCCTCGACGATCAGCACGCGGGCCGCCGCCTGCGGCGCGCGCGGCGGCAGCGGCTCGGCGGGCGTCGCGCGGGCGAAGGCCGGCGGTCCCGATCCGCCGCCCGCATCGGGCCCCGCACCCGCCGCCGTGCGGGCGACCGCCGCCGGAGCGGCCGCCGCCGGCGCCGCCGGCAGGCGCAACCCGGCGCGCGCGAGGAGGCGCAGCTCGAGCGGTGAGCCGCCCGCGTTGCGAAGCTCGATCGTGCGGATCGTGCGCTCGCCCGCGAGCAGATCGGCCGAGATCGCCTGCTCTGCGAGTACCAGGACGGGCGCGGCCCGCGCGGTCCCGGACAGGACGAGGCTCGCGCTGGGCGTGTCGGGGTCGTCGCTCGCGACCGTCAGCAGTCCCTGCGCGAAGCCGGGCGATCCGGGGCAGAACTCGACCGCCACCACTTGTTCGTGGCGCGGCGCGACCGTGAACGACGTCGGGCTCGCGCGGAACGCGGCGGGCGCCGCCGAGACCTCGCCCACGACCAGCGGCTCGGTGCCGCGGTTCCGCACCAGGAAGCCCCGCTGGTCGCAGGCCCCGGCGAACGTGTCGGCGAAGCGGAGCGGGAACGGCGACTCGGCGTGGGCCGCCCGCACGCGGTGATGGTTCGGCGCGCAGGACGGGTCCACCAGCACCGAGTTCTGAACCTGGACGTCCAGCACACCGTCGGCGAGCAGGTGGTCGGCGAGGAACGGCGGCAGCACGAACACGCGCCGTCCGATCGGGCAGTCGCCGGGGAGCGGGCCGAGCACGCCGAGCGTCAGGCCCTCCACGGCCAGCGTCGCGTCCTCGCCGGAGTTGTTGAAGTCGCCCGAGATCTCCAGCTCGATCGCGACGGGCGTGCCGGGCGGCCGGTCCATGGCCAGCCGATGGGTGGTGAGCGCACCGCTCACGATGTAGTGCGCTCGGGATTCGACCACGACGGTGCGCCCGAGGACGTCGAGGTCCGGCGCGCCGGTCACGCGCAGACTCGCCTGAACGCCGAGCACGGGCTCGTCCGGGTCATCGCTGGACACCAGCACCTCGCCACCGTAGGTCCCGCCATCCAGGTCGGTGGCGTCGAACGTGAGCGTCACCGGGAACGTGCCGCCCGGCGGGATCACGCCCGAGGGCGGCGAGAAGGCGAGCCACTGGGGTGTCGCCGCGAGCGAGTAGCGGACCAGGTTCTCGAGCACCGGCCCCGCGGCCTGTCCGTGCGCGAACGCGAACTCCTGGGTCATGCCCGACGCGACCACCATGCCGCGCCCGAGCGCGTAAGCCGCGAGCACCGGGAAACCGAAGTCGTCGCGTACCACGACATCGGCGGACCCCGGCAGGCCGGAGAACCAGGCATGGCTCGGCGATGTCCCCGAGATCGTCGCCGGAAGCCCCCCGGCGAGCGGATGGTCCGGGAGCGAGACGTGGTCGAAGTCCGAGGTCTGCCGGCGCACGCCGACGCCGCCCGGGAGCACGAGCTGGGAGGCGTCGCCCCCGCTGTACCCCCAGCCCGCGGCGTGCACCTCGAGCACGCCGCCCGCCCCGACGTAGTCCTCGAGCCGCTCGGCGAGGTCGCGAAGCCGGAGGTAGGACGGCGTGGGCTGGTCGGCGGCGAGGATCACCGCCGCGTAGCGTCCGAGGTCCAGCGTGTCGAGCCCGGCGGTGCCGATACGGTCGAACGCCACGCCCTCGCCGGAGAGGACGGTCTCGATGGAGAGCGTCGCCCACGGTGCGGCGTCCTGGACGAGCAGCACGTTCGCGCCGGGCATCCCCATGGGGGCGGTCGTGCGGGGGGCGAGCGCCCCCGGCTCCCCGGAGCGCGGCTCGGGGCCGCCCTCGGCGTGCGCGCCGTCGCCCGGGAGTGGCGGCTCCTCCCCCGCTCGCGACGCGACGTCCACGGGGGCCGGCGGGTCGGGGAACGGCTCGAACGGCGGCGCCGCGCGGCCGGGCCGCCGGGTGCCGCCCGGGGCGCCGGGCGGCACGCCGCCGGCGCGCAGGTGGCTGCGAGCCCGCAGCCGGAACGCGAGCGGCGACTCGCCGAGATTGCGGAGCTCGACGACGCGCGTCGCGATGCCCCCGACACCCAGGTCGGCCCCGACCTCTCCGGGCTGGACGTCCGCGTCGGGCGGCGCCAGCCCGCGCCCATGGAGACCGAGCGCGACCTCGGGGGCGAGGGGATCGTTCCCGGACAGCGCGAGCGTGGCCGTCGCCTCCCCCACCGCGCCCGGCGTGAACCGGATGCGCACGGTCCCGGTCGCCCCGGGTGCGACCGTGAGCGAGTCGCGGTCGGGCACGAACGCCGGGTCGCTGGCGCGGACGGAATGGAGGCGGAGCAGGTCGGTCCCGGTGTTGCGCACGTGGAGCGAGCCCTCGGAGGCCGCGCCGACGAACACCGAGCCGGTCTCGATCGGGTCCGGCGGCCGCTCGAAGCGGAGGCGCACGGTGTGGCGGTTGGTCTGGCAGAGCGGGTCCACGAGGTCGGTGTTGCGCACCGTCGCGTCCACGACGCCGTCGTCGAGCAGCCGGTGCACGAGTTGCGGCAGGAGCGTGACCGTGCGCAGCGCCGGCTGGCAGTCCACGCCCACCTGTCCGGCGAACGCCACCGTCACGCCCTCCACCGCGGCGCTCGCGAACTCGCCGCCGTCGCCGTAGTCGCCCTCGACGCGCAGGTCGAACAGGAGGGTGTCCGGCGCGGGAGTCCCCACGACCAGGCGGTGCGAGGTCTCCTCGCCCTGGAGCCCGAAGATCCTCGTGGACTCGACGATTCCGTCCCCGCCCGAGAGCCGCATGCGTGGCGCTCCGCGCACCACGAGGCCCGCCGGGATCCGCACCTCGGCCTGGCCCGGGTCGTTGTGCGCGAGCACGAGCTCGGACCCGTACGTGCCCGCGGCCAGCCCCTCGGCGTCGAACACCAGCTCGAGCACCGACTCGCCTCCGGGCGGGAGCGAGACGCGGTGGACGGGCGGGCGCAGCCACGGCGAACGCCCGGCGCTCCACAGCAGCGCGTTCCGCAGCAGCAGCGCCACGTCGCCGGACGCATAGCCGGGGAGCGCCGTGAACAGGTTGAGCCCCGCGATCCCCGGTCGCGTCGCGACGAGCGGCCGGCCGTCGGACCAGCTCGCGACGCGGCGGGCGCCCGGCGCGACGGGCGGATCGGCGATCAGCTCGCCGTGCAGGGTGGAGACCGCGCTCATGACCGGGTCGCCCGGTTCGTGGGCCCCCAGCTCGGCCGCGGCGCCGGGACCGCTCGCGAGCAGGAACGGCGAGTAGGATTCGAGCAGCAGCCGGCCGCGCACCTCGTAGCCGCTCACGAACGAGGCGAGCGTCAGCACGATGCCGCCGCCCGCGTCGCGATAGTCGGCGAGCGCGTCACCCAGGAGGTCCGGGTCGTAGACCGAGGTGTTGATCGCGACCAGCACAGCCTCGTAGCCGAGGAGCGCGGCGGGTGGCACGGGCCCGGTCGAGAGGTCCCGGACGTCCACCGCCTGGAACTCCGGGAACGCCGCGAGCTGTGCGCGGAGCGCCGACACCTCCCCCCCGCAATGGAGGACGAGCACGCGGAGCGCAGCGCGGGTCGCACGCGGCGCGTCCGGCACCGGCAGCGGCGCGAGCGGCCCCGGCCCGGCCGCCCATGGAGCCGCGTTCCGTTCGGGGAAGCTGGCGGGAACCGCGGGACCCGGATCACCGGGCACGCGCGGCGCCGCGACGCCCGCCGCGGTGCCGGGCGCCCGCGTCGCGGAGAGCCGGCCGTCCCGAACCGAGAGCGTCAACTCGAGCACGGCGTCGCCCGTGTTCCGTAGCGAGAGGAGCGACCCCGTGCGGCCGCCCGCGGGCGTCTCCACGTCGAAGCGGGCCGGCGAGTACTCGAGCCGTGGGGCGGCGGCCGTGGCGCCCGGCACGAGCAGCAGGCCGAGGAGGGCCATGGCGCACGCCCGCCTGGGGGCCATCAGGGTCGGCCTTCGCCCGGCGGTGCCACGGGAGGACTCGCACCCAGCATGGTCGGACGGCCCCCGGGGCCACGGGTTCGGCGCGGATCGGCGTGCGCGCCGAGGTTAGCGCGGGCGCGGAAGCGCGACAATGCCGGGATGCGCGGGCGCGCCGCCCCGACCGCCACCGTCGTCCCCGACGCGCCGGGGGGATCCGCCCGGGCGGCCTACAGGCGCACGATCCTCCGCAGGAACACCGACTGCCCGACCCGGATGCGCGCGAAGTAGACACCGCGCGGGGCGCGCACGCCGTTCCGGTCGAGGCCGTTCCAGCGCAGGCGGACCGCTCCGGCGGCGACCCGCCGCGATTCGGACCAGAGGGCGCGGCCCTGGAGGTCGTACACGGTCCACTCCACGTCGGCGGGCGCGGCGAGCGAGTGCGCGAACGCGGGCGGGCCCGCCGACGGACCCGTCTCGTCATCCACGGGCGTGATGGGCTCCCCCGACGGCTCGTCGGTGACCGGAGCCTCGGGCTTCTCGAGCGCCGGCATCAGCCGGATGGGTGTGCGCGAGCTGCCGCTCAGGGTGTTCGTGGCGACGAATTCGACCAGGTAGTTGCCGGCCTTGAAGTCGCCCGCCAGCCAGCTGAACGTGCCGCCGGAGTTGTCCGGGTTCGGGGTGAACGTGGCGCCGTGGCCGGCCGGCATCCGGACCGGGACCATGGTCAGGCCCTGGATGGGATCGCCGTCGGGATCGTCCACCGTGACCGTGAACGAGACGAACCCGCTCGAGCCCGAGCGCGCGAGCACGGGGCTCGCCACCAGCGGCGCCGTGTCCGAGACGGGGCGCTCGTACGCCCCGAGGTCGGCGTACGGGACCGCGCCGGCACCGGTGTTCGCGACGCGCGGCTCGTCCACGCGGGCCGCGCCGAGCGCATCGGTCGAAGGCCAGTCCGCGACGTCCGAGTCCGCGGCGTCGAGGGCGGGCGAACCGGCCCGCAGCGCGAAGTCGCCCGCGACGGCGTCCTGGAAGCGCGGGTCGGCCTGGAGCGAGTGCCCGTCCAGCCCCGAGGCCTGGTGGCCGGCGAGGGTCGAGTGGATCGCGCCGCCGACGCGGATGATGGGCTGCGAGGTGGAGTTCCAGAACAGGTTGTGGTCGGACTCGAAGCCTGGGAGCGCGCTGGCCTCGACCCACAGATCGTAGCGGTTCTGGGTCAGCCCGTTGTCCACCGAGATGCTGTTGAAGAGCTTCGAGCCGGGCGCGACCCCCTCGAACGAGAACCCGTCGCGGAAGTTCCCGAACGCCACGTCGTGCACGTGCACCGTGCCGGCGGCGTCCAGGTGGTCGTAGCCATGGTCGCCGTTGGCCCACGACCGGTTGTTGGTGGACAGGCACGTGTCCGCGCCGCCGCCGAAGTTCACGCCGCTGTCCTGGTTGTGGTGCAGGTTGTTCCGCTCGAGCACGTTGGAGGGCGACCCGTAGAGATAGACGCCGTTCCCGAGCCGGATCGTGGGATGGGCGTTTCGGGCGGCCTCGTTGTCGCGGATCGTGCTCGAGCGCGTGCCGGCGGTGAGTGCGATGCCGTGCACCTGGGAGTCGTTCGCGACGTTCCGCTCGACGGTCAGGCGCTGGCAGTTGTTGGCGTGGATGGCGCTGCCGCCGGTGAACCGCACCCGATTGTCCGCGATCACGACGTCCGTGCACGTATGGAGGTTGATGCCCCGGTCGTTCGAGCGCTCGATCTCGAATCCCCGGATGGTCACGAACGAGCGCGAGGACATGGTGAAGGCGTGGTCCCGCTTGCTGACGAGCACGTCGCGCTCGCCGGGATCGTCCCCGCCGAGGTTCACGTACAGCCCCTCTCCGCTCACGTGTACGAACGAGCCCTCGGGCAGGTCCTCGGGCGCCGCGGTGGATTGCGCGAGCCGCACGCCGTCCACGAACACCTGCTTCGGCGACCAGTCCACGTCGTCGGAAAGATAGAGGTCGCCGTCCACCTCCTCCCACGCGCCCTCGCCGCCCAGGTCCTCCGCGCCCTCCAGCAGCACACCGGGCCCGTCGGCGCGGATCGTGTACGCGAGTCCCGGCGCGCCCGAGGCGGGGACGCTGATCTGCTCGCGATAGACGCCCGGCTTCACGACGATCGTGATACCCGGGCCCTTGTGCGCCGTGACCGCGGCCTGGATCGTGAAGTAGGGCTGCTCCTCGGTGCCGGGGCCCGAATCGGAGGCGGATGGGTGCTGGTTGTCCACGAACCAGGTCTGCGCCGACGCGGAGGCGGCGACGCCGCACGCCAGCAGCGCGCACGTGAACGTGCAACGGCGGAGAAGCCTCCGGCGCGCGGCGGGGTGCGAGGCGGGGAGAAGGTCGGGCGGCATCCGGGTCCAGGTCGCGACGACGAGGGGGCCATCTCGCCCGCGGCGGAATGCGCAGACCCCTGCCGGGGGGGCTCCAGCCGGGGGCTCGTGCGTGCACACGATGATACTGTAAGGGAGAGACGACATGCAGCAGTTTCTTGCGAGCTGCGACGCCACTCCCTGTCGTTCATCCATGCCCGATGCGCACCGACGGGTGCCGCGAGAGTTCGTCGGCCGTGCTCGCGTCGGCCGGATTCGCCGCCACGCGACATCGTCCCGCGCGGGCGAACGCGAGCGGATCGAGCTTGATCCCGGCGCGGGCCCACGCCGCGGCGACGCGATGCGAACCGCGCCGGGAGCGCGAACGGCCGGGCGGACATCCGCCCGGCCGTTGCCCCCGCCCGACGCGTGGCGTCGGCGTGCCCGTCAGAAGTGCACGATGCGGCGCACGAACTGCTGGCCGCCGGCCTTCACTCGCGCGAAATACATGCCGGTGGGCGCGCGGCGACCGCCCTGGTCGCGACCGGACCAGTACAACTGGACCTGCCCCGGCGACTCGCTGCGAGACTCCGAGAAGATCTCACGGCCCTGCATGTCGTACACGCCCCACGTCACGTCCCCTTCCTCGGGGAGCGACAGCGTGAAGTGGATCTCGTCCGGCGAAGGGTTCGGAAAGCCGTTCGAGAGCGCGAGCGGACCCGTGAAGCCGGCACCGGGATCGGCGTACTCCTCCGCGCCGGCCCGCCTGCGGACCTGGATGTGGGTGACGGACGTGTCGGCCGCCCAGTTGCCGCCCCGAAAGCGCACGAAGTAGTTGCCGGCGGGCGTGAGCAGCGTGGCCCATGCGAACGTCCCGAAGGTGTTGTCCGCGCTCGTGATGAACGTGGCGACCGCGCCCGACGGCAGGCGCAGGGGATCCATCACCAGGTACTGGATCGGGTCTCCGTCGGGGTCGCGCGCGGTGACCCGGAACGTCACGACGCCGCCGCGCAGCACCTTCACCAGATTGGGGCTGGTGACGATCGGCGGCAGGTCCGCCGGCACGTACTCGAGCGCACCCATGTCCGCGAACGCCACCGGGCCCGCGCCGGTGTTCAGGGTGCTCGGATCGTCCACGCGCACGCCGCCGATCGCGTCGGTGACCGGCCAGTTGGGCGCCGCCGAGTTCGCGGCGTCGATCGCCGGCGAGCCCTTGCCCAGCGAGAGGTCCCCGGCGGCCGCGTTCACGAACAGCGGGTTCGCCTGGACGGAGTTCGCGTCGAGCCCGGTCGCCGCCTGGTACGTGGCGAGCGTCGCGTGGGTCGTGGCGTCGATGCGGACGATCGGCTGCAGGGTCGAGTTCCAGAACAGGTTGTGGTTCGAGACGAAGCCCACGAACGAGGCCGCGTCCACCCACAGGTCGTGGCCGCTCGCGATCAGTCCGTTGTCGACCGAGATGCAGTTGTGGACCTGGCCGTTCGGCGAGTTGCCCTCGAACGAGAATCCGTCGAGCCAATTGCCGAACGAGACGTCGTGCACGTGGATGACGCCGCTGCTCGCGAGATGGTCGTAGCCGTGATCGCCGTTGGCCCAGGAGCGGTTGTTGAGTGACACGCAGTCGTTCGAGCCGCCGTTGAACTGGAAGCCGGTGTCCTGGTTGTGGTGCGCGGTGTTGCCCTCGAGCGTGTTGCCGGGGGCGCCGAACAGGTAGAAGCCGTTCGCCACGCGCGTCGTCGGATGGGCGTTGCGCGCACACTCGTTGTTGCGCACCGTGCTCGCCGTCGTGGCGGCGGTGAGCCCGATGCCGTGCAGGCCGTTGTCCGTCGACAGGTTGCTCTCGATCAGCATGCGCTGCGAGTTGATGGCGTGGATGCCGTAGCTGCCGGCGAAGCGGACGGTGTTGCCGGAGATCACGACGTCCGCGCACGTATGCATGTTGATGCCACGGTCGTTCGTGCGCTGGATGGTGAAGCCGCTGATCGTCACGAACGAGCGGTTCGACATCGTGAAGGCGTAGTTCCGGCGGCTCACCGCGACCTCGTGAGCGCCGGGGTTGTCGCCGCCCAGGTTCACGTACAGACCCTGCCCGGCCACGTAGGTGAACGAATTCGCCGGCAGGCTGCCCGGCGAGGCGGCACTGGCGGCGAGCCGCGCGCCGTCCACGAACACCTGGTTCGGCGCCCACGTCACGCCGGCGGCGAGGAACTCGGTCCCGGTCGCCGCGGTCCAGTTCGCCACGCCGCCCAGGTCGTCGGACCCGTCCATGACGACGCCCGGACCGCTCGCCTGGATCGTGTACGGGAGGCCTGCGGCGCCGGAGGCGGGGACGCTGATCTGCTCTCGGTACACACCCGGCTTCACCACGATCGTGATGCCGGGTCCCTTGTTCGCGGTGACGGCGGCGAGGATGGTGAGATACGGCTGGAGCTCGGTCCCGGGATTCGCGTCCGAGGCGGCGAGGCTCTGGTTGTCCACGTAGAAGGTCTGGGCGATGGCCTGGGCGCCGAACGCGACGAGCGTGGCGGCGGCGAACAGGACCGAGCGCGTGACGCGCCGGAGCGCGGGCGCCACGGGCCGGATGGGACGGAGGGCTGCCGTCATGGGGGTGTCCTCGGAGGTGGATGCCGCGAGAGGGAACGAGAGAGGATGGAGGGAGTGCCGCATGTCCGGTGAGCGCGTGGGCGGAGGGGGGATCACCACGAAGCGCGCGCGGCGGCGAATATGATGATAATCGGAGGTCAGCCCGATTCGCATCGGGAAAGTGTGGAAAATGTGTCGGTAAGCCTGCCGCTGTCGCGTTCGATGTTCGTGAAGGAAGTGCGAGTGCCACGAAACGCGCCGCGGCCGGGCGGTACTCCGCCCGGCCGCGGCGATGCGGTCGAGGAGCCGGTGTCCGGCCTCCGCCCCGTCAGAAGCGGACGATGCGGCGCACGAAGCGCGCCTCTCCCACCTGGACCCGTGCGAAGTACATGCCCGTGGGCGCGCGCCGTCCGCGTGCATCACGCCCCGACCAGGCCAGTCGCGCGACGCCGGGCGGCTCGCTGCGCGCCTCCGACCAGATCGCGCGTCCCTGCATGTCGTAGACACCCCATTCCACGACGCTTTCCTCGGCGAGCGAGAGCGTGAACTCGACGGGCCCGGGCGAGGGGTTCGGATAACCGTTCGAGAGCGCGACCGGACCGGGGAGTTCGGCCCCGTCCGCTTCGTCCAGACCTGCCTTGCGCCGGATCTGGATGCGGGTGGCCGAGGTGTCGGCGAGCGCGTTGCGGCCGATGAACCTCACGCGGTAGTCGCCCGTGGGCGTCGAGCCGGTGGCCCACGTGAACGTGCCGCCGCCGTTGCCCGGGTCGGGCACGAACTGCGCCGTGTGCCCGGCGGGCATCTGGATGGCCTCCATCAACAGTGAAAGGATCGGCTGGCCGTCGGGGTCGCTCGCGGTCACGCGGAAGCTCACCGTCCCGCCCCGCACGACCCGGATCGTGCCCGGGCTCAGCACGACCGGCGCCTGATCCGCCGGAGCGACGATGACGGCCTCGATCGGCCCGAGGTCGGCGTAGGCGACCGGGCCGGCGCCCGTGTCCGGCTCGTCCACGACGTCGAAGCGTACGTGCCCCATCGCGTCGGTGGCGGGCCAGGAGGGCACGCCGGAGTCCGCCGCGTCGAGCGCGGGCGATCCGGACAGCGGAGTGAAATCGCCCGTGGCCGCGCCGGCGAAGCGCGGGTCCGACTGGACCGAGTGGAGGTCCAGCCCCGTGGCCGATTGGAACGCGGCGAGCGTGGCGTAGGTCGCCGACTCGATGCGGATGATGGGCTGACTGGTCGAGTTCCAGAACAGGTTGTGGTCGGAGACGAAGCCGGCGTACGACTCCGCGTCCACCCACAGGTCGTGGCCGCCGGCCACGATTCCGTTGTCGACCGAGATGCTGTTGTGGAGCCGGCCGCCCGGGGCGTTGCCCTCGAACGAGAAGCCATCCAGCCAGTTGCCATACGCCAGGTCGTGGATGTGCGCCACGCCCGTCGCGCCGAGATGGTCGTAGCCGTGGTCGCCGTTGGCCCACGAGCGGTTGTTGAACGCGACGCAGTCGTTGGAGCCCGCCCCGAAGTGCATCCCGGTGTCCTGGTTGTGGTGTACCCGGTTCCCCGACAGCGTGTTGGCCGGCGCCCCGTAGAGATACACGCCGTTCGCCTGCCGGATGGTCGGGTGCACGTTCCGGGCCGATTCGTTGTCCCGGACCGTGCTCGCCGTCGTGCCGGCGGTGAGCCCGATGCCGTGATGGGCGCCGTCCACGACCGTGTTGCGCTCGATGAGCAGGCGCTGGCAGCCCACCGCCTGGATGCCGTAGCTGAACGCGAAACCGACCGAAAGGTTCGTGAGCGCGACGTCCGCGCAGGTGTTCAGGTTGACGCCACGGTCGTTGGTCCGCAGGACTCCGAAACCATCGAGCGTGACGAACGAGCGGTTCGACATCGTGAAAGCGTGGCTGCGCCGGCTCACGAGCGTGGCCAGGCTGCCGGGATTCGCGCCCCCGAGGTTGACGTAGAGGCCCTCTCCCGCCACGTGGACCCAGGCGTTCACGGGCAGGCTCGCGGGGGCCGCGGTCGAGGCCGTGAGCCGGGCGCCATCCACGAACACCTGCTTCGGCACCCAGTCCACGCTCGTCGCGCGGTGGACGGTGCCCGAGTAGACCGCCCAGCGGCTGGTGCCCGAGAGGTCGTCCGAGCCGTCCACCACGACGCCGGGGCCGCTCGCGCGCAGCACGTACGGCTGGCCGGCCGCGCCCGAGGCGGGCACGCTGACCTGCTCGCGGTAGGTGCCGGGCTTCACCACGATCGTGATTCCGGGGCCCTTCCGCGCGGTGACCGCGCCGAGGATCGTGCGGTACGGCTCGAGTTCGGTCCCCGGACCGGTGTCGGAGGCCGCGGGGCTCTGGTTGTCCACGTAGTAGGTCTGGGCGGACGCGCGGGCGCCGGACGCGACGAGCGCGACGGCGGCGAGCAGGAGGGCGGGGGCGACTCGCCGGCGGGCGGCGGGGCGCACGGGGCACGGGGCAGGCAGCATGGAGGTTCCCGGGGGTGGATGCCGCGAGGGGGGGGAAATCGGGAGCGAGGGAGCCGCGGCTCCGGCGGGCGCGAGGGCGGAAGGGGTGGTGTTCACCCGGGCCGCGCGGATGCGGAAGTGAATGATAATCCGACGGTCGCGCGAAATGCATCAAGAATTGCATCGCGCATCGGACGAATTCGTACTCGAGCGCGACGTGGGTCCCGGTGCGCGGCGCCGGGGGTCAGCCCGCCGTCGCGGCGGAGGCCCGAAGCCGTTCGTCCCGGAGGCGCCGGAGCCGCGGCGCGAGCGCGAGCTGTCCGAGCGCCACGCACGCGCCGAGCACGAGGCAGCCGAGCCAGAGCGCGGTGCCCCCCACGTGCTGCAGCACCGCCGTGCCGACGAGCGGCGCCGCGAACGCCGCCACGCCGAAGCTGAGCCCGTACGCGCCCTGGTAGCGCCCGCGCATGCCGGGCACGGCCACGTCGGCGACCACGGCGTTCGCGATCGGGAGCACGAGGATCTCCCCCACAGTCCACACGACCACGCCGGTGGCGTAGCCGAACGGACCGGAGGCGACGGCGTTGAGCCCGAAGCCGAGCCCGACCAGCACGGCGCCCGCGGCGAGCGTGCGCGAGTGGTCGAAGCGCGCGAGCACGGGCGCGAGGAACGGCTGGACGAGGACGATGACGATCCCGTTCAGCGCCAGCACGAACCCCAGCCAGGTGCTCGGAACGCCGCGCGCCGCCATCTCGACCGGGAGCGCGGCCGCGTGCTGCATGAAGATGAGGAGCACGAGCGCGCTCAACAGGACGAACACGAGGAACGGCCGGTCCCGGTAGGGCGCGAGGAAGCCGCGCAGGAAGCCGCGGGCGGCCGGCGCGCCGGCCGCCGCGTGCGCCCGGGGCCGGGTCTCGGGGACGAACCGCCACACGAGGAGGCCGAAGGCCAGGCTGGTGAGTCCGTCCCCGATGAAGAGCCACAGGAACGAGCGCGTGGCGAGCGCGCCCCCGAGCAGCAGGCCCACCGAGTAGCCCAGGTTGATGACCCAGTAGAGGAGGCCGAACGCCCGCACCCGGTCGGAAGGCCCGACCAGATCCGAGACCGCGGCCTGCATCGCCGGCCGGTAGCACTCCCCCACCAGCGCCACCAGGAACGTGCCGCCGAGGATGAACGGGAGCTCGCGGGCGAAGCCGAGCGCCATCATCCCGAGGCCGCCGAGCAACAGCGCGCCGACCAGCGTCGCGCGGCGGCCGACGTGGTCCGCGAGCCAGCCGCCGAGCGCGCTCGCCGCCGCCGATCCGGCGCCGAAGGCCGCCGCCACGAGGCCGGCGGTCGCCACCGCGTAGCCGCGCTCCCGGGTGAGGTACACGGCGAGGAACGGCACGACGAAGCTCCCGCAGCGGTTGACGAACATGCCGGCCCACAGCACCCAGAACGGGCGCGGGAGCCCATCGCCCGGGGCGGCGAGGCGGCGGAGGAGCGAGCGGCCGGGGGCCGGGGACGGGTCCATGGTCGCCGGGGTTTAGCCGCCCCGGGGTGCGGCTGTCCAATCGGGAGAAGCTCGTTCACGCCCTCCGTGGGTCCCGGTCACACTCCCGGGCGTCGCTCCCGTAAGCTCCCGGGCACGAGCGACCCGGCGGACCGCGCCGGCGCCTGCGGCCGGCCCGTCAACCGAACCCACCCCGAGCGTCCGATGCCGTCGGTCCTCTCCCGCTACGCACGCTGGCTCCACCTCGACTGGCCCGCGGGCCGCGTCGAGCCGCTCCCGGTCACGGACGGGGACGGGAGAACGAACGTGCCGGGGCTCTTCGTGAGCGGGGACCTGCGGGGGATCCCGCTGCTCAAGTTCGCGCTCGACTCGGGGGTGCGCGCGATGCGTGCCATCCACCTCCAGCTCGGCCGGGGTGGCGGGGGCGGTCGCGACCCGGGGAACGCGGCGGAGTGCGCGCCCGACGTGCTCATCCTTGGCGCCGGGGTGTCCGGGATGGCCGCAGCACTCGAGGCGCGCCGGCTGGGGATGGGCTTCGAGGTGCTCGAGGCGAGCGAGCCGTTCTCGACGCTCGTCAACTTCCCTCGCGCGAAGCCCATCTTCACCTACCCGGCCGGGATGATCCCCGAGGGCTCGTTGCAGGTGAGCGCGAGCGTCAAGGAGCCGCTCGTGGAGGAGCTGCGCGCCCAGGTCCTGGCTGCGGGCATCGCCGTCACACCGGGGCGGGCGGAGCGCGTCGAGCGGCGCGGAGGCGGGCTGCTCGTGCGCCTCCACGACGGCCGCACGCGGCGCGCCCGCGCTGTGCTCGTCGCGATCGGTCGGAGCGGCGACTTCCGACGGCTCGGGGTCCCGGGCGAGGACTCCGGGAAGGTCTTCAACCGGCTGCACGACCCGGCCGACTTCCGCGGACGCGACGTGCTCGTGGTGGGCGGCGGCGACACGGGCCTCGAGGCCGCGGCCGCGCTCGCCGACGCCGGCGCTCGTACGACGCTCTCCTGCCGCGCGCCGCGGCTGGTGCGCGCGAAGCCCGCGAACGTCGCCGCGGTGGAGGCGCGCGTGGCGAGCGGGGCGCTCGAGCTCAAGCTCGGCACGGTCGTGCGCGAGGTCCGGGAAGGCGAGGTCGTGCTCGCGGCGGCGAAGAGCGCGTCCGCCGGCCCGGCTTCCGCCGACGCCGGGGCGGCCTCCGTGCCTGGCGCGGCCTCCGCCGACGCCGCGGCGGGCCCCTCACCCGGCGTGACGACGCTCCGGAACGACGTCGTGTTCGCGATGGTGGGTCGCGAGGCGCCGCTCGCGTTCCTGCGGCGCTCGGGCGTGCGCCTCGCCGGCGAGCACACGCGCCGCGGGACGGTCGCGCTCGCGGTGTCGCTCGTCGTGCTCGCGTTGCTGCTCGACTGGAAGGCCGCGGGCTTCCTCGACTGGGCCCTGTGGTCCCGCTGGGGCTGGCCCGGCGACTCGCCCGGCCTCGTCGCCTCGCTCGGCGGATGGTGGGCGGCACAGGTGGCCGACCGGAGCACCGTGGTGGGCACGCTCGCCGTCTCCATGCAGGGCCGCGCCTTCTACTACACGGTCCTCTACACGCTGATCGTCGGCTGGTTCGGCGTAGGTCGCGTGCGCCGCCGTCCCACGCCCTACGTCGCCCGGCAGACGCTCACGCTCGTGCTGATCCAGGCGTTCCCGCTCTTCCTGCTGCCGGAGCTGCTCCTGCCCTGGCTCGGCTACAACGGCGCGTTCGACGCCGGCGCCGGCAGGGCGGTCGCGGACGCGCTGTTCGAGCGCACGATCCCGGCCGCCGACCTGGCCGCCGGGAACTGGCCGGAGTGGGGTCACCCGCGCGCGTACTGGCGCGCGTACGGGTTCATCCTCGCGTGGCCGCTCAACGTCTACAACGTCTTCACGCACCAGCCGCTGTGGGCCTGGATCGCGATCGGCTCCCTGCAGACGCTCGTCCTCATCCCGCTCGCCGTCCTGCGCTGGGGCAAGGGCGCCTACTGCGGCTGGGTGTGCTCGTGCGGCGCGCTGGCCGAGACCCTGGGCGACGCGCACCGCGGCCGGATGCCGCACGGCCCCGGCTGGAACCGGCTGAACCTCGTGGGGCAGGTGTTCCTCGCGGCCGCGCTCGCGTTGCTCGCGCTGAGGGTGGCGGCGTGGGCGGCCCCCGCGACCGGGCTCGGAGCGGCGTTCGACCTGCTCGCCGAAGGCCGCTCGCCGGGCGGCGCGCTCCTGAACCCGCTCAGCTACAAGTGGTCCGTGGACGTGTTCTGCGGCGGCGTGCTCGGCCTCGGTCTCTACTTTCGCTATTCGGGACGCGTCTGGTGCCGGTTCGCCTGCCCGCTCGCGGCGTTCATGAACGTGGTGGCGCGCTTCAGCCGGTTCGCCATCGTGCCCGAGAAGCCGAAGTGCATCTCGTGCAACGTCTGCACCAGCGTCTGCCACCAGGGCATCGACGTC
>CAZSQX010000014.1:0-78554 GCA_964609125.1 uncultured bacterium
TTGGTAGCGGGGGCTGGATTTGAACCAGCGACCTTCGGGTTATGAGCCCGACGAGCTACCAGGCTGCTCCACCCCGCATCAGGTAGGGGCAACATAGGTCCGCACGGCGAGGGGTGTCAAGCGTGCCCGGCCGGACTCCGCGCACAATCGCCTGCGGAGCAGGCGGTTGCGGCCCGGTTCCGGCGCTGGGTATGCTGGCCCGCCTTGACCGGGCCCTGTCTTCCGGGCCGATCGCCCCGAAATCGCATGGAGGTCCCGTTGTCCCGCTCCCGGTTCGCCGTCCTGGCCCTCGTCCTGTCGGGTCTCCTCACGCCCTCGGCGGCGCGCGCCGCGGCCGAGGTGCACCGGCTCAATCTCGCCATCTCCGGCATCCCGACGGCCATCAACGCCGACGACTTCAACCAGGGCCTCGACTGGTACAGCCGCACCGTGCTGACTCCCGCGCCGCGCGGGTTCGAGCCGCTCGACAAGGTGGGCTTCACGACCATGTTCGACGCCGAGCTGCGTTACTTCGTGATCCGCAACCTGTCGCTCAACGCGGGAGTCGGCCACCTGCGCGCCAAGTCCGCCAAAGAGTACCTGCCGGCGCTGGTCACCTCCATCAACGTGCGCGCGGACCTGATCACCGTGCCCGTGCACGTCGGGGCGAGCTACTACCTCCAGCCCTACAACCAGGGCGACTTCCAGGCGCGCGTGTTCTGGGGCGGCGGCCTCGTCCAGTACACGCACACGCGCACCGAGTTCCTGCAGGCGCTCGCGGGCACGGACTCGGCGACCACGGCGGAGCTGGGCGGATCGTTCAAGAACACGGCCACCCAGGACGGCACGGGCTACTACGCCGAGGGCGGCGTGCACATGTTCTTCGCGTCGCGCTACTCGATTCTGCTCTCGGGCATTTTCCGGAGCGGCGTGCTCACCGACTTCATCGACGAGCAGACCGGGCAGGTCGTGCTGAACCCCGCGACGGGCAAGCCGTTCACGCTCGACGTGAGCGGCATCGGCCTCCGGATGGCGGCCGGCATCGGCTTCTAGCGGGCCCTGCGCGGGCTTCCCCCGTCGGGCGTCGCCGCGGCCCGGGCGTCCCGCTTCGGTCAGCGCGCGGTGTCGCCCTTCGCGGCGTCGCCGCGAAAGCGGTACACGACCTCGTCGGGACCGGCCCAGCCGTGCTGGGTGCGCGCGATCTCCTCGGCGCGGAACCGGCGCTCGTACGGGTCGCGGAGTTGCGCCTCCAGCTCGTCGGTGGACTGCTTCAGGTCGCGCGTGTCGCGCTCGGCCTGCGCGATCTGGCGCTTGAGCTCGGCGATGCGCCAGAAACTGTGGTCCGAGAGCACGGTGACCCAGGCCAGCCACAGCGCCGCCACCAGCCACAGCCAGCGCGGCACGCGCAGCGTCCCGGCGCCGAGCGCCCCGCCCAGCGGGCGGGCGAAGAACCGGCGGCTGCGATCGCGCGGCTTCATGCGGGACCTCCCTGTGTCGCCCTCCGCCCCGGGCGTCCGTGCCGGGGCGCGCGTGCTAGCGCGTCGCGCGGAACGCGGCGCGCCCGGGGTACTCGGCGCTCGCGCCGAGCTGTTCCTCGATGCGCAGGAGCTGATTGTACTTCGCCACCCGGTCCGTGCGACAGAGCGACCCGGTCTTGATCTGGCCGGCGTTCGTCGCCACCGCGAGGTCGGCGATGGTCACGTCCTCGGTCTCGCCCGAGCGGTGCGAGATGACCGCGGTCCAGCCGGCGCGCTGCGCCATCTGCACCGCGGCCAGCGTCTCGGTGAGCGTGCCGATCTGGTTCACCTTGACCAGGATCGAGTTGCCGATGCGATCGCGGATGCCGCGCGAGAGCCGGGTGACGTTGGTCACGAACAGGTCGTCGCCCACGAGCTGCACTCTGTCGCCGAGCTTGCGGGTGAGCTTCTCCCAGCCGCTCCAGTCGTTCTCGTCGAGGCCGTCCTCGATGCTGACGATGGGGTAGCGCGTGCACAGCTCGGCGTACCAGTCCACCATCTGCTCGCTCGAGAGCTTCTTGCCGCCCTCGCCCGCGAGCACGTAGCCGCCGCCCTGCTCCTGCCACAGCTCGCTCGCCGCCACGTCGAGCGCCAGCGCGACCTGCTCGCCGGGCTTGTAGCCGGCGGCCTCGATGGCGGTGAGCAGCACCTGGAGCGCCTCCTCGTTGGAGCGCAGGTCCGGCGCGAAGCCGCCTTCGTCGCCCACGGCCGTGGCGAGCCCGCGCTTCTTCAGCACGGCGTGCAGCGCGTGAAACACCTCCACGCCCCAGCGGAGCCCCTCGCGGAAGCTGGGCGCCCCGAGCGGCACGATCATGAACTCCTGGAGGTCCACGTTGTTGTCCGCGTGCGCCCCGCCGTTCACCACGTTCATGAGCGGCACCGGCAGCACGTGCGCGTGCACGCCGCCCAGATGCCGGTAGAGCGGAACGTCGAGCGCGTCGGCGGCGGCGTGCGCCACCGCCATCGAGACCCCGAGCAACGCGTTCGCGCCCAGCTTCCCCTTGTTGGGGGTGCCATCCAGCTCGAGCAGCCGGGCGTCCACGCCGGCCTGGTCGTGGGCGTCCATGCCGAGCAGCGCCGGGGCGATGCTCTCGCCCACGCCCGCCGCGGCCTTTCGCACGCCCTTGCCGCGGTAGCGCCTGGCGTCACCGTCCCGGAGCTCGATGGCCTCGTGTTCGCCGGTCGACGCGCCCGACGGGACCGCGGCGCGGCCCCGGCCGCCGCCCTCGAGGACGCACTCCACCTCGAGCGTGGGGTTGCCGCGCGAGTCGAGGATCTCGCGGGCGTGGAGCGCGGAGATGGTCATCATGTCGTGGCAGGCTAGCCCCGGACGCCGCGCTCCCGCAAACCGGACGCGGCCTCCGCAGGCTCCCGCCCGGGTGCCCGCGCCGGGCCGCGGAGCGCCGCCGCGCCGGCCGCGCCCCATCGCGGATCGCACGCCCGTGGACCGGATCGAGGCGGCCCCGCGGAGCGTGTCCGAAACGCGTCCCGGCCGCTCCATCCGCGGCCGGAACACGTTCCGGGGCCGAGTCTTGACCCGCTCCTGACGGCGAACCTAATGTGCCTCGACATGAAACCTCCGGCCGCTCGGCCCCGTAGCGCCATGTGGACCCCGGGGACGTGAGCGGCGGAGAAGATGCCGAACTCGTCCGCCGGTGCCTGTCGGGAGACCAGCGGGCCTGCCGGGACCTGGTTCGGCGGTACGAGCGTCCGGTCTATTCCGTGCTGATGCGCGTGGTGCGGAGCGCCGAGGATGCCGAGGACCTGGTCCAGGAGACCTTCGTCCGCGTGTTCCGGGCCCTCGACCGGTACGACACGGAGCGGCCGTTCGCGGCGTGGGTGTTCACCATCGCCTCCCGCCTCGCGATCGACCATCTCCGGCGGCGGCGGGTGAAGACGGTGTCGTTGACCGTGAACGAGCCCGGGTCCATCGAGGAGCGCGAACTCGACGTCGAGGACACGGGGCTCCGGCCCGACGAGGTCACCTCGCACGCCGAGGAGGAGGACCGGGCCTCGCGGCTCATCGCGAGCCTCCCGGAGCACTACCGGATCGTCGTCATGCTGCGTCACCAGCAGGACCTGTCGTACGAGGAGATCGCGGAGGCGCTGAACCTGCCGCTCGGGACCGTCAAGGCCCGCATCCACCGCGCGCGGGCGCTGCTCAAGGACCGCATCCAGGGGCCGTCATGAACCGCTGCAACGAGACGCTCAAGGTCCAGGACTGGCTGGACGGAGAACTCCCGCCGGCCGAGGCGGCCCGGTTCGAGGCCCACCTCGCCGGCTGCCCCGCGTGCGAGGCCGAGGCGGCCGCGTACCGGGTGGTGTTCAGCGAGCTGCGCGCGCTGCCGCTCCTCGACCCGCGTCCCGAGCTGTTCGACCGCGTCATGGAGGCGGTCCTGCCGCACCGGCCGCCGCGCTGGGTGCGCGTCCTCGGCCTGGGCTACGCCGGCGCGCTTGCCGCCAGCCTCGTCGCCATCGGCTCCGCGTTCGTGCTGCCGGGCCCGAGCGCCTGGCTGCACGGCATCATCGCCGCGGGCACGCGCGCGCTCACCGAGACCGGGACGTTCGTGCTCCGCTCGCTGGGCGACGGCCTCGTGCGGCTCGGCGAGACGCTCGCGGGCGGCGGCGCCGCGGGCCGGCTGTTCAAGCTGCTCGGGGGCGCTCTCGCGCAGCCCGTCGTGTGGCTCACGCTGATCGCGGCCGTGACGGTGTGCGCGGCCCTGTTCTGGTGGATGCGCGCGCGCGCGCGCCGCACGACCGGGGAGCTCCCGCATGTCGGACTTCTGGGCCTCTAGGCCACTCGTCCTCGCGCTGCTCGCGCCGCTCGCGCTCGACGCGGCCGCGCCGGCGCCGGCCGCGGCCCGCAACGTCGTGGACGCCACCGTCGTCAGCAGCGGTGGCCGCGTCACCAAGCGCATCTCCATCGACGGCCGGGAGATCTCGATCTCGTCCACGGGCTCCGACAGCGACTCGTCGCGCATCACCATCCGCGGCGACATCGAGGCAGGACCGATCGTCGTGCGCAGCGAGGGCAGCGGCATCGTGCGGCTGTTCTCGGACGCCGAGGTGGGCCGCGGCGAGCGCGTCGAGGGCGACGTGGTCGCGGTGTTCGGCTCGGTGCGCGTGGACGGCGAGGTCTCGGGCTCGGTGGTGGCCGTGTTCGGTTCCGTGGACCTGCGCTCGGAGGCGGTCGTGCGCGGCGACGCGGTCGCGGTCGGCGGGGCCATACGCGAGGACCCGGGGGCCAGGGTGAGCGGCGACACCGTGCAGGCGGGCTTCCTGCCGCTCACGCTGGGCCTGCCGGGGCTGCCGGTGGTGCTCAGCGGCATCGTGCTGGCGTGGCTCGTGACGCTGTTCTTCGGCTGGGCGGCCGCGGCGCTGTTCCCCTTGCGACTCACGCGCGTCGCCGTGACCTCGTCGCAGCGGACCGCGGCGTCGCTCGCCATCGGCGTCGCGTCGGGGCCGCTCATGCTCGTGACCATGCTCATGCTCATGGTCACCGTGGTCGGGATCCCGATCGCGGTCTTCCTGCCGCTCGTGTTCGTCGCCGTCGCCTATCTGGGCCAGATCGCGGCGACCTGCGTGCTCGGCTGCAAGCTCACGCGCCGGCGCCCGGAGGATGGCCGCATCATGGGACCGCTCCTCTCGGGCTCGCTGCTGGTCGCGTCGGTGTTCGGTTTCGGCGCGATCCTGTGGGAGACACCGGGCATGGTCCGCACCGTGGCGCTGTTCTTCGTGATGCTCGGCGTGCTGCTGGTGCTCGGGCTGTCGGCGATCGGCACCGGTGCGATCCTGCTCTCGCGCGGCGGGTCGCGCCCGCGCGAGGTGGGCCTCGACACCCCGGGAACTTCGCCCAAGCCGTCCCACGCGCCCGGAGCCGTGACGGGCACCTGACCCGCCCCGCCACGGCCATCCTTTGGACTTGAGCGACGTACGCGGCGCTGGGCGAGCCGACCCAATCGGCACCCCTCCCGAGGGCCCGATACCCCCGCGAGCGCCCGCGCCGCGATGCGACTCGCGACGGTCACGCCGAGCGCAGCGACCGCCCAGGCGCGGAACACGCTGCCCGCGCGGAGGTTGAGGCGCGCGTGCGTTCCGCCCGCCGCGGGCGTGCAGCGAGCGCGGGCTGGCACACTCGTCGCGTGGGGGTGGACGCATGGGCTCCCACCTCCGCCCGGCGCCACCCGGACCCGCCGCGCCCGCTCCCGGTCCGCGGCGCCTCCGATCGTTTCCGGCGGTCGCGGGCATGGCCGCGACCCTCGTCGCCGCGGCCGCGGGGGCCTCGGAGCTCCGGGCCCTCCGCCCCCACGTGGCTGGCATCGTCGTCCACGACGCGGCGGAGACGCTCCGCGACCACTGCCGGCTCGATGGGGGGCGGCTCTGGCTCGAGCTCCCGGGCGGCGCGCGGTTCGAGCTGGTCACGAGCCCGTACGACCCGGCCATCGTCAACCCCGGCGACGGCGCTTTCCACGCGTTCGAGGCCGACGAAGTCCGCACCGCGATCGCCCAGGTGACGTTCCCCATGGCCGGGGTCTCGGCCGAGGTGTTCCTGCTCCCTTACCCGCGGCGCGACCAGCTCGAATCCGCCGCCGGGCCCGGCCTCGTCCTGCTCTCGCCCGGTGTGCGGCCGCTCTCGCGCGAGCACCAGCACGCGGAGCTGGTCCACGAGCTGGGTCACGTCATCCAGTACGCGTTGCTCCCGGACTCGGACGCCGGCGGCTGGCGCGAGTACGCGCGCCTGCGCGGGCTCGATCCCGCGGTTCACTCCCCCGACGCGCCCCACGCCGACCGGCCGCACGAGATCTGGGCCGAGGACTTCCGCGCGCTGTTCGGCGGAAGCGCGGCCAACAGCACCGGGACGATCGAGAACCCGGACCTGCCCCACCCGACCACCGTGGCGGGCCTGGCCTCGTTCATGGAGTCGCTCGCCGGCGCCCGCACGGGAGCCGGGGAGCCTCGACTCCTCGCGCCGCCGCTCGCGCGCGGCGCGGTCTGCTTCTCGCGCTTCGGCGCCGGGGCCCCGGTGCTCGACGTGTTCGACGCCGCAGGCCGCCGGCTCGCGAGCGTGGCGGCTTCCCCGGGCGAGCACGCGGTGGCCTGGATCTGGGACGGGCGCGACGCCGGCGGGCGCGCGGTGCGCGGCGCGGTCGTGTTCGCCCGCGCGCGCGACGGCCGCGGCGGCGCCGCCCGCGTCGTGCTGGCTCGCTGAGCCGGGCCGACCGGCGGCGCCACCCGGAGGACGCCGGGCGGTCCGCCGCCGCGAGTCAGCGCGGAAGCAGCGGAACGTTCGCGGGCGTGAAGTCGGCGCTGATGAGCCGCGCGCGCTCGTCGCCGAAGCCGGCGAAGTTGCGCGCCGCGTCGAACAGCGAGCGCGGGAGGCCGGTGAGGATCCCGAGCCCCGAGCTGCGTTTCGATCTCACCTCGCCCGAGAGCCAGCCCTCGACCTCGTCCACGTCCTCGAGGCTCAACGGCCGGAGCCACGCGCTCACCACCACGTAGCAGGGGGCCTCGGCCGGGACCCGCTCCAGCGAGCCCACGGGCAGGACGGTGCTCCGCTCGAGCGCGATCCGGAGCGAGTCGAGCGAGCTCACGACCACGGGGGAGAGGCCCAGCCGCTCCAGCCGCCAGGTCTCGCCTGCCACGTCCCGGCGGAGCCGCGCCGTGCTCTCGGCGGTGCGTTCGAGCCGGTCGAACCAGCCGTTCCGCCGCCGCCACAACTCGACGCGAAGCGTGAGCGTGGACGGCATGCCCCGGCTCAGGCTCTCGGCCACCCGCTTCTCGAACACCTCCTCCAGCCGGAGCTCCACCCACAGCCGCTGCTCCGCATCGCGCGCCGGGCGGATCGACGTGAGCTTGAGCGCCCGCGCCGGCGGCCCGAGGAACGCGAGCAGCGCGAGCACGCCCGCCGCGACCTTCCAGCCCGGCCGCCCGTAGACGGACGAGCGCGCCCCCGCGCCGGCCGGCGCGGCGGCCGGGCGGCGGAGAGGGGGGAGGGAGCGGCCGGGGAGCAAGGGGAGCCCGTCGCGCTAGAACGGCCGCTGGAGGCGCAACGACCAGACGTAGCCGGCGCCCCGGTCGTTCAGGTTGCGCGCCACGTACACGCGCGCGCCGTCGTCGCCGCTCGCGAGCCCGAAGCCCACGTCGGTGGCGACGTGCTGTCGCGCGAGGTCCCAGCGGGCGTCGGGGCTGCTCCATGCGCTGCCCGCGTCCACGAACGCGATCGCGTGCAGCCCGGCCTCGAATCCCTCGCCGCGGAGCGCCCACAGGCCCACCGTGTACTCGGCCTGGGCGAGGACCACCTGATCTCCGGCGTACGCCCGGAACGCGTGCGCGCGCAGCCCGTCCACGCCGCCCACCGGGAAGCGCTTCTGGGCCGGGAGCGCGCCGTCGGCGCACGAGCCGGCCACGCCGCGGAGCGACAGCGTCGTGGCGGGCGAGAGCCGCACCACGCTGCGCACGTCGGCGAGGAGCCGGAGGAAGTCGAAGTCGCCGCCCAGATCCCCGCCGGCACGCTCCAGCTCGACCCAGTGGTAGAACCCCGCGCGCGTCGCCGCCGAACGCCGTGCCATCCGCTCGAGCCGCAGGACGACCGAGCGCGTGCGGCCGTCGTCGACGGCCGGGTTGGGCCGCAGCGGGCGCGAGCGGTGGAACCACGACCGGGTCCCGAGGTAGGCCGGGAGCGAGCGGTACTCGTCCCCCCGGATGTGCAGGCTCACGGTCGAGAAGTCGGGCACCCGCCACGACACGTACGCCCCCGCGCCCTCGCGCTCGAAGTAGTCGCGGTAGTCCGTGCGCGCGAGCAGCAGCGCGAGCGAGTTCTCGGCGTCGTCCACCTGCTCCAGGTCGGCGTGCTCGGTGCGCCGAACGAGCCCGAACCCGAACACGAACCGCGCGGTGGGCAGGAGCGGCTGCTCCATCCGGATCCCGTACAGCGTCCGCTGGCGGCCGGTCGCGTACTCGATCCGCGCGCCGAGCCGCGGGTACATGGTGAGCGGCCGCTGCGCCTGGTAGTGGAACCCCGGCCGGAACGGGTCCACGCGGTTGTAGTCGAACGTCAGCACCGACTTCTGCGTGCGCATCGGCTCCTCGGCGCTCCACGGGTCGGGAGGGTCGAGGAGGTGGTCGCCCATCGGGGCGCGCAGCCAGGTCGCCTCCGCCGCCTGCACCGGCAGCTCCTGCTCGGGGAGCTGGGGCTCGTGACCGGTACTGTCGAAGAAGTGGAGGCTCGGGCGGAAACGGAGCGTGTCCACGCGGGTGACTCGGGCCGGGGCCGCGCCGGTGTCGGCGGCGGCCAGGGCCGGCCGCTCGAGCGGGCGCTCGCCCGCGGGGGCGTTGCCGGCCTTCGCGGCGTGAAGCGGGCCGCAGGCGAGCAGGACGGTGAGGATCGGGCGCAGCGCGTTCACGGGGCCTCCGCGGATGTCGGGGGGTTCGCCCGGTGTCGCAAGGCAAGCCCCGTACCACGATAGCCGCGTCGCCGGGCGGCGCAAACCGCCGTGCCGGAAGCGGTTGGGAGTGCGGGGCGACCGGATCCGCGAGCCGTCCGTCGCGAGCCGGCCACGGCGAGTGGCGCCACCGCCCGGGCGGTCGCCCCCGGGCCGGGCCACGTGCCGCCGGCGCGGGCGCCGTGCCCTGTCGAGCGCCTCACCTGCCCGCTGTTCCGCCCTGCCCGGCCGAATACGCCCGTGGCCGGCGGTGGGGGCGTCAGCGGCGCTCGATCCCGTACTTCCGCATCTTGCGGTGGAGGTTGGTGCGGTCGATCCCGAGCCCGGCGGCGGCCTGCGTCACGTTCCATGCCGCGGCCTCGAGCGCGCGCCGGATGGTGTCGATCTCGCTCCGGGCCACCCTGCCCTTCAGGCCCGAGTCCGCGCCCTCGTCCGGCGGCGCCTCGAGCCACGGGTCGAGGTCGGCCGCGCCGACCTGGTCGCCGGTGACGAGCACCACCGCGCGCTCCATGAGGTTCCTGAGCTCCCGCACGTTCCCGGGCCAGTGGTACTCCTCGAGCAGTTCGCGCGCGTCGTCGGCGAGCGTCATGCGGCCACGGTCCTCGGCCTCGGCGAAGCGGTCGAGGAAGTGCTGGGCGAGCCGCGCCACGTCGGCCTTGCGCTCGCGGAGCGGCGGCACCACCACCGGCAGCACGTTCAGCCGGAAGTAGAGGTCCTCGCGGAACTTGCCGCCCCGGACCGCGGCCGCGAGGTCCTTGTTGGTCGCGGCCAGCAGCCGCACGTCCACCTTGGCCGTGCGCGTGCCGCCCACGCGCTCCAGCTCGCCGGTCTCGAGCGCCCGCAGCAGCTTGGCCTGGGCCTCGAGCGCGAGGTCGCCGATCTCGTCCAGGAAGAGCGTGCCGCCGTCGGCCAGCTCCAGGCGGCCCTTCTTGGCCGCCACCGCGCCCGTGAACGCGCCCTTCTCGTGGCCGAACAGCTCCGACTCCAGCAGATCCTTGGGGATCGCGGCGCAGTTGAGCTTCACGAACGGGCCGTTCGCGCGCCGGGACAGCGCGTGGATCGCGAGCGCGGCCAGCTCCTTGCCCGAGCCGTTCTCGCCCGTGATCAGCACGCGGCCGTTGCTCGGGGCGACGCGACGGATCTGCTCGCGCATCCGCTCCACGGCCGGGCAGTCGCCGAGGATGCCGAGCGGCGCCGAGGCGTCCGGCACCGCCCCCGCGGCCGCCCCGCCCGGGCCGCGCCCTGCCGCGGACGCCTCGCCGCGGCGCAGGCGCGTCACCTTCACCGCCTCGTCCAGCACTGCGAGCAGGTGTTCGGGCTCGGGTGGCTTGGCGACGAAGTCGAACGCGCCGCGCTGCCCGGCTTTGAGAGCGTTTTCGAGCGTGCTCTCGCCCGAGACCACGATCACCGCCGTGTCCGGGGCCTGGTCGCGGATCCGCACCAGCGCGTCGAGCCCGTGTTCGCCGGGCATGGACAGGTCGAGCAGCACCGCGTCCCAGCGGCGTCGCTCGAGCGCTTCGTAGGCGGCCTGTGCGTTCGCGGCCTCGCCCGTCTCGTGTCCCTCGTCCTCCAGCACCGCGCACAGCTGGCGCCGGATGCGGGCGTCGTCGTCCACGGTGAGGACCGCGTACCGCTCGCGCTCAGCCATCGCCGCTCCTCGCGCCCAGCGGCAGCGAGAGCCGCGCGACCGCGCCGCCGCCCTCGCGATCCGCCAGCGTGACGTCCCCCCCGTGCTGCGTGGCGATGTCGCGCACGAGCGATAGCCCGAGCCCGCTGCCGCGCTGTTTCGTGCTCACGTACGGTTCGAACGCGCGCGCGGCCACGTCCGGGCGGAGCCCCGGCCCGCGGTCGCGCACCTCCAACCAGGCCACCCCGCCGGCGGCGCCAGAGACCAGCTCGACCTCGCCGTCCTCCGCGCTCGCCTCGATGGCGTTGAGCAGCAGGTTATGCAGAGCGCGCGAGAGCAGCAACCGGTCGCCCACCACCGGGAGCGGCGACTCGCACGCCACCCGCAGCGAGACCCGCTCCGGCTCGTGCAGCGCGGCGCAGCCTCGCGCCAGCTCCGCCAGGTCGAGCGGTTCGTGCCGCGGCACCGGCATGCGCGCGTACTGGGCGAAGCTGTCGGCGAGCCGGGTGATGTTCGCGATCTCCTCGAGCAGCGCGGCGATGCTGTCGCGCACCGCCGCGCGCTCGCGCTCGGGCACCAGCTCGACGCGGCGCTGCAGCCGGTGGAGCGACAGTGTCATGGGTGTGAGCGGGTTCTTGAGCTCGTGGGCGAGCTTGCGCGCCACCTCGCGCCACGCGGCCTCGCGCTCGGCGCGCTGCAGCGCCCCGCGCGCCTCGGCGAGGCGCGAGGTCATGGCGTTGAACGACGCGGCGAGGCTCGCCAGCTCGCGCGGGCCGGACTCGGCGAGCGGCTCGCGCTCGCCGCCGTGCTGCACTCGCTCGAGCGCGTCCGAGAGCCGGGCGAGCGGCTGGATCATGCCGCCCGCGAGCGCGCGCGAGAGCAGCGCCGCGGCCGTCGCGATCGCCAGCACCAGGCCGAGGATCGTGAGCCACACGCGCTGTCGCTGCAGGTCCACGAGGATGCCGACGCGCCCGTAGAAGCCGCGCGCCTGGCGCACCTGTGCGAGTCGTTCCCAGAATCCCGGGTTGAGCCGCACGCCGGTCGCGAGCAGCACGCCGTCGCCCACGGGCGCGACCGCGGCCAGCACGCCCGAGGGCGTGCGCACGAGCCGGTCGTCCGCGAGCGCCTCGCCGAGCGCGTCGCCGAGGTGCGGCGCGCCCGGCAGCGTGCGGCCCGCCGGGACCACGGTCGCCGCCAGCGTCCAGCCCGTGGAGTCCGCCTCGTAGACCTGTGCGAACTCGAGCCCCGCTTCGGCCAGTCCGCGGCGCATGGCCTCGCGCTGCGCCGGGTCGGCCGCCACGCCCGGGAGCGCGAGCGCCCACGCGTCCGCGCGCTCGAGCGCGAGCGCCTCGAGCCGGTCGAGCGCGGCGCGGTTCGTCTCCAGCGCGGACTCGAGCGCGTGCTCGACGTCGGCCTGGTACCAGCGTGCCGTGGCGGAGCGGAGCTGGACCAGCGTGTACCACGCGAACACCAGCGTGGGCGCCAGCGCGAGCGCGAACATGGCCAGGAACAGCCGGGTGCGGAGGGTCATCGCGGCGCGAGCTTACGCGCGGGCGCCGCGGGCCGCCGAACGCGGGGGGCGGGAGGCCCCGGCGGGGCTAGCCCTCCGCCGTGAGTCCACCGAGCTGGCCGCAGGCGGCCCAGATGTCGCCGCCCTGCGTGCGTCGCACGGTGACCGCGGGGGCCTGCGGCAGGAGCCTCGCCGCGAAACGCTCGACCGCCTCGGGCGACGGCCGCTTCCATCGCAGGCCGGGCACCGGGTTGTAAGGGATCAGGTTCACCTTGCTCGGCAGCTCGCGCGCGAACGCCGCCAGCCGGTCGGCGTCCTCGTCGCGGTCGTTCACGCCCGCCATGAGCGTGTACTCGAGCGTCACGCGGCGGCCCACGCTGCGACCGTACTCGCGCGCGGCGTCCAGCACCTCGCGGATCGGCCAGCGGCGGTTGACCGGCACCAGCTCATCCCGGAGTCGGTCGGTGGTGGCATGCAGCGAGAGCGCCAGCCCGACCTGCAGGTCGAGCGACGCCAGCTCGCGGATCTGCGGCACGAGGCCGCTCGTGCTCACCGTGATGCGGCGTGCGCCCAGGTTGAGGCCGCGCTCGTCGTTCAGGATGCGCAGGCTCTCGCTCACCGGGCCCAGATTCGCGAGCGGCTCGCCCATGCCCATGTAGACGATGTTGAAGCGCTCGTCCTGCCAGCCGTGGAAGTCCCCCATGGCCACGACCTGGGCCACGATCTCGTGCGCCTCGAGGTTCCGGACGAGGCCCATGAGCCCCGTGGCGCAGAACGCGCACTTGAGCGCGCAGCCCACCTGGCTCGAGATGCAGAACGTGAGCCGCCTGGGCGTGCGCATGCTCACGGCCTCGACACGGGCCCCGTCGGCGAGCCGGAGGACGAACTTGTGCGTGGCGCCGTCCGGGCTCCGGTGGACCGAGGCGGTCTCGGGCAGCCCGAGGTCGCAGATGGCGGGGATCACCCGCCGGAAGCCGATCGGGAGGTCGGTCATGCGCTCCGGCTCGCGGACGTGCCGCTGGTAGACCCACGAGTAGAGCTGCTCGGCTCGGAACGGGGGCACGCCAAGGCCCTCCACGTGGTGGCGGAGCCTGGGCCGGCTCAGGCCCCAGAAGCTCGGGGCAGAGGCGGAGCGGGTGGGCGGCTGCGGGGCGTTGGACATCGAGGCGGAGTGTGCGCGAGGGTCCGAACGAATGCAACGGGAGCACGTTGCGCCGTCGGGGCCGCGATGGTATGCATAGCCATGCAATGGAACGTCAGGTCACCCGTATCCACCGGGCGCTCGCCGTCCTGGCTCCGGTCAAGCGGTTCCAGCTCCTCACGCTCATCCTCGAGGGCGTGGACCGCAGCGTGAGCCAGCTGGCCCGCGCCGTGCGCCTGAGCCAGTCCTGCACGACCCGCCACCTGCAGGCGCTCGAGCGCGCGGGCCTGGTGAGAGGCTGGCGGGACGGCAAGCGCGTGGTCTTCCGCCCCGCCCCTCGTGACGCCGAGGCCGGCGCCGTGATCGCCTCGCTCTCGGGGGCCGACCGGGCCGAGCCCGGCACCCGGCCCCCGGCCTCGCCGCCGCGCGGGGCGCTCGCTTCGCGCGGGTCGGGACGGACGATGGCCGGGCTCGACGCCGTCCCGGTCGCGTCCACCGCCGAGCGGGAACCGCCCCCGACCGGCGGGGCCGAGCCTTTCGGATCCCTCGATCCGCGGCCGCGAGCGCGCTCGCGGAGCATCTCCCCGGAAGCGGTCGCGCGACCCCACACGGGCGAGGCCCGGCGCGGGTCCGAGAGCCTGACGGGCGAATCGAGGGACGACGCCAATCCCGCCCGGGCCGAGGCCGAATCTGGTATCAGTACGCCGGCTCCTCCTCCGGCCCGTCGCTGGTCGGACCTCGAGGATTTCCTGCTCTGAGACCTCTGTGCCGAGAAGCTCGCAGCCCGGCTCGATCTCCGTGACCCACGGCCCGATCCCCCACGCAGCCACGAGTTCCTGCGCGGTTCCCGGCGATCAACCGCGATCCTCGGAGCATTACCTATAGTATGCGTGTCGGCGCAATAGATATCGGCTCCAACTCCATCCGGCTGCTGGTCGCCGAGATCCCCGACGCCGACCCGCGGGGCGAGCGGCTCGAGACGGTCGCTCGTGCTGGCGAATCGTGCCGGCTCGGACGCGGGCTGCACGAGACCGGGCGCGTGGACGACGAGCTGGTCGAGCGCGCGGGCATGGTCGTCGGCGAGTTCGTGCGGCGGGCGCGCTCGCTCGGTGCGCGGCACGTGCTCGCGGCGGCGACGGCGGCGCTGCGGCGGGCCTCCAACGGCGCGGCCGCGGCGGAGCGCATGGCGGAGCTGGCCGGAACGCCGGTGCGGATCCTGTCGGAAGCCGACGAGGCTCGTCTCGTGTACCGCTCCGTGGTCACGGGGCTCGGCAAGGGCATGCGCGGCAGCCAGTGCGTGGTGTTCGACCTGGGCGGTGGCAGCACCGAGGTCGTGAGCGGGGTGGGCGACCGGCTCGGGCGTTGGACGAGCCTCCCGTTCGGGGCGGTGACGCTCACCGAACGCTGGGCTGCGGGCGACCCGCCGTCGGATGCGGAGCTGGAGCTCGTGCGCCGCTGGGTGCGAGATGAACTTATGCATGGCTGTGCATTATTCCCGGAGCGCACGGCCGTGCTCGCCGGCGTGGGCGGCACGGTCACCGTGCTGGCGGCGCTCGACGCCGGGATGACCGCCTACGACCCCACCCGCCTGGAGGGCGCGTTCGTCTCCGCGGAGCGGTTGCGCCAGCTCGTCGAGCGGATCGTGCGCGCCTCGCAGGCCGAACGGCGCGAGATGCCGGTGATGGGAGAGGGCCGCGCGGACATCGTCGGCAGCGGGGCGCTCGTCGTGGAGGGTCTGCTCGAGCGGTTCCAGGCGCCCGGGCTCGTGTGCTCCACCCAGGGGCTCCGTTACGGCCTGGCCCGACTCGCCGCCGAGGAGTGGCGCGAAGCCCTGGCTCCGGAGCCGGGCCCGCAAGCCCCCGCCGGAGGAGCACCTCCCGGTCCCTGACGCCCTCCCGAGCCCGCTTGCGCCCCGCCCGGGCGCCGCACAATAGCCGTTGACGCTTCGCTCGCGGCGGGCGGATACTCCCGGCAGGTCGAAGGCGGTCCCCTTAAAGAAGTTGAGCATCCCCGGTCCCTCCATCGGGGAGCGGAAAGGTTTTTTCGTCTCACTGAGGGAGCCAGTGACGGAGGGAGCAGGCACCGCATGAAGAATCGCCAGCACAGCAGACTCCTGACCAGCTTGGTTCTCGTGGCGGCCATGAGCTTCGTGGTGGGTTCCGAAGCCTTCGCTGCCGGGAGCACGCGCGACACGCGCGGCTCGTTGTCCGGCGTGAAGCTCGCGAAACCCAGTTCCGGGCCCATGGCAGGCGAGCCGGATGTCGGTGGCAACAGCGCGCCGCCCCCGCCGAAGGTCAACCCCTACTCGTCCTACACACCGGGCGGGGTGCGACTGTCCGACTGGGCGCTACGGTTCCACTGGTCGATCCGAGTGCTGCTGCTGCAACTGCCGAAACGCTTCCCGTAGGGACGTCTGCACGGGCAGCGATTCTCGATGAGGCTCGGGCGCATCGGAACGAACCGCCGATGTCGCCCTCCGGGTTTGTGACGAATTCGAGGGTTCGAAAAGTGCAGAAAGCGATCCCCCCTGACTCGCGTGCTGCGCTCCCCCCGCAAGCGGGGATCTCGCAGCACGAAGCGATCGGCGACCTCCACCTGGCCGCGGATGCCTACGGCAATGCGCTCGAGTCGTACCGATCGGCGCTGGCCGAGCTCGCGCCCGAGGCGCTCGAGGAACGCGTCCGGCTCCTGCTCCGCGTCTCGCACGTGGAGAAGCTCCGGGGAAGGCTGAGCGAGGCCCTCGCAGCCGCCGCCCGCGCCCGGGACCTGACGCGCGGCGTGGCGGGACCGAGGCTCCGGGCCCGGGTCGTGTCGCGGATCGCCTACCTGCACGTCGAGCTGGGAGCGCCGCGAAAGGCGCTGCGCTACGCGATGCACGCCTACCGCGTGCTTCGCGACACCGACGACCACCAGACCGTGGCGCAGCTCTCGCTCACGATCGGGCTCGCGCTCGCCCGCCTCGGGCGGCCGCATGAGGCCGTGGACTGGCTGCAGAACGGCGCCGCCACGTTCCGCCGCATCGACGACACCGACGGGCTCGTCACCGCGCTCAACAACCTCGGGCTCGTGCACAAGAACCTGCGCGAATGGCGCGAGGCGACGCGGTTCCTCGAGCAGGCGCTGCAGATCAGCGAGCGCAAGGGCCTGTTCGCGCGCATGCGGCTCCTGCACCAGAACCTGGGGCTCATCCGCTACCGGCTCGGACAGTGGGATCTGGCGGACGAGCACTTCCGCCAGTCGCTGCGCATCTCGCGGGAGGTCTCGCACGCCGCCGGCGAAGCCAACGCCCATCTGGCGCTCGGCATGCTGGCGCGCCGCCGCCATCAGCTGGACCGCGCCGAGGAGCATCACCGCCGCGCGCTCGAGCTGGCGAACGCGGCCGGGGCACGCCGCGAGGCCGAGCTGGCGCGCGAGTTCCTGGGCGAGGTCGAGCTGGACCGCGGCAACGGTCCGGCGGCGCTCGCGCTGATCGAGCCGGCGCTCGAGGAGGCGCGCACGCAGGCGCCGCAGGGCGACGTGGCGATGGAACTCACGATCCGCTTCGGCATCGCGCTCCGGCTGGTCGGCCGGCTCGACGAGGCGCAGGCCCAGCTGCTGCGCGGCCTGGCCATGGCCGAGAGCGCGGGCGACCGCATCGAGCACGCGATCGCGCTCCGCGAGCTGGCCCGCCTGGACGCGGTCCGCGGGCACGCCAACGGCATGGAGTCGCGGCTCCAGGCCGCGGCCCAGGCGTTCGAGCAGCTGGGCGAGCTTTTCGAGCTCGCGACCACGCTCGCGGCGTGGAGCGAAGACCTGGCGCTCCTGTCGGCGAGCGTCCGCCACCGCATCGCGCTCGAGCCGGTGGCCGACGCCGCCCGGCGCGCGGCCCTCATCTTCCGCCAGCTGAACGTGGTCCCGCTCGCGGCCGAATCGCTGCTGTCCCTGGCGCGGCTCGAGAGCGAGCGCGAACGCTACGACCAGGCGCTGTCGCTGCTCGAGCAGGCCGAGCAGTGGCTCGCCGAGTGCGGCGACGCCGAGGTCGAGGGCCGGGCGATGGCGCTGCGCCGCGAGATCGAGCGCCAGTACGTGGCGGTGTCGCTGTCCACGTGCAACGAGTTCCGGGCGCTCGAGGAGGCGAACCGGCTGTTCCGCGAGACGTCGGACATGGACGGCCTCCTGGCCCAGATCGTGAAGCTGGCGGTGGAGCATGCCGGCGGCGACCGCGGATTCGTGGCGTTCTCCTCGGCCCCGGGGCGGCTCGACGTCGTCGCGCAGCACGGCCTCGGGCGCGATCGCGCCCGCCGCATGCTGCGCGTGCTCGAGTCGGTCGCGGGCAGCCGCCTGGCCGAGAGCGGCCCCATGTTCTCGAGCCGGCTCGCCGCCGACCCGCGCTTCAGCGGCGCGCTCGCCGACGCGCTGGAGGGTGTGGGCTCGCTCGTGTGCGTGCCGCTCAACTTCCCGTCGCAGGCGGTCGGCCTGGTCTACGTGGACCGCCTCAACGACAACTTGCTCGGCGCGTTCAAGCAGCGCGAGCTGAACCTGCTCGCGGTGCTCGCCAACAGCGCGGCCGTGGCGGTGGTCGAGGCGCAGCGCAGCCTGCTGCTCGCCGAGAACCAGCAGCTCCGCGACCAGCTCCGGCCCACGCCCGGCACCGAGCGCATCGTCAGCCAGTCGCGCGAGGTGGCCGGGATCCTGGCGCTCCTGCGCAAGGTCTCCGACAGCTCCGCCACCGTCCTGTTCATGGGCGAGACCGGCACCGGCAAGGGTCTGTTCGCGCAGGTGGTGCACGAGATGTCGAGCCGGCGCGACCGGCCGTTCGTGCAGGTCAACTGCGCGGCGCTGCCCGAGCACCTGCTCGAGTCCGAGCTGTTCGGCTACGTGCAGGGCGCGTTCACGGGCGCGACCCGCGACAAGCCCGGGCTGTTCGAAGAGGCCGCCGGCGGCACCATCTTCCTGGACGAGATCGAGAAGATCCCCGAGGCCGTGCAGGCCAAGCTCCTGCACGTGCTGGACCGCGGCGAGATCCGCCCGGTGGGAGCGACACGCACGCGCAAGGTCGAGGCGCGGGTCATCTGCGCCACGGGCGGCGATCTCCGGGAGCGTATCCGCGAGGGGCGCTTCCTGGAGGATCTCTACTACCGCCTGAACGACATCACGGTGCGCGTGCCGTCGCTCCGGGAGCGGCGCGAGGACATTCCGGTCCTGGCCCAGCACTTCCTCGCCCTCTTCGCTCGCCAGATGGAGAAGGACGTCCGCGGCTTCGCGCCCGAGGTGATGCGGCTGTTCCTCGAGAGCGAGTGGCGCGGCAACGTGCGCGAGCTGGAGAAGACGGTGAAGCGCATGGTCGTGCTCGCCGACGACGGCGACGTGCTCGGCGCCGAGCTGCTGCCGGCCGAGCTGCGCGAGGAGCGGTCGGCCGCGCCGGCCCACGCCGCGAACGGCGGCCATGCGCCCGAGGGCGCCGCGCCGAAGGGCGGGCGCACGCTCCGGCGCAGCGTCTCCGAGCTGGAGCGGCGCATGATCGCGGAGGCGCTCGAGCGCTGCCACGGGAACAAGGCACGCGTGGCCCGCGAGCTGGGCCTGAGCTACCCGACGCTGCTGAGCCGCATCCGCGCCTACGGCCTGGAGGTCAACCGCCCGTAAAGCGGATTCACATTCGTCACCGGAAACTTTCTTTATCATCAGATCGGCCCCGCGCAACGGCTTAGGAGCGCGGGGCCGATCGCTTGCATCTGCTTTTCCATTCCATGGAGCCTGGAGGCGTCGAGCGACCGCGTTGGCCCGAGCCGCGATCCAGGCGATACAACAAGGATGACAACAGGTTAGGGGCATGTCCACGATTGGACACGCCATTGGCATGGCGGATGCACAGCGTGGTCGGGCGGAGGGGGGGACCTCCAGAGAAGACCGCAACAGCAGAGCCGCAGCACCGGCAGACCACCGCCGCGCAGCAGATCTGGGCTAGCCGGTACGTTGGGGGCCGGTCGAGGGTACGAGCCCCGTCAGACAGACAACGTACCGTCCTCTACGACCGGCTAGCTTGGACAATCAGATCCGAATCGAATCCTCCGTGGGATGGAGGGACGGCTCTCGTCGGGACCGCAATCAGAACCCGGTCAGTGGTTCCGGCGCACAGAGATCCATCCCCGGGGGTCTTCCGGACACCGGTCGCTCGCGAGGTAGGCCAACACTGGGGGATGTCCAGGCTTAAGTCGCGGCGTAGCATGGCCGGTGTCCACTTCTTACAGCCGGTGTGGCGCGCATCACACACCTGAGTCCGCCGCGCACACCGCACCGCCGCCGGAGTCGCTCACCGGCGGCGGTTTCATTTTGCCCAAGTTGCTGTCCCGCATCGAGTTGGCATCCGGGCGCGCCCGGCGCGCCGGCGCGTTCGCGTGCCTCCGGCTCATGGCACAGCGGTTGCCCTTCGGATGGGTGACATCCGCACCCGATCCCGTTCGCCCGGAGGCACGCATGCGCACCGCGATCCCGATCCTGCTGGCCGTCGCAGCCCTGGGCCTCACCGGCTGCAACGAGACCACCGCGCCCCGTGATGTCACGCCGCCGGCGGCGCCGCGCGGGCTCTACAGCACGACCGGCGACGGCGAGGTCACGCTGCGCTGGATCGAGAACACCGAGGGCGACCTGGCCGGCTACCGCGTCTACCAGGCGCCGTGCGCGTCCGGCTCGAGCTGCCCCTACGACCGTGTCGGCTCCACTGCCGCCACCCAGTTCGTGGTCACCGCGCTCGCCAACGGTGTCACGCGCTTCTTCGCCGTGGCCGCCGTGGACCGCGCCGGCAACGAGAGCGCGCTGTCCGTCCAGGACGTCTTCGACACGCCGCGCCCCGAGGGCAGCGCCACGATCGGGAACTTCGTCAACAGCACCGCCGGGGCCGGCTGGGACTTCTCGGCGTTCATGACCCGCTCGTCCACCGATGCGCTCACCGACATCTTCTTCGGCTACAACGGCAGCATCTATCAGATGTTCACCCGGGACCTCGTCACGGACATCCAGGACGCCGGCTACGCCTCGAACCTGGACGCCGTGGACTGGGCGCCGAGCGAGGGCTGGTCGCCCACCGGCACCGTCGAGCTGATCCCCGGGCACTGCTACGTCGTGTGGACCCGGGACGACCACTACGCGAAATTCCGGGTGACCGGTGTGAACCCCAACTCGGTGAGCTTCGACTGGGCCTACCAGACCGCGCCGGGCAATCCCGAGCTGCGCGCCCGGCCGGTCCGGCCGGGGTCGCTCGAGCCCCGGCCGATCGCCTGGCTCCGCTAGCCGCTGGCCGCATGCCGCACCCGCCGGCCCGCCGGCGGCCCCACGAGTGAGATAAGGAGCACGCCATGAGACGCACCCCGACAGCCCCGCCGCGAGCCCTCCTCGCCGCCGCGCTCGTGCTCGCGCTCGGCACTGCGGCCGCACCCGCGCGTGCGCTGGACGTGGAGGTCTGGACCGACCGCGGGGACGACGCGGTCTACCGCGAGGGCGACGCCATGCGCGTCAAGGTGCGCACGACGCACGATGCCTACCTGCTCGTCTACGAGCTCGACACCGAGGGCACCGTGAACCTTCTCTACCCCTGGAAGCGCGGGAAGGGCTTCGTCGAGGGCCGCCAGACCATGCGACTGCCCGCGGACGAGTCCGGCTACGAGCTGGTGGTCGGCAGGGAGACCGGCCAGGGCTTCATCGTGGCCGTGGCCTCGGACCGCCCGTTCCGCGACCTGCCCTGGTTCCTGCGCCCGTTCGACCCGCAGGCCGCGAGCGTCGGCTACGAGGGAGCTCCGCAGGACGCCGGGCTCGCGGAGGAGGGTTTCGACGACCGCGGCCGGGTGGTGGGCGACCCCTACGTGGCCATGGAGCGCATCCGCCGCCGCGTGCTCGAGCAGCCCGGCGACCTCGATGGCGTCGCGAGCGATTACACGACCTACTACGTGCACGAGGTGGTGCGCTATCCGCGTTACCTGTGCAACGACTGCCACCGCCCGGGCTACTGGGCGTGGTGGCGCGGGTTCGATCCCTACTACGCCAGCTGCAGCGTGTTCGACTTCCGCGTCAACTGGAGCTGGCACTGGGGCCCGCATCTGTGGACCTCGTACGTGCCCTACTACTACTACGTCGTGCGCACCGACTGCCCGCCGCGTTACTCCCACTGGACCGGGAACCGGAACCGGTTCTCCGCGTGGGACGGCTGGGGCCGCTGGTCCGACCTCTGGGGCGGGCAGCTCCGGCGCTACAAGCCGGTGCCCGCGCCGGTGAGCTACTCCCCGCCGCCGCCGCGCGGCATGATCTGGCGGAAGGGCGAGACGCCCCCGGGTTTCGTGCCGTCCGACGTGCGGCGCCAGACCGGCACGGCCGGGGGTGGCATGCGCGACTGGATGAACCGCGATCGGGGCCAGGGCGTCAGCGAGCGCCCCGTGCGGCGCGGTCGTGACGGCCAGGGGCAGGCACCCGGCGTGCGGCCCCAGGGCGGCGTCCAGCCACCGCGCGGCGAGTCGGGCGACCGACCGCAGGGCCGCTGGCGCGAGGTCCCGCGACCCGGGGCCGGCGACAGCCCGTCCGCGCCCGAGACGCGCGGGCGCGGGCAGCGCGAGCGCGATCCTGGGTGGCGCCCGCGCGGCGACTCGCCGTCGAAGGAACCGGCCTGGCGTCCGCGCGGCGATTCGCCGTCGCGCGAGCCGGCGTGGCGTCCGCGCGAGGACGCGCCGCGGCGCGAGCCGCCACGGCAGGACCCGCCGAAGCAGGATCCGCCTCGCGGGCAGGAACCCCAGCGGAACGATCCGGGGTACAGGCAGCCGTCCCCGCAGCAGGACCCGCCGCGCTGGTCTCCGCCGCGCGGCAAGCCCGAACCCCCTCGGGGGAAGGGCGGGCGCGGCGGCGGCAACTGACCCGCGCCGGCGCCGCGGGCGCGAGCCCGGTCCGGCCGATGTCCTATACTGCGCGTCCCCTCTCGGGCGACGCCCGCCTCGCCGGCGGGCCGTCGCCCGAGCGCCGTTCACCCGCAGGCCGGAGGTCCGACTGAAGCCGTTCCGCCCGCTCGCGCTCGTCGCGCTCCTGGCCACGTCTCCGGCCCTCGCCGCCCAGCCGGGCTTCGCATTCCTCGAAGTGCCCGCCGGCGCGCGCGCCTCGGCCCTCGGCGGCGCCTACGCCTCGGTCGCGCGTGGTGCGGAGGCCGCGTTCTGGAATCCCGCGGGGCTCGCAGATTTCGCCGGCTCGCAGTTCGCCGCCACGCACACCGAGGGCTGGCTCCAGCTCCGGCAGGAGCACGTCGCCGTGGCCGGGCGGCTGCTCGGCGGCGGCATCGCGGCCTCGTTCCGGGCGCTCTACTCGGAGCCGATCGAGGAGCGGGACGACCTCGGCAACCTGGTGGGCGCGTTCGGAGCCCACGACCTCGAGTTCCTCGCGGGCTACGGCTTCAGGCTCGGGAACGGCGTGAGCCTGGGACTCACGGCGCAGGCCGTACGCGAGCGGATCGCCGACCTCGCCGCGACCACCTGGGCGATGGGCGCGGGCGCGGCGTGGGAGCCGGCGGCGCTGCCCGGCGCGCGCGCGAGCCTGAGCCTCCACCACGTGGGGCCGGCCGGCCACTACAGCTTCTCGGGCGAACGCGGCCAGCCGGTGGCCCTGCCCACCGCGCTCCACGCGGGCGTCTCGCTCGCGCGGCAGACGTTTCAGAACCTCACCGGGCTCGTGGCGCTGGAGGCGCGCGCCACGCGCGGCCGGGAGCTGCTGTTCGCCGTGGGCGGCGAGCTGGACTCGCCGGCCGGGGCCGCGCTCAGGCTCGGGTTCCGGGCCGGCGACGACGTCGCCACGTGGAGCACGGGAGCGGGCTGGCGGGCGCGGGCGGTGAGCGTGGACTACGCCTGGGTGCCGTCGCGGCTCGACCTCGACGACACGCACCGGCTCTCGCTCACGACACGCTTCTGAGCCCGCCCGGCGCGGCCCCCGCTCAGGCGCGGGCCGGCCAGGTCTTGAGCTCCAGCCGTCCGCCGCGGAGCTCGACGTAAGTGAAGCGGTCCATCCAGTCGCCGAGCACGAAGAACTCGCCGGCGGGCTCGCGCCGCTCGTAGGCGTGATGGAAGTGCCCGATCAACGCCGCGTCGTGCCCGCTCCTGAACGCGGGTTCGGCGATCTCGCGCCACAGCCGTTCCGGCCGCAGCGGCTCCACGCCGCGCGAGTGCCGGGACCAGCGCGAGACCTGGTGCGCGAGCGGGATGGCGAGGTCGGGGTGGAGGAGCCCGTAGAGCGCGACGCTGACCGGGGAGCGCAGGATGCCGCGCAGCAGCTTGTAGCCGAGGTCGCCGCCCACGAGGCCGTCGCCGTGGTGGAGCCACAGCCGGCGGCCCTGCGCCTCCACGGTGAGCGCCCCGGTGACGGTGCGGATCCCGAGCGTGTCGCGGAAGAACGTGCCCAGCCAGAAGTCGTGGTTGCCGTTCAGGTAGGCGATGTCCACACCGGCCTCGCGCAGCCGCGCCAGCCGCGCGAGCGTGGGAAAGTGCCGGCGCGGGATGGCCGTCCGGTACTCGAACCAGAAGTCGAACAGGTCGCCGACGATGTGGAGCGACGAGGCCCGCCCGTGGAGCGAGTCCAGGAAGTCGTGCAGCCGGGCCGTGCGGGCCGCCTCGCGTTCCGCCGGCTCCACGCCCAGGTGGGCGTCGGAGATGAAGAACACGGAGTCCGCGTGCATGGCTCGCCAGCATAGCGAACCACCCGCCCGGGCGCTGGAAGAAGTCCTGACCCGGCGGCGGGCGGCCCCCGCAGACGTGGGCGGAATCCCCGCGCCCGTGCCCGCCGCACGGCCCGGTTGCAACCCGCGGGGCGCTTCCCGTATCCGAACGTGCGTTCGGCCACGCGGGGACGCGGGCATTTGACGGGCATGTGACAGGCAGGCGCTTCCTCGTGGCCCGGCGCCCGCCGTAAGCTCTCGGACACTCGCTTTCACGCTCCCGACCGCCGATAACCGCAGGAACCGAAGGACGGAGGACCCACCACGATGAACCGCCAGCGATTCACCTCTCCGCGCAGCTACCTCCTCGGCGCCGCCGCCCTGGTCGCGATCGGACTCGTGCTCGGCCTGGGGATCAGCGCCGGTCTCGACCTGCCGCGGCCGTCGGTCGCGGCCGACGTCCGCCTCGCCGCGGTCACGAACTCCGCCGCGCTGCCCGAGAGCCCGTTCGTGGGCCTCGTCGAGAAGGCGCTGCCCGCGGTCGTGTTCATCGACGTCACCAAGAAGGTGGGCGGCGACCGCCAGGACTCGGCGGACGAGTTCATGCGCCGCTTCTTCGGCCAGCCCATGCCGCGCCAGCAGCGCGTGCCGTCCTCGGGCTCGGGCTTCATCATCGACCGGGAGGGCCGCATCCTCACCAACAACCACGTCGTGCGCGACGCCGAGACCATCAAGGTGACGCTCAACGACGGACGCACGTTCAAGGCCACGACCGTGGGCACAGACCAGGCCACCGACGTGGCGGTCATCAAGATCGAGGGCCCGAACCTGCCCGTGCTGCCGCTCGGCGACTCCGAGAAGCTGCGCATCGGCGATTGGGCGATCGCCATCGGCAACCCGCTCGGCGACCTGCGCGGCTCGGTCACGGTCGGCATCGTCAGCGCCCAGGGCCGCAGCAACCTCAACATCTTCGGCGGCACGCCCGACTACCAGGACTTCATCCAGACCGACGCCAGCATCAACTTCGGCAACTCGGGCGGCCCGCTCGTGAACATCCGCGGCGAGGCGATCGGCATCAACACCGCCATCAACACGAACGGGCAGGGCATCGGCTTCGCGATCCCCATCAACCTCGCCAAGCACGTCGCCGAGCAGCTCGTGGCGCACGGCACGGTGAAGCGCGCGATGATGGGGGTGACACTCGCGAACCTCACGCCGGAGATCGCCGAGGGCTTCGGGCTCGGCGGCCAGCAGGGCGTTGTCATCCAGAGCGTGTTCGACGGCTCGCCCGCCGAGCGCGCCGGCCTGCGGCGGAACGACGTCATCGTCGAGATGAACGGCCAGCCGGTGACCGACCGCGACAAGTTCCGGCTCAGGATCGCCGACACCCCGGCCGGGACGAAGGTCCGCCTTGGCGTGCTGCGCGACGGCAAGCGGATCGCCACCGAGGTCACCCTCACCGACCGCGACGAGACCGTGCTCGCCGGCCGCCAGGCGCCGGCTCCCGGCGACGAGGCGGGCGACATCGGGATGTCGGTGCGCGACCTCACCCCGAGCGAGCGCGCCGAGCTCAAGGTGGACGCGGGCGTGAGAGTGACCGACGTCGCCGAGGGGAGCGAGGCGCAGGACAAGGACATCCAGGTCAACGACGTCATCGAAGAGGTGAACCGGGTGCCGGTCTCGGACACGCGGGAGTTCCGCGCCGAGGTCAACAGGGTGCGCAAGGCGGGCAAGCCGATCGTGCTGATTGTCAACCGGAACGGCGCCACCCGCTTCGAGACGCTCAAGCTCGACAAGTAGTGGCGGACGCGGTAGAAACGGGGGACTCGGGCGGGAGGCGAGAGACGTCGCCTCCCGTCCCGCCATGGACGGCGGGAGGGCGCATGGTGGCGGAAGCGCATCACGGGGGCGGGGTCCGGGGGCCGCGGGCGGCGTGGGTCGCCTCGCTGGCGCTGGGCCTCGCGCTCGCCGGCGCGGCCCACGCGCAGGACGGCGCCGCGCCGGGCGCGACGCAGGTGACCGGCATCCGGGCCTGGCCGAACCCCGGCGGCACCCGGATCGTGCTGGAGTTCAGCGCCCCCGTGGCCCCGGTCGCGCCCGATTCGGGCGCGGGCCCGCAGCTGGTCGTGGCCGTGCCCACCCCGGGCATCGCCGCGGCGCCCGGCGTGGCAACCTCGCTGGCGGTGAACGACAGCGCCGTGACGCGGGTGGAGTCCATCTTCGACGCCGCGGGCGCGCGCTTCTGGGTCAAGCTCGCCGCCGGGGCCACGTTCAAGGTCTACACGCTCCCCGAGGGCGACGGCCTGCCGTTCCGCGTCGTGGTCGAGGTCTACCGCGCCGGCGCGCGGGCCGACGAGGAGAAGCGGCTGGCCGGGATCGCCGCGGCGAAGAAGAAGAACCGCACCCGGCTGGTGGTCGTGGACCCGGGGCACGGCGGCGAGGACCGCGGCGCCCGCGGTGCGGGGCCCGTCTACGAGAAGAACGTCACGCTGGCCGTGGCACGGAAGCTCGTGGACCGGCTGAACGAGGTCCCGGGGCTGCGCGCGATCCTCACCCGCGACGGCGACTACTTCATCCCGCTCCGCCAGCGCTACGCCATCGCCGAGAAGGTGAACGCCGACCTGTTCGTGAGCATCCACTGCAACTCGTCCCGCCGGCGAGGGCGCGGGAGCGGCACGGAGGTCTACTTCCTGTCGCTCAAGGGGGCCACCGACCAGGCCGACCAGGACCTGGCCGATATCGAGAACGCCGCCGACCTGGTGGGTGGCGTGCCGCCGCAGGCCGAGAACGACGTCGTGAACGTGCTCTACGAGGTGCGACGAAACTCGATTCTCGAGCGGAGCCAGCTGCTCGCCGAGACGCTGCTCGACCACATGGCGCTCGACCGGCGCGTCGAGTCGCGCGGCATCAAGCAGGCGGGCTTCGTCGTGCTGAAGAGCGTGGAGTTCCCGAGCGTGCTCGTGGAGACCGCGTTCATCAACAACCCGCGCGAGGTGCGCCTGCTCAAGGACCCGCAGTTCCAGGCCAACATGGCGAAGCAGCTCGCGACCGGCATCCGCGCCTACTTCCAGCGCGCCGGCGTGACGCTCGGCCCGGGGGACGCCACGGGCACGAACGGCGAGGCCGGCTCGAGCTACCGGTAGCGGGCGTTTCGCGCACGGGCCCCGGCTCGCGGCCCCGCCCGGGCCCGGGCGGCCCTCAGTCCGACGCGCCGCGCACGGACGCGATCCGCCCGTCGGCGCGCACGTCCAGCGCCTGGCCCTTCGCCTTCAGCCCGCGCACGTACGCCACCATCGCGTCGCGGATCAGCCGGCCGGTGTCGTTCCGGTTCCGCCCCTGGCCGAGCGCGTCGTACTGGTCTCCGCCGCCGGCCATGAAGTTGTTGACCGCGACCAGGTAGGTCCGCTCCGGCTCGAGCGGCCGGCCGCCCGCGAGCGAGATCTCCACGATCCGGTCCAGCGCGGGGCGCGAGGCGTCGTAGCGGTAGCGCACGCCGCTCACCTGCGTCACGCGGTCGCCGCGCAGGGACTGCTCCAGCGCCAGCTTCACCTGCGCGCCGGTGAGCTCCATGGTGACGATCGTGTTGTCGAACGGCATCACCGCGTAGACGTCGCCCCTGGTGATGGGGCCGGCGTCCAGGTCGGCGCGCATCCCGCCCGGGTTCTGGAACGCGATGTCGGCGTTCACGTCGGCGCGCATCGCGTCGCAGATGAAATCGCCGATCGTCGACTCGGGCCGACGCCGGTGGAGCGCCGTGGCGGCGTCGCCGATCACCTCGGCCGCGATCGGCTCCACGTCCGCGTTCCAGCGCGCCACGCGCGCCGTCCAGGCGCTGTCCACCGGGCCGTCGGCGTACACCGTGAGCACGCGCGCGCTCACCTCGGCCACGGCGCGGCGGATCGGGTCCACGACCAGGTCGGCGACCGCCAGGTACTGGCCCTGCGCGCCGGCGATCAGGATCGGGCGGCCCTCGACCCGGTCGTCCACGACGTTGTGGCTGTGCCCGCCGAACCAGGCGTCCACCGTGCGCACCCGCCCGAGCCGCGCGAGGTCGCCGGTGGCCCGCCGGGTCGAGTCGGTCTCGGCCGGGATGTGCCCCACGCCGAGCACCAGCGCGGCGCCCTCCCTGCGGAGCCGCTGGCTCACCTTCGCCGCCGTGGTCGAGTCGTCGCCGAAGTGCAGGTGCGCGACGTTCGCCGCCAGCGTCACGCGCGGAGTGCCCGGGTAGGCGAGGCCCACGATGCCCACGCGCACGCCGCGGCGGAGCACCGCGGTGTCCGAGCGCGCCCACGCGGGCCGCTTGCCGGTCTTCCGTTCGACCATGTTCGCGGCCAGCGCGGCGAAGCGCATCTCTCGCACGCGGCGGACGAGCGTGTCCAAGCCCCAGTCGAACTCGTGGTTGCCCACCGCGGACGCGGCGTAGCCGAGCAGGTTCATCTGTTCCACGACCGGCCGGCCGAACTGGAGGTTCGAGATCATCGGGCCCTGGAACAGGTCGCCGCCGTCCAGCAGCACGGTGCCCTCGGGGTTCACGGCGCGCTCGCGCGCGACGGCCGCGGCGAGCGCGACGCTGCCGCCGGTGGGCCGCTGGCTCCGTCGCTCGCGCGGGCCGCCCAGGATGGCGCCGTGGAAGTCCGTGGTCTCGAGCACGCGGATGGACGGGAAGCGGAGGTTCGCGAGCATGCCCAGCCACTGCGCGCGCGTGAGCGGCTCGCGCAGTCCCTGCGGCCCGGGGCCGCTGACGCCGGTGAACAGGCCGCGGCGGAACGACGGGTCGGTGACGCGCGAGGCGAGCGCATAGCGGTGCGCGCGCGCGGTGCGGTCGCACCAGTCGAGCGCCAGCTCGATCGTGGCGTTCCGGTAGGGTTCGATGCGGTCCGCGGCCGCGAGCGGGCCGAGCACGCGCCGGGCGAGGATTCCGTCGAGCCAGATCTGGAGCGAGTCCGGCACGTCCGACCACGCGCCGGACGGGCGCGCCGAGCGCATGTCGAACGCGCGCGCGAGCCAGTAGACAAGGTCCACCCGCCGCGCCGGCTTCGACGCGCCGAGGCGCATCACCTCGGCCCGGGGCGCCACACCCAGCCGCACGAGGCGGTCCACGAGCGGCCGCTCCGGCGCGCCCGCGTGGTCGGGGAGCAGCGTCCAGCCCGGCTCGCCGTCGGCGCGCAGCACCTGCCTGACGCGCGCCCAGCGCACGAGCAGCTCGGGCATGGTGGCCGTGGTCTGCCAGCTCCGGCGGGCGCGGCGGAGCGGCAGATAGTCGCCGCCGCCCGCGAGCCGGTGGGAGTTGGCCACCACCTTGAGCCGCTCCGCCGGATCGAGCGGCTTCCCCTTCCAGCGCAGGTTCAGGACCCGCGCCCCCACCGGGCGGGTCAGATCCAGCTCGTACTCCACGCCGTGGACGCCGTCGAACTGGAAGCCCGGCACGTCGGCGCGCAGCACCGGCGTCGTGCCGTCCCAGACGTATTCGTTGAGCATCGAGGCCGCGTGCTCGAGCGCGGCGCGGAGGTCGGCACCGGTCAGCTCCACCACGCCGAGCGTGTTGTCGTAGGGGTAGAGCCGCAGCAGGTCGCGGCGGCGGACGGGTCCGGGGCCGATGGCCTGCGTGGGGTCGAACAGCGCCGCGAACGACACGTCCGCGCCCGAGAACTCGAGCTGGCAGCGGTGGATGAGCCGCCACAGCGGATTGTCGCCGAGCCGGCCGTAGGGCGCCGCGAGCCGGTCCTCCGCCCGCGCCACCACCTCGTCGAGCGCCTCGCGTGTGGCTTCGGCGTAGGGTGCCACCAGCGCGTGGAGCGCCGGGTCCGACTCGACCGTGTCGCTCACCGCGGCGACGCTCGCCGTGCGTCCGGCGAGCTTCCACTCGGCGAGCGACGTGCCGCGCGTGAAGCGCAGCTCCACGCGCCCGAGCGCGCCGCCGTGCGCACCGGCCTGCGTGAGCAGCGCACCGCCGATCGTGACCGACGGGATCACCTGGTGCGTGTGGCCGAGGATGACCACGTCCAGCCCCGGCACCTCGTAGGCAAGCCGGTAGGCGAGGTTCTCGTTCGGGATGTCGCCCGGCCGCGCGCGCGCCTCGCCGCCCCGCGCCGCGGGGTCCCGCTCGAGCCCCATGTGGACCACCGCCACCACCGCGTCGCAGCGCTCGGCGCCCCGGAGCCGCGCGATCTCGCGCCGCGCCACCTCGAGCGGGTCCAGGAACGCGAGCCCGGAGACGAGCGCGCTGTCGAGGAGCTGGGGCAGGGCGGGCGTCGTGAGCCCGAGGACGCCCACGCGCACGCCGGCGAACTCGCGCACGATGGCGCTGCCCCACGCGGGCCGGCCGGTGCGCACGTCCACCGCGTTGGCGGCGAGGAACGCGAAGCTGGCCCGCGCCGCGGCCGAGTCGAGCGAGGCGCGGCCCGTGTCGAACTCGTGGTTGCCGATCGTGAGCGCGTCGTAGCCGAGCGCGTTCATGGCCGCCACCACCGGCTCGGGACGCGTGCGCGGGCCCTCGCGCCAGACGCTCACCAGCGGTCCCCCGTGGAGCGCGTCGCCGGCGTCCACGAGCAGCGTGGGCACGCTGTCCGCGCGCGCCGCGCCGATCATCGTGGCCAGCTTCTCGAGCCCCTTCGCCGCCGGGCGGTCGTTCCAGTCGTCCCAGGCCGCGAGCGAGCCGTGCAGGTCCGTGGTGTGGAGGATGCGCACGCGGAGCTCGAGCTCGTCCGCGGAAGCGGCCAGCGCGCCGCCCGGCCTCGCGGGGGCGCCCGGCAGGGCGAGCCAGGCGAGGAGCGCGGCCGCCAGCGCGGCGCGGCGGCGGGTCGGAACGGTCACGGCGAGTCCTCCACGGGGAGCCACGTGCGGAGCCGGAGCAGGGAGGCTAATCCACGCCCGCCCGAGCGGGAAGCGGCGTGGCGTCCATGGCGCGAAGGGCCGGGACGACCGCTTCACCGGTTCCTGACCGGGGGGAGGGCGCAAGATGCGCACGCGGCGCGCGCTCCCTATATTCCCGCGGCGGCCCGCATCCCGCGGACCGCTCCACGAGAGCGAGCATGCCCGAGACCCTCCGCTGCCCGAGCTGCGGGGCCGCGCACGACACGAGCGCGACGACCTGCGCCCGCTGCAACTTCCCGCTCCTCGAGCAGGGCGCGAGCGCGCCGGCGCCCGCGACCACGAGCGCTTCCGCCGCGGCCGCGGCCGCGGAGCCCGGCGCGGCCGCCGAGCCGGGGGCGAAGGGCCAGGCGCCGTTCACGTTCGACCCCGGCCCGCGGCCCGTCCGCCGGCGCCGCGAGCGGCCCGGGACGATGCAGCCGATCCAGGTCCAGCTCTGGCTCGTCACGGGCGCCGCGGTGGTGCTCGGGATCGTGTACTTCGCCGCCCAGGGCTTCTGGCGCTCGAACGTGCCCCCGGTCGCCGGCGCGAAGCCCGAGCAGCAGCAGCGCGCGGACCTCGCGCGCCGGCTGATCGAGAAGGACTCGGCCAACGTCGAGGCGCGCATCGAGCTCGGAAACGTGCTCTACGACACGGGCAACTGGAGCGAGGCGATCGTCCACTACCGGAGCGCCGACCGGCTCGATCCCACGCGCCCGACGACGGTGGTGGACCTCGGGGTGTGCTACTACAACCTCGGGCGCTTCGCCACGGCCGAATCGCTGTTCCATCGCGCGCTGGCTCTGGACCCACAGCAGGTGTTCGCGCTCTTCAACCTCGGCATCGTGGCGGAGTCCCGCGCGCAGTGGGACGCGGCGCTCGACTTTTACCACCGGGCGATGCGAGCGAGCCCGCCCGAGGCGATGAAGCCCGCGCTGGAGCAGCACATGCAGACGGTCATGGCGAAGACCGGGAAGAAGGCGCCGCCGCTGCCGTAGCACGCTCGGGACCGTTCGTGCGCGGGCCCGGCCCGGCACCGATGCGTGGAGCACGCGGGCCGGTCCGCCTGCGGGGCCCGACCCGCCGCCGCGGCGCCGGGCGGCCTGTCCGCCCCAGAGTCGTGGATCGTCGCCGCGCCGCGCCGCGGCGGTGCGACTCACGGTTCCGGCATGCCGGCCGTCGTCCACTCCGGCGCCAGCCCCATCGCGACGAGCGCGGCCAGGACCGCGGGACCGGGGCCCCGGGGATCGCGCGTGCCCGGCACGCCGCGACCGGTCTCGCGCGAGTCGGCCCCCGCGGCGCGGGCCCCCACCAGTCTCGCCAGGTCGGCCGGCGTGTCGAGGTCCGCGAGCGGCACGGTCAGGCCCACCGAGCGCACCGCCGTCCGGGCACGTTCCATCGTCCGTTCCAGCACCGCGGGCGTGCTCCACGGGATGTCCTCGAACAGCTCCGGCGTCCGGCACGTGAGCCCCACGCACCAGTAGCCGCCGTCGGCCGCCGGCCCGAGCACGACGTCGAACCGCTCGAGCTGCGCGAACGCCTCGTCCACGTGCGCGGCCGTGAGCCCGGGCGAGTCGCTCCCCAGCACGAGCGCGTGGTCGCCGGTGGCGAACAGCAGGTCGTCGAACGCCGCGGCCAGCCGCGTGCCGAGGTCCCCCGCCGACTGCTCGCGAGTCTCGAAGTCGGGCGGGGCCTCGCCGGCCTCGCCGGCCCAGAACACGACGCGCTGGTCGGCGCTCGCGCGCCGCATCACCGCGAACGTGTCGTCGAGCAGCGCGCGGTAGAGCGAGGCGGCGAGCGCGGGCGGCAGCGCGGGGGAGAGCCGGGTCTTGACCGAGCCGGCCACCGGCGGACGCGCGAACAGCCCCAGGCGGCGCATGCCGGGAGTCTAGCGAATTCCCGAACCGGCCTCGCTCATCTAGAGTGACGCACTCCGACCGCCTACCGCCACATCCGGGCCCGGCTCCGGGCCCGCCGAGCGAGGGAGTCCCGCCATGTCGCAATACAACGTCGTCGTCATCGGCACCGGCCCCGGCGGCTACGTCGCCGCGATCCGGGCCGCACAGCTGGGCCTGAAGGCCGCCGTCGTCGAGAGGGACGAGCTGGGAGGCACCTGCCTCAACTGGGGCTGCATCCCGACCAAGTCGTGGATCGTGACCGCGCACCTCTACGAGCAGATCCGCCACGCGAAGGACTTCGGCATCGTGGTGGGCGAGCCGCAGATCGACTGGCCTGCGCTGGTCGCGCGCAAGAACAGGATCGTGAAGCAGCTCACGGGCGGGGTGAAGCAGCTCCTCTCCGGCCGGCAGGTGGACATCCTGAAAGGCACCGGTCGCCTCGCCGCCACGAACCGGGTGGCCGTCACCGCGCCCGGGGCCGCGGCCACGGAGATCACCGCCGACCACGTCATCCTCGCCACCGGCGCGTACGCCTGGAACCCGCCCGGCTGGTCGCTCGACGGCGAGCGCGTCATCGGCAGCAAGGAGGCGCTCGACCTGACGAAGCAGCCGAAGCGCATCGCGATCCTGGGCGGGGGCGTCATCGGCTGCGAGTTCGCCGGCTTCTTCGCCGCCATCGGCACACAGGTCACGGTCATCGAGATGCTGCCGCGCCTCGTCATGTCCGAGGACGAGGAGGTCTCGGCCGCGCTGGAGCGCGAGATGAAGAAGCAGAAGGTCGTGCTCCACCTGGGCACGAAGGTCGAGGACCGTCGCGACAACCCGGACGGCTCGATCACGTTGACGCTCACCGGTGGCAAGACCGTGGACGCCGACACCGTTCTGCTCGCCACCGGCCGGCGGCCGTGGAGCGAGGGCCTGGGGCTCGAGTCGGTGGGCATCTCGCGCGCCGACCGGGGCAAGATCGCGGTCAACGACAGGCTCCAGACCAGCGTCCCCAACATCTACGCCATCGGCGACGTCACCGACATCAAGCAGCTCGCGCACTTCGCGAGCGCGCAGGGGAAGGCCGCGGCCGAGCGGATCGCGGGGCACGCCGCCCAGACCAACTGGCGCGCCGTGCCCGCGGCCACGTTCACGAACCCCGAGATCGCGAGCGTCGGCCTCACCGAGGCCGAGGCGAAGGCCGAGGGCCGGAACGTGAAGGTGGGCCGGTTCCCGTTCCGCGCCCACGGCCGCAACATCGCCGACGGCGAGACCACCGGGTTCGTGAAGATCGTGGGCGACGCCGACTCCGGCCAGATCCTCGGCACGAGCATCTTCGGCGCCAAGGCGAGCGAGCTGATCCACGAGGCCGCGCTCGCGATCGGCGCCGACCTGGACGTGTCCGCGATCGCGCAGGCCATCCACGCCCACCCGACCATGATGGAGGCGCTGGGCGAGGCCGCCGAGGACGCGGACCACCTGGCCGTGCACCTGCTGCGCACCGAGGCGAAGGTGGGGGCGAGGTAGCGGCCGCCTCGAACGGAGCGTCGCGGCGGCGTGTCCGCCCGCACCGGCTCGCACCCTTGTCCGGCTCACGCCGGAGTGCCAGTCTTCGCGGATGTCCCTGAACCTCCGCCCCATCACGCCCGCCGACCTGCCCGCCGTCCATGCGCTCTGCCGGGCCATCGAGGCGGCGGACGGGGTCCCGGTCACCACGCCTCTCGAGGAGTTCCACGACTGGCTGGACGACCCGTACCTGGACATGGCCGCGGACACGCGGCTCGTCGAGGAGGACGGACGGCCGATTGCGTGGGGGCGCATCTGGCACCGGCCGAGCGGCGTGCGCGAGGAGCGCGCGTTCACGCTCGGGGGCGTGGCGGCGGAGCACCGCGGCCGGGGCGTGGGCTCGGGGCTCCTCCGCTGGCAGCTCGAGCGCGCGACCGCGATCCTGCGCGCGGCGAGCACGACGCTGCCGCGACACGTGCGCGCGCAGGCGTACGACTTCCAGGCGCCGGCGCTGCGGCTGTTCGAGCGCCACGGCCTCTCGGCCGTGCGCTGGAACCTGGAGATGATCCGCGAACTCGCCGAGGTCCCGGAGCGCTTCGATCCGGACGGGGTGCGCATCGTGCGGTGGGATCCCGCGCGGTCCGAGGCCGCGCGGCTCGCCGAGAACGAGGCGTTCGGCGACCACTGGGGCTCGGCGCCGCTCGACCGCGCGGCTTGGGAGCACGACATCGTCTCGTTCGGCCGGCGGCTCGATCTGTCGTTCGTCGCGCTCGACGCGGGCCGTGTCGTGGGCGTGTGTCGCAACGCGCACTGGCCCGGCGACGAGGCGGTCTCCGGCCGGCGCGACGGATGGATCGAGCGCGTGAGCGTGGTGCGCTCACACCGCGGCCGCGGCATCGCCACGGCGCTCATCGTCGCGTCGCTCCGTGTGTTCCGCGACGCGGGCTTCACGCACTCGGCGCTCGGCGTGGACCGGGACAACCCCACCGGCGCGTTCCCGCTCTACGAACGGCTCGGCTTCCGGCCCCGCTCCTGCATCGTGGTGCACCAGGTCGCGGTCTGAGCGCGGCGAGGCCGCGCGCCCCGCTGGCGGCGAGGAGACTCGATTCTCGCATTGCCTCGGGCCCCCCCAGGGTCCACCATCAGGGCGTGCTCTCCCGGGTCCGGACCGCGAGCGGGGGCGCGCACGCGCCGCGCCGCTCGGCCGCGCGGGCTCTCGCGAGCGCGCGCGCGGCCGGCGTGACCTGCGCCGCGCTCGTCCTGCTCACTGGGCTCGTGCTCACGCCCGGGCCCGCGCGGGCCCTGCGCGTGAGTTCGTATCTCACCGCCACCATCCAGATCCTCCCCAACGGCCAGCCGGGGAGCGGCACGCCGCCCATACCGCTCGACCTCGACCTGAGCAACCCCGGCGGGGGGGCCCGCCACATCTCGATCCCGGTCGGCAGCATCGCCGAGTTCGTCATCACCGGGATCGCCGAGGGCGGCGGTGTCGTGGCGTTGAGCCTCATGGACGCCGACGAGCAGGAGGCGGCGCGCGGCTGGGACGACGAGTTGGAGACGCGGTTCACGCCGCTCAACGTCCCGGCCGCCGACACCTTCACGGTGTTCCTCTTCTGCGACTGCACCCCCGGCTCCAACACGATCGAGTCGCTCGACTCGAGCGGCGAGCAGACGGCGGAGATCTACGTGAAGGACGGGACGAAGACGATCCCCGCGGGTCCCGCCGGCGCCGGCACCAAGGGCTGGTGGCAGGTGGATTGCGACAAGACGAGCGCTCAGCCGGCGGGCATCGTGGGCGACACGGTGGCCACGGCGTGGCGCGACACGCTGGTGATCCCGCCGGGCGCGCTCACCACGACCACGAACGTGCTCGTGGCCAACATGTACCCGCTGCTCGCCCCTGAAGCCCGGCCGCCGGGATACCTTCCCATCTCCGAGGCGCTCACGCTCGGGCCGAGTGGCCTCGCGCTGCAGGTCCCCGCGCGGCTCATCTTCTCGTACACGCAGGAGGAGGTGGGGGACGTGGCGGACGAGGCGACGCTCGCGGTCTTCCGGTACGACCCGCTGGGGCAGGCCTGGGTCGCGGTGCCCGGAGCGCAGGTGGATCCGGTGCACCACACGCTGTCCGTGGACATCAGCACGTTCGAGACCTACGGCTTTGCCGCCGCCACGCCGCAGCTCGTGCCGACGTCGGTCCAGGTCGTCGCCACCGACGCGGGCGACGCCACGCTCGGGATGCAGGACCTCGCGAACGGCTCCGAGCTGGACCAGGTCGCGGCGGTCACCCGGGACGGCATGCTCTATCTCTACTTCGGCGGCAATCTCGCATCCGACCCGAGCCATCTCGAGATCTTCCTCGACACCGGCCCCGGCGGCCAGAACCGGCTGCGTGGCGACAATCCCGCGGTGGACGCGGGAGGGCTGCTGCGCATGGGCGATGACGGCAGCGGGAACGGACTCACGTTCGACCCGGCGTTCGCAGCCGATCACTGGATCGGCGTGAGCGGCGCGGTGGATCACGGCGGCTACCGCCTGCGCGTGCACCACGCCGAGCTGCTCACGGGGGGAGGCGGTTCCGGCGGGTTCCTCGGCGAGACGGGAGCGGCGAGCGAGGGACTTCTCGAAGGCGGCACGAATCCGGGCCGGATCGGCGCCCGCATCGACAACTCGAACACGGCCGGCGTGCCGGCCGGCTGCGGCCCCGCGGGCACGCCGCCCGTGCCGACCGGCATCGAGCTGGCCATCCCGCTCGTGGCGATCGGCGCGCCCACGAGCTGTGTGAGCGTGTGCGCGTTCGTGAACGGGCCCGGGCACGCGAACGTCTCGAACCAGTTCCTCGCGCCGCTGGCAGCCGGCACCTGTTCGCTGGGCGAGCCGCGCCTCGTGAACCTGGGAGCCCAGCGTGGCGATCAGCACTTCCCGGTCTGCGGGCTGAGCGTGGTCGGCGTTGGCCCCGGCGGCGGCGCCACGCCCCACACGTCGTTCGCCGTGGTCGCGTCGCCGAATCCTTCGCGCGGCGACGTGGCGCTCCGGATCTCGGGCGCGCCCGCGCCGGGCGTCTTCGCCGAGGTCCACGACCTCGCGGGCCGGCGCGTGAGGTTCCTCCCGCGCTCGGCGTTCCGGACCGGCGCCGGGACCTGGGACGGCCGCGACGAAACGGGCCGCCGCGTCCCGGCCGGGCTCTACCTCGTCCGCGTCCGCGGCATCGGCGTCGAACGAACGGTGCGCGTCCTGCGGCTGGACTGAATCGCGCTCACCGCATCGCCACGACTCCAGCCGTGGGCTTCAGCTTCACCTCGGCCTTCTGCCGGTTGAGCATGAGCACCGTCACGTCCGGGTCCACGACGAGTCGTTCGGGCTCGAACGCGCACGTGACCGTCACGGCCTTCGATTCGCCGGGGCCCAGCGTGAGCGGCGCGCGCGCGTCCTCGTAGCGCTCCGCCGACTTCTTCTCCCCGGGGAACCGCACGCCGCGCGCAACCGCGACCTCCACCGGCATCGTCGCGGTGCCGACGTTGCGGAGGGTCGCGGTCACGGCCCAGCCGTCGCCGGAGCGGACCATCCGGGCATCGTCCACCTTGTACTCCGGCACCAGCACCTGGTGGAACCACTGCCCGGCGAAGCTGTCGAACGCCTCGGCGTCCGGGGCGTGCCGGCGCATGACCTCGAGGTAGTCCTCGAGCGCCACGTGGTCGCGCGAGTCTCGAAACGCCTCCAGGTACTCGCGGTGGGCGGCGAAGCTCGCGTCGCGGCCGAGGAAGCGGTGCAGCATCCAGAACACCCAGCCGCCCTTGTCGTAGATGATGCGGTTGTCGGCGGGCAGCGAGCCGTCCACCTTCACCAGCGGACGCTCCGAGTCCTTCACGCGGATGCGCCCGTAGCGGTCCTCGATCTGCCGGCAGAACGCGATCCGCTGCTCGAGCCCGCGGGCCTGCTCGCAGAGCAGGATGGTCGAGAAGTGGGCGAGACCCTCGGAAAGGGCGCTCGTGCCGGGGCCGTCCCCGATCATGGCGAGGTTCGGCCACCACTGGTGCGCGGCCTCGTGCGCCGTGATCCAGAACGCGGCGTTCGCGTCGGGCCTGCTGCGCGAGAGGAACCCGATGTTCTCCGAGAACGAGATGTTGCCGGGCGGCGCCTGCGCGTAGGTCGGGAGTCCCGCGAACTCGGAGACGCGCAGCGTCGTCCAGGGGAGCGGCGCGAACCACTCGCCGAACCAGCGTCGCGACGCGGCGAGCGCGTCGAGCATCTCGTCCACGTTGAACGGGTGGCGGCGGTCGTAGAACACCGCGACGCCGTCGCGCTCCCTGAGCTTCCAGTCGCCGGCGATGACGTTGAAGGTGCGCACCGGGTGCCGGGTGCGCCACTCGGTGACGCGCAGGCCGCCCTCGACCGTGTCCGAGAGCTTCTCGCCGGTGGCGTTCACCTGCAGCGAGGCGGGCACGGTGACCTTGAGCCGGCAGTCGAACCACGAGCCGGCCATCGGGATGCCGGCGGCGGTGTGGCCGGCGTACCAGTCGTCGGCGTGCTCGCGCGGGTCGGTCTCGTTCTTGTCGCGCTCGACGCCCACCTCCTTCAGGTAGCCGAGCTGCGGCGCGAGCGTGGGGCTCCCGAGCGCCGTGAGCACGATGCTGCTCGGGAGCAGGAACTCCATCTGCGAGCCGCCGTTCCGGGAGATGCCGTGCGGCTGGTGGCCGGTGTACTCGAACCCGAGCCGGGCGCGTCCGCCGTCGGCGAGCGGCCGGGCGAGCTTGACGATGTGCAGCGACGCCCGGTCCTCGGTGGCGAGCGAGTCGCCGTCGAGCGTCCAGCGGAGGCCCTGCCAGCGCGGGTTCACGGTCACGGCGAACGCACGCATGGGGCCGCCCGTGCGGTTGACGACGTCGTACCAGCCCTTCACCTCGAGCTTCCGGCGGGAGGGGTCGAGCACGATGTCCATGTCCACGGCGGCGAGCTCGGGCGAGGGCGAGTCGTTCCAGGTCTCGATGTTCTTCTTCCAGTAGTCGCGCGCCTTCTTCTTCGCGACCGCACCCTCGTAGCCCTCGTGGACCAGGAAGCCGAGCACGGTGCCGAGGACGAGCGGCAGCGCGAGCAGCGGGCTCGCCGAGGCGAATGACGCGAAGAGCCCCGCCGGCCGCAGCGCGTGCACGGTTCGCGTGGCGTCCCGCTCGCGGCGCTCGAACAGCCGCACCGCCAGCACGGTGAGCAGCACGGCGACCGCCAGCCACAGCGCGCGGTTGAGCACGAGCGGCACGCGGTCGTACTCGAACGGCGCGATGTCGGTCCAGCGGAGCACACTCCACAGGTCCCAGTTCCAGACCCAGTTCATCCTGTCGCGCGCCTGCGCCCAGCCCGATAGGATCATGGTCCCGAGGCCGACCGTGTATGTGAGGTAGCGGTTGCCCGTCACCGCCTGCACCGCGCTCACGAACGCGGTCCAGACGAGGAACGTGGGCACGAGCAGCAGGCCCCACACGATCGCGAACGGCGTCAGGCTGAGTGGCACCTGGCCCTGCACGCCGATGATGACGAGGCAGCCGCCGAGGCACGCGGCCACGATGGCCACGCCGAGCACCGAGTTCGCGACCGCCTTGCCCGCGAGCAGCGCCGCGGTGTGGAGCGGCGTGGCGTAGGCGATCGCACCGAAGCCGGTGCTGCGCTCCCGCTGCAGCGCCTCGGTGGTGTAGAACAGGATCATCATGCACACGAGCAGGGTCAGCGTGTTCATCATCCCGACCGCGAGCATGCCCGGCGTGTTGAGGAGCCGGGTGTCGAACGCGCCCACGTTGTACTCGTTGAGGAGCACCTGGACGAGGATGAGCGGCACGAACAGGTAGAGCCCGGGGTGGCGGAGGATGCCGTGCAGCTCCGTGCGGGCGACCTCCAGCGTGCCGGCGACGAAGCCGGGCGCTCTCGAGCGCATGCCGAGTGAGGCGAGCGCGGTCGTGGTGCCGGGGGCGGGCTCGTTCGTCTCGGGTCGGCCCTCGGGCCGAGGGCACCGCTGTCCTCGATGGGGCCCGGCGCTTCGCTCCCGCCCATCTGCGGCATCGGCACCCGCGGCCCGAGCGCCTCGAGCGGGAACCGCGCGCGCTCCACGGAGCGTGGTGGCGAAGCGGCGCTGGAGCAGCAGCACGGCGCCCAGCCCGAGCCCGAGGCAGAGCAGGCGCTGCGTGATGACGAGGGCGTCGAGGCCGACGCTCGCCCGGTTGTAGAAGGCGACGCCCTTGTCCACGTCGAGCCAGACCTCCTTCAGCCAGCGCAGGCCGGTGAGGTCCGCGAACTGGAGCACGCGGTTCACCTGCCACGGGAGCCACACCGGCGACCACTCCCACAGGAAGAACACGCCCACCATGACCACGGCGATGGGGAGGAAGAACACGAGCACGGGCTTGCGCGTGAGTCCCCCGATGGCGAAGCAGGCGCCCGCGAACAGCACGAGCGTGGGCACCGCGAACAGCAGCGCGGGACGCAGGTAGTTCGCGAGCCGGAACGGCCCCAGGTACTCGGCGTTGGCACCGTGCGGCAGCAGGTGGTTGCACGCCATCAGGAGCCCGAGGTGGAGCGAGAGCACCACGAGCAGCGCCGCGAGCACGCCGAGGAACTTGCCCCACACGTACTCGGAGGGCCGGAGCGGCGTGGAGTGCAGAAGCTCGCCGACCTTCGCCTCGTCGTCGCGCAGCACCGACATGCCCGCCGCGACCGAAGCGAAGAACACGTAGATGAGCGAGGTCAGGAAGATCATCAGCTGGGTGAGAGCGAACTCGGAGTTGATGAACGCCTTGGTCCCCCCGACCCGCGCGTCGCCCGAGCCGATCGAGGTGTTGCCGTTGCTCATGGACCACGCCAGGAACCCGAGCAGCAGCAGCAGCACCCAGAGGAGCGGCCGCCGGGCGTGGAAGCGGAGCTCCTGGCGGAGGATCTCGGCGAGCCGGGCGCGGTTCACAGGCGCGCCCCGGCGTGGTCCGGCGCGCGTCCGGGCACCGACTCGCCCGGCGAGCCACCTCCCGCGCGCGGGAACGCTTCGGATGCCGGCGACGTCACCTCGATCGCCTCCGCGCCCGGCAGTTCGCCGAGCCGCATGAGCACCAGGTAGGCGTCCTCGAGCGAGGGCTCGGCCGGCTCGAACCCGGCAGGCGGGGCGCCCTCGGGCTCGTAGAGCCGGACCCGGTGCCGGCCCTCCACCAGCAGCGTCTGCGTCACCGCGTGCGTGGCGCGCAGGTCCGACATGTGGGCGGGCGAGACCACGCCCTCGAAGATGCGACCCTGGAGCGCGGCGCGCGCGGCCCGCGGCGTGGTGCGCGCCACGAGGCGCCCGCCGCGGATCACCGCGAACTGCGGGCACAGCACCGCCACGTCCTCGACGATGTGCGTGGACAGGAGCACGGTGCGATCCTCGGCCAGCTCGGTGAGCAGGTGGTAGAAGCGGAGCCGCTCCTCCGGGTCGAGACCCGCCGTGGGCTCGTCCACGATCACGAGCTTCGGGTCGCCGGCGATGGCCTGCGCGATCCCGAGCCGCTGGCGCATGCCGCCCGAGTAGCCCTTCACCGAACGCTTCGCCGCGAACGTCAGGTTCACGCGCTCGAGGAGGTCGCCGGTGAGCGCCTTCAGGCCGCGCGGCGCCGCCACGCCCTTGAGCACCAGCAGGTGGCGCAGCATCTGTTCGCCCGTGAGGTGCGGGTAGAAGCCGAAGTCCTGCGGCAGGTAGCCGAGCGTGCGCCGCACCGCGCCCGGATCGGCGATCACGTCGGCGCCGTCGAAGCGCACCTGTCCCGAGGTGGGCTCGAGCAGGCCCGCCACGATGCGCATGAGCGTGGACTTGCCGGCGCCGTTGGGGCCCAGCAGGCCGAACATGCCGACAGGGACGTCGAGGTCCACGCCCTGGAGCGCGGCGACCGGACCGGGATAGACCTTCACGAGACCGCGGATCGAGAGCATGGCGGTGCCTCCGGGGGCGCTTCGGGCAGGGGGAACGCTGTGGGTACGCCCATGGCGCGGACGGGGTTTCATCGGGGCGACGCCCGGACCCCGGGTCGAGCCGGCGCCGCGCCGCGCACGGAGCCGCCCGGGCCGCGCGCGCACGCGATTGGCGCGGCTCCGACGCGCTCGCGTATCGTCCGGCGTCTCATGCGACGCCCCTGCGCCGTGCGCCCGCCCGCGCGAGCCATCCGACCGGACCCCGCCGGCCCGCCCGCCCGGCTCGCGGCCCGGGGCCGGCACGTGCTCGCCCTGGCACTCGCCGCGGCCCTCGCCGCGCCGCCCGCGCGCGCCGCCTGGCACGCGCGCGAGGAGATCCCGGTCGAGAGCCCGGTCTACCGGATGGTGAGCGACCTGGCGGCGAGCCACCCGATCTCGTTCGGGCTCACGCTCACGCGCCCGTGGACGCGCGCCGACCTGGGACGGTTCCTGGACCAGCTCCTGGCCGACGTGCCGGCGGCCGCGGACGACCCGGCCGTCGGCCGCCTGCGTCGCGAGCTGGAGCCCGGTGGCGGCGTCGACGGGCTCGAACCGTTCTTCGCCGCCGAGCAGGAGGACGCTTCGATCGAGCTCTCGCCCTACCTGCGCGCCTCCTACGCGGAGGACCGCGCGCGCCGCCGCACGCAGCGCGACTTCCGCGGCGGCCTTCAGGCCTCTTTCGCGTACGGGGACCACACCGTGTTCTTCGCCGACGGCTACGTCGGCAACGTGACCCCCGGCGCGCACGGCACGCCCGATGCCGACGGCTCCTTCCGATCCGGCAGCTCCGACCCCACCGCATGGTTCGACCGGGCCTACGTCACCTGGCAGTCGCCGGGGTTCTCCGCCCGCGTCGGGCACACGTGGCTCTCGTGGGGGCCCGGGCTCGCCGGCACGCTCGCGCTCTCGGACGCGGCGCCGGCGCTGGACCTGCTCGAGGCGACCGTGCGACTGCCGGGGGGCGGTCGGCTCCAGTGGTTCCTGGCCACGCTGGACGCGGTGGACGACGCGTTCCTCGCCGGCCATCGCCTGGCGTTCCGGGCGGGTCCGAGCGTGGAGATGGGCTTCTCGGAGCTCGTGCGGTTCGACGGCTCCTCCAACGCCCCGCTCTACCTGATCCCCGTCGTGCCCTACTCGCTGCTCGACCGGCGCGCCCGCGGCCTGGGCCCGGTCTCGGGGGACACGCTCGGGCGGCGCGGGCGGAACAACGTCATGCTCGCCGCGGACTTCTCGTGGACCTGGCGGCCGGGCGTGCGACTCTACGGCGAGCTGCTGCTGGACGACGCCAGCCTCGAGAACGAGCGCCCGCTCGCCGCGGGCTGGCAGGCCGGCGCCCACCTGCGCCGCCTGCTCGCGAGCGGCGCGTGGTCGCTGCGCGGCGACTACACCCGCGTCTATCGCTACGTGTACGCGGTCAGCCATCGCCACGACTTCTTCCACGCGGGATTCCCGACCGGCTTCGCGCTCGGGGCCGACGCGGACCAGTTCGCGGCCCGGCTCGAATGGCGCCCCGACGAGGCGTGGGCCTGGGGCGCGGAATGGCTCTCGGCGCGCAGGGGCTCCGACCCGCCGGGTACCGCATGGCAGCCCGGCGACCCGGTGCCCGCGCGGCTCATCCTCACGCACCCGGTCGAGCGCGAGGGGCGCGCGACGTTCACCGCCGACTGGTCGCCCTCGCCCTCGGTGACGCTCTCCGCCGCCGGCGGCGTCACGAGGATCTTCTCGCTCGACAACGCCTTCGGCACCGACGTGGACGGCGCGTTCGGGCGGGCCTCGGCCACGCTCCGCTGGTGAGCGGGACGGGCGGCCACGGCGCACGCCGGGCGCGCGGGCCCGGCGGGAGGGAGGTGAGCACGTGAACCGGGCGCGCGCCGCCATGGTCGCATTCGCCGTCGCGGCGGTGGCGGTCACCGTTGGCACGGCGTTCGTTGCCTACCGCGGCGTGCGCGGTGCGTTCGAGCGCGAGTCCGCGCAGCGCCTGCGCCAGCTCGCGGAGCTGGCCGCCTCGCAGCTCTCGGCCGCCGACCTGGGCGACGCGCGCGAGCTGGGGAGCGCGGGCACGGGGCTCCTGAACCTCCAGGCGCAGCTCGACGCGCTCGCGGCGGCCTCGGGGCTCGCCAACGTCGCGGTGCTGGACGACTCGGGCCGCGTGATCTACGACGTGCGCGAGGGGCTGGTCGAGCCGGGCCGCACGAGCGGCTACGACTCGCTCGCGCACGCGGCGCTCGCCCGCGCCCGCTCGGGCGGGACGGTGGCGCTCCCCCCGTTCCGGCGCGCCGGGCGCGAGTCGCGCGCCGCGGCGGTGCCCGTGCCCGGCCTCGCGGGCGCGGTGCTCGTCACCGAGGCGGCGCCCGAGTGGGGCGGACAGCTGGCGCGGCTCCGGCGCGACCTCGGGCTCCTGGCCGCGGTGAGCGTGCTGGCGATCGCTGCGCTCGCCGGGCTCGTCCTGCGCGCGAGCGCCTCGCAGTTCGCGCTCGAGCGGCGGCTCTCCCGGGCGGAGAACCTGGCGGCGATGGGGCGCATGACCGCCACGCTCGCGCACGAGATCAAGAACCCGCTCGCCATCATCCGCGGCTCGGCCAGGCGGCTGGCACGGCTCGAGCCGGAGGCACGGGCCATGGCCGACTCGGTGGTGGAGGAGGTGGACCGGCTCTCGGGGACGGTCAACCGCTACCTGCAGTTCGCGCGTGGCGGCCAGGCCGATCCGGGCGCGGGCGGCGACGCGCTGGCCACGCTCGCGGCGACGCTGGACCTGCTCGAGGAGGACGCCCGGGCGCGCGGCGTCGTGCTGGAGCGCTCCGGCGAGCCCGGCCCCGCGCCGGTGCCGCTCGACGACGCCTCGCTCAAGCAGGTGTGGCTGAATCTGCTCCAGAACGCGGCCGAGGCGCTGGCCGAGGGCGGCCGGATCCAGGTGAGATGGACGCGGGACGAGCGCCGCGTCCGCGTGGTGGTGGCCGATGACGGGCCGGGCGTTCCCGCCGACGTGCGGGCCCGGCTCGGCGAGCCGTTCTTCACGACCCGCGCCCAGGGCACCGGGCTCGGGCTCTACCTGTCGCGGCAGCTGGTCCAGGGGGCGGGCGGCACGCTGGAGCTGGAAAGCGGCCCCGGCGCCGGCACTCGCGTCACCGTGGAACTGCCGCTCGCCTGAGATGCCGGCCGCTCCGCAGGGCATTCATTCCGGACGGCGCCGCCGCGGGCCGGAGGACGAGGACGAACCGTCGCCCGCGCACGTCCCGCTTCAGCCTGGACGCCCCGGGCGGGTACACTGGTGGACAGCCACCGCCCCCACGGCCGCTGCCCGGCCGACTCCCGAGAGGAGCCTCCGACGTGAAGCGACGCACCCCCTCCGCCGCGCTGCTCGCGGCCTTGCTGGCCTGGACCGGGCTCGCCACCGTGGGCTGCGCCAGGCGCTACAAGATCGAGGTCCAGTCCAACACCTGCTGGACCTGGAGCGCGGACGGCCAGGGCTCGACCGTGTCCCGCGACTGCGGCAACGCCAGCTACAGGGTGGCGGGCAAGATCGACTGCGTCACGATCGAGAACATCACCGACACCGGCTACGTGCGCATCCGCATCGACGGTGGCACGTGGGCCGAGTCCTCGGCCCCTCGGGGCGTGGTGAAGGCCTGCCGGTGAGCCTTCCCGCGGCGCGGGCTCGCGGCGCGACCCCGCCTCCGGCGCCGCCCCGCCGGGCGCGCGGCCGCGCGCCGCACGAGGCCGCCGCCGAGTGAACGTCCTGGTGGTGGACGACGAGGCCAAGAACGCCGAGCTGGTCGCGGCGGAACTCCGCGACGCGGGTTTCGAGACCTCGTTCGTCCCCGGCGGGGGCGCGGCGCTCGAGCGACTCGCCCGGGGCGGCGTGGACGCGGTGGTCACCGACCTGCGCATGCGACCCCCCGACGGCCTCGCGCTCCTCGCCGAGGTCCGGCAACGCTGGCCCGACATCACCGTGGTGATGATGACGGCGTACGCCGCGCTTCCCACCGCCCGCGAGGCCCTGAAGCTCGGCGCCCAGGACTACGTCGAGAAGGAGGGCGACTACGTCGAGGTCATCGCCAGGGTGCTGCGCGAGGCGGCCGAGCGGAAGGACCTCCAGCGCTCGAACCGCGCGCTCTCGGCGAGCGTCGAGTCGCTGCGCCGCGAGGTCCTGCCGGTGGTGGGCGACGCGCCCGCCACGCGCGCGGCGCTCGAGCTCGCGCGCAAGGTGGCGGCCACCGACAGCACGGTGCTGCTCCGCGGCGAGAGCGGCACGGGCAAGGACCTGTTCGCGCGCACCATCCACGCGCTGTCGCGCCGGGCATCCGGCCCATGGGTCAAGGTGAACTGCGGCGCGCTCCCCGAGGCGCTGCTCGAGTCCGAGCTGTTCGGCCACGAGAAGGGGGCGTTCACCGGTGCGATCCGCCAGAAGCCCGGCCGGTTCGAGGATGCGCACGGCGGCACGCTGTTCCTGGACGAGATCGGCGAGCTGCCGCCCGCGCTTCAGGTCAAGCTGCTGCAGGCGATCGAGGAGAAGACGTTCCACCGGGTGGGGGGGAACCGCCCGGTCACCGTGGACGTGCGCATCCTCGCGGCCACCAACCGGCCGCTCGAGGAGATGGTGAAGGCGCGCACGTTCCGCGAGGACCTGTTCTTCCGGCTGAACGTGTTCCCGATCGTGCTGCCGCCGCTCCGTGACCGCCCCGGTGACGTGCCGCGGCTGGTCGAGCATCTGCTCCGCCGCCACGGGGCCCCGGCCGACAAGCTCACACCGGCCGCGCTCAGGGCGCTCACCGCATACCCGTTCCCCGGGAACGTCCGCGAGCTGGAGCACACGCTCGAGCGCGCGCTCATCCTCGCCGGTCCCGATCCCGTGACGCCCGAGCATCTGACGTTCGCCCAGCCGGAGTCGCGCACGGAGGCCTCTTGGGTGCCGCGGATCCCGGCCGAGGGCCTGTCGCTCGAGGCCCTCGAGCGCGAGCTGATCCTCCAGGCGCTCGAGCGCGCGGGCGGCAACAAGAGCGCGGCCGCACGGTTGCTCGGGCTCACGCGCCGCACGCTCTACTCGCGGATGGAGAAGCACGGCCTGCGCGTGCCGGGCGAGGCCGAGGACGCGGACACCGAGGGCGACTGACGGCGAGTCCGAGGGAACCGCGCCGAGCACGGCGCGACCCGCCGTCGCGCGAACGCTGGTGTATGCTCCGCCACCCATGAATCTCCTGCGCAGCCTGCTGTTCGAGAACCTCGGGCTCAAGTTCACCGCGCTCCTGCTCGCGCTGCTCGTGTACCTCAACGTGTACACCGACCGCGCCACCACCATGCTGGTGTCGTTTCCGCTCGAGTACCGCGAGCTCCCGGAGTCCCTGATCGTCTCCGGCCCCGCGCCGGCCATGGTCCAGGCCCGGCTCCGCGGCACCGGCAAGCAGCTCATCCTCATGCGCGTGAAGGAGCCGCGCCTGAACCTGTCGCTCGCGAACGCGCGGCGGGGGCGGTTCGAGCACTCGCTCGCCGCCACCGACCTGCCGCTGCCCGCCGACGGCAGCATCACCGTGGAGGACCTGGTGGGGCCGCGGCTCATCTCGCTCGAGGTGGACCGGCGCACCTCGCGCGAGCTGCCGGTGGCGCCGCGCGTCACCGGCCAGCCCGCCCCCGGGTTCGAGTGGAGCGGCATCGCGATCGCGGACCCGAGCCGGGTGCGCGTGACCGGGCCCGAGCAGGTCGTGCTGGGGCTCGACACCCTGGACCTGGCCCCGGTGCGGCTCGAAGGCCGGCGCGACACGCTCACCGCCGTGGTGCCGCTCGTGAACCTGCCCGAGGGCTGTGTCACGGAACCCGCGACGGTGACCGTCCGGCTCCGCATCCACAGGCGCGGGCGGTGAGACGCGGGCGCAGCCTCCGGCGGCTGCTCGCGACGGCGAAGCGCGCCGCGCTGCTCGCGCTCGCGATGCCGGTCGCGCGGCTCGCGACGCCGGCGGGAGCCGCCGCGCCGGGGAGGTTCGTCGAGATCCCCGTGGCCGCGGGGTCCGGCAGCCTCGCGCCGATGCTCGCGGCCGGCCCCGACGGCCGGCTGGTCCTGAGCTGGCTCGAGCCCGTCCCGGGTCCGGGAGCGGCGGAGACCCCGCGCGGCCACCTGCTGCGCTTCAGCATCTGGCGTGAGGGCGCGTGGACGCGGCCGCTCACCGTGCTCCGCGACGACAGCCTGTTCGTCAACTGGGCGGACGTGCCCTCGGTCGTCCCCGCTCGCGGCGACACGCTGGTCGCGCACTGGCTGCGGCGCACGGCGCACGGCGCGTACGACTACGGCGTCCGCCTCGCGCGCTCCACCGACGGCGGGCGCACGTGGGGAGCCACGCTCACGCCGCACCGCGACGGGAACACGGGCGAGCACGGCTTCGTCTCGCTCGTGGACTGGCCCGCGGGCGGCACGGGCGCCGTGTGGCTCGACGGCCGCGGCATGACCGGCCACGGCGAGGACCCCGGCCGGTCCATGACGCTCCGTGCCACCGTGCTCGAGCCCGGGGGCGGGACCGGCGCCGAGACGTTGCTGGACGCGCGCGTGTGCGAGTGCTGTCCGACCGGCGCCGCGCGGGCGGGGGACGCGATCGTCGTGGTCTACCGCGACCGCTCCGAGCGCGAGATGCGCGACATGCACGTGGTGCGCTGGGAGTCGGACGAGTGGAGCGACCCCGTGCGGCTCGCCGCCGACGGCTGGCGGGTCGCCGGCTGCCCGGTGAACGGCCCGGCCATCGCCGCTTCAGGCGACGACGTGGTGGTGGCGTGGTTCACGGCGCCGGACGACTCGGCGCGCGTGCTGCTCGCCCGCTCGCGCGACGGCGGCCGCAACTTCGGGGCGCCCGTGCGCGTGGACGAGGGCTCGCCCACCGGGCGCGCCGATGTGGCGATCCTCGCGGACGGCTCGGCGGTCGTGAGCTGGCTGGAGGAGCGACCCGCCGCGGGCGGCACCGCGCGCGCCGGCGCGGGCGCCCCCGGCGGCGCGCGGTCCGCCCTGGTCCGCGTGCGCCGCGTGTCGCGCGACGGGAGTCCCTGCGCCCCGGTGACCGTGGCGCGGAGCAGCACGGCCCGGCGCGCCGGCATCCCGCGGATCGTGGCGCTGGGCGACCGGCTCGTGTGCGCCTGGACCGACCCCGCCGAGCCCACGCGCATCCGCTCGGCGAGCATGGGCGCGGGCGACCTTCCGCGCTGAGGGGGCCGGGCCGCACCGCTAGCGCCCACGGCGCGGCAGCTCGAAGTCCTCGGGCCTGTCGTGCGGCGTGTTCCTCGCCGCCTCGAGCGCGCGTCCCAGCAGCGCGCGGTGCTCGTCGTCGCGCGGCGATCCCTGAAGCGCTTCGATGGCGCGCACGTGCGCCTCGCGCAGCGCCTCGTGTGCGGGCACGCTCACGTCGGGCTTCACGCCGACCCCTTCCCAGTTGGTCTTCGTGATCGGGTTCACGGCGCGGCCGGTGGCGATGAACGCGGCCAGGTGGTCGGAGAGCCGGAACATGCCGCCCGGGTTGGCCGCGCCGATCGTGGTGGCGCCGACGAGCGTGCCCAGCTTGTGCGTCAGCACATCGTAGCAGAACTCCTCGCCCGCCGAGGCGGTGAGCGCGCTCGTGAGGACGAAGATCGGCCTGCCGGCGAGCCGCGGGCCCGGCACGTACGAGGCCGTGTGCCACTGCACCCAGCGGTCGCCCTCGCGCTGGTAGAAGTCGTTGAAGTGGAGCCGCCGCCCGGGCTCGACCAGGTAGGTGAGCAAGGTCTGGATCATGCCCGGCGACCCGCCGCCGTTCCGGCGCAGGTCCACGATGAGCGCGTCGCAGTTCCCGAGGAAGTTCATGGCCGCGACCGCGGTGGCCTGCGCCTCGGGGAGTCCGGAGAACATGCGCAGGTCGAGGTAGCCAACGTTTCCGGGCAGGCGCCGGACCTGCTCGAACCCGAAGTTCCGCAGCCGGTCGAACGCGAGCAGCCGGGCTCGCTCCCGCTCGTCAGGCTCGTCCTCGCTGCCGCGCGGGGCGATCGGGATGTGCCGGTAGTGGACGCGCATGTGCAGGTCGCGCGTGAGGGCCTGCATGTGCGCGGTGAGCGACTCGGCGAAAACCCTGGTGCTGGTGATGCCGTCGTACTGCCGCTGCTGCGCGCGGCGCCGGAGCGCCCGCGCGAGCTCGGCACCCTTGTCCGGGAACACGTAGCGGTCGCGCACCGCCACCGCGAGCGACTCGATCACGGCCGAGCGCGTGGCTGCGTCGAGCGGCGTGTCGGGCTCGTCCGGTCCGCCCGCGGCGAACTGCGCGCGGGCCGCGCCGGCGAGGAACGGGATTGCCACGACGAGCACGAGGGGGATCAGCCGCTTCATGGAGAGCCTCCGGGGAAGGTTCACGACGCCGGCCCGGCCGCCGCCCGGCGCGGGGCAGGGCCCACCCCGGCCGTGCTGTCCGCGGCACGACGAACGACGAAGGGTTCGCGACGATACTCGTTCGTGGGACGGGCCCGGCCAGCCGGAAGTTTGCGGGCGGCCCCGGGCCGGGTGCGGGCGCGGGCGAAGGCTGGACGAGCGCGGAGGCGCGGTGAAGCCCGTGCGACGCGACGTCGTTCGACGGTCCGTGACCGCGGGGCGCCCGAACACGGAACGTGGACTGGCGTGATTCCTGCGTCTTGACACCCCCGGAGGCGGCCTCCTAAATTTCTCCCCGGTCGTGCCCCGACCCGCGCCTCGCGCGGGATGCCCCCGGTACGCGCGGCCCACCGAGCCACGCCGTTGGACTCGGCCTCGCCTCCAGACCCCGTAGTGCCCCAGCCCGCTTCGCCACGACGCCCGGACCCTCTGCCGGACGTTCCCGCCCGCCCACCGCCCCCGTCCCGAGACGAGTCCATCATGGATGACACCACCGCCGAGGTCCTCGCTCCCTCCGCCGAGATGCTCGACCTGCAGCAGCTCAAGGCCCGGACCGTGGCCGAGCTGCTGGCGCTCGCCAACGAGCTGCAGATCCCGGGCACGAGCGGGCTCCGCAAGCAGGAGCTGATCTTCAAGCTGCTCGAGGCCCAGACCGAGAAGAGCGGCCTCATCTTCGCCGAGGGCGTGCTGGAGATCCTGCCCGAGGGCTACGGGTTCCTGCGCTCGGCCACGTACAACTACCTGCCCGGCCCGGACGACATCTACGTCTCGCCGTCCCAGATCAAGCGCTTCGACCTGCACACGGGCGACACGGTGAGCGGGCAGGTGCGGCCCCCGAAGGAGGGCGAGCGCTACTTCGCGCTGCTGCGTGTCGAGGCCATCAACCTCGAGAGCCCGGAGGCCGCCAAGGGCAAGATCCTGTTTGACAACCTGACGCCGTTCTACCCGGTCGAGAAGCTGAACCTCGAGACGCGCGACCGCTGCCTCGAGACGCGCATCGTGGACCTCGTCTCGCCCATCGGGAAGGGCCAGCGCGCGCTCATCACCTCGCCGCCCAAGGCGGGGAAGACCGTGCTCATGCAGAAGATGGCGAACGCCGTGGCGGAGAACCATCCGGAGGTCATCCTCATCGTGCTCCTGATCGACGAGCGCCCGGAGGAGGTCACCGACATGGCGCGCACGGTGAAGGGCGAGGTGGTCTCGAGCACGTTCGACGAGCCCGCCGAGCGCCACGTCCAGGTGGCCGAGATGGTGATCGAGAAGGCCAAGCGCCTGGTCGAGCACGGCCGCGACGTGGTCATCCTGCTGGACTCGATCACCCGGCTCGCGCGCGCCTACAACACGGTCGTGCCGCACTCCGGGAAGATCCTGTCCGGCGGCGTGGACGCGAACGCGCTGCAGCGGCCCAAGCGCTTCTTCGGCGCCGCGCGCAACATCGAGGGCGGCGGCTCGCTCACCATCGTCGCCACCGCCCTGATCGAGACCGGCTCGCGCATGGACGAGGTGATCTTCGAGGAGTTCAAGGGCACCGGGAACTCCGAGCTGGTACTGGACCGCAAGGTCGCCGACAAGCGCATCTTCCCGGCCATCGACATCAACCGCAGCGGCACGCGCAAGGAGGAGCTGCTGCTCCCCGGCGACGTGCTGTCGCGCGTGTGGGTGCTGCGCAAGTTTCTGTCCGAGCTGAACCCGGTCGAGGCGATGGAGTTCCTGATCGGCAAGATGAGCGACTCCAAGACGAACAAGAAGTTCCTGGAGAGCATGAACTCGTAGGCCCGGCGCGGGTCCGGGCCGGCACCGCTCAGGCCCGTCGTCGCGTGTAGAGCATCACGTACCCGAGCCGCGCGACGAGCCGGCAGTCGGTGCAGTCGTCCTCCAGCAGCTCGGGCGCGACCGGGTCGAGCGCCACCTCGAAGCCGGACTCCTCGTAGAGCCGCGCCAGGTCGGCCGCGCGCGGGCGCTCGATGACGAAGCGCCGCTCCCAGCCGGCGGCGAGCCGCGCCGGGTCGGGGCGGATGCGCTCGCCGGCCACGCTCCTGGCGGCCTCGCCGCGGACGAGCGACGCGAGCGGCACGATGGGGGCGGGCTCGCCGGCGGCCGGATCGCTCACACCGCCGCCGCGCGGTCCGCGCGCCCTGCCCCGTGGGTGAGGGCATCCAGCCGGCGCCGGCCCAGGAGCCCCGCGCCGTAGGCCGCGACGAACTGGACCAGGTCGCCCTCCGGCACGTGCACCTCGGCCTGGAGCGCCTCGCGGGCCACGTCCGCCATGCGCTCGAAGCGCAGGATTCCGCCGATCAGCGTGAACTCGGGCTCCATCTGCACGCGCTTCATGAGCTGCACCGAGCGCCCCACCAGCGACACGACCGCGCCGTGCATGATGTCCGCCGGCGCCACGCCCTGCGACAGGTGGTTGATGACCTCGGACTCCGCGAACACCGCGCACACGCCGGAGATGGACGTGGCGTCCTTCGAAGTCGCGACGAGCGGACCGATCTCGGCCGTGGTGTAGCCCATGTAGCGCGCGGTCTTCTCGAGGAACGCACCGGTGCCGGCCGCGCACTTGTCGTTCAGCCGGAACGACTTCACCGTCGCGTTCTCGCCCAGCCGGCTGGCCTTCATGGTCTGCCCGCCCACGTCGAGGATGGTGCGCGTGCGCGGGTAGAGCCGCACCACTCCCCGCGCCGCCGCGGTGAGGTCGGTGACGTGCAGGTCCGCGAACGGCGCCTGGTGCCGCCCGAACCCGGTGGCCACGACGTACGCCACGTCCCCGCGCCCGAGGCCCGCGCGCGTCAGCGCCTCCTCCAGCGCGGTCTCCGCCACCTGCGCGAGCCGGAACCCGGTGGGGCTCAGCGCGCGGGCGAGGATCTCGTCCTGCTCGTCCACGAGCACGGCCTTCGTGTACGTGGAGCCGATGTCGATGCCGGCCGTGATCCTCATGACGCCCCCCGCCGCGCGCCGACCGGAGCGCGGCTCGCGAGGATGTGGTCCCACGCGAACAGGGCCGCGCCCAGCGCGCCCATGTAGTGCGAGTCGTCGCTCACGTTCACCCTGGCGCCGAGCGCCTGCTCGAGCGCGGCGATCATGGCGACGTTCTTCGCGACCCCGCCCGTGAACGTGATCTCGGGCTCGAGCCCCACCCGGCGCAGCAGGCCCGCCGAGCGCACCGCGATGCTCTGGTGGACGCCCGCGAGGATGTCCTCGACGCGCTTGCCCTTGCCGAGCCACGACAGCACCTCGGACTCGGCGAACACGGTGCAGGTGGTGCTGATCCGCACCGGGCGCTCACCGCGCAGCGAGGTGGGGCCGAGCTGGTCGAGCGGGATGTCGAGCGCGGCGGACGCGGCGCCCAGGAACCGCCCGGTGCCGGCCGCGCACTTGTCGTTCATGCAGAAGTCCACGATCTCGCCGCGCGGCGAGACCCGGATGGCTTTCGTGTCCTGGCCGCCCATGTCCACGACCGTGCGCGTGCCCGGGAACATGTGCACGGCGCCGCGGCCGTGGCAGCTGATCTCGGTCACCTGCGTGTTGCCGAACGTGACCTTGTAGCGGCCGTAGCCGGTACCGATCACGTACTCGACCTCCTCCTCGCGCAGGTCGCGCTCGGCGAGCGCGGCCCGGAACGCCTCCTCGGCGGCCCGGATCACATTCGCGCCGGTGCTGGTGAGCGAGCGCCCGACGATCCGGCCCCGCTCGTCGAGCACGACCGCCTTGGTCTGCGTGGAGCCCACGTCCACGCCGGCTGCATAGGCCATGAATCCCTCCGTCACCGGGTCCCGGCCGCGACCTGCTGCCGTCGCGACTCGAGGCCCTCGAAGAACGCGTCGATGCGGTTCTTGAGCTGCGCCTCGGAGACCACGCGGCGATCCATCATGTCGGACTCGAGGAACAGGCTGGGCACGTCGCGCAGCGCCATGAGCGCCCGGCGATGGTCGGCGAGCCCGGTGGACACGGTGCGGCAGCTCTTGATCGGGTGGAACACCACCCCGTCTAGCGCGAAGTCGTCGATCAGCCCCGCCATGGCCCGGGTCTGGAAGAACATGCTGTCCATGGCGTCGCGCACGCCCACGAGCAGCCCCTCGGCGAGGCTCTCGAGCGGGTCGGCGAGGTCGTACTGGAACCCCACGTTGGCGCCGCCCGAGGCGAACCAGAGGTACGTGGAGTGCACGAACGTGCCGCCGTGCTCGGCGAACATCTCGGTGAAGCGACGGAAGATCGGGTAGCACGGCACGCCCACGAACAGCAGCCGGAACCGCTCGTCCACGAGCGTGCCGATGCCGTTCGCGCGCTTGTACTCCATCTCCTCGACCAGGTCCTCGAAGTACGCGGCGCCGTGCGCGTCGCCGCGGAAGCTGTTGCAGACGCCCAGGTAGATGGTGCCGTCCGAGAGCGCGTTGAACAGCGCCGGCCGGCCGGCGTTGAGCTCCAGCACGCGCCTCCACGCGCGCGTCATGCGGTTGGCGTAGCTCATGGCCTCACGCAGCCGGTCGATGTCGAACTTCGTGCCGGTGACCCGCTCGAGCACCTCGATCAGCTCGCGCACCTGGGCCGCGACGTAGCGCCGGTCGCGCTCGATGCCGGGATCGCCCGGCCGGGTCTGCGCCCCGTCCGAGCGCGTGCCCGGCACGTCGAGCACGCAGGCGGGCATGCCGTACATGCGCTCCCAGATCTCCGCCCACTTCACGTACGTGTTGCAGGCGTTCGTGAGCACGGCGATGGCGGGCTTCGGCACCCGCCCCATCGGCAACGCGCCGCCGCGGCGCTGGGTGGCCACGTCCGCCTTGACGTAGCCGCAGATGTCGGGCGAGTAGCCCAGGTCCTCGGCCTCGTTCAGGTAGTCGTGCGCGGCGTGCCGCACGGCGGTCTGGAGCGAGTTGATCTCGGGGAACACGAGCGGCAGGTCGAACACGCGCAGCAGCTCGCCCAGGCTCCCCATCACGAACACGTAGGCGGCGGTGCCGCCCGCGTCGGCGCGCTCGGTGAGGCCGGCGAACCACTGGCGGAACAGCCTCGCGCCCTCGCGGTTTCCGCGGCCCACGAGGCCCTCGGGCGCGGCGGCGGTGCTCATGGCATCACCTCCTCGGCGAACAGGATGTTCTCGACGAACGTCTCGAGCTGGATCTCGAGCTGGTCGAAGCTGGTCATGCTCTCCTCGAACTCGGTCACGAAGAACGGGATGCGCGCCTCGTCGAGCGCGTGCACGTAGGCCACCTGCTCCTCGAGCCCGGGCTCGCACATCTTGGCCGCGGCCACGATCACCGCCCGCGCGCCGGCGTGCCGCACGCGGTCGAGCAGCATCTTCTCCTTGGGCTTCCTCGGGTCGTGTTGCACCGGGCTGTAGGTGGAGCGCTCGAGGTAGGCGAGCGCCAGCTGCCGGAGCGGGTCGCCCTCGAGCGGCACGTCCGAGGTGATCCAGCGGAGCCCGATGAGCAGGTCGTCGTCCACCACGTAGCACGACCGCCCGATGGCGCGGATCAGGTCCAGCGGCGGCTGCTCGCAGAAGCCGCCCTCGAACACCACGCGCACGCGGTCCTGCCGGCGCGCGGTGCGCTGGGCGAGGAGGGGGAGCACCGCGCGGAGCAGCTCGTTGTGCTCCTCGCGCGGGACGAGCCCGCCCACGGCGAGCAGGGCGTAGGCCTCGTGTGCCGCGAGCTTCCACGGCGTCTCGCGCTGCACGGCCTTCAGCATGCGGAGCAGCTCGCGGTTCTCGTTGAACACGCGGAGCGAGCCGCGCAGCGCGGCGTCGTCGACATGGCGGCCCGCGACCTTCCCGACGTCACGGCGGACGCGGTCGTACTCGTCACGCAGGTACTCCACCGCGCTCGGCGAGGCCGCGTTCTGCGGCAGGTAGAGGATCTGGCACGGGTAGTCCACGTTCCGACCCCAGACCGCCGCCAGGTTGCGCGCCGCGTCGCAGATGGGGTGGGTCACGAACAGGTCCAGCTTCACCCGGCCCGAGAGCGCCAGCTCCAGCGAGCTCTTGATGATCGAGCACAGATACGAGCCGAAGCGCGAATCCGAGTGCGTGGGCTCGATCGGCGCGCCGCGCACCTTGAACGGGAGCAGTCCGGCCGCGTGCGCGATCTCCTCCGGGAAGTAGACCTGGAAGTGCCCGGCGATCTTCCCGCCGGCGTCGCGCCAGCGACTCGCGGTCGGGAACTTCGTGTCCTCCAGGAGCTCCTGGCAGGCGAGCAGGATCCCGTCCAGGTCGTGACCCTTCCACTCGGGGAACACCGTCACCGACTTCATCGGTGCCTCCACACCGGCTCGCGCTTTTCGAGGAACGCACCGAGCCCCTCGACCGGGTCCTCGCGCGCCATCAGGTCCTCCACGTAGATCTCGCCCGCCGCGCGGAGTGCATCGTGGCGCGGTCGCAACGCGGTCACGCGCAGCGTGCGCTTGGTGTCGCGAAGCGCGGCGGCGCTGTGCCGGGCGATGTCGCGCGCCAGCGCGAGCGCGCGCGACTCCAGCTCGGCGTCCGGGACCACGTGCTGGACGAGCCCGGCGGCGAGCGCGCGGGCGGCGTCCATGGGCGCGCCGGTGAACAGCAGCTCCGCCGCCGTCCCGTACGCGGTGCGCCGCGGCAGCAGCACGCACGCCACCGGCGCGGTCACCGCGAGCGCGATCTCCGGCTGCGCGAACCGGGCGCCCTCCGCGGCCACCAGCACGTCGCAGCCCTGCGCGAGCTCGAACCCGCCGCCCAGGCAGCGGCCGCGCACCGCGCCCACCACGGGCAGCGGGAACGACGCCAGCGCCTCGACGGTGTCCACCACCTCGGGAATCAGCTCGCGGTGCTGCGGCGGCAGGTGCTCGCCCACGTCGGCGCCGGCCGAGAAGTGGCGTCCTTCGGCGGCGAGCAGCAGGCAGCGCAGCTCGCGCTCGTCCGCGAGGTCGGCGAGCGCGGCGCGCAGCTCAGCCATGACCTCCCGGGTCAGGATGTTGAGCGGCGGGTTGGCGAGCGTGAGCGTCGCGACCCCGTCGTCCACCGCGCTTCGCTTGAGGTGCATGGGTCCGGCCCTCCGAGTGTTCGCCCCGCCGCGCGGGGCGCTCCCGCTACACGTACTGTCCGCTGTCCACGCGCAGGACCTGCCCGGTCACGTGCCGGGCGCGGCCCGAGCACAGCCAGGCCACGGCCGCCGCGCAGTCGGCCGGCTCAGCGAGCTGCCCGGTGAGCGTCTCGCCCACGGCGCGCTCGACGACCTCGCTCGGCAGCGCGGCCGTGAGCGGCGTGGCCACCATGCCCGGCGCGATCACGTTCACCGTCACGTCGTAGCGGCCCAGCTCGCGCGCGAGCGTCTTGCACAGCGCCACGAGCCCGCCCTTGGAGGCGGCGTAGTTGGCCTGCCCGAACTTGCCGCGCAGCCCGTTGATGGACGCGATCGCCACGATGCGGCCCGAGCGCTGCTCCTTCATGAGCGCGCCGGCGGCGCGCGCGTAATTGAAACAGCCCTTCAGGTTCACGGCGATGACCCGGTCCCACTGTGCTTCGTCCATGCGCCACGAGACCGCGTCGTCGGCGATGCCCGCCGAGCACACCAGCACGTCGAGCCGCCCGAGCTCCGCGGCCAGCTCGCGCACGACCTGCTCGGCGAGCGTGAAGTCGGCCACGTCCGCCGCGCGCGTGAGCCCGCGTCGACCGCGCGCCGTCACCTGGCGAGCCACCGACTCCGCCGCGGCGGGGTCGCGGTCCACGATCGCCACGTCGCAGCCCTCGGCCGCCAGCTCCAGCGCCACGGCGGCGCCGATGCCCGAGCCTCCGCCCGTCACCAGCGCCGCGTGCCCGTGAAGCCCGAGGTCCATGTCAGCCCCGCGCGCCCTGGCGCGCGGCCGCCTCGGCCTGGAACTGTGGCGAGATCGCGCGCAGCAGCTCGTCGTCCCACGGGTGCCCCTCGGCCAGCAGCTGGCGCAGCTTGATGAAGTCCACCTCGCGCCGGTCCTTCGGCCCCTCGTTGAACGCGCGGAAGCCGGCGCGGCCCTCGGTCATCATGTTGAGCGCGAGCCACTCGCGGTTGGTCGTGCTGTTCGCGTCCCAGTGGCGCTGCTTGTGCTTCCGCACGCTCGCGACGGTCTTGCTCACGCACTCGGGCATCAGCATGAGGATGCGCGTGCACAGCCGCTCCACCGCCTCGTCCAGGCGCGACAGGTCGGTGCGCGCGCGCGCCATGAGCGCCTTCGCCTCGTCCAGCTCCGCGCCGGTCTTCCAGTCGCCGTAGACCAGCCGCCCGAACGGGTCGAGCATGCGGTCGGTGACGACGAGCGGGTTGGGCACGAACGCGCCGTCCACCTTGAGCACCGGCACCACCTCGTTCACGAGCCCAAGCAGCGTCGCCTTGTGCGCGCTCCAGGTGTCGCACAGCACCGCGCTCTCCATGGCGTGAGCGAAGCCGACGTAGAGCGGCAGGAAGTCGGTCGAGCCGCCGTCCGGCGCCGAGCCGTGCCGTGGCCCCGCCTGCCCGAAGCGCGCCGTGTCCGCAGCGATCGTGAAGTCGCAGGCCATGCCGATCTCCTGCCCGCCGGCGATGCGCATGCCGTTCACGCGATTCACGACCGGCTTGTCGCAGCGGAGGATCGAGTCGATCATGTCGTTGAACACCCGCATGTACTGCTTGTATTCCTGAGGATTGCCGGCGTAGTACTCGGCGTATTCCTTCGTGTTCCCCCCGGTGCAGAACGCCTTGTCGCCGGTCGCCGTGAACACGACGCACACCACGCGCCGGTCCATGCTCGCCTGGCGGAACGCGAGCACGATCTCCCTGGCGATGTCGGTGGTGTAGCTGTTGAGCTGGGACGGGTTGTCGATGACGACCCAGGCGTTGAAGAGTCCCGGCACGGCCTCGCCGCGCGGCGAGACCGCCGGGCGGAGCTCGTAGCCGATCTCGCGGAACGAGACCTCGGGCACCAGCGTGTGGCTCTTGAGCATCGTGGGTCCTCCCGGGCGTGGGCCGCCCGTCAGTCGGAGTCTCCGGGAACGAGGATTGCGCGCCGGTGAAGCGCGTGGTCCGCGACCTGGCGCAGCACCTCGGCGCCGCGCGAGAGCGGGTGACGCTCGATGAACGGCGCGAGCGTGACCCGGCCGCTCGTCACGAGCCGGAGCGCGTCCGGGTAGTGCTCCGGCAGGCAGCCCCAGCTGCCCTGCACGGTGGCGTCGAACGCCATGAGGTTGCTGAGCCGCACCTCGAGCTTGTCGAGCGTGAAGCCCACCACCACGAGCATCGCGGCCGGTCCGAGGAGGCCCCACGCCGTCTCCTGCCCGGCGGCGCTGCCCGAGCACTCGAAGATCGTCCAGCCGTGCGCGGGGCAGCCCCAGCGCCGGGCGGCGGCGGCGATCTCCTTCTTGAGCGTCTTGAAGTCCATCGCGCGCGGATCGAGCGTGAGGCCCGCGCCGTGGGGCGCGATCGCCGCGAGCCGGCCCGGGTCCACGTCCAGCGCGACCACCTTCGCGCCGAGCGCGGCCGCGATCTGGACCGCGTAGCCACCCACGCCGCCCGCGCCCACCACCACGGCCAGCCCGCCCGGCGCGAGCCCGCTGCGCACCACCGCCTGGTACGGGGTCGTCACCGCGTCGGCCACCACCGACAGATCGGCGAGCGAGTGACCGTCGCGGTCCTCGACCACGCACAGCCCGCGGCCGGGCACGACCAGGGATTCGGCGAAACCCCCGTCGAGGTCGTTCCCCGGCATGACCTGCTCGCGGCAGGCGTTCCCTCGGCCCGCGAGGCACAGCGCGCATTCGCCGCACGGGATCACCGCGGGCACGATGACCTCGCGCCCGATCAGGTGCCGGTACGGCGCGTCGGCCGCGTCCACGACGCCGCTCACCTCGTGCCCGAGCGTCAGCGGGAGGCCGTGCCGCGTGGGCACGCCGTCCCTCCAGAAGCCGACGTCGGTGTGGCACACGCCGCAGCCCGCCACGCGCACGCGGACCTGGCCGGCGGCGGGGGCCGGCTCCGGCATGTCGAGCAGCTCGAGCGGCGCGGAAGGGGCGGTCATGCGGAGCGCTTTCATGCGGGTGGTCCATTCAACGGCGCCGCCATGGCTCGCGCCTGGTCCGCCCCGGCGCAGAGCAGCCCTTGCAGAAGCTGCTCCGCGAACGCCTCTCCGAGCGATGCCGCGTCATGGACGCCGCCGGGGCGGAACCAGCGCCCGATCCCGTTCAGCGCACCGAGCAGGATGAATGCCGCGACCTTCGGGTCGCCGCGCCGGAACGCGCCCTCGCGCATCCCCAGCGCCACGATCCCGCGCAGCTCGCGCTCGTAGCGGTCGCGGGCGGCGACGATCTCGGCCTGGCACTCGGGCGCGAGCGAGGTCACCTCGAACGCGACCGGGGAGCCTCCCAGCGCCTCGGTCATGACGCGCACGTGCTCGCGGATCACGTGGCGCAGGCGCGCCTCGGCGCCGCGGATCGCGCGCGCCTCGTCCAGGATGCGCCCCAGCTCCGCGATGGAGTCGCGATGGCACGCGAGCAGGATGGACTGCTTGTCGGGGAAGTAGTGGTAGAGCGCCGTGTTCCGTACGCCCACCTGCGCGGCGATGTCGTCGAGCGTCGTGCCGTGATAGCCGCGGTCGCGGAACGCGGTGAGCGCGGCGCGCAGGATCTCGGCGCGGCGGCGCTCGCGCCGGGCGCGCACGTGCGGCGTGGACTGGCGGGACTCGACCGGCTGGAGCATCGCGCCTCCCGAACGCGGGTGGATCCCTTGAACCTGCGTTCGGAATTTGAATCCGCGGTCGGTGGCGCTTCCATGGTCCGGAAGGACGCGGTACGGACGTCGCAGCGCACCAGCGCGCGCGACTTCGACTTAGGAAGTACGCGCGCTCCACGCGCGGCGTCCGCTTGGACAGCCCGCCCGTCCGTCGTGCATACTCGCCGCCCTCACTTTCACCCAGGCGGAGCGCTCGGGACACCCCCGCTTCCCGCCGCCGGACCCGGCCCCACCCCTCACGGCGGGGCGCCCCCGGCGCCGGGCCGGGCCCCGGGGAACGCCGCCGCGGCGGAGAAACACCCCATGAAGGCTGGGATCCATCCCGTCTACGAGACGCGCACGTTCCACTGCTACGGCTGCGGCCAGGAGTGGACGACCCGCACCACGCTCAAGCCCTCGACCTCGGATGGCAAGGTGCACCTCGACATCTGCTCGAACTGCCACCCGTTCTTCACGGGCAAGCAGAAGCTGATCGACAAGGCCGGCCGCGTGGACCGCTTCCGCAAGCGCTACGCGAAGGTCACGCCCGCGGAATCCACCGACAAGTAGCTGGCTTCATCCGGCTCCCGGGATGGGCGGGCCCTTCGTCCGGAAGGGCGACGCCTTCCATCACGGGAGCCGTTCGCTTATCTCCCGGAGCGCGCCCGAGCCGGCGCCCGCTCCGGACCCGGCGCCCGTGGAGGGCGCGGGCCACTTCCCGGAGACCCGATGCCGTTCCTCCCCCTCGGCGGCCAGGCCGTGATCGAGGGCGTGATGATGCGCGCCCCGACGCAGGTCGCGGTGGCCGTACGCCGCCCCGACGGCTCGCTCGCCTTCCTCGAGAAGCGGTTCGAGTCCATCACCCGGCGCGTAAAGCCGCTCGGCTGGCCGGTGCTGCGCGGCGCCGTTTCGCTGTTCGAGACGCTGGCGCTCGGCGTCTCCGCGCTCAACTTCAGCGCCGACGAGTCGTCGCGCGAGACCGACCCGGGGAAGGCCGGGCAGAAGCCCGGGCCCGGCTGGCAGATGGTGCAGGCGCTCACGGTCGCGATCTCGTTGACCCTCGGGCTGCTGCTGTTCGTCGTGCTGCCGGCGCGGCTCACCACCTGGCTCGGGTTCCACGACCGCGTAGGCTTCGGGCTCGTGGACGGGCTTTTCCGGCTGCTCGCGTTCGTCCTCTACCTGTGGCTCATCAGCTGGTGGAAGGAGATGGCGCGCGTGCTGGGCTTCCACGGCGCCGAGCACAAGGCCATCCACGCGCTCGAGGCCGGCGCGCCGCTCACGCCCGAGAGCGTGCAGGGTTTCTCGCGCTTCCATCCGCGCTGCGGCACGACGTTCCTGTTCATCGTGGTGCTCGTGAGCATCGTGGTGTTCACGTTCATCGGGAAGCCGTCGGGCGTGCGCGACCACCTGTCGCGGATCGCGTGCATGCCGCTGATCGCCGGGGTCGCGTTCGAGTTCATCCGGCTCTCGGGCAAGCACTTCGACAAGCGCTGGGTGCGCGCGCTCGCCTGGCCCGGCATGCAGTTCCAGCGGCTCACCACGCGCGAGCCCGACCTCGAGATGTGCGCCGTGGCCATCGCCTCGCTCCAGAAGGTGCTGGGCGACCCGGCGCTCGAGGCCGCGCGCCGAGCGGGCGGGGCCACGGAAGTGAGCTTCGTCCAGTGATGGACGTGGCGATGCAGCAGGCGGCCGCGCGCGTGGAGGCGCGGTTCGCCGAGTTGGACCGGCTGCTGGCCGAGCCGGACGTGGCCCGCGACCCCAAGCGGCTCCGCGACCTCGCGCGCGAGCGCGCGCGGCTCGCCCGCGCGGTGAGCGCGTCGGCCGAGTTCCGCCGGCTGCAGCAGACGATCGCCGACGACCGCGCGGCCATCGCCTCGGGCGACGCCGAGCTGGCCGAGCTGGCGCGCGCCGAGCTGCCCGGGCTCGAGGCGCGCGAGGAGACGCTCGCGGCCGAGCTCAAGAAGCTCCTGCTCCCGCGCGACCCGGACGACGACAAGAACGTCATCGTCGAGATCCGCGCCGGCGTGGGCGGCGAGGAGGCGGCGCTGTTCGCGGCCGACCTCTACCGGCTCTATTCCAAGTACGCGGAGTCGAAGGGCTGGAAGCGCGAGGTGGTCTCGGTCACGGAGGCCGAGGCGGGGGGCCTCAAGGAGATCATCTTCTCGCTCGAGGGCGACGGCGTGTACCGGGAGATGAAGTTCGAGTCCGGCGTCCATCGCGTGCAGCGCGTGCCCGCGACCGAGGCCTCGGGCCGCATCCACACCTCGGCCGCCACGGTGGCGGTGCTGCCCGAGGTGGAGGAGGTGGACGTCGAGATCGCCGAGAAGGACCTGCGCGTGGACGTCTATCGCGCCGGCGGCCCCGGCGGCCAGGGCGTCAACACCACCGACTCCGCGGTGCGACTCACGCACCTGCCCAGCGGGCTCGTGGTGACCTGCCAGGACGAGCGCTCGCAGATCAAGAACCGAGCGAAGGCGCTGAAGGTCCTGCGCGCGCGGCTCTACGACCAGAAGCTCCAGGAGCAGCAGCAGAGGCAGGCGGCCGCACGCCGGTCCCAGGTCTCCACCGGGGACCGGAGCGCCAAGATCCGCACCTACAACTTCCCGCAGAGCCGCGTGACCGACCACCGCATCGGGCTGACGCTCCACTCGCTCGCCGACTTCATGGAGGGCGACATCGGCGCCATGGTCGGAGCGCTGCTCGAGGCCGACGCGGCGGAGCGGCTGGCGGAGCTGGCGGGGGGCTGAGGCCCTCGGCTGCGGCCGAGGTCGGGCGGGAGGCGGACGCCGCGTCTCGTCGCCACGGCCCGGGCGGGAGGTCGGCGCGGCGCGCGGTCGCGGCCGCACCCGTCACGCCGGCGGCGCAGCGCTCACGATGTGGGCGGACCGAGCCCCGCCACCCGGGCGCGCTGCGCGGCTTGCGCGCGGCACGCGGCTTGCGGTGACCGGGAGCGTCCCCGTGCTCCCGGAGTGCGTGCATGCTCCGCTCGTCCACGTCCATCCCCCGCGATCCCGTGGGGTCACTGTCGTCCGATCGGAGCGTGCTCCGTTCGTGGGCGTTCGCGCTGTTCGCGAGCGTGATCTGGTTCGAGGTGCTCCTTCTGGCCGTGCCCTCCACGCTCGCGGACGCCGCGCCGCCGGTGCTGGCCGCGGCCGCCGGGCTCGCCGCGCAGGCCGCCTTCACCGCGGTCGAGGCCTCGCTCGGGGTGGCGGCGTGGGGCGCGCTCGGGGCGCGCGTGCGATGGGCCGCGCTGGCACCGGCGCTGCTCGTCGTCTCGGTCACCGAGGCCACCGCGATGGCCGTGGCCTCTGGCGCGACCGGGCTTCCGGAGGCGTGGTGCCTCCTGCTCGCCGGCACCCGCGCGGCGCCGGAGCGGGTCGGCTCGGCCGGCGCCTCGAGGGCGTTCGCCGCCTTCGGCGCGCTCGCGGTGGCGCGGCTCGTGCTGGCCGCGCACGCGCATGCCGCGCTCGCGCGGCAGCCCTGGACCCGCGCCGCGGCGCTCGTGCTGGCCTTCTACCTCGCCACGCGGCTCCTCCTGTGGTGGAGTCTCGACCTCCTGCAGGGGCGGAGCCACGAACCCTGGAGCCTGCTCGGGACATGTCCGACCGCTGGGATCGCCTGAACGTGCTCGCACTCGTGCTCGCGTGCGCGATCTTCGTCGCGCTTGGCCTGGCATGGTGGCGCGACCGTACGCGCACGTTCGCCGAGCCGCGCTGGGATCCCGCGCGCTTCGTGGGGCTCTCGCCCGTCGGGGCGCCCGGGTCGGCGGAAGCCGCGCCGAGGGACGCCGAGCGCTGGGTGGTGGCGGTGAGCCTCGCCTGCCCGCACTGCCAGGAGCATCTGCGCGCGCTCGCCCGGCGCACCGGGGCGCGCGCCCGGCGCCCGGCCCTCGCCGCGCTCATCGTGGACCATGCCGGACGCCCGGCCGCGCCCGACTTCGGCGTGCCGCTCGCGGGCGGCGCGTGGTGGGACAGCGCCCAGGTCTGGCGCGAGGCCTGGGGCCGCCGCGCCTACGGGGAGACGTTCCGGTTCGACGCGCGGGGGAGGTTCCTGTCGTCCACGCCCGCCGGCGTCGTGCCGGACAGCGCGGGCGTCCGCATGTGAACGAGTGTGGACTCGCGTGGCGGCGGGTCGGTCCGCGCCGGCTCGAGTCCGAACCCGGTCGCATCCGATCGCTCCCGGACCCATCGTCCCCGGTCTTCCACCGGTCCGAGCCCCCGCGGGCACACCCGAAGGGGGTACACATGAATCGCATCCGGCTCCACCGCCGGCGGCACGGGGCGTCGCTGCTCGCCCTGGCCGCGTTCCTCGCGTTCGCGCCGTGCGCGCTCGCGTCCGATCCCGACTGGCCGTCCGACACGGACGACGGCTGGCGCAAGGTGCTCGCCTACGGCCGCTGCGCGCTGCAGGTGTTCGGCGCGGTCACGCCGCCCCAGTGGGGGGCGGCGTTCCTCGACTGCGCGCGCCTCTTCCTGGCCGAGCCTCCGCTCCCGGGAGGTGACTGATGCGCGCGCGCAGGGTCGCCTCGCTCGCCCTTCTGGCGCTGCTCCTCGGAGCGCCGCTGCCCCCCGCCCGCGCCTCGGACGGCGACGGGACCGCCGACTCGCGCGTGGGCGTCGTGCTCATGGTCGCGTGCGGACTCTCGCTCAAGGCCTCGACGGTCGCGCTCGTGCCTTGGTCGGGAATCGCCGCAGTCACCTGTTTCCTCGGCCTCGTGGACGCCGCGCTCTCGCCCGACGGGCCCTGAACCGACGCCGGCAGGGCGTGCGCGAGCCGGATCTCCCGGACCGCCGGCGGCCATGCGCCGGCGGTCCGGGCTCGCTATGTTCCGGCGCATGACGACCACGGTGGGCGAAGCGCTCCGCGCCTCGGTCGCGCGGCTCGCGGAGCGCGGCCACCCCGCGAGCGACGCGGAGGAGCTCGTCTCGCGCCTGCTGCGCGCGGGCCGTGGCGAGCTGCGCGCCCTGCGCGGGACGGCCCTCACGCCGGAGCAGTCCGCCACGCTCGAGGCGCAGCTTCTGCGCCGCCTCGCGGGCGAGCCCGTCCAGTACATCACCGGTCGCGCCGCGTTCCGCCACCTGGACCTGGCCGTGGATCGCCGCGTGCTCATCCCGCGCCCGGAGACCGAGCTGCTCGTCGAGGGCGTACTGGAGTTTCTCGCGGGTGCGGACTGGTCGCGACGCCCCCCGCGCGTGCTGGACCTCGGTACGGGCTCCGGCTGCATCGCGCTGGCGATCGCGCACGAGCACGCCGCGGCGCACGTCACCGCGACCGACGCGAGCGAGGAAGCCCTTGCACTCGCCCGCGCGAACGCCGATGCGTGTGGACTCACGCATCGCGTCACGTTCGCGAGCGGCCGCTGGTTCGACGCCGTCGAGTCCGACGAGCGCTTCGACGTGATCGTCTCGAACCCGCCCTACGTGGCCGGGGAGGAAGCCCGCGACCTGCCCGGCGACGTCCGCGACTGGGAGCCCGCGACCGCGCTGTTCGCGGCGGAAGGGGGCCTCGCCGACCTGCGCGAGATCGTGGACGAAGCACCCCGGCACCTCGTGGCGGGTGGCCTGCTGGCGCTGGAGCTGGCCGAGGCGCGTGCCGCCGAGGTGGCGGGCTGGCTCGAGGGCGCCCGCGACTGGAGCGCGGTCGAGCTGCGAGCCGACCTCGCGGGCCGGCCGCGGATGGTGTTCGCGCGGCGCGAGCGAGGGCCCGCCATCGCCCCGGCCCAGTGGGGGGCCGAGGGCTGATCGGCGAGGTCCCCGGCGCCCCTCGGGCAGGCGCCCTCCCGAGGGCCGGACGACCCGCCGCGCCGGGGGCTGCGCGTGCCTCGCTGCGGCGGCCTGGCCCGCTCACGAGGCGCCGCGGGCGCCGTCGGGCGGGGGGGCTCACTAAACCCTGACCCGCGCCGGGAGCCGTCCTGTAGACTGCGAGGCACCCCTCTCACGCAGGGCCGGCCCACCCGAACCCCGAGGTCGATATGTCCGACACCGCTCTTCTCGCCGACATCGCCGCGCGCGGGTACGCGCGTCCCGAAGTCCTGGTCAGCACTGAATGGGTGGCGCAGAACCTCAAGAACCCGGGCACCCGCATCGTCGAGTCCAACGAGGACTCGCTCCTCTACCCGTCCGGCCACATCCCCGGCGCCGTGCAGGTGGACTGGGCGCTCGACCTGAACGATCCGATCCGCCGCGACTACCTCGACCGCGCCGGGTTCGAGAAGCTGATGTCCAGGATCGGCGTGACGCGCGACACCACGGTGGTGTTCTACGGCGACAAGAACAACTGGTGGGCGTGCTACGCGTTCTGGGTGTTCCAGCTCTTCGGCCACACGAACGCCCGCGTCATGGACGGCGGCCGGCTCAAGTGGGAGAAGGAGAAGCGCCCGCTCACGCGCGACGTGCCGACCTACCCGGCCACCAAGTACCAGGCCCCCGAGCGCGACGACACGAAGATCCGCGCGTTCCGCGACGAGGTGCTCTCGCACATGCGCGCGCACAAGAAGATGGTGGACGTGCGGAGCCCGCAGGAGTTCACGGGCGAGCGCACGCACATGGCCGAGTATCCCCAGGAAGGCGTGCTGCGCGGCGGCCACATCCCGGGCGCGAAGAACGTGCCGTGGGCGCGCGCCTGCAATCTCGAGGACGGAACGTTCAAGGACGCGTCGGCCCTGCGGGCCATCTACGAGGGCGAGATCGGGCTCTCGCCGCAGGACGACGTGATCGCGTACTGCCGGATCGGCGAGCGCAGCAGCCTCACCTGGTTCGCGCTCACCTACCTGCTGGGCTACCCGCGCGTGCGCAACTACGACGGAAGCTGGACCGAGTGGGGCAACTCGGTCGGCATGCCCATCGAGAAGCCCTGAGCGCGCGGAGCGGTCGGGCTCCGTCCCGGGTGGTTCCGGAGGACCTCGTGTCATGAACGAGCCTCTCGTCCTGCCGGAACCGCTCGCGGACGTGGTCGCCGAGTTCGATGCGGTGGACCGCGGCCTGCGGGCCGAGATGCTGATCGAGTACGCGGACCTCTTCGAGGAGGTGCCGGCCTCGGTCGCGAGCCGCCCCTACCCGGAAGCGAACCGGGCGCCTCGCTGCGAGTCCGAGGCGTTCGTGTTCGCCAGCGACCTCGACGACGGCTCCATGAAGCTCTGGTTCGCCGTCGAGAACCCGCAGGGACTTTCGGCCAGGGCGTGGGCGGTCATCCTGGACGAGACGCTCTCGGGCCAGCCGCTCGAGTCCGTCGCGCGCGTCCCGCAGGAGGTCGTGTTCCGGATCTTCGGGCGCGACCTCTCGATGGGGAAGGGTCAGGGCCTGGTCGGCATGCTCGAGGTCGTGCAGCACGAGGCGCGCCGGAGGCTGGAGAAGCGGCGACGGGAGCGCGAGGGGCTCTGAGGCCTCCGCCGCGCCGGGGAGCGACGTCGCCACCCGACGAGGACCGTGCCGGCTCGTCGGTCGCGCCTCGGCTAGTGCTCGTACCCGGAGTCCTTCTCGCCGGCGCGGATCGCGACATTCAGCGTGTTGGCCTTCGAGGGGATCGGGCAGTTGTAGTGCGGGCTCACCGCGCAGGCGGGGTTGTAGGCCATGTTGAAGTCCACGAGCCAGCGGCCGTCGGGGAGCCTCTCGGGGTCCAGGTAGCGGCCCACGCCGTAGGTCTCCCTGCCCGTCGTGGAGTCGCGGAAGAACAGGCTCACGCTGCCCTCGTCCACGCCGGGCTCGAGCAGCCGGTGCGCCTCGAGCCGCACCGGCTTCCCCTTCACGCGCAGGTCGAACCAGCCGGCGAGCACCGCCCGCCGCGAGTTGCCGCGCGTGCTCATGATGATGGTGGTGTCGGCGTCCGGGTTCGGGGTGAGCGGGAGGACGAAGCGGTAGGTGAGGTCCGGCGGATACCAGGAGAGCCCGTGGTAGCGGGCGAAGTCCGGGCTCTTCGGGTCGAACACGATGAGCGCGGGGAAGCGCTGGTGCGACAGGCGCACCGTGAACCGGCCCACCTTCACGAACCCGGGCGCGACGTGCGCCGAGCGGCGCGATTCGCCGCCCGCACGGAATGTCGCGGTGTCGCCGAGCGCCTCCACCAGGAACGAGTCGCCCTGCACGGTCACCCGCAGGTGCTCGGGCGCGAACTCGGGGTCGTCCACGCGCAGGTCGCAGCCGGCGGCGCGGCCCAGCACGAGCGAGGCCTTCGCGCCGAAATCGGTGCGTCCGACCGCGGCCAGGTAGGAGGTGGGACTCTCGCGCAGCCACTTCTCGGTGTCGGCGCGGTCCGCGGCGTAGGCGGCCCGGAGCGAGTCGGCCTCGCGGGCGCCCGCGAGCGGGACCGGGTCGGCGCCGCGCGGGCCGGCGGAGGCCGGAGCCACGCACGCCGGAAGGATGACCAGCAGGGCGAGCGCCATGTCGCGCCGCCACGGACTCCGGCTCGTGCGATCGGTCTGGTTTCGGGTCACGGACGAAGCGATGGCCGGGCTCCGGATGTGGTGCTCATGCGGGGATCATGCGAAAGTCATGAGGATGTGACTATAAGCTGGTCGAGTCCCGCCTCTCGGGGACGGAGGTGCGGAGCATGCGTCGCGCGCGACACCCCCGTGTCACGCATTCCGCACCGGCCGCTGGAGGGGCAGGGCGCGTTCTGCCACACGTGGGGCCCGCGCTGGGCCTCCCGGCGCATTGCCCTCGACCGGCATCCCCGGCATAATGCCGCGCGCTGCATCGCGTTACATGGCGACTCGCCGCGGGCCACGGAAGGGACCCGCCTGACGACACACTTCTTGCTGGGAGCCCGGCGCATGGATGCCGCCCCCCTGATCCCGCAGGCCGACACGGCCACCGAGAAGGTCCCCATGGATGCGCTCGTGATCCAGGGTGGCCGCCCCCTTTCCGGGCGCGTGGCCATCAGCGGGGCCAAGAACGCCGCGCTGCCGGTGATGGCGGCCACGCTGCTCATGCCGGGCGTGCACCGCCTCCGCAACGTGCCGGACCTGCGGGACACGCGCACGTTCGCCGAGGTGCTCTCGAAGCTCGGCGCGCGCGTCTCGTTCGACGGCGACCTCTGCACCATCGACACCACGCGGCTCGACTCGGTGGAGGCGCCGTATGAGCTGGTGAAGACCATGCGCGCCAGCATCTACGTGCTGGGGCCGCTGCTCGCCCGCATGGGCGGCGCGCGCGTCTCGCTCCCGGGCGGTTGCGCCTGGGGCCCGCGCCCGGTGAACCTCCACCTCACGGGGCTCGCCGCGATGGGCGCGCAGCTCGACATCGAGCACGGCTACATCGTCGGCCGCGACGTGAAGCTGCACGGCGCGCATTTCTCGTTCGACGTGGTCTCGGTGGGCGCCACCGCGCAGCTCATGATGGCGGCCACGCTCGCCCACGGAACCACGGTGCTCGACAACGTGGCGATCGAGCCGGACATCACCGTGCTGGGCGACGTGCTCGTCGAATGCGGCGCCCGTATCAGCGGCCTCGGCTCGCGCCGGCTCGTGATCCACGGCGCGCGCGAGCTCAAGCCCATCGACACGACGATCATCCCCGACCGCATCGAAGCCGCGACGTTCGCGGCCGCCGCGGTGATGACCGGCGGCAGCATCACGCTCGAGCGCGTGGTGCCGGACCACTTCGAGGCCTCGCTCCGGAAGCTCGAGGAGGCGGGCGGCCAGGTGATCCGCGAACACGACGAGGTCACGGTCACGGGTCGCGGCCGGCCCGAGGCGGTGGACGTGACGACCCAGGTGTTCCCGGGTTTCCCCACCGACATGCAGGCCCAGATGATGGCGGTGGCCTCCATCGCCCGCGGGACGAGCGTGATCGAGGACACCATCTACCTCGACCGCTTCTCGCACGTACCCGAGCTGCAGCGCCTCGGCGCCCGCATCGAGCTCAAGGGCAACGTGGCGGTGGTGCGCGGCGTGGAGCGGCTGCAGGGCGCGCCGGTGATGGCCACCGACCTGCGCGCGAGCGCGGCGCTCGCGCTGGGCGCGCTGGTCGCGGACGGGGAGACGCGCATCTCGCGCATCTACCACCTGGACCGCGGCTACGAGCGCTTCGACCAGAAGCTCACGCAGCTCGGCGCGAAGGTCACCCGCATCCAGGAGTAGTTCCCGGGCGTCGCCGGGGAACACGCGAGCGGCCCCCGACTCGACCGCCGGACCGGCTACTCGGGCAGCTCGGCGACCTGCGCGTCCCGGAGCACGCCCTGCCAAAGCAGGGACTGCGCGGCGGCCGCGGCCTCGTCCCGCGTCTTGAACGTGCCAAACTGGAGCCGCCAGACCTTCCGGTCGTCCACCTTCGACGTGCTCACCCAGACGCGATGGCGGGTGAGACGCGAGAGGTGCTTCTTCTCGGCGCGCGCGCGGTCGGGGTCGTCGAACGTGGCCACGGTCACCGCGTAGCGCGTGCTCCCGTCGCGCGCCGGCGCCGGGCGCTCGGCGGTCGGCGGCGTGGCCGGGGCGGCCACCGCCGCCGGCGCGGGCGGCCGGCTGGCGGGCTTCGCGGTGAGGCCCGTCGGGAGCGGCGAGCGCGTCGGGGGCGGGACGGGCTCCGTGGGCTTCAGGACGACCACGGGTTCCCTCCGCGCCGCGGTCGGGCGGGAGGTCGCGGCGGACTTCGACTGCCGGCGCGGGCGGCTGCCCGCCCTCGTGTCGCTCGCCTCGCGAGCCGCGCTCGGCTTCGGGTCCGCCGCCGGCTTCGTGACCGGGGGTGCCGCGACGCGCGCGGCCGCGGCGGCCGGCGCGGGAGCCGGCGGCGCGGCGGGCGCCGGAGCCGTCGCCGGCCCGGCCTGCTTCGCGGGCGCACCCATGCGCCGCTGCCCGATGAGCACCGCCACCAGCGCCAGGCCCATCACGGCCGTGGCCACCTGCCAGGGGAACGCGGGATCCCGCCGGCGCGGCGCCCCCTTGTGGCGGCCGGGCTCGAGCCGGAGCGGCGACCACGAGGCCGCGTCGTCCGGGCCGCCGACCGGGCCGCCGACCGCGCTGCTCGGGCCGCCGCCCGTGGCCGTCTCCGACCTCGCGGCCGTCCTGCCGCGCGGCGCCTCCGAGAAGTCGGCCAGGTCGCGCGTGCCGCGCGCCGCGTACCGCCCGCCGATGCTCACGCCCGAGCCACCGAAGCGAGCCACCCAGTCCTTGACCCGCGGGTCGCTGGAGGGCCGGAACGTCGCGGGCTCCGCAGGTTCGGCCTTCGCGGGCTCGGGGGCGGGCGAGTCGCCGATCGTCACGTGCCCTGGCTTCGCCGCCTTCGCCGCCGGCGGATCCGCGTCGGCGGCACGCTGCTCCTTCGTGACGGCGAGCGCCGGCTTCTCCGCCCTGGTCGTCACATGGGACCTCGCGGCCGTCGCGGACTTCTCCGCCGAGTCGGCCGCCTCGTCCGCGGGCTCCGGGGCGATCGCCGCCGGCTCGTCCGCCGCCGCAACCGCCTTACCGGCCCGGCCACGTCGGATCGCCTTCCACGCCGCGCGCACGTGATCCGGCGAGACGGTCGTCGAGCCCGACTCGCCCGCCACGCGCGCCGCCTCCACCGCCACCGCCTCGACGTCGCGAAGGACGCCGTGCGTGAACGCGTGGATGTCGCGACAGGCCTTGCGCGAGAACTGCGCCGGGATCGCGCCCGCCTCGCTCCGCGAGCGCTGGAGCAGATGGTGGCGCGTGTCCTGCGCCGAGAGCGCCGAGACCGCGGCGCGGACCGAGACGTCGTCGCTCGCACCCGCCAGGTCCGGCGCCTCGAAGCGCGCCGCGAGCGCGGGCTCGCCCACGAGCATCACCTCGAGCGGGCACTGCCGCTGCGCCGCCCGGTCCGCGAGCCGCGCCAGCTCGACCACCGAGTCGTCCGACAGCTCGTGCGCGTCGTCCACGACCAGCACCGCCACTCGCCCGCCCGCCGTGGCGTTGGCCAGCGCCTCGATCAGGCGCTCCTGCAGCGCGATCGGGCTCGCGCCCGGCTTGGGCTTCCCGCCGAACGACGCGAGCACCGTGCCCGCGAGCGAGCCCTTCTCGAGGCCGCGGGCGGTGAGCCACGCCGGCGTCACCCGCTGGCGCCAGCGCCGGATCGCCTCGCGCGCGAGCGTGCTCTTCCCCGTGCCCGGCTCGCCGGTGACGAGCAGCAGCGGCTTCCGCACGCCCAGCCCGCGCTCCAGGCGCTGGAGCGCGTCCTCGGTCACCGCCGTGGCGAGGAACCCGCCCGGCGTGCCGGCGTCGTTCGGAGTCGCTTCAGCGGCCATGCGAGCCGCTCCCTCAGCGACGGCGCCGCGGCGCGGGCAGGTTCTCGACCATCGCCTCGGTCACGAATCCGCGCGAGAGCAGCCGGTCCGCGTCACGCTCGGCGGCCCCCTCGCTCGCGTACGCGCCGAACAGGATGCGGTAGCTGCGCTGGCCGCTCACGCGTACCGGCTCGACCCACGCCTTCTGCCCGGTGCGCCCGGCCAGCGTGCGCGCCTTCTCTCTCGCGCGGTCCTCGAACAGGTACGTGCCCACCGCGAGGCAGTAGCGCGCCGGCCCGGCCGACGGTTCGGGGTCGGGCTCCGTGAAAGGCTCCTCCACCGGAGGCTCGAACGGTCGAGCCTCCGCCTCGGCCACCGAGTCGGCCTTGAGCGCGGAGACCACCGCGGAGTCCGCGACCGCCGCCGGCGTCGTGGGCGCGGCCGCGGTGACCGGGTCCACCAGGTCGGTGCCCGCGTCGGCGTGGCGGTCGAACGCGCCCCGCCGCCCGAGGATGAACGCCGCGATCGCCATGCCGAGGATGAGCACCGCCGGGATGAGCACCGCGAGCACGCGGTCGATCCGCGGCGGCGTCAGGTCGCCGCCCGGCACGTCGTTCGCCTTCGCGGGCCGCAGGTGCGAGACGGTCGTCGCCACGGGAGACGCCGTGCTCGCGCGACCGGGGACGGACTTCGCGCCCGTCGCGGGCGCAGCGGAGACAGGCCTGACCGCCTCGTGTGTGAGCACGACGGGCGACTCGGTTCGCGCGCTCGCCGAAGCGGGCGCGGGCACGCTCGACGCCGGCTTCGCGGCCGGCGGCGCCGGCCTCGCGGCGGCCCGGGCCTGCGCCTCGGCCGCCCGGCGCGCGAGGCGCTCCGCCCGGCGGGCCGCGGCCTTCTGCTGCTTGCGCGAGAGCGGAGCCGGCGTGCCGGCGTCCGGCGTGGTCGCGTGCGGAGCCGGCCGCGGCGCTTCGGCCGCGCGGGCGAGTCCGGGCTGTTCGGAGGGCAGGCTCGCGCCCGCCGGACGCGCGGCGGGCGTGTGCCGGCTCTCGGGGAGCGCCGGCGGCGTCGACTGCGGCGCGGGCTGGCTCCCGGGCCGCGCGGTCGGCGCGGTCGACCGCGGCGTGGCGAGGCGCGGCGGCTCGGCGAACGATGGCGCGGGCTGCGCAGAAGCCACCGACTCGCGCGGCTCCGGCGCCGCGGCCGCTGGCGACTCGTCGAGCACGAGCGGCGGCGGCGTGAGCTGCTCCGGCGTCACCTCGAGCGGCACGGGCGCCGGCGGGGGCGACACGGGCACCTCGAGCGGCGCCGGGTCCTGCCGCGCGATGTGCGTGAGGTCGGCCGGCGGTGGCTGCGAGCCCGCGCGCGGCGGCGCCGCGGCCGACTTCGCCTGCACGGCGGACTCGCGCGCGCTCGGCCGCGCGGCGGGTTCGGGCGCCTGGCCCGCGCGCACGCCGGCCGCCGCGTCCGCCGGCACGGCCTTCGGGGGGGGCGCGACCGGCGGCTGGAGCTTGCGAGACGCCTCGGCGTCGCGCGCGCGCTCGAGCCGGCGGTTGCGCGGGTGCTCGGCCTTCGCGGGCGTGGCCACCCCGGCGTCGGCGCCCGCGCCGTGCCGCGCGGGCCTGGCGGTGGGCGCATCGGCGGGCGCCGGCGCGGCGGGCGCCGACGACTCCGGGGGCTCCGCCGGGAGCAGCTCCGAGAGTTCGCCCGCAGGCGGCGCGGTGCGGCCGCCGAACCGGATCGGCGGCTGACCGGCCGTGAAGCGCGCCACCCAGTCGCGCACGCGCGGGTGGGACGAATCGAGGTCCGTGGCAGGCGGCTTGGGGAGCGCGCGCTTGCGCACCGGGGGAGGAGGCACGCGCGCCGCCGCGCCCGCCGGCGTGTCGGGCGGCTTGTGCGCCGCGATGCGCCGGGGCTTCTCGGGGATCGCCGGCCTCGCGCCGGATTCCGGCTGCGGCTCGGCTGCCGGCGCCGCCTCCGCGGGCGGGCCGTCCGACGGCGTCGCTCCTCCATCCGCGGCGGCCTCGGGCCCGGCCGTCGTGTCGGTCGCCACGACCTCCGCGCCCTCCGTGGACGGGAACGCCGCCGCCAGGACCGCGCGCACGTGCTCCGGGCCCACCTGCGCCGAGCCCGCCGCCTGCGCGCAGCGGATCGCCTCGTCGGCGAGCGCGTTGACCCTGGCCGGGATGCCGTCCGCCCCGTCGTGGATCTCGCGCGCCGACTTCCTCGGGAACACCTCGTCGCCCTCGGTGGTCTGGCCGCCGAGGACGTGCGTGAGGTACTCGCGCGTGTCCGCGAGCGACATGCGGCCGAGCACCGTGCGCACGCCCACGTGCACCTCGATCGGCTCGTGCTGGTCGCTGGCCAGCCGGTCCACGAGGTCCGGGCGGCCGGCGAGGATCATCTTCAGCTCGAAACCCGCGGCCGAGGACGCGCTCTCGATGCGGCCCAGCTCGGTGAGCGCCTCGTTGTCGAGCACCTGCGCCGAGTCCACCACGAGCAGCGGCGTGAGCCCCTTCTGGCGGATGACGCCGAGCGCGTGCGTGAGCCGGCCCACCTGCTCGGGGCGCCTGTCCTTGCCGCGCACGTGGCCGCCGAAGGCGCGGATCGTGTCGGCGAAGATCGTGGACGTGCTCGTCTTCGACGCATCGAGCCACGCCGCCTGCACGCGGCTGGACCAGCGCGCCACCGCCTCGCGGAGCGTGGCCGTCTTGCCGACGCCCGCCTCGCCGGTCAGGAGCACGATCGGCAGGGCGTGGTCGAGTCCCTGCTCGAGCGCTTCGAGCACCTGTGCCGCCGGCGTCGTCGCGACGAAGACGTTCCGCTCCCTGGACTCGAAGAAGGCTTCCGCTGCGCTCACGGTATCGGGGTTCGAGGTGGTCCTGATCGGCCGGGCGTGCGGCCCGGGTGAGTCACGGGCACGCGCCGGTTATCGGCCGGGGACGCGCGGCGGTTCAGCGCGGACCGCAAGGGCTTGGCAACGTTCGGACGTCGGGCGTGCGTCGCGCGACGGCCGCCGGGCGGGCCGGGTGGGGCCGCCCGGTCTGAGGAGGCCCGCGCACGTTAGAATCCCCGCCTCCATGACCCCCCGCCCTCCGAAGACCGCCGGCGCCGCTCCCGCGCCCGCCGCCCCCGCGCCCAAAGGCGCCGCCGCCACGACCGCCCGGCGGCTCGCCGTCATCGGCACCGCGGGCCACATCGACCATGGGAAGACCGCGCTCGTCCGCCGGCTCACCGGCGTGGACACCGACCGTCTCCCCGAGGAGAAGCGGCGCGGCATCAGCATCGACCTCGGCTTCGCGCCGCTCGTGACCCCCGCCGGCGTGCGCGTGGGGCTCGTGGACGTGCCCGGCCACGAGCGGTTCGTCAAGAACATGCTCGCCGGCGTGGGCGGCGTGGACCTGGTGCTGCTGGTGATCGCCGCCGACGAGGGCGTCATGCCGCAGACGCGCGAGCACCTGGCCATCGTCAGGCTCCTGGGCGTGCAGCGCGGCGTGATCGTGCTGACGAAGCGCGACCTCGTCACGGACGACTGGCTCGAGCTCGTGACTCGGGACGTGCGCTCTCTGGTCGCCGGCACGTTCCTCGCCGAGGCGCCCGTCGTGCCGTTCTCCGCCGTGACCGGGGCCGGCGAGCCCGAGCTGCTCGCCGCCGTGGACGCGCAGCTCGCGACACTCGCCCTGCGCGCGGGCGACGAGCCCGTGCGGCTCCCCGTGGACCGCGTGTTCACCGTCGAGGGCTTCGGCACCGTGGTCACCGGCACGCTCTGGCGCGGCCGCGTGCGCACGGGCGACACGCTCGAGCTGCTGCCTCCCGGCGAGCAGGTGCGCGTACGGCGCGTGCAGGTGCACGGGAAGACCGTGGACGAATCACTCGCCGGCCAGCGTGCCGCCCTGGCGCTGCACGGGGTCGAGCGCGAGCAGGTCGCGCGCGGCGACTGGCTGTGCGCCGCGGGCTCGCTCAGGCCATCCCGCGTGCTCGACGTGCGGTTCGAGCTGCTGCCCGACTACCCGCGCGACTGGAAGCCCGACACGCGGGTGCGGTTCCACCTTGGGGCGGCGGAGATCATCGGGCGGTTGCTGCTGCTGGGAGCTTCGGCGGGCTCCTCGCTGGCGCCGGGAGGTTCCGCCCTGGCGCAGCTGAGACTGGAGCGCGCAGCGGTGGCCGCGCGCGGGGACCGGTTCGTGATCCGCTCCTATTCGCCCAGCCGGACGGTGGGTGGTGGCACCGTGATCGAGCCCGTGGCCGAGCGACGCAGGCGGGCCGAGGTGGCCGGGCTCGGGTCGCTCGAGGTGCACGAGAGCGGCTCGCTCGAATCGCGGCTCATGGAGAAGCTGTCCACGGCCTCGCGACCGCTCGCGACCGAGGCGCTCGCGCAGGAGGTGGGCGAGCCGGCGGCAGCCGTGGCCGCGTCCCTGGAATCGCTCGTGCGCCACGGGAGCGCGGTGTCACCGGCGCCCGGCCGCTGGCTCGGCGACGCACGCTGGCACGAGGCCCGCGACACGATCGAGCGCGCCGTGCGCGAGTACGCCGGGCAGCATCCCTCGCGCTACGGCGTGATGAAGGGGGAGCTGAAGAGCGGGCTGAAGAGCGCGCTGGACGGGGCGTTGTTCGACATGGCGTTCGCCGCGCTCCTGGCCGACGGCGAGCTGGAGCAGACCGGCGAGCGCGTCCGGCCCGGCGGGCTCCCGTGGGAGCCGCCGGCGGCCACGCTGGCGCTGTTGCAGAAGCTGGAGGCGATGCTCGAGGCCGAGGGCTTCGCCGTGCCCGACAACGGCGCCTGGCAGAAGGCGCTCGGCACGGGCGCCACCGAAGCCGCGGGTCTCGGACACTTCCTCGGCCGGCTCGTGCGCGTGGACTCGCAGTTCACGTACACCGCGAAGCAGGTGGAGAAGCTGCAGGCACTCGTCGCCGGCTGGTTCGACGCCGGCCACGCGTCACTCACCGTGGCCGACTTCCGCGGCTTCACCGGCGCGTCCCGCAAGTTCGCCGTGCCGCTGCTCGAGCACTGCGACCGCGTCGGCTGGACGGTGCGGGTGGGGGACGAGAGGCGGAGGGGGTAGGGCGCGGACCCCCTACGCGGCGCCCGAGGCGAACATCTGCTTGAACTCGGGCTCGTCGTGCACGCAGGCCGCGGCCTGCGCACGCCAGCCCAGACCCTCTAAGATGAAGTAGTCGTGAGTTAATCTGACAGCGGATGGGTTCCTCGAAGTTCCACCACCCCGCGACGGGGAGTGTCGGCTCTCAGGACCTTTCCCCCCGTGCTTCTCAGATTCTTTCCCCCCCTGCC
>CAZSQX010000015.1:0-77212 GCA_964609125.1 uncultured bacterium
TCGCACCCCCATCACAACTCCCGGGAGGGTCACACGATGCGACTTGCTCACTCCGCTTCACTCTTCGCGCTCCTGCTGGCGGGCGCCGCAAGCGCGGCTTTCGCCGACGCCAACGTCAGCTCCGTCACCCCCGTTGACGGTGGCTGCGTCAGCGGCCCGAGTGGCATCTCCACCGAGCTCTGGGACGTAGAGCCGGGCAAGACCTACGTCATCACGCTCACCGGCGTCACCGAGTGCGCGGACGGCGGCACCGCGGCCACGCTGAACGTCCGCGTGAACGGGACGGGTCAGGACGAGATCCAGAACACCGATCTCATCGCGACGAACATCGGTCCCGGCATGTATCAGTTCACGTTCACGGTCCCCGCCGACGCGAGCTGCACGATGCCGATCTACTACTGCACCACGCCCGGGCAGGCGAACACGGGCATCCTGGTGAAGAGCAGCTCGAACCCCGGCTTCGGCACGCACCTGCGCGCCTCGACGTTCGGCCCGGGCTGCACGAATCCCGTCGAGATCCAGGGCCCGAACTGCCAGATCGTGCCTTCGCGCCCGACGTCCTGGGGCCTGGTGAAGCGCTTCTATCGTTAGAATGAGCGACCGGTCGTCCGGTCACTTCATCGTCACGGCCGACAGCCACCCTCTCGCGAGGGTGGCTGTCGTGTTCCGGGCGTGCTCCACGGGGGGGGCCGCGCTCAGCCCGGTGGACCGCCCTCGGGCCGGAGCCTGAGCGCCTTCATCGCGAAGTACTTCGGGAGGCCGAGCCGGTCCACCCAGCGGGCGGTCTCGCGGTTCCGCTCCTCGACGCGCTGCCAGAACTCGCGCTCGTCCATGCCGGGGAACGGTGCGCGGTCCTTCTGGCTCTGGTGCGTGAAGATGGCGCTCACCTTGAGCCGCAGCTCTTCCTCCGACATGGGCACGAGCAGGTTGGCCTCCGCCACTTACGCCACGAGACGCCGCGTGTGTTGGCGGCGGCGCAGGGTGGAGCCGCGGGCCGGGAAGCGACGACGAGCCGGGGCGGGATGCGCGCCCGGCTCGCCTCGTTCGCGGACCCATGGTTCTCCATCCGTTCTCTCGCGGGCACGGGTCAGGCTTCCTGCGACGCCCGCACGCCGGCCCGCTCGGCGAGCGCGGCGAGCACCTCGGCCACCTGCCGGTAGCCCGTCTCGAGCAGGAACGCGGTGCTCGTCCGCCCGTACGACTTGGCGCCGACGATGAAGTAGGCGGGCTCCGGGTTCGCCAGCATGTCGGCGCCCTGGGCGGGCACCTTTGTGCAGTCGAAGGTGCCCGCAGCGAGGAGCGAGGCGGCGAGCTTCATGGGCGCGAGCGATGCGTAGCACTCGTGGATCTGCAGCTCGCGGTGGAGCGACGTGTCGGGCCCGTAGCCGCAGTTCACGATGACCTGGTCGGCGTCCTCGTGGCGCGGGCCGCGCGCGGTCAGGAGCTGGACGCGGTAGCGATGCGTGGCGGAGTTGTACTCGAAGCCCTCCACCTCGCAGCCCCCGAGCCACTGGACCGCCGTCGTCCCGCTCTGGAGCCGGCGCCCCTCGGCGTAGAGCGCCGCCCGGACGGGGAGCGAGTCGTCCGCGACTTCGCCCGCGAACCCCGGCTCGGACCGCCGCGTCACCCACACCGCCCGCGTGCCCGGCGCCTCCTCGGCCAGCTTGGCCAGCGCGGCCACGGTGGTGACCGCCGACGAGCCGCCGCCGATCACGAGGGTGGTCTTGCCGGCGTGGCGCTCGCGGCGGAGCCCGAGCACGTCATCGGGGTGGTAGCTCAACTGTGGAGCCAGGTACGCTTCACCGCGCGCGGGGATGCCGCCGGTGCCGGCGGCGTTGGGCGTTCCGTAGACGCCGGTCGCGTCCAGCACCGCGAACGCGTGCACGAAGTTCTCGCGCCCGCCCTGGTCGCGCACCAGCAGCCGGAACGGGTGCTCCGCGCGCCGCGGGTCGCCGGCGAGGTCGCCCTTCCGCGCGCCGTGCCGCGACACCTGCACCACCTGCGAGTGCGCGTGGATGCGCGGCGCGAGTTCGGGTGTGGCGGCGAGCGGCTGGAGCACGCGCTCGGCCAGTTCCAGTCCGGTGGGGCAGTCCTCGGTGGGCGGCGGCGTCCAGCGCTGCCGCGCCAGCAGCCGGGCCGAGGCGGGCCCCACGTTCATCCGCCACGGCGTGAACATGCGCACGTGGCCCCAGGCGAGCACGTGCGCGCCCACCTCGCCGCGCTCGAACACGTGCACGTCGAAACCCAGCTCGAGCGCGAGTGCCGCGGCCTCGAGGCCGACCGGGCCGGCGCCGAGCACGGCGAGCGAGTTGGGGGACGTCTGCGGCATGCGGTCTCCGGGAGAAAAGCTGCGGCCGTGGGGGGGCAGTATAGCGGTGCCGCCGCCCCGCCGCTCAGACGTCGGCGGTGCGGCCGACCACGTCCATCAGCTTCTCGCGCGAGCGCTCGAGCGTGTCGGCGTGCCGGTCCATGGCCAACCACCACACAAGGGCGGCGAGCACCAACGCCACGCCGGCCACGACGTGCGAGGCGAGCGTGTCATAGGCGTCGGGCGTCAGCGACCGCGCCGCGACGATCGCCAGGACGAGCGCGGCGCCCAACACCAGCACCGCGAGGTAGGCGGCGAGCCCCACCACGCCGCCGGGGCTCCGCCGCGACAGCCCGCGCTCGCGCGGCTTCGTGGGATGGGCGATGGACACCCACGTGCCGACCGTGGCCGCGAGCAGCGCCAGCGCCGCATAGCCCATGGCCATGAGCGCCAGCTCCGGAAGGAAGCGGGCCGGTCGGAGCAGCGTGATGGCCGCGAGCGTCACGCCGGCCTCGAGGAGCGCGCTCGCGAGCCAGACCACGCTCTTGGAGAGCACGAGGTCGCGCGCCGTGCACGGGAGCAGGAACAGAGTGCGGACCCCGGCGCCGTCGTAGCCCCACAGCATGAGGTTCCGCGCCGACAGCGTGCTGGTCATGACGAACGCCGGCAGCAGCACGTCGAAGCCGCGCTCGCGCGAGCGGCCTATGATGCTGATGACGATGACCGTGAGCGGGACCACGATCATCTGGTAGAGGACGGCCGGCGTGCGCAGGAGGTAGAGCCCCTCGCGGCGCACGAGCACCGACTGGAGCGCGCTCAAGCCCGGCCAGCGGCGCCCGAACGCGCCCGTCGCGGCGCGTGCGCCCGGGCGCCGGGCGCGGCCCGCGAGCGCCTCGCGCACGACGGCGCGCGACATGACGCGCGAGCCCCACCACACGGGGAGCGCGAGCGCGCCCAGGCACACCGCGAACGCCACCGCCGGCTCGCCGTACCAGCCGCCCGGCCCCGCGCCCGCCAGCGCCGCCGGCGCCGCGGCGGTGGGAATCTGCCGGAAGATCCGCTCGCCGTACTCGAGCAGCGACTCGGGCGAGAAGCCCGCGCGGTCCGCCTGCTCGGCGATGCGCCGCGACGAGCGGCCCACGCCGAGCTGGAGCGCGAGCACGGTGAGCGTGAACAGGAACGCGGCCACGTAGCGCATCCACTCGCGGCGCAGCATGTCGTCGAGGAGCGCCAGCAGGAGCTGGAGCGCGGCGGCGGTCACGAGCAGGAGCAGCAGCCCGCCGGCGGCCGCCTGGAAGCCCGCGAGCACGCCGTCGTGCCGCGCCACGCCGAGCGCCGCCGCGCCGAGCGCCGGCAGCGTCATGAGCACGATGGGCTCGGTGAGCGAGGCGAGCAGGTTGATGGAGAACATCGCCGCCGGCCGGAACGGGTAGCGCTTGAGCTTGTCCAGCTCGAACGTGCGCCCGAGCGCGCCAGCGATCAGCGACACCCAGACGATGTTGAACTGGACGAGCCCGAACACGAGCAGCAGTGCGGGCGCGCCGCGCTGCGCCGCGTACATCCCGGCCGCGGCCGCGGCGCCGAGGTAGATGGGCGCGAACACGAGCGCCAGGAGCGCCGTGATGCCCGCCATGGCCCAGCGCCCGCGCCGCGTGGTGCTGTTCATGGCGAGCCGCCAGCGGAGCCAGAGGAGCAGCCGCAGCGTCTTCAAGCCGGGTCGCGCTCCCGGGTGAGCCAGTCGAGCCCGTCGCCGGGGCTCTTGCGGGCGGCGCCGACCGTGTCGAGGAACAGCTCCTCGAGCGTGCGCGGCGCCCCGTCCGGGCCGTGCCGCAACTCCTCGAGCGACCCGCATGCCGCGAGCCGCCCGTGCGTGATGATTCCGACGTGCGTGCACAGGCGCTCGACCACCTCGAGCACGTGCGAGGTGAGGAACACCGTCACGCGCCGGGTGGAGACGAGCTTCTGGAGCAGCGTGCGCAGCTCGCGGGTGGCCACCGCGTCCACGCCTTCGAACGGCTCGTCCAGGAACAGCAGCCGGGGCTCGTGGATCAGGGCGCACGAGAGCGCGAGCTTCTTCCGCATGCCGTGCGAGTAGCCCGCCACCAGCTTGTGCGCGTCGTTCGTGAGGTCCATCGCCTCGAGCAGAAGCCCGGCCCGCTCGCGCGCCTCGCGCGGCGGCAGGCCTTGCGCCTCGCCGACGAAGCGCAGGTGCTCCTCGCCCGAGAGCCGATCGAACAGGTGCAGCCCGTCCGGCACCACGCCGATCCGCCGCTTGATCTCGAGCGCCTGCGTCTCGACGTCGAAGCCGAGGACCTTCGCCGATCCACCGCTCGGCGCGAGGAGCCCGGTGAGGATGTTGATGGTGGTGGACTTGCCCGCGCCGTTGGGCCCCAGGAACCCGAAGAACCAGCCCTCGGGGACCTCGAGCGTGAGCCCGTCGAGCGCGGTCCTTCCGCCGAACGTGCGTGTGAGCTGGTGCGTCTGGATCGCGAGCGGGGCCTCGGCCATGACGTCCTCCAGGACCCGCCACGATAAGGCGCGCGCAGGGGCGGCGCGACCCGGCCCGGACGGGGGCGGCGGCGGTGGCTCGTCCCCGTGCTCCGGACCGCGAGGAGCGCGGGCGGACGGGGCGCTCGACGGAGCGTGCGCGATCTCAGTCGAACGCGATCTCGGCCACTATCGGCGCGTGGTCGCTGGCGAGCCCCGGCCCGTCGAGGCCCCCGATCGTTCGCCCCGAACCCGCCTCGCGCCGGAACCCGCGCACCGCGACCCAGTCGAGCCGCATGCGCGCGCGCCGCTCCGCCCAGGTGAGGCCGTGCGTGACCAGCACGCGCAGCGGCGCGGGCAGGCGCTGCACTTCGCCGAGGCGCGTGAAGCGGAGGCCCAGCGTGGGCTCGCCGTCGTTGCAGCGCTCCCAGTCGAAGCCCGCGGCGCGGAGCGAGTCGAACAGCGGCTCGCGGTGGGGCCCGAGGTCGGGGCGCGCGAGCCGGCGGGCGAGTGAGCGCGTCGGCTGGGCGAGCAGCGTCCACGCCCCGGCGACCCCGGCCCACCGTCCGCCGCGGTCGAACGTGTGCGTGTTCCAGTCGCCGGCCAGCACGAGCGGCGCGTGGACGCCGGCGAGCGATTCGAGCAGCAGCCGCATCTGCGCCGCGCGATGCGCGCGCGTCCGGTGCACCTCGAGGTGCACGGTGACCGCCGTGAACGGCCGCACCGGGTGGGCGATGTCGCACACCAGCGCCACGAACCGGCCGGCCATGCGCTCCCACTCGAACAGCCGTGCCTCCGGCCCCGGCAGCGGCACCAGCCGCGCCGCGGCGACCGGCCAGCGCGACAGTAGCCCCAGGCCGAACAGCGATTCGCGGTTGTCCTCGGGCACGGCGGTGAGCGCGTCGTCGTCGCGCCCGCGCGTGCACTCCAGGAACATCGCCGCCCACGCCGCGTGCAGCCCGAGCCGCGACGCGAGCTCCGCGGCCACGTCGCGGTTCCCCGAGCGCGCCATGCCGAGGTCGACCTCGTTCAGCGAGACCAGGTCGGGCGCGGCCAGCTCGGGGTGCGTCGCGAACGCGTCGGCGATGGCGTCGAACCGGTTCCCGTGCTCGAGGTTCCAGTGGACGACGCGCAGCCGGGCCGGGTCGCGCGGCGCCACCGGCGGCCCGGGCGCGTCATGCAGCCGCACCCGGTCGAGGAACGCCGCGAGGCGCACGGAGAGCTCCGGCCATCCGGGGCTCGCCCGCAGCCCCGCGAGCGTGGCGTGCGGCGCGAGCGCCGCGCGCAGCGCGTGCGCCTCGGCGGTCTGGGACGGGTCGCGCGGGATCGCGGTGGCGCTCATGGTGGGCCAGCCTAGATCGCTTTCATCGATCCGGCACCACGGAAGCCGGGTCGGGCCGGCGTCGATTCGCGAGTGGGGCCGCAAAGCGGGGTCCCCGAGAGCGAATCGATCCCGGCCCGGGCCGGCGGTGATGCGGAACCAGTGAGAGGCATCCAGGCTCGCGCCGGGCACTTCGCACGGCGCTGGCGCGGGCCGTCTGCGGATGTTGGCGCGTCGAGTCCTGCACGCCGGCAGCCGGTCCGCTAGAATCCCACGGTCCGCCGCCACCTCCCGGACCGCCGCCCCGGGGCCACCGCACCCGCCAAGGAGCCCCCATGCCCCGCCCGCAGACGCTCGGCGAGCTGAAGGCCGCCGGCTATCGCCACCGCTCGGTCAAGGACGAGCTTCGCGCCAACGTGATCACCCGACTGCGCGCGCGCGAACCGCTGTTCCCGGGCATCGTCGGCTACGAACACACTGTCGAGCCGCAGATCGTGAACGCGCTCCTGTCGCGGCACGATTTCATCCTGCTCGGACTCCGCGGCCAGGCGAAGACCCGCATCCTGCGCTCGCTGGTCCAGTTCCTGGACGAGTGGCTTCCGGCCGTCGAGGGCTGCCCGTTGAACAGCGACCCGCTCCTGCCGCTCACGCACGCCGCCCGCGTCGCGCTGGACGCGCACGGCGACTCCACGCGCATCCGCTGGATGCACCGCGACGAGCGCTACCAGGAGAAGCTCGCGACGCCCGACGTGACGATCGCCGACCTGATCGGCGACATCGATCCGATCAAGGCGGCGACGCTCCGGCTCGACTACTCCGACGAGCGCGTCATCCACTACGGCATCATCCCCAGGAGCAACCGCGGGATCTTCGCCATCAACGAGCTGCCCGACCTTCAGCCACGCATCCAGGTGGGGCTCCTGAACATCCTCGAGGAGAAGGACTTCCAGATCCGCGGCTTCCCGGTGCGCATCCCGCTCGACGTCGCCATGGTGTTCTCGGCGAATCCGGAGGACTACACGAACCGCGGCAACATCATCACCCCGTTGCGCGACCGGATCAGCTCGCAGATCCTCACCCACTACCCGCTCACCCGCGACCAGGGCATCGCCATCACGCGGCAGGAGTCGTGGACCGACCGGGAGAGCGCTGTCGACGTGCGGGTGCCCGCGTTCCTGCGCGAACTGGTGGAGGAGGTCGCGATCCAGGCGCGGAAGAGCGAGTACGTGGATCAGAACTCGGGCGTCTCGGCGCGGCTCACGATCGCGCTGCTCGAGAACCTGGTGAGCAACGCCGAGCGGCGCGGGCTGCTGACCGGCGAGAGGCGCGTGACCGCGCGCGTATGCGACCTGCAGTCGGCGGTGAGCGCGGTGAGCGGCAAGGTGGAGCTGGTGCTGGAAGGCGAGCAGGAAGGGGCGATGAACGTGGCCCGCGCGCTGCTCGGCCGTGGGGTGAAGGCGGTGTTCTCGCAGCGCTTCCCGGACGCGTTCAAGCCCCGCCGGCCCCGCGGCCGGGGCGCACAGCCGCCCGACGAGACCGAATCGCAGGCCGCGGCCGAGTACCGGCCGGTCCTGGAGTGGTTCTCGTCCGGCCACCACCTGGAACTCGGCGACGACATGCCGCAGGGCGAGTTCGCGGGCGCGCTCGGCAGGGTGAAAGGGCTCGCGGACCTCGCGGCGCGATACCTCGAGCCGGCCGATCCCGAGGAGCACGCGGTGGCCATGGAGCTGGTGCTCGAGGGCCTGCACCAGAGCAGCATGCTGTCGCGCGAGCGCACCGATACAGGAACGACCGGCTACAAGGACATGCTCAAGCAGATGCTGTCCGGGTTGGGCGAGGACTGAGCCCCGGGACGCGGGCATCGCCATGCGCTTCGACTACACGAAATGGCGGGGGCCCCGGCCCGGCGACCTCGCGTTCCTCAAGCAGCTCATGGACATCTACCGGAACCTCCTGCTTCAGACCGGCGGCGACGTGGACGAGGCGCTGCGCTGGATGGAGCACTTCGGGCGCGAGTACGGGTTCTTCGGCGACCAGTTCTCGCTCGAGGACTTCAAGAAGCTGCTCGAGGAGTCCGGCGAGGCGCGCCGCACGCCGCAGGGCTTCGAGATGACGCCCCGGGGCGAGCGCCGCATCCGGCAGGATTCGCTCAACGAGATCTTCTCGTCGTTGCGCGCCGGAGCGGCGGGCGACCACCGCACGCCGGTGGCCGGCTCGGGCGGCGAGCGGCTGTCCGAGACGCGGCGCTGGCAGTTCGGCGACGACCTCGCCAACCTCGACCCGCTCGCGTCGGTGAACAACGCGGTCAGGCGCGGCGGCGTGGACGACCTCTCGCTCGCCGAGGACGACCTCGAGGTGTACGAGCAGGAGCACCTCTCGGCCTGCGCCACCGTGCTCATGGTGGACGTGAGCCACTCGATGATCCTCTACGGGGAGGACCGCATCACGCCCGCCAAGAAGATCGCGCTCGCGCTCTCGCAGCTCATCCAGACGCGCTACCCGAAGGACACGCTGGACGTGGTGCTGTTCGGCGACGACGCGGTGCGCGTGCCGCTCAAGGACCTGGTGCGGATCCAGGCCGGCCCGCACCACACGAACACGCGCGCCGGGCTCCAGCTCGCGGCGCGCATCCTGGCGGGCCGGAAGGGAGTGAACAAGCAGGTGTTCATGATCACCGACGGCAAGCCCTCGGCGATCCGCGAGCACGGGCGGCTCTACAAGAACCCGTTCGGGCTCGACCCCAGGATCGTGAACCTGACGCTGGCCGAGGCCGCGCACCTGCGCCGCAAGCGCATCACCATCACCACGTTCATGCTGGCGGTGGACGCGCCGCTGCTCGAGTTCGTTCGCAAGCTCACCGAGTTGAACCACGGGCGCATCTACGAGACCGACCCCCAAAACGTGGGCGCCTACGTGTTCCGGGATTTCGTGCGGAACCGGAGGAAGCGGCTGCACTGACGCTCGCGGCGGTCGTGCTCGCCAGCGTCGACTGATCCCCCACGCCGGACGCGGGCCGGGGGCCTTCGGGTTCCCGGCCCGTTCGCTTGCAGCGCGTGTCGGCTCACGCGGACCGTGTGACGCGACAGCGTTCGCGCCCGCTGAACTCGGCGGGTCACGCGTTGCGTTTTTCACGCGTGACCGGAAATGTGTATTGGAATCCTTACAGTCGCGTGCTTGAATTGCGCCGGTTCTCCGCACGCATCGCGCTCCCCCGCCGCCGGCGCACGCCGAACGTCGCCGTCTGGCCGCCGGCCCGCGATGCCTTCTCTCCGACTCCCGCGTCCGAGGTTCCTCTCCATGTCCCTCGCGCCCGTGTTCCGCCCCGGCCGCCTTGCGCCATTCCTCGCGCTCATCGCGCTGGGCGCACACGCGTGGCTCGCCCCCGCCGCCTTCTCCCAGGCCAGTAAGGAGGAGCGCGCCGGGACGTCCACGAACGTGCCGGGGGCCGGGCTCACGCCCGCGCCCACCACCACGCAGACCATCGAGGTGCGCATCGCCGCTTCCACGGACGACGTCGAGGAGCATCCGAACGGCTCCATGGAGAACAACAGCAGCGACCTGGAGATGACGCTCGAGGCCGACGTCCAGAAGGTCGGGCTCCGGTTCCCGGGGCTCCAGATCCCCCAGGGCTCGACCATCACGGCGGCGTGGATCCAGTTCACCGTGGACGAGACTTCGAGCGACGCCACGGCGCTCACGATCCGGGGCGAGGCCTCGGACAACGCGGCGGCGTTCACCTCGACCTCGGGCAACGTCACGGCCCGCGCGCTGACCGCGGCCTCGGCGAGCTGGTCGCCCAACGCCTGGACGACCGTCGGGGCGGCGGGGCTCGACCAGCGCACGTCGGACATCAGCACGGTCATCCAGGAGATCGTGAGCCGGCCGGGATGGCAATGGCAGGGCGCGCTGGCGATCGTCATCACGGGCTCGGGGAAGCGGGTGGCGGAGGCCTTCGACGGGAGCCCGACGCAGGCGGCTCTGCTGCACGTGGAGTTCGCGCCTTCCGGCCCGCCGCCCAACCAGGCGCCGGTCGCGCAACTTTCGGTGAGCGTGGCGGCCAGCCCGGCCCTCACCGTGGACGCGAGCGCCGCGGGGTCCACGGACACCGACGCGGACCCCATCGCGACCTACACGTTCTCCTGGGGCGACGGCACGCCCAACACGGTCGTGAATCACCCGACCGTGACGGCCTCGCACACCTACGCTGCCGCGGGCACGTACACGGTGACGCTGACCGCGACGGACACGGGGGGGCTTTCGTCAGCGCCGGCGACCCGGAGCATCACGCTGTTCCCTCCCGGCGTGTCGGGCTTCGAGGCGCGGGTCGCGGCATCCGCGGACGACGCCGAGGAGAGCGCCTCCGGAAGCGTGAGCCTCACGGGCGTCGGACTCGAGCTGACCACGGACACGAGCAACCAGACCGTGGGCATGCGCTGGACGGGCGTCACGATCCCGCCCGGGGCGGTCATCACCTCGGCGTGGATCCAGTTCAGCGCGAGGATCGCGGACACGCAGACGACCAGCCTGTCGTTCTGGGGCGAGGCGGCGAACAGCGCGACTGCGTTCACCACCACGAGCGGCAGCATCTCCGCCCGTCCGCGCACCTCCGTCTCCGTGCCGTGGTCCCCGGGCGCCTGGGCGGTGGGCGAGGCGGGACCCAACCAGCGGACGCCCGACCTCACGACCGTCGTCCAGCAGGTCGTGAGCCGGTCGGGCTGGGCGAGCGGCAATGCGCTGGCGATCATCGTCACCGGCTCGGGGCGTCGCGGCGCGTGGGCGTTCAACGGCAGCGCCGCGCAGGCGCCGCTGCTGCACATCGAATACAGCACCTCGGGCGGTCCGCTGCCCAACTCGCCGCCCGTGGCGAGCGTCGCCGTGACGCAGGACGCGAGCCCGGCCTACACCGTGACCGCGAACGGCGCGGGCTCCACCGACACCGACCAGAACCCCATCCAGAGCTACCGGTTCACGTGGGGCGACGGCACGGCCGCGACGGTCACGAACCACCCCACGTCGTCCGCCAAGCACACCTACGCGGCGATCGGGACCTACACGGTGACGCTGCAGGCGACCGACACGGGCGGATTGACGTCCAACGTCGCGAGCCAGGGCATCACGCTGGTCCCGCCGCCCAACGCGCCTCCGGTCGCGCAGCTCGCCGTGACCCAGCTCGCGAGCCCGCCGCAGACGGTGTCGGCCAGCGCGGCCGGCTCCACGGACACCGACACGAACCCGATCGCAAGCTACCGGTTCGTGTGGGGGGACGGCACGCCCGACGCGGTCGTGAACCACCCGACGGTGGTGGCCACCCACACCTACGCCGTCCCGGGCACCTACACGGTGACGCTCACCGCGACCGACACGGGCGGGCTCACGTCCGCTCCGGTGTCGAAGACGATCACCGTCCTGCAGTCGGGCGTTTCCGCCGTCGAGGTGCGCATCGCGGCCAGCAGCGACGACGCCGAGGAGCCCACCGGCGGCGCCGGCAACCTCACCAGCAGCGACCTCGAGATGACGCTGGACGGCAGCACGAACCAGACCGTGGGCATGCGCTGGCCCGGGCTCGCGATCCCGCAGGGCGCGACCATCACCGGGGCGTGGATCCAGTTCACGTCGAAGCAGGCCGACACGCAGGTCACCAACCTGACGTTCCAGGCCCAGGCCGCGGACGCGGCGGCCACGTTCGCCTCGACCGCGCTGAACCTGTCCAGCCGGCCGCGCACCACGGCCGCGGTGAACTGGACCCCGGCTGCGTGGACCTCGGGCGCCGCGGGCGCCGACCAGCGCACGCCGGACCTCAAGACCATCGTCCAGGAGGTCGTGAGCCGTCCGGGCTGGGCGAGCGGCAACGCGCTCGCCATCCTGGTCACCGGCAGCGGACGCCGGAACGGGTGGTCGTACAACGGCAACGCCCCCGCCGCGCCGCTGCTGCGCGTGGAGTTCACGACCGGGCCGCCGCCGCCGAACGACCCGCCGGTGGCGAGCCTCACGGTCACGCAGGTGACCGAGCCCGCGCTCACGGTGAACGCGAGCGGCGCCGGCTCCACCGACACCGACGCGTTCCCGATCGCGAGCTACCGGTTCACGTTCGGCGACGGGAGTGCCGCGGTGGTCGTGAACGCCCCGGCCACGGCCACGACGCACACCTACGCCGCGGCCGGGTCCTACACGGTGACGCTGACCGCCACCGACGTGGGCGGGCTCACGTCCGCGCCGGTGAGCATGATCGTCAACGTGCTGCCGCCGCCCAACCAGCCGCCGGTCGCGATGCTGAGCGTGGCGCAGGCCGCGAACCCGCCGCTCACCGCCACCGCGAGCGCGGCGGGCACCACGGACAACGATTCCGAGCCGATTGCGAGCTACCGCTTCTCGTGGGGCGACGGCACGCCGGACGCGGTCGTGAGCCACCCCACGGTGACCGCCACGCACACGTACGCAGCCGCGGGCGGCTACACCGTGACGCTCCGCGCCACGGACACCGGGGGACTCACTTCCGCGCCGGTGAGCCAGTCCATCACCATCACGCCCCCGGTCCTCACCACGGTGGAGAAGCGGGTCGACGCCTCCGCGGACGACGCCGAGCAGGCCGCCAGCGGGAGCGTGAGCATCAGCAACAGCGACCTGGAGCTGGCGGTGGACGGCAGCACGAGCCAGACCGTGGGCATGAGGTGGACGGGACTCGCGATCCCGCAGGGTGCGACCATCAACGCCGCCTGGATCCAGTTCACCGCCCGCATCGCGAACAGCGGCACCTGCAACCTGACGTTCCAGGGTCAGGCCGCCGACGCCGCCGCCGCGTTCACCACCGGCACGAACAACGTGTCGTCGCGGACACGCACGACCGCGTCCGTGGCCTGGTCGCCCAACGCGTGGGCCTCCGGCGCGGCCGGCGCGGACCAGCGCACGCCCGACCTGAAGAGCGTCGTCCAGGAGATCGTGAACCGGCCCGGCTGGGTGAGCGGAAACCCGCTGGCGGTCATCGTCACCGGGACCGGCACGCGCACGGCGTGGTCGTACAACGGGAGCGCTTCGGGCGCGGCGCTCCTGCACGTGGAGTACGTCGGCAGCAGCGCGCCCCCCAACCAGCCGCCCGTGGCCCAGCTCGCCGTGAACCAGATCGCGAGCCCGCCGTTGACGGTCACCGCGAACGCCTCCGGGACCACCGATCCCGACAGCCCGATCGCGAGCTACCAGTTCACGTGGGGCGACGGCTCCGCGACCACAGTCGTGAACCACCCGACCCTCACCGCGAACCACACCTACGCCGCGGCGGGCACCTACACCGTGACGCTGGTCGCCGTGGACGCATTCGGCGCGCAGTCGGCGCCGGTCATGCAATCGGTCGTGGTCAGCACCACGCCGTCGCAGATCGCGGTTTACGTCGGCTACTACGACACCCACCACCCGAACCTGCTCCGGCCGGTGCCCAACCCCTGGCAGGGCTCCGCGGGCGTGACGTTCGTGGGCACGCCCGACTCGCCGAGCGGCGGATGGGACACCGCCGCCATCCGCATCGACAACCTGACCAGCTCCTCGATCAACGTCACCGTCACCGTGGACATGATCTCGCACAACTTCGCGCTGTGGGGCCAGCGCACGATCCCGGCGAACGGGAAGCTCATCCTGGCCCAGACCGGGTTCGAGAACTTCGACGGCTCCGACACGAGCCCCGCGGGCTGCTACGACTGCAACCCGAACGACTGCCTCACCAAGGTCGAGAGCACCATCCCCGTCGTCCGGGTCACCATCAACGGCGTCACCACGAACTACTACGACGTCGAGCAGATCACCAACACGAAGGGCGTGGACGGCGCGGGATGCCCCTACACAGGCACGCGCAACGACGAGTCGTGGCCGTGGACGCAGATCGGCACGAACCCGAACGCGGTGGCGGCGGAGGAGGCGCTGATCGCGACCGAGAACCGGGACGGCGCACCCGACGTCCCGGTGCTCGCGCTCGGCGCGCCGTACCCGAACCCCGCCGCGGACGGCGTCGTGCTGCGCTTCTCGGTGGCCACGCGTGGCCGCACGCAGATCACGCTCTACGACGTGGCCGGACGGCGCGTGAGGTCGCTGCTCGACTGGGAGCTGGAGCCCGGCCGCTACCAGCGCGCGGCCGACCTCTCGACGCTCAAGGCCGGCGTCTACTTCCTCGAGCTCAAGTCGCCCTCGGGAAGGCTCAAGACCTCGTTGATCGTGTCGCGCTGACGGCCCGCGCCCCGCGAGGCGCGTCACTCCGGAGCCCGCGACCAACCGGCCGCGGGCTTCCGCGTTCCGGGCGCTCGGGTCCCCCGCTCGATGGGGTAGAGTCCCCAGGTCCGCAGCCGTCCCTGCAGGGAACCCGGAGGGTCGCATGAGCCTGGCCGTCGATCCCGCGCCGCCCGCCGCGCCGGCCGCGCCGCCGCGCGCGTTCGTCCCGTACATCGCCCCGGGCACGGCGCTGCCGGAGCTCACCTGGCGCGCGGTGCTCATGGGTACGGTGCTCGGCGCCATCTTCGGCGCCTCGTCGCTCTACCTGGTGCTCAAGGTGGGGCTCACGGTGAGCGCGTCCATCCCCGTCGCGGTCATCTCGATGACGCTGTTCAAGGTGTTCCGCCTGTTCGGGGCGAAGGACGCGACGATCCTCGAGAACAACATCGCCCAGACCGCGGGCTCGGCGGGCGAGTCCATCGCGTTCGGCGTCGGCGTGACCATGCCCGCGATCATGATCCTCGGCTTCGACCTGGAGCTGACGCGGGTGGCGCTGGTCTCGTTGCTGGGAGCGCTGCTCGGCATCCTGATGATGATCCCGCTCCGGCGCGCGCTGATCGTGGCGCAGCACGGGAAGCTCAAGTACCCCGAGGGCACCGCGTGCGCGGAGGTCCTGAAGGCCGGCGCCTCGGAGGACTCGAAGGCCGCGTCCTCGGACGAGGCCAGGGCCGGGGCGGCGCGGATGGGCGCGAAGGGCGTCTCGGCGAGGACCATCTTCGTGGGCTTCGGGATGGGCCTCTTCTACAAGACCGCGATGGCCGCGTTCCGGCTGTGGAAGGACATCCCCGAGAAGATCTTCGGCCCGCCGCTCAAGGCCGGTTCGGTGGCGGCGGAGATCTCGCCCGAGCTGCTGGGCGTGGGCTACATCATCGGCCCGTACGTGGCCTCGCTCATGGTGGGCGGCGGCGTGCTCGCGTACCTGGTGCTGATCCCGCTCATCAAGTTCTTCGGCGAAGGGATCCCGGTGGCGCTGCCGCCGGGCACGACGCCCATCTCCGAGATGGGCCCGGGCGCGATCCGGGGCGCATACGTGCTCTACATCGGAGCGGGCGCGGTGGCGGCGGCCGGCATCATCAGCCTGTTCCGCTCGCTGCCGCTCATCGCGCGCGGGCTGCGGCAGGGGCTGCACGACGCGCGCGGTGGCGCCCGGGGCGCGGCCGCCGCCGGCGCGGGCGCGCCCCGCACCGACCGCGACCTCGACGCGCGCTTCGTCTTCGGCGGGCTCGGGCTGCTCGTCCTGGCCATCCTGCTCTCGCCGTCGCTCCACATGAACCTGCTCGGCGCGCTGCTCATCGTCGTGTTCGGGTTCCTGTTCGTGACCGTCTCGAGCCGGCTCACCGGCGAGATCGGCTCCACGTCCAACCCGATCTCGGGGATGACGGTGGCGACGCTGCTCCTGACCTGCATCATCTTCCTGATGCTCGGCTGGGTGGGGGCGAGCTGGTACGTCACCGCGCTCTCGGTCGGCGGCATCGTGTGCATCGCCGCCTCGAACGGCGGCACCACGTCGCAGGACCTCAAGACCGGCTTCCTCGTGGGGGCCACGCCCCGGTACCAGCAGGTGGCGATCCTCGTGGGCTCGCTCGTCTCGGCGCTGCTGCTGGGCCCCATCCTGCTGCGGCTGAACGACACCGCGGTCGTCTACCTGCCGGCCGCCGCGGTCGCGCCCGAGGGCTGGCGCGCCGACCCGGCCGCGCTCGCGAGCGCCAGGCGCGAGCGCATCCGTGGCCCGCAGGCGGGCGAGGACGCGGGCGAGTACCTCGTCGTGCACAAGCTCGATGCCGAGGGCGCCCCGGCCGGCCGCTACCTGGTGACCGCCGACGGCGAGGCGCGCTGGTTCGTGGACCCGGGCATCAACGGCGTGCACACCAGGCGCCCCGACGGATCCGAGGTGCGGAAGTTCGACGCGCCCAAGGCCACGCTCATGAGCTACATCATCCGCGGCATCCTCGACCGCGAGCTGCCGTGGGGCCTGGTGCTGTTCGGGGTCATGATCTCGATCATGCTCGAGCTGGTGGGCGTCCCGTCGCTGGCGTTCGCGGTGGGCGTCTACCTGCCCATCTCGTCGTCCACGCCCATCTTCATCGGCGGTCTGGTCCGCTGGCTCGTGGACCGCTCGCGGAAGCGGGAGCAGGCGCACCTGCGGCTCACCGAGGATCAGCTCGCGGCCGAGAGCGACAAGAGCCCGGGCGTGCTGCTGGCGTCGGGCTACATCGCCGGCGGGGCCATCGCCGGCATCCTGATCGCCTTCCTGGCCGGCGTGCTCACCGACTTCGACACGGCGATCGGGCGGTGGGCCGCGGCGAACAACCCGTTCCACACCGGCGCGGCCGCCGACCTGCTGGCGCTGATCCCGTTCGCGGTGATCACGTTCATCCTATGGTCGGTCGGTCGGGAGAAGCTGCTGGCGGGGCGAAAGGCGGGCTGAGCGGGGGAGGGGAGGCCGGAACATGGCGGCGAAGCGGGCGCGCTCGAAGCGGAAGGGCAGGCCCCGCCGGCGCAAGCGACGGCAGACCGAGGCGTCGGCGCGGCGGCACGAGGTCAGGGCGGAGCTCTCGAACTTCAGCCTCGCCAAGGCCAAGTCCGCGCTGACGCTCAGGATCTACTCGCGGGGCGAGAAGGTCGGCGAGCTGGAGCTGGGCCGCGGCTCGATCTTCTGGTGGGGCCGGCACCGGCAGAAGTTCAAGCGCATGGGCTGGGTCCGGTTCACCGAGATGATGGACCAGCTGGCCTACGACGACTGAACCGGGAGCGATGCCGGGCGGGACGATCACGGACCCCGGCCCCGGCCGGCGGCGGCCGTCCACCACGCCGGAGCGCTCGACCCCGCCGCCGCGTGCGTCCAGGCCGGGTTCCGGCGACGCCCGGCTCAGTGCGCCTCGTGCCGGTCGTGCCTGAGGACCACCTTGTCGAGCGGTCGGCCGATGACGAACAGCACCACGCCGGTCACCACGGCGATCGCCGTCAGCAGCGTGAAGAACTGCTCCTTGGGCATCTTCTCGTAGAACGTGCCCAGGTAGCCGGTCATGTAGTTGCCGATGAAGTTCGCGAGGAACCACACGCCCATCATCATGGACACGATGCGCGCCGGCGCGACCTTGGTCACGAACGAGAGCCCGATCGGCGACAGATAGAGCTCGCCCAGGGTGTAGAGGGCGGTGCTGCTCACGAGCCAGGCGATGCTGCGCTTGGAGTCGGCAGAGACGAGGCCCTGCGCCGCGGTGATCATGATGACGAAGCCGAGCCCCAGCATGACGCAGCCCATGGCCATCTTGGTGAGGCTCGAGGGCTCCTGGCCGCGCGCGGCCTGCCATCCCCAGAACGAGGTGAGCAGCGGCGTGAACAGGAAGATCATGAACGGGTTGAACGACTGGTACCAGGTCGAGGGCATGTCCCAGCCGAAGAACGTCCAGCGCGTGTTCTGGTCGGCCCAGAGCTGGAGCGTGTTGCCCTGCTGCTCGTACACCGCCCAGAACGCCGCCACGATGAAGCACGCCACGCAGATCGCGAGCACGCGCATCCACTCTTCGCGGGTCATCTTTTGCTTCACGGCAGCCTGTGAAGCGGCCAGCTCCGCCTTGCGCTGCGCGAGCACGTCAGGCGCCAGGTGCTTCTGGTTCAGGAGGTAGAACACCAGCCCCAGCACCATGCCGACGCCGGCGGCGCCGAAGCCGTAGTGCCAGCCCACGCGCTGGCCGAGCGTGCCGCACACGAGCGGCGCGAGGAACGCGCCCAGGTTGATGCCCACGTAGAAGATGGAGAACGCGCTGTCGCGGCGCTTGTCGCCCGGCGGGTAGAGGAGCCCCACCTGGGTCGAGATGTTCGGCTTGAAGCATCCGTTTCCGAGGATCAGAAACATGAGCGCGGGGAAGAACAGCTTCTCGCTCGCCATGAGAAAGTGGCCGATGGCCATGAGCACGCCGCCGATCACCACCGTGCGCCGCTGGCCAAGGAAGCGGTCCGCGAGCATGCCGCCGAAGAACGGCGTGAAGTAGACGAACCCCGTGTAGAGCCCGTACACCCACGAGCCCAGCGGCTGCGCCTCGAAGCTGGTGCGGAACAGCGACTCGTACAGGCCCTTCACCGCGCCGAACCCCAGCACGCGCGCGCCCACGTCCGGCTGCACGAACAGGTGGTTCACCATGTACAGCACCAGCAGCGAGCGCATGCCGTAGTAGGAGAAGCGCTCCCACATCTCGGTCAGGAACAGCACGAACAGACCCTTCGGGTGCCCGAGGAACATGCCTGCGGGCCGGGCGTTCGCGGTGGCGGCGGTGGTCATCGGCGGGGCCTCCGGTCGGGTGACGGGGACGCGCGAAGCGCGCGGGAGCATAGCGGCACGCGCGCCCGGGAGCTAGAATCACGTTCTTCCACGCGGCCCACCGTCCGGAGACCCGCCATGCCCGCGACCACGCCGAAGACCTCCGTGCTCGAGCGCTTCCTGCGCTACGTGCAGATCGACACGGCTTCCGATCCGGAGTCCCCGACCACGCCCAGCACCACGAAGCAGCTCGTGCTGCTGGACCTGCTGGTTCAGGAGCTCGGGGCCCTCGGCCTGGAAGACGCCGCCCGCGACGCGCACGGCATCGTCATGGCCACGCTCCCCGCCACTTCGCCGCGGAAGGACGTTCCGGTGATCGGCTGGCTCGCGCACGTGGACACGTCGCCCGAGCTGAGCGGCGCCGGCGTGAAGCCGATCGTCCACCGAGACTACGATGGCCGGGACCTCGTGCTGCCGGACGTCACGGGCGCCGTACTCTCGCCGCGCGAGGACGCCGACCTGGCCGGCAAGCGCGGAGAGGACATCGTCACCGCCTCCGGCGCCACGCTGCTCGGGGCCGACGACAAGTCCGGCGTGGCCGTCGTGATGGCCGCGCTCGAGCACCTGCTCCAGCACCCGGACATCCCGCACGGGGCGATCCGCGTGGCGTTCACGCCGGACGAGGAGATCGGGCGCGGCGTGCGGAACTTCGACATCGCGCGCTTCGGCGCCGCTTGCGCCTACACGCTCGACGGCGCCGCGCTCGGCACGATCGAGGCCGAGACGTTCAGCGCCGACTCCATGACCGTGACGTTCCAGGGCCGCAACACGCACCCGGGCTTCGCGCACGGCACGATGGTGAACGCCGTGAAGGTCGCGGCCGACTTCGTGAGCCGGCTGCCCCGGAACGGGCTCTCGCCCGAGACCACGCGCGACCGGCAGGGCTTCGTCCACCCGCACGGCATGGACGCGAGCGTGGACCGCACGAGCGTGCGCTTCATCGTCCGGGACTTCGAGACGCCCGGACTGCTCGAGAAGGAGGAGCTGCTGCGGAAGCTCGCGCAGGAGACGGTCTGCGACTGGCCGGGCGCGAGCGTGACGTTCGAGGTGAAGGAGTCCTACCGCAACATGCGCGACGCGCTGGCGAAGCACCCGCGCGTGGTGGAGCTGGCGCGCGAGGCCATCCGCCGCACCGGCATCGCGCCGGTGGACAGCCGCATCCGCGGCGGCACCGACGGCTCGATCCTCACCGAGATGGGCCTGCCCACGCCGAACCTGTTCACCGGCCAGCACCGCTTCCACTCGCGGCTGGAGTGGGTCTCGGTCCAGGACATGGAGCGCGCGGTCCAGGTGCTGGTGAACCTGGCGCGGCTGTGGGCGGAGGGCTGAGCCCCACACCGCGAACCTGAACGGCGGCACGTCGCCGTCCTGGACGACGTGGTCGCGGCCTTCCATGCGGTGGACGCCGGCGGCGCGGGCACGATGCCCGGCGCGGGACGCGGCCCGCCGGCCGGCGGCAGGACCGGGCGCCCGGGCGTTCAGGTCCGCGCCCGCAGCTCGAGGTGGAACCGGCGCGTGTCCCGGGCGAGGTCGTCGCGGCGTTCGAGGAACGCCGACGCCCGCAGCCGGATCCGCGCCGTGACGCCGAACGTGGCCCGCAGCATGTGGCCGCGCGTGCGCGAGTGGAACCACCAGTCGTCGCCGTTCACCGCGGCGAGGATCGCGTCGCGCTCGATCCGCTGGTAGGCGTACGCGAGCTCGAGCCCGCGCGCCCGCTCGGCGTCGCCGGCGGCCGCGATCAGCCGGACGCCGTCGTCGTCCGCGTCGGCCCTGAGATTGCGGACGAGGTCGGCGCGCACCTCGAGCGATGTGGCCGCGAGCGGCGTGCGGAGCGCGAGCTGCGCGTCCACCAGCCGGTAGCCGTCCGCGAGCCGGCGCCCGCTCGCCGAGTTGGTGCGGAACAGCTCGATCGGCAGCTCGCCGAGCCGGACGAACGCCAGGTAGCCCGCGAGCGCCTCGCCGCTCCAAGGCGCTCCCGGCTGGCACAGCCAGGCCGCCTGCGCGCCCGCGAAGCGGGAGTCGTCTCCGTAGAGATGGCCGGTGGCGAACCAGCCGGCCGCGAAACGCAGCTCGTCGTAGGTCCGCACGTCCATCCTGTATGCGGCCGAAACGCCGATCGGATGCAGGTCGTCGTCCCACACGAGCGGTGTGAGCCAGAACGGCGACTCCAGCTTGCCCGCGGCGAGCGTGAGGCCCGGGACCGGCCCGAGCTTCGCGAACGCCGCGTCCACCGACGCCGCGTCGCTGCGCTCGTTGTCGAAGCTCAGCGCGTTGTCGGCGTTGTGGTCGCCCCCGAGCGCGCCCTTCCCGACGAGCCCCAGCTCGAGCCAGGGCGCGGGCGTGCCCGCGACGCCGAGCCGAAGCGCCCCGCGCACGCGCTCGAGGTCCGCGCGCCCGCCTGGGAGCTCGCGCACGAAGTCGCCGCGCAGGCGGAGGTCGCCGCTCACCCACCAGCGCCGCGCGGAGGCGTCCGGCCCGGCCCCGGCGGCCGCCGCCGGCGATGCCGACAGCAGCTGGAGCGATGCCAGGCCGCCGAGCGCGACCGCCGCGAGCGACCTGCCCGCGGCGCGGGGACCTCCCGGCTTCGGGATGGCGTCGCGCAACGCCTCCAGGTCCGCGAGCAGCCCGGCCACCGACGGGTAGCGGCGCTCGCGGTCCTGCTCGAGGCAGCGGAGGATGACGCGTTCGAGCGACTCCGGCATCTCCGGCCAGCGCGCGCGCGGCGGCGGCACCGGTCGCTCGAGCTTCAGGCGCAGGAGTTCCGCGACGGAGCCGGCCTCGAACGGCGGATGCCCGGTGAAGATCTCGTGCAGCACGACCCCGACGGAGTAGATGTCGGCGCGCGCGTCCGGTTCCAGCCCGCCCAGCGCCTCCGGCGCCATGTAGCGCGGCGTGCCGGCGGGCGTCTCGGAGACCGCGGCGCCGGCGGCGGCGCGGCGGAGGGGCTGCGCCACGCCGAAGTCCGCGAGGCGGGCGTTCCCGCTCTGCTGAAGGATCAGGTTCTCGGGTTTCAGGTCGCGGTGGAGCACGCCCTCCGCGTGCACCGCGGCGAGCCCCGCGCACATCTGCCGCGCGAGGTGGAGACCGGCCGCGAACGGCAGCCGGCCCGAGCGCGCGAGCAGGCGGCGCAGCGTGGGCCCGTGCACGTACTCCATGGAGATGAGCGGGCGGCCGTCCACGATGTCGAAGTCGTAGGTCCGGAGCACGTTCGGGTGCGTGACCCGGCGCGCGAGCTGGATCTCGCGCTTCATCCGCTCGACGTGCTCCGGGTCGGCCAGCACCTCGGGTTTGAGGAGCTTGAGCGCGACCACGGCGTCCAGGTGCCGGTCCCGGGCTCGGTAGACCACGCCCATGCCCCCGGCGCCCACCTCCTCGAGCAGCTCGTATCGCCCGCCGAGCAGCGAGCCCGCCGCGAGCGGGGCGTGCTCGAGCACCAGCGTCGTCTGCCCGCTCTCGGCGGGCGACCAGCCGCCGCGGGGCGCCGTGCCCGCCGCCACATCCTCGGCGATGTCTGTGAGGTAGGCCTCCATGTCGCGCTTCTCGCGCAGGTCCGCGAGCAGGGAGCGGAACGACCGAGCGAGCCGCGCCACCTCGTCGTCGCCGCCGGACTCCACGACCTGCTCGTAGTCGCCGCGACGGGCCGCGTCGGCCGCGTCCGCGAGCCGACGCACCGGCAGCAGAAGCCGGCGCGAGAGCGGGTAGGACACCGCGAACGCGAGCAGCATCGCCACGAGCCCCACCACCACGATGACCGTCTCGATCTGGCGGTAGGTCGCCATCGCGGCGTGAAGCGAGGCCAGCGTCACGACCGCGCCCGCCGGACCGCCGCCCTCGCCCCCGAGCGGGGTGACGCGCGCGAGCCAGGGCTCGCCCTCGAGCCGCAGCTCGGCGCCGGCGGTCCCGGCGACGCCCGAGGGCCAGCGGCGCGCGACGGCCTCGGCGACCGCCGAGGTGGCGGCGGCGGGCAGCGTGCTCGCCACGCCGCGCACGGCGCCGCCGCTTCGCGACACCACGACCACTTCGGTGCCCGTGATGTCCCGCGCCTGCCGCGCGAGCGAGTCGTCGATGCGGAACGCGACCGCGAGGTAACCCAGCAGGTCGAAGCCCCTGAGGATCGGCACGACCGCGGCCTCGTGCAGCGCGCCGCCCTCGTCCCACACGCCCGCCGCCTCCTGGCGCTCCAGCGCCTCGGCCACGAGCGGCTGGCCCGCCAGCTCCCGGCCCGTGGCGTCGGGCGCGTCGGAGCGCGCGAGCAGCCGCCCGCGCGCATCCAGCGCGAGGATGAAGTCGCAGCCCAGCTCCTGCCGGCGCTCGAACAGGATGTCGAGGATCGAGCGCGTCTCCACCAGCTCGGCGGCCTGCGCGATGTACGCGACCAGGAACGGGTCCGACGCCAGCGAGCGGGTCATGAGCCGGAGCCGCTGCTCGCGCAGGTCCTGGAACGCGGCCTGCGCGGCCTGCGCGTTCGCCAGCGTGCGCTCGACGCCGCGCCGCGCGATGCGCTGGCCGAGCACGGCCGTGACCGCCACGGCCACGCCCATCGCCAGCGCGATCAGCGCGGCGGTGACGAGGAACGTGCGCGCGCCGAGCGACAGCGCCGCTCGGCGCTCAGCGGTAGGTCCGGTCGCCACGGGATTCACGGTAGGGTCTTCCGGTCTTGTCGAGGTGCGGCGGCACGCGGCGCCCCGTGAGCGGCAGCGGCACGACGACGGGGTCCGAGGTGGGGAGCGTGAGGCCCAGGCTCCACGGCTCCGTGCGCGCGTGCCAGACGTGCAGCGTGCCGGGGCCCTCCGGCAGGCCCTCGAGCGCGAAGGCGCCGTCGGCGCCCGGCGCCGCGAACCACGGCGTGTCCAGCACCAGCACGTACGCCGCCATCGCGTGATGCACGTTGCAGAACACGCGCACGACCCCGGCGGCGTCGAACCGCACGGCCTTCCCGGGCCCGGCGCGGTAGAGCCCCAGGTCGAACGGGTTCTCGGGCGAGACCGAGAACACGTTGTGGAGGATCGGGTCGGAGTTGGGGAAGCGCACGGTGCTGCCGCGCGTCACCGCCACCACCCGCGGCAGGAATTCCTTCCCGCGCATCACGATCTCGGCCGGGCGCGGCGCGACGGAACCGGGTGCGCCCTTGCCGGGGACCCAGTAGACGACGGCGTCCCGCACCTCGCCGGTCGGCACGGTGCGGCCCTCGGTCGTGAGCTTCACCGTTCCGTGGAGCGAGGCCAGCGCCTCCGCCGGGGGGGCGAGCGCGGCGAGCGCGGGGATCGCCAGGCACGCTGCGGCGATCGCCGGCGCGCGCGGCGCGCGGCTCCGGCCCCGGGCCCGTGCCCGGCCACCGCCCGGGAGCGGTGCGGGCGTCCTCGGCATGATCGTCGCCAGCATGTGAGCGGCGGAGTCTAGACCCTTTGGCCGGGGCCGGCACCGAGGTGACGGCGGCAGGCCGCCCGCCGCGGGGCGCGCAGCTCGAGGGTGGCCCGCCAAGCCCGTTCGGTCCATCCTGTGCGCTCCGCGGCATCGGGCCGTGAAGGAGGACACATGCGCAGCCGTCTCGTCGGTCTCTTCGCCCTCGCCGTTCTCGTCACCGGAACCCTTTCCTCCATCCACCTGGTCGAGGCGCAACCCCCAGGCGGCGGGCCCGGCGGTCCCGGCGGTCCGCCCCCGCCCGGAGGCCGCGGCATGATGGGAGCGCCGGTGGACTCGTTCGTGGCCGAGCGCGACAGCCTCACGAACGACCTGCTCAGGCACTACGCGGGCCGCGAGTCCGCGCCCGCCGAGAGCGTGTTCAAGAACCTCAAGGTGATCAAGGGCCGCACCGTCGAGCAGGTCCTGCGCATGATGAACATGGGGTTCGGCCGGAACCTCGGCGTGGCCTGCCAGCACTGCCACGTGCTCGGCCACTGGGCCGACGAGGACAAGCCCACGAAGCAGGTCACGCGCGACATGATGGCGATGGTCGGCCGGATCAACGGCGAGCTGCTGCCCGCGATCAAGAACCTGAAGAGCGAGCAGCCGGGCGTGAACTGCGGCACCTGCCACCGCGGCACGGCGCGTCCCGGCACCGGTCCCATGGCGGTCGGAGGAGCGGGCGGCGGAGGGCCGAGGCGATGACCCACGTGCGGCGGCGCGCGGCCGCCGCCGGCAGGCGAACGCGCCCCGCGGCCACCGGCCCGGGGCGCGCCACGCTCGGAAGTCCGGGGCCGACCGGATGATCCTCGACCCGCGCGCGCTGCCGGCGAAGGAGGTCTACCGGTTCCTCATCTCGGCCGTCGTGCCGCGCCCGATCGCGTTCGTCTCGACGGTCGGCGCGGCCGGCGGCACGAACCTGGCGCCGTTCTCGTACTTCAACGCCGTCTCCAGCGACCCGCCGCTCGTGGCCATCTCCATCAACGACCGCCCCGACGACCCGAAGGACACGCTGCGGAACATCCGCGAGACCGGGGAGTTCGTGGTGAACCTGGTGAACGAACCGCTGCTGGAAGCCATGGTGCGCACGGCCGGCGAGTGGCCGCGGGAGACGAGCGAGTTCGGCCCCGCCGGGCTCACGCCCGCCCCGAGTGAGCGTGTGAAGCCGCCGTACGTGGCGGAGTCGCCGCTCCAGCTCGAATGCCGCCTGCATCGCGAGATCCGGCTCGGCGGGAGCTTCCTCGTGGTGGGAGAGGTCGTGCTGGCGCGCGTGCGCGACGACGTGCTCACCGACGGCCGGGTGGATCCGGCGAAGCTCGCGCCCGTGGCGCGCCTGGGCGGCGAGCTCTACGCCCCGCTCGGTCCCGTCCTCAAGCGGGCGCGCCCCAGGGTGTCCCGCGCGACGGGCGCCGTGGAGGGCTGAACCGGCGCCGGAACCCCGGGCTGACGCCGGCGGGTGGCCCGGATAGACTCGCGTCCCATGCGCCCGCGACTCCCGATCGCGCTCGTCCTCGCGTGCGGCCTGCTGGCCGCGCCGCCCGTGACCGCTCCGGCGGCGACCGCGCCGGGCAGCGACTTCCTCGACCGCTGGGCCGCGACGCGCGGCTTCCGCTCGGGACAGCCCGCGGCCATCGCCATCCCGCGTGACGCGGGCGAGGTCCTGTTCCTGCGCTCGGGCCCGCGCGATCGGGTGCAGTCGCTCTGGACCTGGGACGCGCGCACCGGCGCGGAACGCGAGGTGGCGACCGGCGCGAAGCTCCTCTCCGGCGCCGAAGAGACGCTCTCGCCCGAGGAGCGCGCGCGCCGCGAGCGGCTGCGGCTCACCGCGCGCGGGCTGTCCTCGTTCCAGCTCTCCAGGGACGGCCGGCTCGTGCTGGTGCCGCACTCGGGACGGCTCTTCCTCCTGTCGCGGCCCGGCTACGCGGCGCGCGAGCTGGGCGCCACCGGACTTCCGTCGGCGGATGACGCGCGGCTCTCGCCGGACGCGAGCCTCGTCGCGCTCGTCCGCCGCGGCGAGCTGCGCGTGCTCGACGTGGCGAACGGCGCCGAGCGCGTGATCGCCGCGCCGGAGAGCGCCGGGGTCACGTACGGGCTCCCCGAGTTCGTGGCCCAGGAGGAGATGGGCCGGTTCGAGGGTCACTGGTGGTCGCCCGACTCGCGCTGGCTCGCGGTCCAGCGCACGGACCACGCGGGCCTCGAGCGCCTGCGCATCATGGACCCCGCGAATCCCACCGCGCCTCCGGAGGAGTTCCCCTACCCGCGGCCGGGGAAGCGGAACGCGGACGTTCGGCTCGCCATCTTCCCGGCCGTCGCGTCCGGGGGCTCGCCGCCGGTCGCGCCGGTGTGGGTGCAGTGGGACCGCGAGGCGTGGCCCTACCTCTGCCGCGTGGCATGGCCCGAGGCCGGGCCGCTCACCCTCTACGTCATGGACCGCCGCCAGCAGCGCGCCTCGCTGCTCGCGGTGGACCCCGCCACGGGGCAGACCACGCCGCTCCTCGGCGAGCGCGACGCCGTGTGGCTGAACCTCCCGGAGGGCGCGCCGCGTTGGCTCGCCGACGGGAAGAGCTTCCTGTGGATCACGGAGCACGACGACACCGGCCCCGAGCTGGACCTGCAGCTCGCGGACGCCACCAGCCGCCGGCTCACGCCGCCGGGGCTGCGCGTGGACGAGCTGCTCGCGGTGGACGAGACGCGGCGGCTCGCGTACGTGAGCGCGAGCGACGAGCCCACCGAGAAGCACATCTGGAGCGTGGACCTCAAGAAGCCGTGGAAGGTGCGGCGGCTCGGGGACGCGCGCGGCGTCGAGAGCGCGGTGTTCTCGCCGGCGGCCGGGTTGCGCGTACGCCGGCTCGACCCCGAGCGCGGCGCGCCGCGCTGGCTCGTGGAGGACGCGGACGGGAAGCCGCTCGGCGAGCTCCGCTCGGTGGCCGAGGACCCCGGCGTCGAGCCGGCGGTGGAGTGGACGCGCGTGGGGCCCGACTCGCTGCGCGCGTTCATCGTGCGCCCGCGCGACTTCCAGCCGGGCCGTCGCTACCCGGTCGTGGACTGGGCCTACGCCGGCCCGCACAGCCAGCGCGTGACGCGCAGTGCTAGGCGCTACCTGCTCGAGCAGTGGCTCGCCGACCAGGGCTTCATCGTGATGACGGTGGACGGCCGCGGCACGCCCAATCGCGGCCGCACGTTCGAGCGCGCCATCCGCGGCGATTTCATCGGTCCGGCGCTCGAGGACCACCGCACCGCGCTCCGCGAGCTGGCCGGGCGCCACCCGGAGATGGACGCCGCGCGCGTCGGCGCGGTCGGCTGGTCTTTCGGCGGCTACTACGCGGCGCAGGCGGTGATGCACGCGCCCGAGGTGTACCGCGCGGCCGTCGCCGGCGCGCCGGTGGTGGATTGGCACGATTACGACACGTTCTACACCGAGCGCTACCTGGGCGTGCCGCCCGCCGACTCGGCCGCCTACACGAGGAGCTCGGTCCTGCTCAAGGCGGACGCGCTCGCGCGCCCTCTTCTGCTCGTGCACGGCACCGCGGACGACAACGTGTACTTCGTCCACAGCCTCGAGCTGGCGGCCGAGCTCAACCGGGCGAACCGGCCGTTCGAGTTCCTGCCGCTCCCGGGCCAGACGCACGTCGTGTCCGCGGCGGAGCAGGTGCGCCAGTACTACGGCCGGGCGCTGGAGTTCCTCCGCCGCGAGCTGGGCGGGGTGTCGGACACGGCGCCGCCGCGCCCGTGACCGCGCCGCCCGGCGCCACCGCGCGCATCGCGGTGCGCGGGCCCGAGGACGTGTGGACGTTCACGCAGCGGAACGTGCCGCTGTGGGACATCCTCGAGTTCTTCCCCGCCGACGCGATCGGCCCGCGCGGCCCCAAGGACCCGCCGCGGCCGTACGAGGTGCGCCCGATCACGGTCGAGACCGATCTCGGCTGGTCGTTCGAGGCCGACATCCAGTACGGCGCGTGGGTGTTCCGACCCCGCTCGCCCGCGCTTCCCGGCATGATGAGGTGGTGCCGGGAGCGCGGGCTCGAGCCCGGCGACGCGCTGGTGTTCGAGTCGGTGGGCGATCGCCGCTACGCGCTGCGGCTGGAGAAGGGCTAGCTGGCCTTCATCGGTTCGGCACCACGTAATCCGGCCAGGGCCGGCGGTGATGCGGAATCGGTGACGGCCCGGGACGCCTCGCTCACCTGGCGTTCTCCGGCGGAGCCTGGTCCGGGAGCAGCCCGAGCACCTCGTCGTGATCCGGGAAGCGGCCCAGCTGCTTCTTCGAGAACACGAGCTTCCCGTCCACCATCACCTCGAACTCGCCGCCCCCGCCGCGCACGAGTGTGGCGTCCACCCCGCGCTGCTTCCTGATCTCGGCCGCCAGACTGGAGGCCCGTGGCAGGTAGTTTCAGGCGACGCAATAACGGATCTCGACCGTCATGGCACCTCCGTTGCGAGGGGCGTGGCGTGGTTCCGATGCGCACAGCCTAGCCCGACCCAGTCATGAACCGCCAGCCGAGAGCGTGGTCCGCGCGCGGCGTTTGACCGGCATGCAGGGCGAGGGCAATCTGCGCGCATGGGAATCCGCACTCCAGGGACGGGAGAGCGACTGCGCGCGGCCCTCGGCGAGGACCTCCGCGAGCAGGAGCCGCTCAAGCACCACACCACCTTCCGCGTGGGCGGGCCCGCGGACTGGTTCCTGGCCGCGAGGACGCCCGACCAGCTGGTGACGGCGCTGCGCGTGGCGGCCGAGCTGGGCGTCCCGAGCTTCCTCCTCGGCGGGGGCAGCAACCTGCTGGTGTCCGACGAGGGGTTCCGCGGCCTCGTCGTGCGCAACGCCATCGAGGACATCTCCTTCGACGGCACGACCGCGCATGTGGGCTGCGGCGCCGACTACCTCGGCTTCATCGAGCGCTGCCGCGAGGAATCGCTGGCCGGGCTGGCCTACGCGGCCGGCATCCCCGGCTCGGTCGGCGGGGCGATCTACGGGAACGCCGGATGCTACGGCCAGGACATCGGCTCGCGCGTCCTGGAGTGCACCGTGTGCATGCCGGACGGGAGCCGGGTCGAGGCGCTGCCCGGGGCGTGGTTCCAGTTCGCGTACCGGGACTCGCGCCTCAAGCGCGAGCCGCGCGCGCTGCTCTCGTGTGTGCTGCGGCTCGAGCGCGGGGACGCCGCCGCGATCGCGATCGAGATCGAGGAAAAGCTCGAGATCCGCCGCGTCAAGCACCCCCAGTGGCGGATCGAGCCCACGGCGGGCTCCTACTTCAAGAACCTGCCGCCGGGCTTCCAGGCGCCGGGGCTGCCGCTCTCGCCCGGTACGCAGCGCGTCCCGGCGGGCGTGCTGCTGGACGCCTGCCAGTGCCGCGGCCTGCGCGTGGGGGACGCGATGGTGTTCCCGAAGCACGCCAACATCCTCGTGAACGCCGGGCAGGCCACGGCGCACGACGTGCTGGCGCTGGCGGAGGTGATGAAGGCGCGAGTGCGTTCTCGCTTCGGGGTGGAGCTCGAGGAAGAGGTCATGTTCCTCGGCCTGAGGCCCGACGTGCGCGCGACCGCCGCCCAGTTCGCCTGAGCGGACCAGGTTCGCGGGCGCGATCGGGGAACTCGCGGCCGGGAACCGCCGCGAGGGTCCGGCAGGAGGCCCCCCGGTGGGATCCGCCCAGGAGGGGCGCGCCCCCGGCAGCTTGGATGTTTGCCCACACATTTCCTTGCAGACAACACACTTCGGATTGAAAGCGGGTCAGTAGCGGCGCATCATCCGGGCATGAGCGAACTGCTCGGCCGCCGGTTGCTCCAGACGCGGTTCGAAGGGCCGCACCACGAAGCGCTGCTGGCCTTGATGCTCGCCAACGCCCGGCTCGACGCCATGATGGACGAGGCGTTCGAGGGCAGCGGCATCACGCAGCCCCAGTACAACGTGCTGCGCATCCTGAACGGCGTCCACCCCGGCGCGCACCCGCGCGGCGAGATCGCCCGCCGCATGGTGCGCCGGGCGCCGGACCTCACGCGCATGCTCGACCGCCTCGTCAAGATGGGGCTGGTCGAGCGGACGCGCGGCGAGCACGACCACCGCCAGTCGCTCGCGCGCATCACCGACAGCGGCCGCGCGCTGCTCGAGCGGCTGCGTCCCCGGGTCCAGAGCATGAACCAGGTGCTCGCCCACCGGATGTCGCTGGACGACGCGCGCCGGCTCGTGGAGCTGCTCGAGAAGATCTACGGCGAGGATTGAGCGGCGCGGCATGGCCGCCGGCCCCGCGCGGTCGGGTCGCCGGAATCTCCCCGGCTCCATCCGAAGTCACCGCGCGTTCCCGCCGTGCTCCCGCTCGAAAGCGAGATGGCTTTCGTCGATTCGGCACCACGGAAGCCGGCCCGGGGCGGCGGTGATGCGGAATCATGGAAAGCCAGCTAGCCGCCGATCGCGCTCATGCCTCGCTCGGGCTGGACGAAACCCGGCTGCGAGATGAGGTGTCCCGGTTCCTTGCGGAGCACGGCGGCGCGGAGCAGCGACTCGACGTCGTCGTCGCTGCCGCCCTCGCGCATGAGCTTCCGGAAGTCGTACTCGCGGAGCGAGAACAGGCAGGTGCGCACCTGGCCATCCGCGGTGAGCCGGATGCGGTCGCAGGTGCCGCAGAACGGCCGCGTGACCGAGGCGATCACGCCCACGCGACCCGCGCCGTCGCGATAGCGGAACGTGCGCGCCGGCGCGCTCGGGTCGTCGTCCTCTCCGGGCTCCAGCGGGAACGCCTCGCCCAGCCGCTGGAGGATCTCCGCGGCCGGCACGAGCCGGGAGCGGTCCCAGCCGCGCTGGAAGTCGAGCGGCATCCATTCGATGAACCGGAGCTCGAAGCCCTCCTCCCGCGCCCAGCGGGCGAGCGGCACCACCTCGTCGTCGTTCAGCCCGCGCATCAGCACCGCGTTCACCTTGATGGGCGTGAACCCGGCGCTGCGCGCGGCGGCGAGCCCGGCGAGCACTTCGGGCAGCCGGTCGCGTCGCGCGACCTGGCGGAAGCGCTCGCGGTCGAGCGTGTCGAGCGAGACGTTCACCCGGGTGAGTCCCGCGTCGCGCAACGCCGGCGAGAGGTCCACGAGCTTCAGCCCGTTCGTGGTGAGCGACAGGTCGAGCCCCGGTGCCAGGTCATGGAGCAGCCGCACCAGCTCCGGCAGGTCGGCGCGCACCGTGGGCTCGCCGCCGGTCAGCCGCACGCCGTGCACGCCGCACTCGAGGCAGACGCGCGCGAAGCGGGCCAGCTCCTCGTAGGTGAGCAGGTCCGCCTTCGGGAGCCACGGCATGCCCTCGGCGGGCATGCAGTAGACGCAGCGGAGGTTGCAGCGGTCGGTGATCGAGAGCCGCAGGTCGCGGACTGTCCGTCCGTGCGTGTCGGTGAGCGGGAGGCGCTGGTTCATGGGGACTCGTCGTGGGGGCCGTCCGGTGCGGCCGGAACGCCTCCCGTCACTGTAGGCCGCCGGGCGCGCCGCGACAACGCCCCACGGGCCGTGTGGTTGACTCCCCCCGGGGTGCGGCCTACGGTGCCGCGCGTTCGTCGCACCCGCCTTCCTTCCGCCTCCGGAGCCTCCGCGTGCCGCTCGGCGACCGCCTGCGCATCGTCCAGGCCGACATCACGACGCTCGACGTGGACGCCATCGTCAACGCGGCCAACGTCGCGCTCATGCCGGGGGGCGGAGTGTGCGGTGCCATCCATCGCGCCGCCGGGCCCGAGCTGATCGAGGCCTGCCGGGAGGTGGGACCGTGCCCCACCGGCGAGGCCCGCATCACGCCAGGGTTCCGGCTCAGGGCGCGCTGGGTCATCCACGCCGTCGGGCCGGTGTGGATGAACGGCATGCAGGGGGAGGACCGGCTGCTCGCCTCGTGCTATCGGGCGGCGCTGGCGCTGGCCGAGCGCCACGAGCTCGACACCGTCGCGTTCCCGGCGATCAGCACGGGAACGTTCAGCTTCCCCCTGCCGCGGGCGGCCACCATCGCGTTGCGCGAGATCGGCGCCGCGGTCGAGCGCTCGACGCGTCTCCAGGCCGTGACCTGCGCGTGCTTCGACTCCGCCGCGCTCCGCACGTACGAGGAGACACGCCGGCTGCTGGACCTGTGATGGCGCGGCGCGATGGGCCGCGCGATAGTCCGCGGCGCGCGCCTGCGCTATAGTCCGCGGCGCGTCTGCAGGCTGACCTCCGCGAGGATCCCGCCATGCCGCTGTGCGTCTACCTGTGCTACACGCCAGGCTGCAACACGAAGATGGACCGCTGGATGCCCACCGCCGAGGAGGGCGCCGCGGCCGAGTTCGAGTGCCCGCGCTGCGGCGTGGTGATGCAGTGCGCGTGGACCGGTTCGCAGATGAAGACGCCGAACCTCAAGGACGCGGCCGAGTTCAAGCCGCGGTAGCGGCGCCGGGCGGCTCGACCGATGGGGCCGCATCGCCGGAGCTACTGCTTCGGCGGCTCGGCGAGGATCATCTGGAGCGCGGCGAGGTGGCGCTCGATGACCTCGCGGTCGAGGGCCTGAGGGCGCACCCGGAGGTAGGCGCGCAGGGTGGCCTGCGCCTCGCGGTAACGGTCCATGCGGTAGAGGAGCAGGCCGCGGTCGCGCAGCTCGGGCGGGTCGTCGGGGTGGAGCAGCAGCAGCCGCTCCACGGCGGACAGGGCGCCCGAGTCGTCGCCGGCCTTGAGGCACGCCACCTTCAGGTTGAAGAGCAGCCGCGCCAGCATGTCGCGCTTGCCCAGCGAGCGGATCATGCTCGGGTCGTACGGCACCGTGCCGCCGGTCGTGAGCTGGATCATGCGGCGGCAATCCTCCTCGTGCACCGAGACCGCGTGGTCGTAGGGATCGAGCAGCAGGTCGCCCGGCTCGCCCGTCAGGCGCACGAGGAAGTGCCCCGGAAACCCCACGCCCTCGAACGGGATCCCGAGCCGCCAGCCGATCTCCATGAACACGATGCTCAGCGTGAGCGGGATGCCCAGCCGGCGCGTCATCACCGAATGGAGCAGCGAGTTCTCGGGACTGTAGTATCCGCGGACGTCGCCCTTGAACCCCAGCTCCTCGTACATGAACGCGCGCAGGCGCGCGAGGCGCTGGAGGTTGTTCCACGACGGGTCGAAGCGCCGGCCGAGCTCCTCGGCCCAGGCGTCGAGCCTCGCCAGCTCGGCTTCCACGTCCAGCGTGGGGTCGTTCTCGGCGGCGACCAGGAGCGCCGTGCGCGCGAGGTCGATCTCGGCCTCGGGACGGCGGATCATCTCCGCGAAGCGCTGCCGGATGTTCGAGGGGTCGGTCATGATGGGTTCATCCGTGGGAGCGGGAGGTCGCGGGGCGCGGGAGGCGGCGGCGCTCCGGCGCGCGCTCCTCGCATGGTACCGCAGGCATCGCCGCCGGCTCCCGTGGCGCGAGACCCGCGATCCGTATCGCGTGTGGGTGTCGGAGGTGATGCTCCAGCAGACGCGGGTCGCCACCGCCATGCCCTGCTTCGAGCGCTTCGTGTCGCGCTTCCCCGACATCCGCTCGCTGGCGCGGGCGCCGCGGAGCCGCGTGCTCGCGGCGTGGTCGGGGCTCGGCTACTACCGCCGCGCGCGGCACCTGCACGAAGCCGCGGGGATCGTGGTGCGCGAGCATGCCGGCCGTGTGCCCTCCGATCCGCGCGCGTTCGCGGCGCTGCCCGGAGTGGGCCGCTACACGCTCGGCGCGGTGCTCTCCATAGGTTTCGGACGCCCGCTCGCCGTGCTTGACGGCAACGTGGCGCGGGTGCTGGCACGACTCTCGGCCACCCCGCTCGCGGTGCGGCGCCCCGCGGACGCGAAGCGGCTGTGGGCCATGGCGGAAGCGCTCCTGCCGCCGGGCTCCCGCGCCGGCCGGGGGGGGCACCCGGGGGAGTGGAACCAGGCGCTCATGGAGCTGGGCGCGCTCGTGTGCGTGCCGCGGTCGCCCCGGTGCGGAGCATGCCCGGTGGCCCGCCACTGCCGGGCTCGGGAGCATGGCGTGGAGCAGGCGATCCCGCCCGTGCCGGCCCGGCGCGCCACGGAGCGGCTGCGGCGCGCGGTGGCGTGCGTGCGCCACGGTGGGCGGCTCCTCATGGTGCGCCGCGAGGGCCCGCTCCTCGAAGGCCTCTGGGAGCCTCCCGGCGTCGAGCTCGCGCGCGGGGAGGATGCCGGAGCCGCGCTTTCGGTCAGGCTCGCCGAACTGGGAGTGCGGGCGCGGCTCGCGCCCACCGGGCGTCGCATCCGGCACACCATCACGCATCGCGACATCACGGTGGAGGTGTGGGCGGGGCGCGCCACGGGCACGCCCAGCCGGAGCAGGTCGCACCTTCGATGGGTCGCCACCGGCGGCGAGCGGCCCGCGCTCACCGCGCTCGCGGCACGGCTCCTGCGCGACGCCGGGATCTGAAGCCGGACGGGCGGCGCGAGTGTCGCCGCTCAGCGGCCGAGCTTCGCCGTGAGCGTGATGTTCGTGTGCAGCAGCCGCGAGATCGGGCAGCCGGCCTTGGAGATCGCGACGATCTCCTGAAACTTCGCGTCATCGATGCCCGGCACCACGGCCTCCAGCTCGAGCGCGGACGAGCTCACGGTGGCCTTCCCGTCCACGGGTTCGAGCGTCACCGTGGCCTTCACCGAGAGCCGCGTGGGGGTGAAGCCGGCCTTGCCCAGCTCGGCCGACGTGGCCATGGCGAAGCAACCGGAGTGCGCCGCGGCGATCAGCTCCTCGGGCGTGGTGCCGGTCCCCATGCCCTCGAACCGCCTCGCGAACGTGTAGGGAGCGTCGGTGAACACGCCGCTCGCGGCGCTCATCCTGCCCGAGCCATCCTTCAGGCCGCCTTCCCAGACGGCCGACGCGGTGCTCTTCATGAGGGTTCTCCTGCCCGGAGGCGACGCGCCGGGGCGGCCCGCCGGCGCATCGCGCGCGGCACGTCCCGGCCGATCGGGGGAAACGGCCGCGGGCAGCGTAGCGGAGCGCGCGGGGGATGCAACCGCGCGCCCCGCGTCGTTCACGACTCGGCCGCCCCCCTGCCCGGCGCGGGGCTCGGCTCGCCGTAGCCCGGCAGCGGCGGGGCCGCCGGCGTCCCCGCGGCCCGCGGGGCGGGGACGTGCGTCTCGTGCGCCGCGGGCGCGTGCTCCGGCTTGCTGAAGAACCGCCGCGCCCACGCCGTGCACCAGGCGCCGAAGTCGTCCAGGAACGTGTACACGACCGGCACCACGACCAGCGTGAGCAGCGTGCTGGTGATGAGCCCGCCGATCACGGCATGCGCCATGGGCGCGCGGAACTCGGAGCCGGCCCCGAGCGCGAGCGCGGTGGGCAGCATGCCGAAGATCATCGCCAGCGTGGTCATCACGATCGGACGCAGCCGCAGCTCGCCCGCGTCCACCAGCGCCTCCTCCCGGTCGCGGCCCTTCTCCCGCGCCTGGTTCACGAAGTCCACGAGCAGGATGGCGTTCTTCGTGACGAGGCCCATCAGCATGATGATGCCGATCATGCTCATGATGTTGAGCGAGCCGCGCGTGAGCGCCAGCGCGCTCATCACGCCCACGAGCGAAAGCGGCAGCGACAGCATGATGGACAGCGGCAGCAGGAAGTTGCCGAATTGGCTGGCGAGGATGATGTACAGGAAGATGACCGCCATGCTCAGCGACTCCGCCATGTAGCCCACGGTCTCGACGAAGTCGGCCTGTTCGCCGCCGAAGTCGAACGCGTAGCCCGGCGGCAGCGGGATGGACCTGAGGCGCGTCTGGATGTCGCGCGTGACGTCGGTGAGCGGGCGGCCCTGGTAGTTGCCCTCGATCGTGGCGACGCGCTCGAGCTTCTGGCGGTCGATCTGGGCCGGCGCGCCGTCGGCGGCGAGCGAGGCGACCTGCGACAACGGCACCATCACCGGCGCGCCGCTCCTCGCGTCCACCTGCGACGTGGCGACGGGCGTGCGCAACAGGTCGCTCCGCGACTCGCGGAACTCGGGCGCCATGCGCACGACCACGTCGTGCGACAGGCCGTTCGGATCCTCCCAGTCGCCCGCCGTCTCGCCCGAGAGCACCGGACGAAGCGCCGCGCCCACCTGGCCGACGGACAGCCCGACCTGGGCGGCCAGTTCGCGGTCCACCGCCACGAGCACTTCGGGCTTGCGGCCCTCGAGCGAGGACTTGAGCTCGACCAGCCCCGGTACGTCGCGGAGTGCCTCCAGCGTCCGGTCCGAGAGCCGCTGCAGCGTGGCGAGGTCCGGGCCGTTCAGATTGAGCACGATCGGCGCGGCCGAGCCGCCCACCGCCCCGCCCTGCAGGATGCGCGCCTCGGAACCCGTGAACCGCCCGAGCACGCGTCGGATATCGGCCTCGAACTGCTGCTGCGACAGCTTCCGCTCGCGGCGCGGCACCAGCTTCACGAACACCGTGCCGCGGTTGACCTCCTTGTTGTGCGCCTCGCCGCCGATGGTGAGGTAGGTGTAGTCCACCTCGGGGCGCGCCTCGAGGTAACGGGTGAGCACGAGCCCCTTGCTGCGCGAGTAGTCCAACGACGAGCCGACCGGCGTCTCGAACGCCACGTAGGTCTGCTCCTCGTCGGACTTGGGCATGAACTCGCCGCCCACGAGCCCCACCGCCGGCACCACGAGCGCCAGCACGAACGACGCCGCGGCGATGCCGAGCGTGAGCGCGCGGTGCCGGAGCGCCCAGCGGATCACGCCGCGGTAGCGCTGCCCGAGCGCCTTGAACGAGCCGTTGAAACGCTCGAGCGCGCGGCCGATCGGGCCCTTGGGGCCGGCGCCCTCGGCCTGCGGGTCGTACCAGCGGCTCGACAGCATCGGGTCGAGCGTGAACGCCACCAGCAGCGAGACCGCCACCGCGAACGCGACCACGATGCCGAACTGGAAGAAGAACCTCCCGACGATGCCGCCCATGTAGGCCACCGGCACGAACACCGCGAGGATCGAGAGCGTCGTGGCGAGCACCGCGAACCCGATCTCGGACGTGCCGCGCCGCGCGGCGGTGAAGTGGTCCTCGCCGGCCTCGACGTGACGCACGATGTTCTCGCGCACCACGATCGCGTCGTCGATGAGGATGCCGATGACCAGCGACAGCGCCATGAGGGTCATCGTGTTGAGCGTGAATCCGAACGCGTAGAACGCGAGGAACGCCGAGATCACCGACACCGGCAGCGTGAGCCCGGTGATGACCGTGGAGCGCCAGGAGTTGAGGAACACGAACACGATCAGGATGGTGAGGATGGCTCCCTCGAACAGCGTGCGCTGCACGTCCTCGACGGAGTGCCGGATCCACACCGAGTTGTCCTGCACGTTCGCGAGCCGGACGCCCTGCGGGAGCGAGTGGTTGAGCTCCGCGACCGCCTCGTTCACCTGGTCGGCGATGTCCACCGTGTTGCCGCCCGAGACCTTGCGGATCTCGAGCGCCACCGCGCGCCGGCCGCTCACGAACGCCGCGTCGCGCTCCTCCTCCTGCGCGTCTTCGATGCGGGCGACCTGCTCGAGCCGCACCGGCACGCCGCCGCGCACGCCGACGATGACCGAGCGGAAGTCGGCGGGCTCGGCGATGCGGCCGTGCACGCGGACCAGGCTCTCGGACGAGCCGCGCTGCACCCTGCCGGCCGGCACGTCGGTGTTCTCGCGCTCGAGCGCGGCCACGACCATGTCCGGCGAGACCGCAAGCGCCTCCATGCGATCCGGGAGCAGCAGCACGTGGATCTCGCGCCGCACGCCGCCGGCCACGGTCACGCTGCCGACGCCCGGGATGTTCTGGAGCCGCCGGCTCACCGTCTCCTCGGCCAGCTCGGTGAGGTCGCGGAGCGAGCGGCCCTCGCCCTGGAGCGAGAACGTCAGGATGGGCTCGGCGCCGGGGTCGAAGCGCGCGATCACCGGCGGCTCGATGTCCACCGGCAGGTCCCGGCGGATCCCGTCCATCTTGGAGCGCACGTCCGCCATCGCGTCCATGATGCGGGTCTGGAGCCGGAACTCGATGAACACCTGCGAGAACCCCTCGTTCGAGTACGAGAACACGCGCTTCACGCCCTCGACCGAGTTGACCGCCTCCTCGATCCGCTTGGTGACCTCGCGCTCCACGGCCTCCGGGGAGGCGCCCGGGTAGGTCGTCGAGATGCTGAGGAACGGAAACTCCACCTCGGGCCACAGGTCCACGCTCAGCCGGCGGTAGGAGAAGAGCCCGAGTGCCACGAGCGCCACGATCAGCATCGTGGCCAGCACGGGCCGCTTGATGCTCAGGTCGGAGAGGAACATGACGTCAGCTCTCCCTTCCGCTCACGCGGGCGGGCCGTCCCGGAGCGAACCCCTCGACGGGGCCGACCACGACCGAGGCGCCCTCGCCGAGCCCGTCCAAAACCTCGACCAGGTCGCGCGACTCGTCGCGCAGCCCGGTGCGGAGCGTGCGGCGGTCGAGCCTGCCCGCCTCGATCACCCACGCGTACGTGCGGTCGCCCTCGCGGCGCACAGCGGCGGACGGCACCGCCAGCACCTTGCGGGCCTCCTGCGTGAGCACGTGACCCGACGCGAACAGCCCCGCCACGAGCCGGGTCTCGCCGTTGGGCACGGTGACGTAGACCTTCACCTGGCGCGTGGCGGGGTCGGCCTGAGCGTTCACGCGCGCCACGCGCCCGTGGATCGTGCCGGATTCGAACCCGGTCACCTCGAGCCGCACCGCGGCGCCCGGACGGACCAGCCGCACGTGCTCGCTCGGCACGCTCGCCTCGAACTCCACCTCGCGCGTGTCGGCCACGACGAACAGCGGGTCGCCCGCGCCCACGCGCGAGCCCGCCTGCACGTGCCGCGCGGTCACCGAGCCCGAGCCGGGCGCACGCACGGTGGCGTCGGCGAGCCGCTTGTCCGCGGCCGCGGCCTCCGCCTGGGCGGCGCGCCACGCCGCCTCGGCCGCCTCGAGGTCGCGCTGCGACACGGCGCCCTCGGCGAGCAGGTTCTTCTGCCGCTCGTGGTCGGCCGCCGCGCTCTTGAGCCGCGCCGCGGCGCTGGCCGCGGCCGGGGTGACGGTGTCGTGGCGGAAGCGCGCCAGCACCTGGCCCTTCGCCACGCGCTGGCCCTCCCGGACGAGGACGTCCTCGACCACGTCGTCGAACGGCGACGTGATCTGCGCCTCCCAGCCGGCCGCGAGCGTCCCGCTCACCGGCACGCCGGTGGCGAGGTCGAGCCGCGCCGCGGCGGCGACGTCGGTGGGGGCGAGCAGCACCTCGTCGGCCGCCACGGGCGAGGCCGTTCCGGCCGGCGCGACGGGCTTCTTCTCCGCCTTCGGGCCGCAGCCGGCGGCGAACGCCGCCGCGACGGCGGCGGCGAGGAGAATGCGGGCGGGTGTCGTCATGGCTTGGACTCCTCGTGAGGGATCGGGGTCGTGAGATCGAAGGAGAGTTCGTCGAGCGATCGCGGGGTGGTCGCCACGCTCCGGCCAGCGGCGCGATCGAGCCGCGCCAGCGACAGCCGGTACTCCTTGAGCGCGAGCACCTCGTTCACCTGCGCGTCCTGCATGCGGAGCCGCGCGTCCGAGACCTCGAGCTGCGTGCCGAGGCCGTTCCGCCACCGCACCTCCGCCAGGTGATGCGCGCGCTCGGCGAGGCGCGCCGTGCCGCGGCGCGCGGCGAGCGTGGCGAGGGACTCGTCCACTCCGAGGCGCGCCTGGGCCAGTTCCAGCTCGGCCGACTGGCGGAGCGCGTCGCGCTGCGCCTGGGCCCGGCGCAGCTCGTTCGTGGCGCGCTGCACGCCGCCGAACGTGCGGAAGCCCTGGAACAGCGGCCACTCGAACTTGACCGTGGCGTCCACCGCGCGCTGGAACTGGTCGCGCCTCGGCGACCACTCGGTGGGGAACGCCTGGTGGGAGACGGTCGCCTGTGCGGAGAGCTGCGGCCAGCGCCCCGACTTCTCCACGCGCAGCGCCGCGCCGCGCGCCTGCACCATGGCCTCCGCGCTCCGGAGCGCGGGCCGCGCCGAGGCGTCGGTGGGCGTTTCCGAGGGCACGGGGAGCCGGCCGCCCGCGAACGCGAGCGGCGTCTCGAGCACGAGCGGCTGAGCCAGCGGCAGATTGAGCGCGCGCTTCAGGTCCAGCATGGCGAGCTGCGCGGCGCTCCTCGCCGCCACCACCGCCGGCTCCTGATTGGCCGCGTCCACCTGGGCCTGGAGCAGGTCGTACTCCGAGCGCGCGCCCTGCTTCCGGTAGAGCTCCACCTGCTTCAGGTGCTCGCGCGCGAGCCCGAGCGCGTTCGCGGCGATGCGCGCCAGCTCGACGCTCGAGAGCGCGTTCCAGTACGCCTGCTGCACGGCGAGCGAGACGTCGGCGCCGACCTGGTCGCGGTCGCTCGCCAGCGAGCGCCGAACCGCGCGCGCGGCGGCGATCCCGGCGCCCACGCGGCCGCCCGACCACAGCAACTGGCTGGCGGTGAGGTCGAGCGTCCAGCCGTGCACCGCGCCGAACGGGCTGTTGGCGAAGATGTCGCCGAGCCCCGAGGTGTCGGTCTCGGCCACGTCGCGGAAGATGCTGTCGAGCTTCCGGTTGTAGCTCACGGTCCCGGTGATCTGCGGCAGCGCCTGCGCCATCGCCTCCTTCACCTGGCCCTCGGCGACCCCGATGCCGGCCTGCGCCACCCGCATCTCGTTCCCCGAGCCGAGCGCGCGCGCCAGCGCCTGCTCGAGCGTGAGGCGCAGCGTGTCGGAGGCCGCGGGGGCCGCGGCGCCGTCGCGGGCGGCGGGCCATGCGGGCGCCGGCGCGAGCGGCGGGGCCGCCAGCACCGCCGCCAGGAACACGGCGCGCACGCCCGCCCGACTCGCGCGTCGCGTGCCCGCGCCGCTCACGACCGGCCCCGCCGGACGGCGATGCCGTCCATCACCAGCTCCAGCCTGACGCGCAGCTCGGCGAGCAGCTCGAAATCCTGCGGCAGCTTGGTGCCCACCGGGCAGCACAGCCAGTGGTAGAGCGTGCTGATGTAGACGGAGGACAGCAGCGACTCCATCAGCACCGGCGCCACGTCGGCTCGCAGCTCGCCCGCGGCCTGCCCCTGCTCGATCACCCGCACGATCAGGCGCTGCCAGCGCGTGCCGGCCTCCTCGGCGGGCGTGAACGCGCGCTGCATCCACTCGTTGAAGACGTAGCGCGACAGCTCGCGGTCGGCAACGTAGGCCGAGGCGGCGAACGCGAAGATCTCGAGCAGCTTCTCGCGCGCCGGCGTGTGGTCCTCGAGCAGCTCGGCGGCGTTCTCCTCGGCCAGCGCCACCCGCTCCTCGGACAGGTAGGCGAGCACCGACTCCTTGCGCGGGAAGTAGTTGAAGAACGTGCCGCGTCCCACGTCGGCCTTCTCGGTGATCTCGTCCACCGTCGTCGCCTCGAAGCCGGATTCGCGGAACAGCGTGATCGCGGCCTCGAAGATGCGGCGGCGCGTCTCTTCCTTCTTCCGCTCTCGGCGGGACAGCTCGGTGAGCGTCATGGTCCGTCCTGGTTGCCTGAATTGGGGGACTCGGTTCAATATGCTCGACGGTCTAACGATGGACCGAGTCCATTTGTTGCACGACCGGGCCTCCGGGAGCGCATGGAATTGTCAGGAGTGATGACCCATCGACTGGGGCTCCGCTTGAACCCGGCCACCTCCGTCGGCAGAATGCCGCGTCCCGAGTCCCCGGCCTCGAGCGCCGTCCGGGGGCCCGCGTCTCCGGGCCGGAATCCGCGACCCATCCGGGAGTCCGGCCCGGGGAGCGCCCACCCATGAGCGCTGCGAAGGATCCCCTGAGCCAAGCCCGCCTCCGCACCGATTCCTCCGCCGCGACCGACCTCGGGCGCCGGCGCTCTGGGAACGAGGACTGCTACAAGGTCTGGCAGGCCGGGACCGACGGCGCCGAGCGGGCCGCCGACACGCTGCTGGTGGTCTGCGACGGGATGGGGGGCTCCAACGCCGGCGAGGTGGCGAGCCACATGGCCGTCGAGACGGTCGTGCGTGAGTTCACCGCCTCGCCCGCCGGGGACACGGCGGCGGCGCTGACCCACGCGGTCGAGGTGGCGAACACCGAGATCTGGGATCTGTCGCGCACGCGTTCCGACCTGAACGGGATGGGCACCACCTGCACGGCGGTGGCGCTCAAAGGCGGCGACGTGCTCGTGGCGCACGTGGGGGACTCGCGCGCGTATCTCGTCCGCGGTCATCGCGCCACCCAGCTCACCACCGACCACTCGCTCGTGGCGCAGCTCGTCGCGCGCAACCAGCTCTCGCCCGAGGAGGCGCGCCACGACCCGCGCCGGAACGTGGTCACGCGCAGCGTGGGCGTGGGCCCGGAGGTGGAGGTGGACATCGTCAAGCTCGGCGAACCGCTGCAGGGCGGCGACACGATCGTCATCTGCTCCGACGGACTGCATGGCCAGGTGAGCGACGACGAGATCGCGGGCTCGGCGATGGGCGAGTCCCTGGACGAGGCCTGCCGCTCCCTGATCGAGCTGGCCAACGAACGCGGCGGGCCGGACAACATCACGGTCGTCCTGCTGAGGGTGCAGGAGCCCGGCGCGGCGCCCGGAAACCCGCTCGTCCGCTGGTGGCGCCGGCTCGTGGGCCGCGGCCCGCGAGCGTCGGCGTCGAGCGGAGCGCCCGGACCGGCTCCGGCCGCGGGCGAGTACGGATCCCGGTCGGGCGGCTGACCCCGAGGAGCCGTCCCCGAGTTTCACGTCACCTGACAAGGGCCCGCCCGGGCCCCCGCTAACATGGGAAGGTTCGCGCCCTGGCGCGCGCTTCCCCCGTCACCCCGCGACACTCGAGGAGGTAGTGCGAATGCGACCGCGTGTCTCCAGCTTCACGATGCTCGCCGGCGCCGCCGCGCTGGCGTTCGCCGTCTCGGCCCAGGCCCACCCGGACCACGGCTCGCCCGGCGAGCACAAGCCGACCGACGCCTCGACGCAGGCGACGGGCGCCACGCCGGCCTCCGCGACCGAGGCCGCGCCGGCGCAGGGCGCGGGGGCAGCGGCCGGCCAGGCCGCGAAGCCCGCGGCCGCCGCCGCGAAGGCCGCGCCCGCCGCGGCCGCCGACGCCGCGGTCAGGGCCGTGGACGCGCAGGTCGCGAAGGCCGCCGCGCTCAAGAAGGACCCAGCGTGGCGGACGAAGCTTCCGATGCCGGTGATGGTCAAGTTCGACGCCTCCAGGCAGTACCTGGCGCACATGCTCACGAACAAGGGCGAGATCGTGCTGAAGCTCATGCCCGACGTGGCGCCCCTGCACGTGACGAACTTCATCTACCTGGCGCGGCTCGGCTTCTACGACGGCCTCTCGTTCCACCGCGTGATCCCCGGCTTCATGGCGCAGGGCGGCTGCCCGGTCGGCAACGGCATGGGGAACCCCGGCTACGGATTCAACGGCGAGTTCAGCCCGAACGTGCGGCACACGCGGCCCGGCCTGCTGTCCACGGCCAACGCCGGCCCCGGCACGGACGGCAGCCAGTTCTTCCTCACGTTCGTCCCCACTCCGCACCTGGACGGCAAGCACACGATCTTCGGCGAGGTGGTGAGCGGCATGGACGCGCTCAAGGCGCTCGAGGCGAAGGGCTCCTCGCCCATGGGCACGCCGACCGAGAAGCTCTCGATCACCAAGCTCACGATCGAGGTGAAGTAGCCGCCTCCGCTGGCGTATCCTGCGAGCCCCGGGCGCTGCGGCGCGCGGGGCTTCGCGTTGCCCGCCCGACCGGCGCGAGCGGGCGGGCGCCCGGCGAGCGCGCCCAGGATCGCGTGCGCGGCGGCGGACCCGAGGCGGTCCGGTCGAGGAACCGACACCACGGAGGACTCATGTCGTCAGGGCCGCGTATCCCGTTCTCGGGCATCCTGCTCGTGGTGCTCGGCGCGCTCTTCCTCGCCGACCAGTTCCACGTGCTCTCGTTCGGCCAGCTGTTCGCGCGCTGGTGGCCCGCGCTGCTCGTCCTCGCGGGCATCCTGAACCTGGTCGAGCGCCCGGCGAAGGTGTTCGCGCCCGTCGTCATGATCGTCGTCGGCGCCGCGGTCCTGCTCTCCAAGCTCGGCTATCTGGAGCTGTCCCAGGTCTGGAAGCTGTGGCCGATCGTGCTCATCGCGATGGGCGTGAGCATCCTCGCGGCCTCGGGGCGGGGGAAGGGCTAGCCCGACCGATTCATGAGCCCGCGGCCTGCGAGCGCCGGCCGCCCGCCGTCCGCTGCGTCGCAGGGCCCGGTCGCTCCCCGTCGTTTCACCAACACGGCCGCGTCGCGGCCGGACCCTGCTCCTTGCGCCCGAATGACATCCGGCACTCTCGGCTCGCGGTCCATGAATCGGTCGGGCCAGGGGCCTTCACCAGTCCAGCCTCACCTCCGCGAGCCATGCGCGGGTCGCGGCGGGGACGCGGTGCGGGACGAGGACGCCGTTCCGATCGTAGTCCATGTAGCCGTTCGTCTCGTATCGGAGATCCGTGAGGTTCAGGCCGCGCAGGGTGGCGCTGGCGCGGGTGCCGAGCACCTCTCGCGCCACGCTCACGGCAGCATTCCAGACCGTGCGCGGCGCGGTGCTGTTGGCTTCGGTGCCGGTGTTGTCCACGAAGACGCGGCCGGCGTGCTGGGCCTCGAGCCGGGCGGAGAGGCCGCGCCAGGACGCGCGCGCGGCGGCGTTGGCCATGGTGGCGGGGAAGAATCCGATCGGCTCGTCGTCGTAGACCAGCTCGTCCGCGGGCGAGGGGCCCCATCGCTCGCGGAACTCGACGAAGTGGTTGTCCGCGAGCGACAGGTTGCCCTCGAGCGCCAGTTCGACGCCCGCCCCTGCGTCGCCGGGCGTCCCGAGCCTGCGCGACACCTGCCCGGCCAGCTCGACGCCCTGGTGCACCGAGCGGGCGGCGTTGCCGAGGATGGGATAGCCGAGGTCGGTGTCGAACTGGCCGGCGAACACCAGCTCGTCGCGGAAGTCCATGCGGTAGAAGTTGGCGCTGAAGCCCATCGTCGCGGGCCGTGTCGAGCCGGAACCGGCGGGCGACCGGTCGCTCCACGAGACGCCCAGCTCGATGTCGTGCACGCGCTCGGGGCGGATGAGCGGGTCCTCGTAGATGCCGGCGGCCACGTCCACGCGGCGATAGAGCGGCACCGAGCCCACGCCCTCGGCGTCGTAGAGGTCCCGGAACGCGGGTTCGCGGCTCGCGAACGCGTACGAGGTGAACGCCTGCCAGCGCTCGTCCGGCCTCCAGGCGAGCGCCACGCGCGGCAGCCCGAAGTGGTAGCGCTGGTCGAACGCGACGCCGTCGAACCGGTCGCCGCGCATGGCGTAGCCCGCGTGCCGCCAGGCGAGGTCGGCCGTGGCGCGGAGCGACCGCGACAGGTCCCACTCCTCGCGCAGGTAGAGGGCCGCGGCGAGCGTGCGCGGGTGGTAGTCGTAGTAGGGCGTCGGGCTCGCCGTCCCCGGCGGCATCGGGTCCGCGGCGAGGACGCTGCCCACGTGACGGCCGTCGTGGAAGCGGAGCTCGGCGCCCACGGTGAGCGCGCCGCGCTCGTGAGCCCAGCGGGCGCGTGGCAGCCAGCCGAAATGGCGGTTGACGACCTCGCGCCGCCGGACGATGTCGGCGCGCTCGACGAGCGCGCGTCCCTGGCCGTCGCGCACGAGCACGCCACTCGCGTCCTGGGCGTAGTACCCGCGCGGATAGAGGAGCGTGTCGGAGGTGGCGATCGAGGCCAGCCGGTAGTCGGCGAGCGCGCGGCCGAAGCGCTGCTCGTCGTAGTGGCCGCGCCCGTCGAACCAGAACCAGGTCCCGGTGAGCGTGAGCGCGGGCGCCGGCGCCCAGACATGGATGAACTCGTAGTGCGGCTCGAAGTAGTGGTCGCGCTCGCCGTCGAAGGTGAGCGGGTTGAAGCGCCGGTCGCGGTCGGCGTCGCCGGTGACCCGACCCTCCAGGTACTCGGGCGCGAGCGCGAGGTAGGAGAGGTGCGTCTCCTCGGGCCCGCCGTAGAGGTTGGCACGGAACGTGTGCGTGCCGGCGATCCGACGGGCCGAGATGGCGTAGGACCAGAGCCGCGACCACGACCGCTCGCGATAGCCGTCGCTCTCGACGCGCGCGTAGCGGCCGTAGAGCTCCCAGCCGTCCGCGATGGGCCCCGAGCCGCCCTCGAGCACGATCCGCCGCGTGCCGAAGCTGCCGGCGCCGGCGACGACGCCGGCGTGCGGCCGCTCCAGGAACGGGGACGTCTCCACGCTCACACTGCCGCCGAGCGCGGCGGCGCCGTAGAGCGCCGGGCCCACGCCACGCTGGACCTGCACCTCGCTCGTGGCCGAGAGCAGGTCGGGGTGGTCGATCCAGTAGACCTCGTGCGACTCGGGGTCGTTTAGCGGCACGCCGTTGACGAGCACGCTGATGCGCCGCTGTGGGAAGCCGCGCAGCATGAGGTAGGAGTAGCCGATGCCGTTCCCCGCGTCGGACCAGGCGAACGCGCCGGGGAGCGAGGCGAGCGCCATGGGCGTGTCCTGCCCCCAGTTGCGCTCGCGCAGTTCGTCGCGCCCGAGGCGCGAGACGGCGAACGCGGGCCGGTCGCCGAGCCGCGACGTGCTCACCTCGACCGGGGGCAGCGGCACGACGCGTCCGAGCGTGTCGGGGCCTGCCGCCGCCGGCCGGGCGCCGGCGCGGGGCGCGAACAACGACAGGGCGAGGAGCGCGAGCCGCACGCCGCGGAGCGGTCGCGCCGCTCCGCGCCCGGCGGGGACGGGGCGGGGGGTGGAGATCATGCGGCGGGCTCCTTTCGGGGGATCGCGGTCACGGCCCACACCAGCAGAGAGGCGCCGAGTCCGGCGTAGATGGGTTCGAGGTCGAGCGGATACCGGCCGGCCGAGGCCTTCCCCAGCACCCAGCCGAGCGTCACCGCGCACGGCACGAGCATCAACCACAGCACCGCGCGCGGGCCGGGCCGGCCACGGCGGGCGAACGCGAGCAGCACGGGCAGCAGCAGCGTGGGCGTGACGATGGAGCCGAGGTCGTGCCACAGCGACACGACGCTCGGTCGCGCGAGCGCGAGCGCCGTGGCGAACGCGGTCGCGAGCCAGAGCCCGGCGCGCGACCAGGCCGGGATGCGCGCGGGATCGCCGCCGCGCACGCGCCAGACAAGGTCGCGGCCCACCGTGGTCGCGGCGATGAACGCGTACGAGTCGATCGTGCTCATCACGGTGGCGATCATGCCGAGGTAGAAGACACCGAGCGCCACCGGCGGCAGCGTGAGGTTCGCGAGCTGCGGGAACGCCTGCACCGGGTCGGCGAGCCCGGGCAGCAGCGCTCGCGCGTAGAGCCCGCACGCCGTGGTCATGAAGTCGAAGCCGGCCCAGAACAGGATCGACAGCAGCACGCCGTTGCGCGCCACGCCGGGGTCGCGCGCGGCGCAGGCTCGCTGCCAGAACGCCGGGTCCACCATGGTGCCGAGCGCGATCACGTACCAGACGATGACCGTCGCGGGGCCGTTCCCGCCGTGCCAGGTCCAGTGCGAGTCCGGCACGCGGCCGGTGAGGAACGGCAACCCGCCGTGCTGCGTGACGAGCGCGGCCAGCAGCATGGCGAACCCGCCGTACATGAGCGCGAACTGGAGCTTGTCGGTGAGGATCACCGCGCGGAGCCCGCCGCGGTCCACGTAGAACACGCTCAGCACCGCGGCGGCCGCGATCCACGGCGATGCCGGTCCGCCGAACATGGAGGCGAAGAGCGTGCCGAGCATGAGCAGGTACGCGGCCGGCGCTGCGTTCACGAACACGGCGCCCGCGCCCACCAGGGCCGCACCGCGGCCGTACGCGCTCTCGAGCAGGTCCGGGATCGAGAGCAGCTCCGAGCGCCGGGCGCGGCGGGCGAGCGCCAGCGCGAACAGCGCCGCGCCCAGGTAGTAGGGCGCGCCGAACACGAGCCAGTTGGCCACGCCATGTCGCCAGGTGAACTCGCCCACGCCGAGGATGCCGCCGTACCAGGTGGCGACGAGCGTGGCCACGAACGCGGGCAGCGTCACGCGCCGGCCAGCCACGAGGTAGTCCTCGGTGGACGGGCGCGAGCGGACCCCCCGCAGCCACACGGCCGCGAGCGCCACGAAGTAGGCTGCGATCAGCGCCCAGTCGAGCGCGCTGCGAGTGAACATCGGCACGACGCCTTCCGGAGGGCGGCGCGCCCGCGCGGGCTCCGGATTCGCTCCGGCTCCCGGCACGAACACGAACGCCGTCCGCGAAGGGACGGCGGGGAAGACGCCTGGCGGAGCCGCTGGTCTTCACCGTTTCCCTACGCTGGTCTGAACCAGTTCAGGTTCGACGGGTGTGTTCTCAGGCCCGCGGCGTTCCCGCGGGCCACCCCGAACGGACGAGCCTTAGGATGCGTTCCGGCCCCGGAAGGCGCAAGTGGGCGGCGAGCCGCCCCCACACGCCCCGCGACCCCGGCACGTGAGACCAGACCGTGCCGGGCGGGCCGCGGCGACCCGCGGGCATCGTGACGTCAGGCGCGCCCGGGCGCGCCCGGGCCGGCGGTTCCCTCCGCCGCCGGACCGCCCCACTCGAGCCAGCGGCCCGCGCCGGTCTCTCGCGCGCGCCGGAGCAGCGCGTGGGCCGAGGCGAGGTCCTCCACCGCGAGGCCGAGCGACTCGAACAGCGTGATGTCGTCCGGCCCGGTCCGGCCCGGCAGCCGCCCGAGGAAGACGTCGCCCACCTCGCCGAGGAGGTGCGCGTCGGCGATCGCGCCCTCGGCGCGGGCGAGCAGGAAGTCCCCGGCCTCGGCGAGCAGCGACTCGCGCCGGTCGGTGAAGAGCCGCGCGCGCGCCACGGCCTCGGCGTCCAGCTCGCGGGCGGCGGGGAAGCACGCCCCCACGGCGTTCACGTGCGCGCCGGGCGAGAGCCAGCGCCCGAGCAGCACGGGCTCCTGGGCGGCAGTGGTCGTGCACACGAGGTCCGCCCCGCGCACCGCGGACGCGGCGTCGGCGCAGACCTCGATCGCGACACCCTGCCGTGCGCCCTGCTCGCGCGCGAACCGCTCGGCGTTCGAGCGCGACCGGCTCCACACCCGCACGCGGCGGAGCGGCCGCGCGGCGCGCATCGCCACCAGGTGCGTGCGCGCCTGCACGCCTGAGCCGAGCAGCGCCAGGTCGCCCGCGTCCTCGCGGGCGAGCGCCTGCGTCACCGCGCCGGAGACCGCCGCGGTGCGCACGGCGGTGATCGCGCTCGCGTCGAGGATCGCGAGCGGCTCGCCGTGGCGGACGCCGAACAGCATGACCACGCCCTGGTGCGAGTCGTAGCCGGTCCCGTGGTTCCCGGGCATCACGGTGACCGCCTTCAGGCCGAACGCCTGCGGCTCGCCGAGGTAGCCGGGCATCAGGCCCAGGAGGCCGCTCCCGTCGGGGAGCCGCACCAGGTGGCGGAGCGGCTGCACCGCGTCGCCGCGCGCGAGCGCGGCGAGCGCCTCGCGCATGAGCCGCATGCACGCGGGCATCTCGAGCAGCTCGTACACCTCGCGCTCGTTCAGGAACAGCACGTTCACGGGAGCCTCGTCCCCGCGGCGTAGAGCTCGCAGAAGCGCTCCGCGTCCACGTTGCCGCCCGAGACGATCGCCGCCACCCGCGAGCCGGCGGCGAGGCCGGCTCGCCCCGAGAGGAGCCCCGCGAGCGCGGCGGCGCCGGCGCCCGCCGCGACCAGCCGGGCGCGCTCGAACAGCGCCCGCATCGCGTCGGCGATCTCGTCCTCACCGACCAGCACGATGCGCGCGACGTGGCGGCGTGCGGCCTCGAGCGGGAGCGCGCCCACGAACGGCGGCGTGAGCCCGTCGGCGCGCGTGGCCGGCCGCGGCACCGTCACCGGCTTCCCGGCGGCGAGCGCGGGCGTCATGCCCGGCCCCCCGGCCAGCTCCACGCCGATCACGCGGCAGGCGGGTGCGACCGCCTTCACGGCGCACGCCACGCCGGCCATCAGGCCGCCGCCGCCGATGGGCACGATCACCGCGTCGAGCCCGGGGGACTGCTCCATGAGCTCGAGCCCCACCGTGCCGGCGCCCGCGAGCCCGACGGGGTCGTCGAACGGGTGCACGAACGTCGCGCCGGTGCGCGCCTCCTCCTCGCGCAGCCGGTCGAACAGCGTGGCGCGGTCGGCGTGCAGCACCGTTCGCGCGCCGTACCCTTCCACCGCGGCCAGCTTGGAGCGCGGCGCGTCGGCCGGCATGACCACGGTGCACGGCACGCCCACGACGCGCGCGGCCCACGCCACCGCCTGCGCGTGGTTCCCGGCCGAGACGGTGACGAGCCCGCGCGCGCGTCGCTCGGGCGGGAGCGCGAGCACCAGGTTGAGCGCGCCGCGCGCCTTGAACGAGCCAGTCTTCTGCAGGCTCTCGGCCTTGAGCACGAGCGAGACGCCCGCGCGCTGGCCGAGCGACGCGGCGCTCAGCACGGGCGTGCGGTGGACGTGCGGCGCGAGACGCTCGGCGGCTTCGCGGATGGCGGCGATCGGGATGGGCACGGGGCGCCGACGCTGGCACCCGGGCGGAGGCCGGTCAAGGCCGGCGGGCGGCGCGAAGCGTGCGGCGGCCGCGGGAGTCAGCGCGAGGCGAGCGGCACGAGACGGGCGACGAGCGCGAGCAGCGGTGCAGCGCACAGCGGGAACACCTGCCAGGCCGCGAGCAGGCCGACCAGGGACAGCGCCGGCGCGGCCGAGGCCGCGCGCAGGCTCCGGCCGGCCGCGCCGGGGAGCACGAGCGTGATCGCGGACGCCCCGTCCAGCGGCGGCAGCGGCAGCAGGTTGAACACGAGCAGGAGCAGGTTGAGCGACAGCATCACCGACAGCGCGCGTGCGGCGAAGTCCCCCGCCAGCATCGGGTCCGGCGGCATCGCGTTCTGCACCCAGTGCTGGATGGAGACCTTCGTGGCGGGTTCGAACACGCCCGCCCACAGCCCGAGCTGGAGCAGCGCGAACGCCGAGAGCGCCAGAACGAGGTTCCCGAGCGGGCCGGCGAGCGCGGTGAGCGCGGCGCGCCGCGGGTGGCGCTCGGCCCACGCGGGGTCGAGCGGCGCGCTCGCCCAGCCCATCGTCCAGCCCTGGAGGAACGAGGTCACGAGCGGCACCACCAGCATCCCGAGCGGCGAGCGGCGCAGGTGCGGCCACGGCGAGAGCGAGACCTGCCCGCCCCGGTACGCGGTGGGATCGCCCAGGCGAAGCGCCGCCCAGGCGTGCGCACACTCGTGCACCGTGGTGGAAAACAGGAACGCGGGCACCCAGAACACCAGTGCGTGGAACACCTCGCTGGACACGTGCGGACCTCCCTGTGGGCCGCACACCCGCTGCATGCCCCGCGCCAGCGGCCGGGCCCGGCGCGCAAGTGCGTGCGGCCGCGCGCGTGCACGACGCGACCGCTCGTCCTGCAACGTGCGAACACCGGCCCGCGGCATGCATCGCGCACGCCGCACGGGAGACCCGCGCACCTCGCGCGCTGGCTCCACGCGTTCGCATTGCCTATGCTCCCGCGATGCGCCAGCGCAGCGGTGCGGTGATCTGTCCGGGATGCGGGCGGCTCGTGGACGTGAGCGAGCGCGAGTGCCCGTATTGCGGCCGAAGCGCGCCCGGGCTCTACGGCTACGGCCCCGCGCTCCAGAAGTGGTTCGGCGCGTTCGACCTGTCGGGCGCGGTGATCGGAGTGTGCGTGGCGCTTTACGTGGTGGCGCTGATCCTCGACCCGCGCGGGCTCTTCCGGATGGCGGGGATGTTCGACATCCTCGCGCCCACGAGCGGCGCGCTCTCGGTGCTCGGCATGACCGGGACGTTCGCCATGGTGCAGGGGCGCTGGTGGACCGTTCTCACCGCCATCTTCCTGCACGGAAGCCTGCTCCACCTGCTGTTCAACATGGTGATCACGCGCCAGTACCTGCCCAACGTGGTCGAGCTCTACGGCGCCCCGCGCGCCTGGCTCATCTTCGTGATGGCGGGTGTCGTGGGCTTCGTGATGTCGAACCTGGCGGTGGGCGTGCCCACGATCGGCGCCTCGGGCGGCATCTTCGGCCTGCTGGCGGCGATGATCGTGTACGGCCGCCGCACCCGGCAGCGCGCCGTGACCCAGCAGCTGTGGATGTCGGCGGCGGTGATGTTCATGTTCGGTTTCCTGATGCCTAGCGTGAACAACTGGGCGCACGCGGGCGGCTTCGCCGGCGGCTTCGTGGCCGCCGAGGCGGTGGCGTTCTCGGACCGCCGCGAGAGCCCGTGGCTGCTGGCGCTGTCGTGGGGCTCCGCGCTCGCAGTCGCGGCCGCGTTCACGCTGCAGATCGTGCGCCTCGTCCGCGTCCTGATCGGCGGCTGAGGGGCAGCGGCATGAAGCGCCGGCGCTGCGCCTGGGCGGGGTCGGGCGACCCGCTCTACCTCGAGTATCACGACTCCGAGTGGGGCGTGCCCTCGCGCGACGACCGGCACCTGTTCGAGATGCTGATCCTCGAGGGGGCGCAGGCGGGCCTGTCGTGGGCGACCATCCTCCGGAAGCGCGCGAGCTACCGCCGCGCCTACCATCGCTTCGACCCGCGCCGCGTGGCACGCTACGGCGCGGCCGACCGGCGCCGGCTGCTCGCAGACCCCGGCATCGTGCGCAACCGCGCCAAGGTCGAGGCGTCGGTCGTGAATGCGCGCGCGTTCCTCGAGGTACAGCGTGAGTTCGGGAGCTTCGCGGCTTACGCGTGGTCGTTCGTGGGCGGACGACCGCTCGTGAACGCGCGCCGTGCGCTGCGCGACATCCCCGCCCGGACGCCCGAGTCGGACGCGTTCTCGAAGGACCTGAAGAAACGCGGCTTCAAGTTCGTGGGCTCCACCATCGTCTACGCGTTCATGCAGGCCGTCGGTCTGGTGAACGACCACCAGACGGACTGCTTCCGGTATGCTCCGACCAGGCGGCTGGCCGTGCGAACCCGGGAGGCCCGATGATCCGCATCCCCAAGCCCCAGGCGGGCGAACACGACCCCTACTACTCCAAGTACATCCAGCTCGTCGGCGACGACGCGCTGGCCGCGCTCCGTTCCGGGAGCGAGTCCACGCCGCGACTGCTCTCGGGCGTGGACGAGTCCCAGGCGCTGTTCCGGTACGCGCCGGGGAAGTGGTCGGTGAAGGAGGTGCTCGGTCACGTCGTGGACGCGGAGCGCGTGTGGTCGTACCGGATCCTGCGGATCGCTCGCGGCGACCGGACGCCGCTGCCCGGTTTCGACGAGAACGCCTGGGTGCCCGAGGGGCGCTTCGACCGCCGCCCGCTGCCGGAGCTGGTGGCGGAGTACTCGGCGGCGCGCGCGTCCACGCTCGCCCTGCTCGCCGGGCTCGAGCCCGAGACGCTCACCCGGGTCGGGACCGCGAACGGGAGCCCGGTGAGCGTGCGCGCCCTCGCGCACATCGCCGCCGGACACGAGCAGCACCACGTGAAGCTGCTCCGGGAGCGCTACAAGCTTGCCTGAGCGTGGCGGACGGCCCGGGCCGCGCAGGCGCGCCGGCGCCGGCCGGGCGTCGGAGCCGCGCCGGCGCCCGTCCTCCCGCGCGTCGGGCGGGCCGGGACGGTCGCGCCGCCGGCTTCGCGATTCGCCGCTCCCCGCGACCCGCGGGGCCTACCCCCGCGTATACGCGGTCGTCATGCGCATCCCGCGCGGGCGGGTCGCGACGTATGGCCAGGTCGCCGTCGAGGCGGGCATGCCGCACGCCCCGCGCGTGGCGGGCTACGCGCTGCACGCGCTCGAGCCCGGCACGCCGGTGCCGTGGCACCGGGTGGTGGCCGCGGGCGGCCGGCTCTCCCTGGGGCGGCTGGATCCCTCCGGCGCGATGACGCAGCGGCTGCGGCTCGAGAACGAAGGCGTGCGGTTCGACGGGCGCGGCTGCGTGGACATGGGCCGCCACCAGTGGCGGCCACGGGGAAGGAGACCCTCATGATGTGGCTCGAGGACGCCCAACGCGAGATGCGCGACGTCTACCTCGGGGGCTCGGTGGGCGGCTTCGTCTCGGGCGGGCTGTGGCTCGCCTCCGCGACGCTCGCCTCCTGGTCCACGCGGAACCAGGCGGTGTGGGCGCTCATCATCGGCGGCATGCTCATCTTCCCGGTCACGATGATGGCGCTGCGGTTCCTCGGCCGGCGCGCCACCGCGAGCCGCGAGAACCCGCTCAACGCGCTCGCCATGCAGGTGGCGTTCACCGTCCCGCTCGCCATCCCGCTCATCCTCGTCGCGAGTCGCGGCCGGCCCGAGTGGTTCTACCCCGGGTTCCTGATCGTGGTGGGCGCCCACTACCTGCCGTTCGTGACGCTCTACGGCCAGCCGGCGTTCTACGGAGTGGCCGCGGTCATGGTCGGCGCCGGGTTCGTGCTGCCGATGCTCCGGCCGGACTCGTTCGCGCTGGGCGGCTGGCTGGGCGGCGCGATGCTCGTGCTGACGGGCGTGACGCTCGGGATCCTTCATGCCCGCGAGCTGGCGAGCCGGCCCCGCCCGGCTCACTCGCCGTAGAGGGTGGCCCCCGGCGGCGGCGTCTCGGAGTGGATGCGACGCTCGAACTCGACGCCCTCGCGGAGCGCCTTCGCGCCCGGCGCTCGCCAGCTCGTCTCGAACACCCCGCGCGCGCGCGCGGCGAGCGGCCGGTGCCGGAGCGTGACGCCGAGGTTGCGTGACGAGAGGAAGTAGGACGGGTCCCAGTTGCTGGTCCCGAGCCACAGCCACTCGCCGTCCGCCACCATGAACTTGCAGTGCTCGACGCGCGCGAACGGGATGTAACCGCCGCCCCACTCGGGCACGCTCGAGATGCGCACGTCGATGTTGGGCGTGGCCGCGAGCGCGCGCAGGTCCCGCTCGCCGCGCCCGCCGACCACCCAGTCGGAGACGATCAGCTTGACCTTCACCCCGCGCGCCGCGGCGAGCAGGAGCGCGCGGTGCAGCGTGGAGTCGGTCCTGCCGTGGCCGCTCGTACCGTAGCTCAGCATCATCGCCACGATCTCGCGGCGGGCGCGGCCGACGCGCTCGAGCAGCAGGTCGCGGTCCCAGGCCAGCGAGCCGGGATTGAGCACCACGGGGCTCGCGCCCAGCCACAGCCGGCCCGGGACGCCGTCCTGCGAGAACGACACCGGCCAGCGCGCGGGCCTCCGGTCCACGGCGACCGGGGAGAGGGTCGTGTCGGCCGCCTGCCAGTCGGTCTCGAACACGTCGGCGACCGCCTTCGCCACCGGCTCGAGCGCGATGCGGGCGCCCAGCTCGTGGATGTGGGAGAGCGCCCGCCAGTCGAGGTTCTGGCTCCCGAGCCACGCCTCGCGGTCGTCCACGATCATGAACTTGGCGTGCTGCACGCCGCCCGCGAGCCGCCGGTAGTCCACGAGCCGCACGCTCACGCCCGGGAGCCGGCCCAGCGAATCCGCCGGCTGCGGGTAGGTCCGGTGCATGCCGCGGTCGAGCAGCAGCCGCACGCGGACGCCGCGCGCGGCGGCGCGGCCCAGTTCGTCGAGCACCGGGTCGAGCGCCTCGCCGGGCTTACGCGAGAGGTAGAAGTGCTCGAGGTCCACGCTCGTACGCGCGTCGCGGATCATCTCCACCCACACGGCCTGCGCCGTGGGGAGCGTGGTGTCGCCGAGCGCGGTCTCGAGCGGACGCGTCTCGGCGAGCTGGACGGGGGCGCCGCCCGGGCGCGGGCCCGCGGCGAACGCGAGCAGCGCGGCGAGCGCGAGGGCGGCGGGTGCCGCGAGGCGGCGGATCATGCGGGCTCCGGGGGGCGGACGTGAGCCGTGGAGTCTAGAGGAGTTCCGCGGATCCGGCATCGACGCCACCGGGTCGTCCCGCCGGCTTCCGCGGCAACTGCGCTAGACTCCGGCGCTTCCTCCTGCCAGCGCCGGTCCTCGTCCCGTCCATCGGATCCGCCCCATGCTTCCGCCCGCCGACCATCTGCTCGCGCTCGTCATCGTCGTGGGCCTGCCGCTGCGCGCGCTGATCGGCATGCGCCGGCTCCGGGCCGCGCCCGCGGGCGAGCTGCCGAGGCTCCGCCGCGCGCTCTGGTGGCGCGCTGTCGCCTCGCAGTGGGGGCTCGTGGCCATCGTGCTCGCCGTCTGGCTCGCCAGGGGGCGCGACCTGGCCGCCCTCGGGCTCGAGCTCCGGCCCACGACGGGGCTCGCCGGCGTGCTGGTGGGGCTCGCCACCATGATGTCCCTCGTGCTCCGGCAGCGCGGCGCGCTCGAGCGGGACGAGACGCTGCGCGCACAGGTGCGGGCGCGGCTCGCGCCCGTGGCGCGGCTCCTGCCCGGCTCGCGGGCCGAGTTCCCGCGTTTCGTCGTGATCGCGTGCACGGCGGGGCTGTGCGAGGAACTCCTGTTCCGAGGTTACCTCTACTGGTATGCGGCCCAGCACCTGCCGCTCGTGTGGGCGGCGCTCGCCCAGGCGGTCGTGTTCGGGGTGGGGCACCTCTACCAGGGCTCGCGCGGCGTGCTGCTCACCGGGCTCGCGGGCCTGTTCTTCACCGGCGTCGTGCTGGTGTCGGGCTCGATCTGGCCGGCGATGCTCATTCACGCGCTCATGGACCTGAACGCGGGGGACCTCGCGCTGCGCGTGCCGTCGGAGGAGCCCGGCGGCGAGGCGCGCCCGCGCGCCTCCGGCGACGAGCCCGCGTGAGCCGGCGGCGAGGCCCGATCGCGTGCCGTCGGCCGCGTCGCGCCGCCGCAGGTGCGGGGAGCGCAGCGTGACGTCCGCGCCGGACCGCGCGGAGCTGCTCACCGCGCCCGTCACGCGCATCCTGCTGCGGCTCGCGCTGCCGGTGCTCGCCTCGCAGGCGCTCCGGCTCGCCTACCAGTGGGTGGACGCGATGTGGGTGAAGGGGCTCGGCGTCGAGGCGACCGCCGCCGTCACCACGTCGGTGTTCGCGCTCTGGTGCGTCTACGCGCTCAACGACCTGTTCAGCGCCGGGCTCTCGGCCTACGTGAGCCAGCTGCTGGGCGGCGGCGAGCGCGCGCGGGCCGGCGTGGCGGTGCGCAAGGCGGTCACCGCCTCGGCCGCTCTCGGAGTCGCCACCGCGATCGTGGGCCTCGTGGCCGCCGGGCCGCTCGCGCGCCTGGTCGTCCCCTCGGGCGGGGTCGCCGACGCCTACGCGCTCTACCTGCGCACGGTGCTGCTCGGCGCGCCGTTCATCCTCGCGTCGCTCACCGCCGAGGTCGCGCTGCGGGCCGCGGGCGACACCCGCACGCCGCTGGCGGTGGACCTGTTGTCGATCCTGCTCAACATCGCGCTCGCCCCGCTCCTCATCTACGGCTGGGGTCCGGTGCCGGCGCTGGGCCTGGCCGGGGCGGCGTGGGCCACGGTGATCGCGCAGGCGGTGATGTTCGGGTGCTACGCGCTGCTCGCGGCGTGGCGACACCCGGGGCTGCCGCTGGCGTGGACGGCGCCCGGCGGACCGGTGCGCATGGCGGGCCTGCTCCGCGTGGGCGTGCCCGTCACGCTCATCGGCATGCTGTTCTCGGTCGTCTACGTGGTGTTCGTGCGCGCCGCCGCGCCGTTCGGCGAGGCCGCGGTCGCCATCGTCGGCGTGGCGAACCGCATCGAGGCGCTCCAGTTCATCCTCTCGCTCGCCGTGGGCACCGCGGGCGCGACGCTGCTCGGGCAGGCGCTCGGCGCCGGCGACGTGGAGCGCGCCGCGCGGGTCATGCGCACCGCCCAGCGCTGGGCGATCTGGATCTCGGTCACGATGACGCTGGTCATGCTGCTCCTGCCGCAGGCGCTGCTCGCGCTGTTCACCGGGGACGCGGGGCTGCTGGCGGTAGGGGTGCCCTACCTGAGGGTGCTGTCGCTCGCGGTGGTCGCCACGGGCATCGAGATCGTCACCGCCGAGGTCGTGGTCGGCTCGGGACACACGCGCGAGATCTCGCTCATCTACACGGTCGTCTCGCTGTTCCGCATCCCGCTCGCGTTCTGGGTGACGCGCTGGTGGGACGCCGGCGTCATGGGGATCGCCTGGCTCATCACCATCAGCTGCACGCTGCGCGCGATCGTCCTGGTGGGCTGGGCGGCGCGCGGCACCTGGAAGCGGGGCCTCGCGCGCGAGCTGCGCGGCGAGCCGGCCGCGCCCGAGCCGGGCGCCGCGGGCTGACCGCCGCGGACGTGGCGCGTCGCGGACGGCGTGCGCGACTGGCGCGAAGTGCCTACACTCCGGGTCGCGAGAGCACGCCACCGGGGAGCGCCATGCACGTCCGCTACTGCATCGTGGGAGGCGGGATCGCCGCCGCCGCCGCCATTCAGGGTATCCGCTCGAGGGATCCCGAGGGAGGCATCCTGCTCCTGTCCCGCGAGAACCATCGCCCGTACAACCGGCCGCTCCTCAGCAAGCAGCTCCTCCGGGGCGAGGATGCGCTCGCCCGGCTGCCGCTGCACCCCGACGAGTGGTACGCGGAGCGGCGGGTGGACGTGCGCCTCCGGCACGAGGTGATCGAGCTGGACGCCGAGGGCAGGCGGCTGTGGGACGCGCGCGGCGAGGAGGTGGAGTTCGACGAGCTCCTGCTCGCCACCGGCTGCCGACCGCGCCGGCTCCGCGCTGAGGGCTCGGAGTCCACGAGCGTCCGCTACTTCCGCGACCTCGAGGACTACCTGGACCTCGAGTCGAGGCTCGACCAGCTCCAGCACCTGACGCTCGTGGGGGGCGGGTTCATCTCGGTCGAGATGGCGGCCGCGCTCCGCGCCCGCGGCAAGGAGGTCACGCTGATCCTCTCCGAGGAGTACCCGCTCCACCGGCTGCTGCCGCGCGACCTCGGCGTGCCGCTCCTCGACTACCTGCGCGAGCTGGGCGTCGAAACGGTGAGCGGCGACATGATCCAGGTCCTGCGCGAGACCGGGAGCCTGCTGCGCGCGCGGACCGTGCTCGGGAACGAGCTCGACACGCAGTTCGTGATCGTGGACCAGGGTGGCGAGCCGCTCGTGGACCTGGCGGAGGCGGCGGGCCTCGGCATCGACGACGGCATCGTGGTGGACGAGCTCGGCCGCACGAGCGCGCCGCACATCTGGGCGGCGGGCGACGTGGCGGAGTTCCCGTACCTGGCGCTCGGGCAGATCATGCGCGTGGAGGGCTCGGACCACGCCGACGCTCACGGCCGCGCGGTCGGCGCCAACATGGCCGGCGCGAACACACCCTACGACCACCTGCCGAGCAAGTGGTTCCGGGTCGGCGAGCTGGCGTTCGAGGGCGTGGGCGAGCTGTGGGCGCGACTGTCCACCGAGATCGTGTGGCTCGAGCCGGGGCACGAGGGGGCGGCCTTCTACCTGCGCGAGGACGTCATCCGGGGCGTGCTCATGATCAACATGCGCGACCGCCTCGACTGGGCGCGCCAGCTCGTGCGCGACGCCCGCCCCACGACGTCCGCCGAGCGCACGGCGCTGCTCGCGGCGCGGGCGTAGCCGGCCGGACGCCCGGCGCCCGCCGCGCTCCGCTACGCCCCGCCGTCGCGCCGGCCCTGCGGGTCGAGCGCGTCGCGCAGGCCGTCGCCCAGGAAGTTGAACGCGAGCAGCGTGAGCGACATGGCGAGGCCGGGGAACGTGACGAGCCACGGGAACAGCGCCAGCAGCTTGGCGCCGTCCGCGAGGAGCGTGCCCCACGACGCGTCGGGCGGCTGGACGCCGAGACCGAGGAAGCTCAGGAACGCCTCCTGGAGGATGACCGCCGGCACCGTGAGCGTGGTGTAGACGATCACCGGGCCGAGCGTGTTGGGGACGATGTGGCGGAACACGATCGCCCCGTCGCCCGCGCCGAGCGCGCGCGCGGCCTCGACGAAGGTCTGGTGCTTGAGCGACAGCACCTGGCCGCGGACGATGCGCGCCATGGTGAGCCATTGGACGAGCCCGAGCGCCACGAACAGCATGAGCAGGCTCTTCGAGAAGAACACCAGCAGCAGGATGACGAGGAAGATGTAGGGGAGCGCGTAGAGCACGTCCACGACCCGCATCATCAGGTCGTCGGTGCGGCCGCCCACGTAGCCGGCGATCGCGCCCCAGGTGACGCCGATCAGGAGCGAGACGAGCGTCCCCACGAGCCCCACGAGCAGCGAGATGCGGCCGCCGTACAGCACGCGAGCGAACAGGTCGCGGCCCAGCTCGTCGGTGCCGAACGGATGCGCGAGCGACGGCGCCGTGGCGCCCTTCGCGAGGTCCTGCGCGGTGGGGTCGGCGAGGCCGGGGATCCATGGCGCGAGTGCCGCGACCGAGCTCATCACCAGCAGGAACACCCCGGCGGCGACCGCCATGCGGTTGCGGCGGAGCCGCGCCCAGGCGTCGGACCACAGGCTCCGCGGCGGTGCCGCGCCCTCGAGCGGATCGCCCGGCGGCGTGTCCGCGGCCAGCACGGGGGTGGGCGGACGCAGGCCGATGCTCACGCGGGCACTCCCGTCCGCGGCCGGAACGTCGCCCCGCACGGAACGCTCACGCCAGCTCCACGCGCGGGTCGAGCCAGCCGTAGGCCAGGTCCACGATCAGGTTCAGCACCAGCAGGAACGACGCGTAGAACAGCACCACGCCCATCACCAGCGTGTAGTCGCGGTTCACCGCGCCCACGACCAGGTAGCGGCCGAGCCCGGGGATGGCGAAGATCTGCTCGATCACGATCGAGCCCATGATGATGCGCGCGGCCGCCGGCCCGAGATAGGAGACCACCGGCAGGATCCCGAGCTTCAGCGCGTGCCTGACCACCACGACCCTCTCGGCGAGGCCCTTGGCGCGTGCGGTGCGGATGTAATCCTGGCGCAGCACCTCCAGCATCCCGGCGCGAGTCAGGCGAGCGATGTAGGCCACGTAGCTCACGCACAGCGCCAGCACCGGGAGCACGCGCGACTCGGGGCCGGTCCACAGCGCGGCAGGGAGCAGCAGCAGCGTGAGCGCGAACGTGATGACCAGCACCGGCGCGAGCACGAAGCTCGGCACCGACACGCCGGCGAGCGCCAGCGTCATCGAGACGTGGTCCGCGGCCCGGTTCTGGCGCACGGCCGCCACCGTTCCGACGGGGACGCCCACGAGCAGCGCCAGCAGCAGCGCCCAGCCGCCCAGCTCGGCGGACACCACGAACCCCTGCCCGATGATCTCCTTCACCTGACGGTCCGGGTACTTGTACGACGGCCCGAACTCGAGCTTCACCGCGTTCCCGAGGAACGCCAGGTACTGCTCGTGCAGCGGGCGGTCGAGGCCGTAGCGGTGGAGCAGCTCCTGCCTGGCCTTGGCCGGGATGTCCTTCTCGCTCATGAATGGGCCGCCCGGGGCGAGCCGCATCAGCACGAACGTGAGCGTGGCGATCACCAGCAGCGTCGGCACCATGAGCAGCACGCGCCGCAGGACGAACGTGGTCACCGGGCCGCCTCCCCGGCGATGGGCTCGTGCCGGCGCCAGTCGTGGTCGATCCACACGCGCGTGAGTGGGTGGATGTCGAGCGCGGTCTGGTGGATGCCGCGCACCCACGGCTTCACGAGCTCGGTCGTGGAGTAGTGGTAGATGGGGAGGAACGGCGCGTGGTCGAGGGCCAGCGACTCGGCCTCCGCGAGCATGGCGAAGCGGCGCGGGGCGTCCAGCGTCTCGGAGGCGCGGCGGATGAGCGCGTCGTAGCGGGCGTTCGACCAGCCGGAGCGGTTGTTGCCGTCCCCGGTGGTGAGGAGCTGCAGGAACGTGTTGGGGTCCAGGTAGTCGCCGATCCACGCCCGGCGTGCCACGTCGTAGTCGAGCGACGTGGTCGCCTGCAGGTAGGAGCCCCATTCCTGGTTGGACAGTTCCACGTCGATGGCGAGCTCACGCTTCCACATCGCCTGGATGGCCTCGGCGATCCGGCGGTGGTCCTCGCTCGTGTTGAACAGGATCGAGATGCGCGGGAAGCCCTTCCCGCCCGGGTAGCCGCCGCGGGCGAGGCACTGCCGGGCGCGCTCGGGGTCGTAGGTCACCGGTCGCGGGCCCTCGTAGCCCGGGTAGCCGCTCGGCGTGAGCCGGCCCCACGCATCGCGGCTCCCCTTCAGGAGGTCGCGCGCGATGGACTCGCGGTCGATGGCCAGGTTGAGCGCCCGCCGCACCCAGACGTCGTCGAGCGGCGGGCGCGTCGTGTTGACGCCGTAGAAGTAGGTGCCCTGGTAGCGACCGGCGCGATAGTCCGCGTACGGCTTCATGTAGGGCAGGTACTGGGACGGGATGTAGCCGCTCGGGTTCCAGTCGATGGCGCCCGACTTGTAGAGGTTGGTGGAGGTGTTGAGGTCGTCGAGCGGGTAGGCGACCACCCGCTCGAGCCGCACGCTCGCGCGATCCCAGTAGCGGTCCGAGGGCACGAACTCGTAGCGGTCGCCCTGCCGCCAGTAGGTCCAGCGGAACGGCCCGTTGCCGATGAGGTTCTCGCGTCGCGTCCAGCGGATGCCGTGCTTCTCGACCACGTGCCGCGGCACCGGCATGTAGGTGTAGAACGTGGTGAGCGTGAGGAAGTAGGCGGTCGGGTGGGCGAGCGTGACCACGAACGTGCTGTCGTCGGGGGCCGCGAGCCCGACCTGCGTGGAGTCCGCGAGCCGGCCGCGGTGGAAGTCCTCCGCGCCGCGGATCGCGAACATCAGGCTGGCGTTGCGCGAGGCGGTGGCGGGCGAGAGCACGCGGCGCCACGACCACAGGAAGTCCTGCGCGGTGATCGGGGTCCCGTCGGCCCACTGGAGCCCCTGGCGCAGGTGGAACGTGTAGACGAGCCCGTCGGCGCTCCGCTCCCAGCGGTACGCCTGCCCCGGGCGCGGCTCGAGCGTCTGCGGGTCCGAGACGGTGAGCCCCTCGAACACCATGCGGGCGAAGCGGCCGTCGGGCTGGCCGCTCATGACGCCCGGGTCGCGCAGCTCGGGCTCGGCGCCGAGGTTGAAGCGGAAGAGCTGCCCCTTGGGCGGGTGGAGCGAGCCGAAGTAGCGGCGGCCGTTCACCACCGGCGAGTCGGCGCTGCCGGGAGCGCACGAGACGGAGGCGGCGAGGAGCAGCGCCGGGACGAGCAGGAGTCGCACGCGGCGCAAGATAGCAGAGGCACGCGAGGCCGCGGCCGCATCCTGACGAGCGGGGGAAAGCACCCGTCCCGTGCAGAACGAGAGCGGCGAGGCGGCGCTCGCGCGCGCCGCGAACGGACGACTCGCGCGGCTCCCGCGTGCGCGGGACGGAACGGCCGGCACCGGGCACTCTGCGGACGCGCGAAGCGGGCCGCGCGCACGTGCGCCTCACTCCGCAGGCGTCGTTCGCCGCGACGCCGGCCGCGGTCCACGACAAGGTTCCGTTCAGCCCGGCGAAGTGCGTGCCGATACCGGCCCCGACCACGGGAACCGTGGGCTCCGGCGGGCGCCGGGGTCGCGGCCCCACGCGACGAGGTGAACGTGTCGGACTCCACGCGGCCCTCGATGCCGGAGCTCCTCCAGGCGCTCGATCGCCTGGCGGACCGGGTGTCCAACGGTTCGAACTCGCGACTCGACGGGTTCGTCTCGCTTTCGCTGCGCCGCGCGGCCGAGGAGCTGCGCCAGTTCATTCCCGGACTCGACGCCGCGCCCGACGCGGAGGCGGCCCGGTTCCTCGCGCGCGCGGCCCACGCCGCGCTCGAGGACGGCGACGCCCGCGAGGCGCTGGCCCGCGCCATCCGCGGCCTGTCGCAGGCCCCGCACCACCCGGGGCTCTTCTACCTGGCCGCCTCGGCGTGCTTCGAGTTCGGAGCCGTCGAGGACGCGGTACGCCTGCTGCGACACACGCTCTGGATCCATCCCGGCCACCGTCCCGCCCGGCGCGACCTCTCGGCCCTGAACCTCTACCTGCGCGACCGCTGGGAGGGCCCCGGCGAGATGAGCGCGGACGAGAGCTTCGATGCGGTGCAGGCCGCGCCCGCCGAGCCAGACCTGGCCTTCGACCTCGCAGCCGAGGACTTCGACTCGCCCCCGCCGCCCGACCTGGACGATCAGGACGGGCTGTTTCCGGACGAGGGGGACGACAGGGCCGCGTAGTCCCGCCCCCGGCCGCTCGCAGCCGCGGCCGGCCGGACGCGAGCCGGCTCCGCCCTCGGCCGGGCGCGCGGGCGCCGTTCGCGAGGTCCGTTCTCGCGGCCCGTCGCACCTGCCGCGCGAGCGCCGCCCGCGCTTGCCCGCCCACCCGCTCCGCGCGAAGCTCGCGCGATGCTCGGTTCCTTCACGCCCAGCGCGCGGGACGTGCGCGCGCTCCTGTCACTCGCCATCCCCATCGTGGTCGTACACGTGGGGCTCATGCTCATGAGCGTCGTGGGCACCACCTACCTGGGCCACGTCTCGGCCACGGAGCTGGCCGCCGGCGCGCTCGGCAACCTGTACGTGGTGGGGCTCACGAGCTTCGGCATCGGCACGCTCTGGGCCGTGGACCCGATCGTGTCGCAGGCGCTCGGCGCACGCGATCACGAGGCCGCGGCGACGGGCGTGCAGCGCGGGCTCGTGCTGGGCGTGGTGCTGAGCCTGACCATGGTCCTGGCCTGCCTGCCGGCCGGGCCCGTGCTCCAGCTCCTGCGGCAGCCGGCCGAGGTCGTGCCGCGCGCGCAGGCGTTCGTGCTCCTTTCGGCGCCGAGCATGGCCGCGACCATGCTGTTCGTGACGCTGCGCCAGAGCCTGCAGGCCATGAAGCGCACGCGCGGCGTGCTGCTCGCGATCGGGGTCGCGAACCTCGTGAACCTGCTGCTCCACGAGTGGCTGGTGAGCGGCCGGCACGTGACGCCGGGCTGGGGCGCCAACGGCTCGGCGCTGGCGATCGCAGCGTCACGCTTCGCCATGTGCGCCGCGCTGCTCGCGTTCTCGTGGCACGAGCTGGCGCCGGTGCTCCGGCCGTGGCGGCGGCACGCGGGCGAGCGGCGGGCGCTGGTGCGCACGCTGCGCATCGGACTCCCCATCGGGGCCCAGAACTCGATCGAGTTCACCACGTTCGCGCTCATCTCGGTGTTCGCGGGCTGGTTCGGGGCGCACGCCATCGGCGGGCACCAGGTGGCGATCAACCTAGCCTCGCTCATGTTCATGGTTCCGCTCGGGGTGGGGAGCGCGGCCTCGGTGCTGGTGGGTCGCGCCATCGGCGAGCAGGACCTGCCGCACGCCCGCCGGGTCGCGGCCAGCGCGATCCTGTGCGGCGCGGCGTTCATGACCGCGTCGGCGGTCGCGCTGCTCGCCTGGGCGGGGCCGTTCGCGCGCTCGATATCGTCGGTGGCCGACGTGGTCGCGGTGGCGACCGCCCTCATCCCCATCGCGGGCGTGTTCCAGGTGTTCGACGGCGTGCAGGTGGTCTCCGCCCGAGCGCTCCGCGGCGCCGGCGACACGCGCGCGCCGCTCGTGGCGAACCTGCTCGGCTTCTGGTTCGTCGGGATCCCGGTGAGCCTGCTGCTCGGCTTCAGCGCCGGGCTGGGCGTGGTCGGCCTGTGGTGGGGGTTCGTGGCGGGGCTCGCGGCGGTGGCCGCGTTCCTCGTGTGGCGCGTGCGCCGGCTGCTCTCCCGCCCGGTCGCCCGCGTGCACGTGGACGCCGGGCCGGCCTGAAGGGCCCCGGCGCCGCACGGGCCTGCCAACGGCGCGGCGGCTGTGCGAGACTGACGCCGATCCCCGGAGGTCCCCGCCCGTGCGCTGGTCGTTCAAGCTCCTGACCCTGTTCGGCATCCGAGTCGAGGTGCACGTCACGTTCCTGCTCCTCGTGGGCGGGCTGGCGCTGCTCCAGAGCAGGACCACGCCGATCTGGCTCACGGTGAGCGAGCTGCTGCTCCTGTTCACCTGCGTGCTGCTGCACGAGCTGGGCCACGCGCTCGCCGCGCGCCGATACGGCATCCAGACGCGCGAGATCATCCTGCTCCCGATCGGCGGCGTTGCGCGGCTCGAGCGCATGCCGGAGAAGCCGATGCAGGAAGTGGTGGTGGCGCTCGCCGGGCCCGGCGTGAACCTGATCCTCGCCACCGCGCTCAGCGCCCTGCTCGCCGCCCGTGGCGTGTCGGCCGAGCAGGCGCTCCAGAACGCCGACAAGGGGCTGCTCGAGTTCCTGTTCCTGGCCAACGTCGCGATGCTCCTGTTCAACATGATCCCGGCGTTCCCCATGGACGGCGGGCGCGTGCTCCGCGCGCTGCTTGCCATGACCATGCCGTTCGTGCGCGCTACCCGCATCGCCGCGCAGGTGGGGCAGGGGTTCGCGGTGCTGTTCGCGGTCGCGGCGCTGTTCCTGCTGCGGAGCCCGGTGCTGCTGTTCGTGGCGCTGTTCGTGTTCATGGCCGCGGGCGAGGAGCGGGCGATGGTGCAGACCCGCGCCTCGCTCTCCGGCGTGCCGGTCTCGGCCGCGATGGTGACGGCGTTCATGTCGCTCGAGACGCGGCACGATCTGCAGCACGCCGTGGACCTCATGCTCGCCGGCGACCAGCAGGACTTCCCGGTGCTCGAGGGTGGCCGCTACCTGGGCATGCTCGGTCGCACGGGACTCGTGCAGGCGCTCCAGAAGGAGGGCCCGAGCGCGCCCGTGGGTCGCGTCGTGCGCCTGGACGTGGAGCCGCTCGAGGCGTCGTGGCCGCTCGAGCGCGCGCTCCAGGTCATGCGCGCCGGCCGCCACTCGTCGATGCCGGTGGTCATGCGCGGTCAGCTCGTGGGCCTGCTCACGCTCGAGAACGTGAGCGAACTGCTCATGGTGCAGGAGGCCCGCCAGCGCCACGCGGGGGTGGCCTGAAGCGGCTGCGCGAGCTCCCGCGGCTGCACGCCCGCTGGCTGCTGCCGCTGGTGCTCGTGGCGGGCGTGATCGCGGTGTGGCGCGGCGGCCAGGGCCTGCGCTGGCGAGAGCTGGCGCCCGGGCTCGAGTTCGCGATGCTGCACGGCGAGCCCTTCTGCCGGCGGGGTTCCTCGGCCATCGCCGTGCTGCGGCTGGACCCCGAGCGCGTGCGTCTGCGCGTGCGCCACTACACGCAGAACCCGGAGGCGCGCCCGCTCGACGTGGTCGAGTGGCAGCGCCTCACGAATTCGGTCGCCGTGTTCAACGCCGGCCAGTTCTATCCCGACTTCCGTTACCTGGGGCTGCTCGCGAGCGACGGCACGTGGCTCTACCGCCGGCCCCACCCGGGCTACCAGGCGGTGCTGGTGGCGGGGCGCAGGGCGGACGGCCGCGGCGCGCGCGTGCTGGACCTGTCGAACCACTCGAACGATCCCGATTCGCTGCCGTGGAGCGACGTGGCCCAGTCGTTCATGCTGTTCGACTCCTCCGGCACGCTGCGCGTGCGGCGCAGCGAGCGCATCGCCAACCGCACCGTGGTGGCCGAGGACCGGCACGGCCGGGTTCTGGTGCTGGTGTCCGAAGGCGCGTACACGCTGGCCGACCTGGCGCACGTGCTGCAGCAGTCCTCGCTCCACCTGCGGCACGCCATGAGCATGGACGGCGGGCGCGAGGCGGAGCTCGTGGTGGCGCGGGAGGCGTTCCGCTACGCCTCGTTCGGGCAGTGGAGCTCGGCCGACGAGCACCCTTCCTCGCCGGTCGCGCGCGTCCCGCTCCCGACGGTCATCTCGGTCGAGCTGCCGTGAGCCCGGCCTTCCCGTGCGCGGTGTGCGGCACGCGCATCACCCGGCGGCCGGCGGGGGCGGGGCGGCCGCGACACCTCGCCTGCCCGCGCTGCCGCTACATGATCTACGACTACCCGCGCGCCGCCGCCGGGGTGCTGGTGGTGCGGCGCGGCGACGTGCTCCTGCTCGAGCGCGCGCACCCGCCGCGCGTCGGCTGCCTCGACGTGCCGGGCGGATTCGTGGAGGCGGGCGAGTCGCTCGAGGCGTCGGCGCGGCGCGAGCTGCGCGAGGAGACCGGCCTGACTCTCGGGAAGGTCGCCTGGCTCGGGTTCTACTGGGACACCTACTTCATCCGCGGCTTCGGGAGTTTCCCGGTGATGAACTTCTACTGGGCCGGTCGCTGGCGGAGCGGCGAGCCGCGCCCCGCCGACGACGCGGCGAGCGCGACGTGGGTGCCGATCCGGTCGGTGCAGCGGCTCCGGCGCCGGTTCGCGTGGGCGCACATGTCGCCGCTCCTGCGGGACCTGGCGCGCTGGGCGGCGGGGAGCTGAGCCGGGGGGCGGTCCGGCCACGCGCCACGCAGCGGACACGCCGCCGGGCCGCTCCACGGGCGCATCCCGCGGGCCGGAGTTGTATGCTCCGCTCATCGTCCGACCGCAGAAACCGATTCCAGGAGGCCATAGCCCATGAACCCGCCCCGCGAGCAGGCCACGCTCTCCGGCGCCCCCCAGACGGGGACGGCGCCCGTGATCAAGCTCTACGTCGGGGGCCGCTGGGTCGAGTCCTCCGCGAAGACGACGAACGAGGTGCGGAACCCCGCCACGGACCAGCTCCTCGCGCGCGTCCCCATGGGCGGCGCGGACGACGTGGACCGCGCCGTCCGGGCCGCGCTCGCCGGCTTCCCCGCCTGGCGCGCCACGCCGCCGGTCCACCGCGTGCGGCCGCTGTTCAGGTTCCGGGAGCTGCTCGAGAAGCACTTCGACGACATCGCCCGCACCGTCACGCGCGAGCACGGCAAGACGCTCGACGAGTCGCGCTCGAGCGTGCGGCGCGCCGTGGACAACGTCGAGATGGCGTGCGGCATCCCGTCGCTCATGCAGGGCAGCACGCTCGAGGACGTGGCCACCGGCATCGACAGCCAGTACTTCCGCCAGCCGCTCGGCGTGTTCGCCGCCATCACGCCGTTCAACTTCCCGGCCATGGTTCCGATGTGGTTCCTGCCGCACGCCGTGGCCTGCGGGAACACGTTCCTCGTCAAGCCCAGCGAGCGCGTGCCGCTGTCGCAGGTCCACATGTTCGAGCTGCTGCACGAGGCCGGCTTCCCCGAGGGCGTTGTGAACCTGGTGCATGGCGGCAAGGAGGCGGTGGACGCCATCCTCGACCACCCCGGCATCTCCGGCGTGTCGTTCGTGGGCAGCTCGCCGGTGGCGCACTACGTCTACAGGCGCGGCGCCGAGAAAGGGAAGCGCGTGCAGGCGCTGGGCGGCGCCAAGAATTTCGTGCTGGTGATGCCCGACGCCGACATGGCGCGCGCCGCGGCGGTGTCCACCGAGTCCTGCTTCGGCTGCGCCGGCGAGCGCTGCCTCGCGAACAGCGTGGTGCTGGCGGTGGGCGAGGCCTACGACGTCATGCGCGCGCGGCTCGTGGCCGAGGCGAGGAAGATCCGCGTCGGCGACGGCTCCGAGCCCGGCGTCACGATGGGCCCGGTAATCTCCTCGGCGCACCGCCTGAAGGTGCTCGGCTACATCGAGAAGGGCATCGCCGAGGGCGCGACGCTCGCGCTCGACGGCCGCGGCTACAAGGACGCGAAGCACCCCGGGGGCTACTTCCTGGGGCCCACGATCTTCACCGACGTCAAGCCCGACATGGTGATCGCGCAGGAGGAGATCTTCGGGCCGGTCCTGTGCGTGATGAAGGCGGACTCGTTCGACGAGGCGGTGGAGATCGTGAAGCGACACGAGCTGGGCAACGCCTCCAGCATCTTCACGAGCAGCGGCAAGTGGGCGCGCGAGTACCGCTGGCGCGTGGAGCCCAGCATGCTGGGCGTGAACATCGGCGTGGCGGCACCCATGGCGTTCTTCCCGTTCGGCGGAGCCAAGGGCAGCTTCTTCGGGGATCTCAAGGCCCACGGCCGCGACGCGATCGATTTCTTCACCGACAAGAAGCTCACGATCACGCGCTGGTTCTGAGCGCGTCGGTCGCTACCTCGCTACCTCGCCACCACGACCATCCGCGTGCTCGGGCGGCGGGCGGCCTGACCGAGGCGCACCCAGTAGACGCCGGGCCGGAGGCTCGTTCCGGCGCCGGCCTCCACCGTGACCCTGCCGGCCGCCGCCACCGGCACGTCCCGCCGGTTCACGAGCCGGCCGGCCACGTCGTAGACCTCGACCCGAGCGGGTTCCGCGCCGGGCAGGTCGCACGTCACCTCGAGCCTGGGGCACGCGGGGTTCAGGAGCGGACGGATCGCAAGCGCGCTGACGGCGATGGGCGGGCCCGCGCCCGAGCGCGGGCCCACGGCAGGTGCGGCCGGGTCGCCGCACTCGCCTCGCTCGCGCTCGAGGCGCTCGCGCACGCCCGCCACGTCCTCGAGCCAGCGGCGGATGTACCAGCGGTCGTCGCCCGCCGGCTGGCCCTCCACGAGAAGCGCTACGTCGCCGCGGACCAGGTGGAAGACGTGCTGGCTCGACACCGAGAGCATCCGCTCGCCCAGCGACCGGATGCCGAACCCGAACCGGGCGACCATCACCACGCGATAGTGCTGCGTGGAGTCCGGGTGTTCGGGGTCGGGGGCCTCGAGGAACCCGTCCATCTCCATCCCGACGCTGTCCACGGGCGCCATGAGCGTGTCCGCGCCCCGGACGAGCCCGTGCAGCATGTTGCGGATGGTGTTCGCCTCCTGCTCCCGCCCGTACCCCGAGACGAACCGGACCAGGCTGTCGCCCAGGATGTGGAAGCGATAGTCGGCCGTGAAATGCGACACGACGTCGTCGGGCGAGAGCCGCCGGTACGCCTCGGCGAAGGTCGCGAGCGTGGCCTGCGGGCCCTCCAGCCGCTGGCTCGACGGCGGGACGCTCGTGGTCCCGGCGCGGGCGGGCGGACATGACGTGTGTGCGGCGAGCCACAGCGCGGCGAGCGCGACGGTGACGCTCGTGCGGGGACGAACGCGGGCGAAACGAGGACCGGGGTGGATGGACATCCCTTGCTCCTTCTCCGACGTCTCCGGGCCCCTCGCACCGGCCGCAACCGGCAGCGTATCAGGCTGCAACCGCCCGGAATAGGTGTATCCTCCGCGGACCAGTCGTCCACCCGGCGCCGTCCCGTGAGGCGGAACGCCCCGCGAGCGGCCGCTCGCCCCGCGCGGCCCGCCCTGACGCAGACCTCCCCCGGAGGGAGGCCCCGAGGAGCGTCTCGATGCCCCGCAAGATCGTCGGCGGACTCATCCAGTGCGCCAACCCGATCAACGACGAGAGCGTGCCGGTGGAGAAGGTCAAGCAGGCCATGCTCGACAAGCACGTGCCGCTCATCGAGGAGGCCGGGAGGAAGGGTGTGCAGGTCCTGTGCCTGCAGGAGATCTTCAACGGCCCGTACTTTTGCCCCGGGCAGGACAAGCGCTGGTACGACGCCGCCGAGCCCGTGCCCGGCCCGACCACCGACTTCGTGGCCGGGTTGTGCGCGAAGCACAAGATGGCGGTGGTGGTGCCGGTGTACGAGAAGGACATGCCGGGCATGCTCTACAACACCGCGGCGGTCTACGACGCCGACGGCAGCTACCTCGGCAAGTACCGGAAGAACCACATCCCGCACACGTCGGGCTTCTGGGAGAAGTACTTCTTTCGCCCCGGGAACCTGGGTTACCCGGTGTTCCAGACGCGCTACGCGAAGATCGGCGTGTACATCTGCTACGACCGCCACTTCCCGGAGGGCGCGCGGCTGCTGGGGCTGAACGGCGCCGAGCTCGTGTTCAACCCGAGCGCCACCGTGGCGGGGCTGTCGCAGTACCTGTGGAAGCTCGAGCAGCCGGCGCACGCGGTGGCGAACGGCTACTTCGTGGGCGCCATCAACCGGGTCGGCACCGAGGCGCCGTGGAACGTGGGCAAGTTCTACGGCTCTTCCTACTTCGTGGACCCGCGCGGCAACTTCCTCGCGCAGGCGAACGAGACGGACGACGCGGCGGTCGTGGCCGAGATGGACCTGGACCTGATCGACGAGGTGCGCAACATCTGGCAGTTCTTCCGCGACCGCCGGCCCGAGACCTACGCGGAGCTCGTGAAGCTGTGAGCCCCGCCCCGCCCGCCTCGCGCACCCGCTCGCCCGCCGGCGCCGCGCCGCGCCCCGGGGCGCGGCCGGTCCCCGCGATGGGGGCGGCGGCGCTGCTCGCGACCGGGCGGTACGCGATCTTCCACGCCGGCGTCGAGGCGGGCGAGGAGCGCTGGTCGGTCGAGCCCGCCGCGGACGGCGGCGCGGTGGCGCGCGGCGAGCAGGTGCTGCGCTCGCCGCACCCGTTCGCCTCCGACCTCGAGTGGCGGGCGCGGCTCTCGCCCGAGGGCCGCGTGCGTTCGCTGGAGGTGGACTGGCGCGTCGGCACGCACACGCTGCGCGCCGAGCACGCGGCGGAGTCGGACCGCTGGCACGCGCGCGTCGCCTACGGCGGCCACACGCGCGAGCAGGACGGCGACTTCCCCGCCCGCGCGGAGGTGGCGTTCGGCTCGCACGTGCTGCACGCGGTAACGTTCCGCCGCTACGAGCTGGCCCCCGGCGCCGAGCACGAGTTCCCGGTGCTCACGGTGGGCCCGCCGTGGTTCGCGGTCGAGCCCGGCCGCCAGCGGCTCGTGTGCACCGGGTCCGGCGAGCGCCCGACGCCGGCCGGTCGCGCGGTCGCGCGGCTGGTCGAGGTGAGCGACCCGGGCGGCGCCGTGCCCCCGTTCGCGGCCTGGATCGACGAGCACGGGGTGGTGATCGAGTCGTACGAGGACACGCGCTCGTTCGAACCGTGGATGCGGCTCGTGGAGTACCGGAGAGGCTGACAGCGCCGCGCGGCCCGGGGCCGCGGCCGGCGAGCGACGGAGGAGTCCCATGGGGCTGGTGATCCGCGGCGGCACGGTCGTGAACGCGGGCGAGCGCTTCGAAGCCGACGTGAAGGTGGAGGGACGCAGCGTCACCGCCATCGGCTCCGGCCTCGTGAAGGGCGCGGGGGACACCGAGATCGACGCGGCCGGGCGTTACGTGCTGCCCGGCTTCGTGGACCCGCACGTGCACATGGAACTGCCGTTCATGGGCACGGTGAGCGCGGACGACTTCGAGACCGGCACCGCCAGCGGCATCGCGGGCGGCACCACGAGCATCATCGACTTCTGCATCCCGGCCCCGGGGTCCTCGATGCTCGAGGCGCTGAAGCTCTGGCGCGAGCGCGCCGCCAAGGCCACGGCGGACTACTCGTTCCACATGGCGATCACGAGCTGGGGTGACCGAACCGCCGACGAGATGCGCGCCGTGGTGCGCGACCACGGCATCACCAGCTTCAAGGTGTTCATGGCCTACAAGGGCGCGATCATGGTGGACGACCACGCGCTCTACCAGGTCATGAAGGTGGCGGCCGAGACCGGCGCCGTGGTCACCGTGCACGCCGAGAACGGCGACGTGGTCTGGAACCTGCAGCGCGAGCTGCTGGCGAAGGGCCTCACCGGCCCCGAATACCACCCGGTCTCGCGCCCGAGCGCGGTGGAGGGCGAGGCCACCGAGCGGGCGCTCACCATGGCGCGGCTGCACGGCGCCACGGCCTACATCGTGCACATGACCTGTCGCGAGGCCGTGCAGGCGCTGGAGCGCGCCAAGCTCGCCGGGCAGCGCTGCTACGGCGAGACTTGCCCGCAGTACCTGCTGCTCGACGACACCGTGTTCGACGCGCCCGACTTCGGCGGCTCGGCGTTCGTGATGAGCCCGCCCATCCGCAAGCGCGGACTGGGCCACCACACCGCGCTCTGGTCGGGCGTGGCGAACGGCATGCTCGACGCGGTCGGCACCGACCACTGCCCGTTCACGCACGAGCAGAAGAAGATGGGCCTCGGCGACTTCACGAAGATCCCGAACGGCGCCGCCGGTATCGAGGACCGCCTCGCCGTGCTCTACACGCACGGGGTGAAGGGCGGGCATTTCTCGCTCGAACGGCTGGTCGAGCTGGGCGCCGCCGCGCCGGCGCGCATCTTCGGGCTCGCGAAGAAGGGCTCGGTCGCCGTGGGCATGGACGCCGACCTGGTGATCTTCGACCCCGCGCCGCGCCGGGCGCTGAGTGCCAGGACCCACCACAGCCGCGCCGATCGGAGCATCTTCGAGGGCCAGGACGTGCAGGGCCGGATCGAGCGCACCATCGTGGGCGGCCGGGTCGCGTTCGAGAACGGCAAGCTCATGGCCGAGAAGGGGAGCGGCAGGTTCATCGCGCGGAAGCCCACGCACTTCGCGACGCACGCGGAGCTGAACGCGTGAGCGCACCGCGGCCCGGAGCACCCGCAGGCGGGGCGCCCGACGTCTCGCTCCTGCCGGACGGCAGGCTCGAATCTCGGCTCGCGGACCTGAAGCCCCTCTACACCGAGGGCGAGGCCATCGCCGAGGCGAACCGCTGCCTCTACTGCCAGGACGCGCCGTGCATCGCCGCGTGCCCGACCGGCATCGACATCCCCACGTTCATCCGCAAGATCGGCACCGAGAACGTGAAGGGCTCGGCGCGCGTGATCCTCACCGCCAACCTGCTCGGCTACTCGTGCGCGCGGGTGTGCCCGGTGGAGGTGCTGTGCGCCGGCGCGTGCGTCTACAACGCCTGGCACCGAACGCCCATCGCCATCGGCCGCCTCCAGCGCTATGCCACCGAGACCGTGCTGCTGCGCGGGCAGGCGACGGCGCTGCTGCCCAAGGCCCCGGCGAACGGCAGGAAGGTCGCGTGCGTGGGCTCGGGGCCCGCGTCACTCGCGTGCGCCGGGTACCTGGCGCTCGAGGGCTGCTCCGTGACCGTGTACGAGAAGCGGCCCGTGGCCGGCGGCTTGAACGTCACCGGGGTGGCGCCCTACAAGATGCACGCCGAGGCCGGAACCGCCGAGGTGGAGTTCATCCGCTCGCTGGGCGTGAGCATCCGCACCGGCGTCGAAGTGGGGAGGGACGTCGCGCCCGCGAAGCTGCTCGCCGAGCACGACGCGGTGTTCCTCGGCTGCGGGCTCGGCGCCGACTCGGCGCTCGACGTGGCCGGCGCCGTGGGCCCGGGCGTGGTGGGCGCGGTGGAGTGGATCGAACGCATGAAGCTCGAGCCGCGGTTCTCGCTGGACGGCGTGCGCCACGCGGTGGTGATCGGCGGCGGGAACACCGCCATCGACGCCGCGCGCGAGCTGGCGCGGCTCGGCGTGCCCGACGTGACCATGCTCTACCGCCGGACCGAGGCCGACATGAGCGGCTACCGGCACGAGCTGCACCACGCCCGCGGCGAGGGCGTCCGGCTGGTCGAGCGCGCGGTGCCCGAGGCGTTCGTGCGCGACGGCGGGGCGCTGCGCGCGGTGCGCCTCGCCGACGGCCGCGAGTTCCCGTGCGAGCTGGCCGTGCTCGCGATCGGCCAGGGATCGATGGGCGAGCTGGCGAAGTCTTTCCCCGGCGTGAGCACCGACGCGAAGGGCCGCGTGCAGGCCGACGCGAAGACCGGCCGGACCGCGAACCCGAAGCTCTGGGTGGGCGGCGACGCGACGGGCGGCGAGCTGGTGGTGATCGCCGTCCAGGACGGCAAACGCGCCGCGCGGAGCATCGCCGCGGCGCTGGGCCTCGCCGGACGCGCCGACGCCCCGATGCGTGCGGGGCACGGCTAGCGAGGGCTCCCGGCGCGCCGCTTTCACCTGTCCGTCGCGGCTCCCGCGTGGCAACATGCGGGCTTCCACGCACCGTCCCAGGAGGCCGTCCCGTGCGCATCCCCGCCGCCTTCGCCGCGCTCGTCCTCGCGGGCCTCGTCCCCGCCGCCGCGCCCGCCGCCGACCTGCCCACGCCGAGCGAGTACCTCAGGCTCGACATCGGCGCCGACCGCGTGCTCGCGGACTACCGGCAGATCAGGAGCTACTTCGCCGAGCTCGACCGGAGCTCGCCGCGCGTGCAGGTGCAGAACCTGGGCAAGACCACCCTCGGCGAGGACATGATCATGGCGATCATCTCCTCCGAGGCGAACATGGGGAGGCTGCCGAGGCTCCGGGAGATCGCGAGGAAGCTCGCCGACCCGCGCGGGCTCGCGGACGCGGACGTGGCGGCGCTCGCGCGGGAGGGGCGGGCGTTCCTGCTCATCACCTGCAACATCCATTCCACCGAGATCGGCGCTTCGCAGATGGCCATGGAATGGGCGCACGCGCTGGCGTCGGCCGAGGACGACGAGACCAAGCGACGACTCGAGAACGTGGTGCTGCTGCTCGTACCGTCTCTCAATCCCGACGGCCAGACCATGGAGACGGAGTGGTACCGGAAGTGGCTGGGCACGAAGTACGAGGGCGGGCGGATGCCGTGGCTCTACCACCACTACGTCGGCCACGACAACAATCGCGACTGGTTCATGCTGGCGCAGAAGGAGTCGCGCGCCATGTCGCGGGCGGTGTACGACGAGTGGTTCCCGCAGGTGTGGCTGGACGAGCACCAGATGGGCTCGACCACGCCGCGCATCTTCGTGCCGCCCTACGCCGAGCCGGTGGACCCGGACATCCACCCGCTCATCTGGCGCGAGGTGAACGTGCTCGGCAGCGCGATGGCGCTGCGGCTCGAGCAGGCGGGCAAGTCGGGAGTCATCTACGGCTACGCGTACGACGCCTACTGGCCCGGCGGCACCAAGAACACGGCGTGGTTCAAGAACATCTCCGGGCTGCTCACCGAGGTGGCCTCGGTGCAGATCGCCTCGCCGGTGTTCATCGACCCCACCGAGCTCGCCGGCGGCCGCAAGGGACTCGTGGAGTACGGGCCGCAGACCAACTTCCCGAACCCGTGGCCTGGCGGCTGGTGGCGGCTCCGCGACATCATGGACTACGAGCGGATCGCCTCGGACGCGATCCTGGAGTCCTGCGCCGACCACCGCGAGGACATCCTGCTCGACATGGCGGCGCGGGCCCGCGCCGCGATCGCGCGCGCCAGGCCCGGCGAGGCGTTCCGCATCCCGCGCGCCCAGCGCGACTGGCCCACGGCGCTCCGGCTCGCGGCGCTCCTGTTCGAGCACAACGTGGAGCTCTACTCCGACGCCTCGGGCGACCTGTGGGTGCCGCTCGCGCAGCCCTACGGCGTGTTCGTGCGCGAGATGCTCACGACGCAGCGCTACAACGAGGTGAAGCTCGTCTCGGGCCCGGAGATCGTGCGCCCCTACGACGTCTCGGCGTGGTCGCTGCCGCTCATGATGGGGGTCACGGTCGAGCCGGGCACGCTGCCCGCGGGCGCCCAGCGCTACACGCCGGCGATGTCGGGCGGCGCGGCGCCCGGCGGCTGGGTGACGCTCGAGCCCGGGCCCGAGTCGGCGCGCGCGCTGAACGCGGCGCTCAAGGGCGGCCGGGTCTCGCGCGTGACCACGACGGGCGACGCGGGGCTCGCGGTCGGCACGGCCGTCCTCGACGCCGACGCCGCGGCGGCGGCGGCCAAGGTGCTGCCGCCGGGCATCACGCTGGCGCGGCTCCCGCGTCCCTCGGCGGCCGCCCGGGCGATGCGCACGCCGCGCGTCGGCCTCTACAAGCCGTGGGCCGCCTCCATGGACGAGGGCTGGAC
>CAZSQX010000016.1:0-76447 GCA_964609125.1 uncultured bacterium
CGCTGGAACCGCGCCATCGACCGGTTCGCGTTCCGCGCCGCGGACCGGCTGCTCTGCGACACGTGGGCGCACGGCGAGCTGTTCGTGGAGCTGGGCGCCGAGCGCGCGCGGCTGCGGCGGGTGCTGGTGGGGGCCGAGCCCGGATTCTTCGAGGTCCCGCCGCCGCCCGGCGCAGGCCCGGTGCGCGTGACGTACGTGGGCGGCTTCCTTCCGCTCCACGGCGTGCTCACGCTGCTCGAGGCGGTGCGCTCGCTGGAAGCTCGCGCCGCGTCTCTGCCCCCGTTCGTCGTGGAGCTGGTGGGCGAGGGGATCGAGCACGCCGCGGCGCGCGCGTTCGCGCAGGAGCACCGCCTCGCGCGCGTCTCGTTCGCGGGCCGCCGGCCGTACGCCGAGGCACCTCGCGTGCTGGCGTCCGCGCACGTCGCCCTGGGGGCGTTCGGCGGCGGCGAGAAGGCGGGGCGGGTGATCCCGCACAAGCTCTGGCAGGGGCTGGCCGCGGGCCGGGCGGTGATCACCGGCGACGGTGCGGGCCCGCGCGAGGTGTTCGAGGACGGCGTGCATCTCCGACTCGTGCCGCGCGGCGAGGCCGAACCGCTGGCGGAGGCGCTCGCCGAGCTGATCGCCTCGCACGCGCTCCGCGAGCGCCTCGGGTCGGCGGGCCGCGCACGCGCTCTCGAGCTGGGCACGGAGCGCGCGGTGGGCGGGCAGTTCGCGCAGGCGCTGTCGGGGCTGGCGGCGTGAGGATCGCGCACCTCGACACCGGCCGGACCTGGCGCGGCGGCCAGGCGCAGGCGCTGCTGCTCATGCGCGAGCTGCGCGCGCGTGGCCACGAGCAGTGGCTGCTCGCGCCGCGCGGCCCGCTGCTCGAAAGGGCGGGGGGCGAGGGCTTCGCGGTCGTGCCGTGGAACGCGCGCGGCGAGTGGGACGCGGGCGCCGTGCTCGCGGCACGGCGGACGCTGCGCGCGCTCGCGGCCGACGTCGCCCACCTGCACAGCGCGCATGCCCACGCGCTCGGCGTGCCGGCGGCTCGCTGGGCGGGCGTGCGCGCGGTGGTGGTGTCGCGGCGCGTGGACTTCCTGGTTCGCACGAATCTCCTGAGCCGGCTCAAGTACGCGATGCCGGTGGACGCCTACCTGTGCATCAGCGAGGGCGTGCGCCGGGCAATGCTCGCCTCGGGTGTCCCGGAGGCCAAGCTGCGGCTCGTGCCGAGCGGCGTGGACCTGGACGAGGTGCGCACGGCCGGGGCGCGACCCGTGCCGGGCCTCCGCGCGCTGGCCGGCCTCCCGGACGACGCCGAGGTGCTCGGCACCGTGGCCTCGCTCGCGCCGCACAAGAACCACCGGCTCCTGCTCGAGGCCGCGACCGCGGTGATCGCGGCGCGGCCGCGCGCGCACCTCGTGTGGCTCGGCGAGGGCGAGTGCCGGCCGGCGCTCGAGCGGCGGCGCGCCGAACTCGGGCTCGAGTCGCGCGTCCACCTGCTCGGCTTCCACCCCGAGGCGCGCGCTCTCATGCGCCAGTTCGACGTGTTCGTGCTGTCGAGCTACCTGGAAGGGCTGTGCACCTCGCTGCTCGACGCGCAGGTGCTGGGGGTGCCGATCGTGGCCACCGCGGTCGGCGGCGTGCCGGAGGTCGTGGCCGACGGCGAGACCGGCCGGCTCGTGCATGCCCTCGAGCCCGCCGCGCTCGCGCGCGCGCTGATCGAGGCGCTGCAGCACCCGGAGCGGCGCGCGGCCTGGAGCGACCGTGCGCGGCGCACGGTCGAGGCGTTCGGCATCACGCACACCGCGGAACGCACGCTCGCCGCCTACCGGGAGGTCCTCGAGCGCGCGCCGCGCGCGGCTTGACCACCTGTTGGCTCGCGTCCGGCGGAGCGCGCGCCGATGTCCGGACGGGGCGCGCTTGACGCTTCAGAAGTCACCAGAGTAGGTTCGCGCAACTTCCCGTGGGACAAGGAGGAGCCGTGGGACTCGGAAGCATCCTGCCGGGCATCGTGCTGCTCGGCATCGTGATCTTCGTCCACGAGCTGGGCCATTTCCTCGTCGCGAAGGCGAGGCGTGTCAGGGTTCTCAAGTTCTCGCTCGGGATGGGGCCGGAGATGTTCGGCTACACCCACGGCGGGACACGCTATTGCGTGTCGTGGATCCCGCTGGGCGGATTCGTCCAGATGGCGGGGGACCACCTCGACCCCGACGGCCGGATGCCCGAGGGCGGCCCGGACCAGTTCCTGACCCACCCCTGGTACGGCCGCATCCTGATCGCGATCGGCGGCCCCGCGGCGAACCTCGTGACCGCGTTCCTCGTGCTGGTCGTGACGTTCATGATCGGGATCCGGCAGCCGGACTGGCCGAACCGGCTGGGTCCGGTCGCGGACACGAGCGCGGCGTGGGCGGCAGGCGCGCGGCCCGGCGACACGGTCGCCCGCCTAGACGGACATGCGATCGCCACCTGGCGCGACCTGGAGCACGCGGCGCGCGGGCTCGGCGACGCCCGCCCCAGCACGCTGGAGCTCGAACGCGACGGAGCGCCGGTCCGCGTCGAGGCGCCCGGGGCGCGCATGCGGCAGGTCCTGGGCGGGCTGCAGCCGCCCCCGCCGCCGCCGGTCGTGGGCGGCGTGAGCCCCGGCATGCCCGCGTACCGCGCGGGCCTGAAGGAGGGCGACCGGGTGCTGAGCGTGGCGGGCGAGCCGGTCGAGTCGTTCGCCGACATCGCCCGCGGCGTGCGCGGGCGCGCGGACCAGCCGGTGGTGTTCCGCGTCGAGCGGGACGGCAAGCCGTTCGACCTCACCATCACTCCGATGCGCATCGACGAGTCGGAACAGGGCGTGCGCATCGGGATCGAGGCCCCGCGCGGGCTCGAGTACACCGAACGGTTCCCGTTCCAGGAGGCGGTCCCGGCCGCTTTCCGCGGCACGGGACGCATCGTGGCCGACGTCTACGGCAGCCTGTGGCTCACGCTCACGAGGCCGGCGTACTACCGCGAATCGGTGGGCGGGCCGATCTTCATCGGCCAGATGGCGAGCGACTCCGCGCGCCGCGGCCTCGACCGCTGGCTCTACCTGATGGCGCTCATCAACGTCGCGATCATGTCGTTCAACCTGCTCCCCGTGCCGCTGCTCGACGGCGGGCACGTCACGCTCGCGCTGCTCGAGGGGGTGCGCCGCCGCGCAGTGTCCGGCCGCACCTACATGAACTTCCAGAAGGTCGGTCTGGTGCTGGTGGGGACGCTGTTCGTGTTCATCCTGTCCAAGGACCTGCTGCGCCCCTTCCAGCGCATCCGCGCGGTGGACCAGGCTCCCCGGGAGTCGTCCAGGGTTGAACCCACGCGCCGCTAGCCGCGCCCGCCTGCCGGCGTGTGTGCTCGCGGCGCTGATCTCGCTGTTCCCGGCGGGGGCGCGCGCGCAGGCGCCCGGCGACCTGCCGGAACAGCTTCGTGTCCTCGCGGACGTGCGCTTCCAGGGCATGCGACGGCTCGGTCGGCGCGAGCTCAAGGCCGCGAACCTGAAGACCCGCAGGCCCTCGATGTGGCCGTGGCGGGAGCGGCCCGCGATCCGCCTGGACTACCTGCGCGCGGACACGGCCGCGATCGCGACGCTCTACCGCCACTACGGCTACCTGGACGCGCGCGCGCACTGGGTGCTGGAGTCCACGCGCGACCCCGCCGCGGCGCGGGTGGTGTTCGTCATCGAGGAGGGCCAGCGCTCGCGGGTGGGCGAGGTGGAGCTCACGGGTGTCACCGCGTTCCACGACCGCGAGCTCCGCCGCGAGCTGCTCGCGCGGCCCGGCCGGCCCTACGACCCGGCATTCCTCGCGCTCGACACGCTGGCCATCTCGCGTCTCTACCAGGAGCGCGGCCACCGACCGCACACGCTGGCCTCCGCGCGGCGCCCCGCCGCCACGCCGCTGGCGGTGGCGGTGCGCTACGACGTCCAGGAGGGCCCGCGCTACACCATCGGCCGCATCGACGTGGAGGGCGGCGGCAGGCTGCGTGAGTCGCTGGCGCGGCGCGAGCTGCTGCTGCGCCCCGGTGACGTCTACCGGCGCTCGCGGCTCGAGCAGTCGGTGGAGCGCCTGTACAACACCGGGCTTTACAACCAGGTCCAGGTGTCGTCGTTCACGGACACGGCTTCGTCCGAGCTGGACCTGCTGATCCGCGTCGGCGAGCGCCGGCCCCGCTGGGTGGACCTCGGCGTGGGCAGTGGGTCCGCGGACCTGCTGCGCGTCTCGGGCGGCTGGGGCCACCGCAACCTGGACAGCAGGGCGCTGCTCGGCTCGCTCACGGGCGACCTCGTGCTCGACCGCCAGCGGCGCGACGCGCAGCAGGAGTCGCAGGTGCTGCGCGTGCGCCAGGGCCGCGCCAGCGCGAACCTCGTCGAACCCTGGCTGCTGGGGCTCCGGCTCCAGGGGCAGGCCTCGGTGTACTACGAGGAGGCGCGCGACGACCGCGACGCGCGGTTCCTGCAGAGGCGGGACAGCCGCGGCGTGGAGCTCGGCATGCTGCGCGAGTTCTCGCGCATCTTCCGCGGCAGCGTCATCGGGCACACCGCGCTCGTTCACCAGAGCTACGACGTGTTCCTGGATACGGACCAGGCCACCCGCGACTCGCTCTCCCGGGTGCTCCAGCGCTACTACGACAACGGCGTCGCGCTGTCGCTGTTCCGCGACACCCGCGACGACCGGATCACGCCGCAGCGCGGCTCGCTCCAGACGCTCGTGGCCGAGACCGCGGGCGGCCCGCTCAAGGGCTCCAGCAGCTACCAGAAGGTGCAGTTCGTCTCGAGCTGGTATTCCCCCCGGCGGAACGGGTGGCTGCTCGCCCTGCGCGGCGCGGGCGGCGTCATGGGACCGATCGGCGACTCCAGCGGCGCGTTCGCCCCCGGCGCCCAGGACCCGAGCGTGGCGCGCGTGCCCAAGGAGCGTCGTTTCTTCCTCGGCGGCGTGAACTCGCTGCGGGGCTGGGGCGAGAACTCGATCCCCGGGGACGGCGGCCTGGCCATGCTGCTCGCCAACGTGGAGTTGCGGATCCCCCTCTGGGGACCGATCGGGGCCGAGGTGTTCGTGGACGCGGGGAACGTCTGGGCACGTCCGGAACATGTCCGGATCTCCGAGTTCGTGGCGCCCTGGGACTCCCGGCAGGGGGGGCGGGGCGACCTGCGCTACTCGTGCGGGGTCGGGGCACGGCTCCTGCTACCGTTCGGACCGCTGCGGCTGGACCTGGCCTGGAGCCGGCACCCCGAGTTCTCCGGCTCCGAGGTGTTCGGTCGGCCGCGGCCCTTCGCCTACCAGGTCGCGATCGGACCGAGCTTCTGACATGAACGACGACGACCGGCATCGCCCCGGGGACGGCCACGAGCCGCACGGCGTCGTGGAGACGCTGCGCGAGGAGATCGAGGAGGTCGTCGAGCACGTCCCGCAGCCCGTGCGCTGGACGATCGGCAAGCTCACGCGGCTGTCCCTGCTCGTGCTCGGCGGGCTGCTCGTGCTCGTCGTCGCGAGCGCGGTGCTGTTCTTCATGAACCGCACCGAGCTCGTGGCGCGCGAGCTGTCGCTGCTCCTGAACCGGACCCTTCGCGAGCACAGCGACCTCGTGCTCGACCTGCGCGACATCCGCGGCAACCCGTTCACCGGCTTCCGGGCCATCGAGCCTCGCGTTCGGTTCCGCGACGGCGCGACGCTGCTCCAGGCGCCCGAGATGAAGGTGGACTACTCGCTCTGGGCGCTCGTGCGCGGCCAGGGCGGTGCGCTGGACGTGACGCTGGAGCGGCCGCAGGTGCGGCTCATGGGCGTGGACGGGAGCTGGCGCATCCCGGTCTGGCGCTCCGACCCGAGCCGGCGCCGGAGCTCGAAGCCCCGCCCGCTGCAGGTGCACCTGCGCGTGCGCGGCGCGCACGTGGTCACGCCGAAGCCGTACGGGACCGTGTCCGGAACCGACCTGGACCTGCTCGCCGACCTGGGGCCGTACACGCGCGTCCGGCTCGAGCGCATGCGCTGGGAACGCGGGCCCTGGGAGAGCCGGCTCGACCGGCTCGCGGCCGACCTGCGCGCCGACAGCAGCGGCGTTCAGGTGCGCGTGAACGAGCTGGCGAGCCGCGACCTGGAGCTGCGGGGGGAGCTGGCGTGGGGCGCGCGCGACCCGGTGCGGCACGCGCGGGCCACGGTCGGGCGCGTGAACTGGCGCTGGCTCGCGCGCGTGTTCGACAACCGCGCGTTCGACGTCCCGGGCGAGGGCTCGTTCGTGCTGGACGCGAGCGGCGACCGGGACTGGACTGGCCGCTTCACGGCCACGCTGGGCTGGGACGGGCTCGCGGCCGAAGGTTCGGGGCGCGTGCGCTGGGACGGGCGCGAGCTGGGGCTGGACTCGCTCGCCGCTCGCTCGCCGGCGGGCGACATGCTCGGGCGCGTGCGCTGGTCGCGCGAGGGCTGGGAGGTCGAGGCCGACGCCCGCCACGCCGATCCCTCGCAATGGGGCTTCCTCCGGCTCGACGGCTGGCCGGCCGGGGACCTGAACGGCTGGTTCCGCTACCGTGCGGTGACGCGCGGCCGGCCGAGCGGGGAGCTGGACGCGCGGCTCGCGGCCTCGGCCTGGCAGGGCTGGCGCGCGGACAGCGCCGGCGTGCGCGTGGAGTGGCCGGCGGTGGGAGCGGACTCGTTCCGCGTCGCGGGCACGCGGCTCGGCGGCCGGTTCACGCTGCGCGGCCGCACGGACGCGCATGGCGGCTGGAGCGGGACATGGTCGGTGCGCGGGCTCCCGCTCGAGGAGTGGCCCGACGGGCGGGCCACCGGCCTCACCGGCCGGCTCGACCGCGGCGACGGGATGGTCGAGTCGCGCGCCGGCGCGCTGACCGTGGCCGGCTCGCTCGCGGGCTCGGACACCCGCTGGGCCGCGGCCTCGTTCGCGCGCTGGACGCTGGAGGGCGTGCGCGGGCGGCTGCTGCCCAAGCCGGAGATCGCGGCGCGGGTGGACGCCGAGGACGGCCACTTCCTCGGGATCCACCTGGACCGCGCCGGCGCGCCGATCCTGCTCGGCGACCAGGTCGTCCAGTTCCTGCCGGTCACGGCGCACGCGGGCGACACGACGTTCACCGCCACCGGCCAGGCCGCGTGGCGTGGAGCCACGTGGTGGATGACGCTGAGCGCCGCGCAAGTGGCGAGCGGGCAGTTCCACTTCGTGGCCGAGCCGCCGGTGCGCCTCGCGGGCGACCCCGGAGGCGTGCTGTTCGAGCGGCTCGTGGCGAACGACCGCGACGCGCACGTCGAGGCGCGCGGTCGCTGGGCCTCGCCCGGCGGGCCCTACGACTTCGAGTTCACCGGCGAGCGCCTGGACCTCGCGCGGCTCGGCTTCCCGCGCGAGCAGGGCCTCGGCGGCCGCGCGGGCGTCCGGCTCGCCGTGCAGGGACGCTCCGGTGACCCGCGCTGGCGGTTCGAGGGCCGCGCGAGCCGCCCGCGCTTCGGTGGGCACAGCGCCGACTCGGTCTCGGTGCTGCTCGCCGGCGGGGCGCGCCGGCTCGAGCTCGAGGACGGCCGGTTCGAGCTGGGCGAAGGCGCGCTGCGCGCGACGGGCGCGGTGGAGCGCACGACGGCGCCGTTCCCCGACTCGCTCTCTCCGACCGCGATCGTGCGCTGGCTCCGCGACGCGGGAATCTGCCGCGGGCACGCCAGCGCCACCGCGTTCCCGGTCGGGCCGTTCTCCGCGGTGATGCCGAGGGTCAAGGGCTGGGACGGGACCGTTTCGGGCACGGTGACGCTGTCCGGGCGCCCCGCGGCCCCGGTGCTGGACGTGCAGGCGCGCGCCGACCGATTCGGCTGGCGGGACCTCCGCACCGAGCGCGTGGACGTGCGCGCGCGTTACGCAGACCGGCGCCTGGACGCGCGCGAGGTCCGCGCGCGCATCCAGAACGTGGAGTCCACGGCGCGGCTGTCGCTGCCGCTGGACCTGGCGCTCGGCCGGATGCCCTCGGTGCCGGACGCGGCGATCGAGGGCCGCGTGGACATCCCCGCCGGCGACCTCCAGGTGCTCCCGCTGCTCGTGCCGCAGCTCCAGTCGGCGCGCGGACGGTTCGAGCTCGCCGCCGAGATCGGCGGGACCGCGCGCACGCCGCGCCTGACCGGACGCGGACGAATCCGCGACGGCCTCGTGCGGCCGGTGAACCGGAGCGAGGTGATCGAGGGGCTTGGCGCGGACCTGCACTTCGACCAGGACCGGCTCGTGCTCGACACGCTGTGGGCGCGCCAGGGCCGGACCGGGCGGTTGTCGTCGAGCGGCGAGGTCCGCCTCGAGGGCGGCCGGCTCGTGAGCTACCGCTTCCCGCTCGCGCTGCGCGGTTTCGCGGCGGCCGAGGAGGGGCTTTACGCGGTGCTGTTCGACGGCGATTTCGTGGTGAGCGACGGCCCGCGCGTGAACGGGCAGCGCGTGCCGCACGTGGCGGGGCAGGCGCGCGTGGAGCGCGGCGTCATCGAGTTCGACTTCGCGAACCAGTCCGAGGTGCAGAAGCGCGCCGCGACGACGCAGCCGCTCTACTGGACATACCGGATCCGGGCCGAGGCCACGAGCAACCTGCGCTGGCGGACCGCCGACGCGGACGTGGAGTTCAACGCCGACCTCGACCTCCAGCAGACGCCGGACTCGCTCATCATCTTCGGCGAGATGCACTCGCTGCGCGGCACCTACTGGTTTCTGAGCAACCGCTTCCGCCTCGACCGCGCCGACATCACGTTCGACAACCAGAACGGCGTGGACCCGCTGCTGGACATCGCGGCCGACACCCGCATCCGGTTCGTGCGGGCGGACCAGACCGCGTCGTTCGAGACGATCACCGCCCAGATCGCCGGCCGCTCGAGCCGGCCGGTCATCTCGCTCACGAGCTCCAATCCCGAGGCCGACCAGCGGAGCATCCTCGAGGGGCTCACGCTCGGGAGCTTCCAGGACGAGCGCGGCAAGGTGTCGCTCGCCTCGCCGACCGACTACCTCGACCACTACTTCACGCGCCAGCTGAACGCCCAGCTCTCGGCCGGGCTGTCGGAGTTCTTCCAGGGCGCGATCACGGAGTGGGAACTGCGACGAGACCGGGGCGGGCTCTCGACCGGCGAGGGGGAGCTGGTCGTGGGCGTGGGCTCGCAGCTGACCGAGCGGCTCGCGCTCCGCTACCAGCAGCGCGTGCCGGGGCTGGGCCGGCAGGCCAGCACGTCGCGGCCGGACCTGACCGATCTGTTCGAGCAGAACGTCGAGGCGGAGTACCGGGTGAACCGGTTCATCTTCGTCACCAGCGGCGTGTCGCGCCGAAGGAGCTCACTGACCGGGTCGACTCAGCCGAACACGGACTACAACGTGAACCTCAAGGCGCGCTGGGAGTATTGAACGGCCGCGGCGGGGTCGGCCCGGGAACGGGCGGCGGCCGCGGGGTGTAGAGTGGACCGGGGGCTCGTGGCCGCGGGACCAGGGACGCGGAAAGGGAGGACGGGATGAGGGGCGGCATCATCGCGCGCTGCGGCCTCGTGCTGGCCGGGCTGCTCGGCCTGGCGGGCGCGGCGCACGCACAGTACTTCGGCCAGAACAAGGTGCAGTACCGCGACCACTCCTGGCGCTCGATCACCTCGGACCACTTCGAGGTGTACTTCGACGAGGGCGCCGACAGCCTCGCCATGCGCACGCTCGACCTGGCCGAGAAGACGCAGGCGTCGTTCTCGGAGCGCTTCGGCCACACGCTCAGCCGGCGCATCCCGATCATCCTGTACGCCTCGCATCACGAGTTCAGCCAGACGAACATCACTCAGGACCTGATCGACGCCTCCACGGGCGGCTTCACCGAGGCGCTCCGCGACCGGGTCGTGGTGCCGTTCTCGGGCTCGTACGAGGACTTCCGGCACGTGCTCGTGCACGAGCTCGTGCACGCGTTCCAGTTCGACATGTTCTACAACGCCCCCGGCATCTCGCTCCTCTCGGGCCAGGGCCTGTTCCACGTGCCGCTGTGGTTCGCGGAGGGCATGGCGGAGTACTTCTCGCTCGGCATGGAGCCCGTGGCGGAGATGTTCGTGCGCGACGGCTCGCTCACCGGCTACCTGCCGCCGCTCGAGTACGCCGGCGGCTACCTGGTCTACAAGATGGGTCAGTCCGCGATCGATCACCTGATCGCGCGCCACGGCGAGCAGCGATTCCGCGACATGCTGCGGCGGGTGCGCCAGCTGCGCGGCTTCGACCGCGCGTTCCAGCGCACGTACGGGCTGTCGCCGCGGCGCTTCGACGAGCAGTGGCGGGAGAGCCTGCGCAAGCGCTACTGGCCCACGCTCGCGAAGCTCGACCACCCGGACGCGTTCGCGAAGCGGCTCACCGACCACCGCCGGGACGAGAGCGCGCTCAACTTCTGGCCCTCGGTCTCGCCGCAGGGCGACCGCGTGGCGTACTTCAGCGACCGCCGCCAGTACACGGACGTGTTCCTGATGTCGGCGTTCGACGGCCGGCCCATCCGGCGCGTCGTGCGCGGCGAGCGCAACGTAGAGTTCGAGGCGTTCCCGCTGCTGCGCACCTCGATCGCGTGGTCGCCCGACGGCGAGCGGCTGGCGTTCGTGGCGGGCAGCCGCGGCAAGGACCGGCTGTACGTGGTCGCGGCCGCGGACGGCAAGGTGCTGCGCCGGCTGGACGTGCCGTGCGAGCAACTGTCGTTCCCGGCCTGGGCCCCGGACTCCGACTCGCTGGTCGTGCTGGGATTGAGAAACGGGCGCTCGGACCTGTGGCTAGTGCACGCCGGCACCGGCGAGTCCACCCGGCTCACCGACGACGCCTGGGACGAGAAGGAGCCGACCTGGTCGCCGGACGGCCGGCGGATCACGTTCGCCTCGGATCGGCTCGCGCCGGTCGTGCTGAGCCCGTTGCGGCCCAAGGACGGCTTCGGCCGCTACGGCCTGTTCGAGCATGAGCTGGCGAGCGGCACGACCCGGCTGCTGCTCGACACGGCCGGCGACGACCACGGCCCGGCCTGGTCGCCGGATGGACGCCGCCTGGTGTTCATCACCGACCGGGGCGGCTCGCCGAACCTGGCGCTCTACGACCCGGCCGACAGCAGCATCACGCAGCTCACGGACCTGACCGGCGGCGTGCAGGCGGTGTCGTGGTCGCGGCAGAACGACCGGCTGGTGTTCTCGGCGTTCGACCGCGGCGGCTACGACATCTTCGCGGTGCAGGAGCCGCTCACGCTGGACCCGGTGGTGAAGCGCCTGCGCCGCAACGCGCCGGCCGCCGTGCTCTCGCTCGCGGAGGCGCGCAGCGGTGAGGACTCGGTCGCGGGCACCCCCGAGCGCTCGGCGGCGCTGTTCGGCGCCTGGCCGGACTCGGCCAGCGTCCCGGACACGACGGTCGCGGCGGGCGAGCGCCGGGGCCCGAGGGTGACGTCGCCGCGCGGACCCCTCCGGCCGGCCGGCCTCGAGCCGCCGCCGTGGGACGGCGGCGGCTTCCCGGTGCCGCCGGCCCCGGTCGCGCCGGACACGGCGCGCACGGTGCGCCCGGTGCGCACGCCGCTCGTCGAGCGCGGCGGGCCGTTCGCTCTCTCCGACAGCGTGTTGGGCCAGAAGCCGGCGCGCTACCGCTGGAAGCTCGCGCCGGAGGCGGTGCAGGTGGGCGCTCTCGCCGCGAGCAGCTTCGGGTTCGCGGGCTCGACGCAGATCCTGTTCAGCGACTTCCTCGGCGACCACAGCCTGTACTTCGCCGGCGACGTGTTCTCGAACTCGCTCTCGGAGGCGAACGCGCTGCTCCTCTACAGCGTGCTGCCGCGCCGCCTGGACTGGAGCGTGGGCGTGTTCCACTTCAAGAACTACTTCGAATCGCGCGTGACCACGCTGGGCGAGCAGCTGGGGAGCGCCGAGCTGTTCTCGGAGCGCACGTTCGGTGCGCTCGCCGGCTGGAGCTACCCGTTCGATCGCTTCCGCCGGGCCGAGGCGCAGCTCACGCAGATGTTCGTGGAGGAGGAGTTCTTCGAGCGCCAGCTGGACGGGAGCATCGTGTCGAGGAACCGCGAGTACCGCTCGGCCTCGTCGCCCTCGCTGTCGCTGGTCGGCGACAATTCGCTGTTCGGCTCGAGCGGCCCGGTGAACGGCGGGCGCTGGAACCTCACCTACAGCCCGGCGTTCGCGTGGTTTCCGAACGCGCTCGCGTACCACACCGCGACGCTCGACCTGCGCCAGTACCGCGACCTCGGACGCGGCTACTCGTTCGCCACACGGCTGCTGGGCGGCGCGAGCGGTGGCCGCGACCCGCAAGCGTTCCGCGTCGGCGGCTTCTCGACGATCCGCGGCTTCCCGGACTTCGAGATCATCGGGACCCGGCTCGCGATGGCGAACGCCGAGCTGCGGTTCCCGTTCGTCGAGGACCTGGGGCTCGTGGGCCCGGTCCCGATCGGCAACCTTCGCATCCGCGGCGCTCTGTTCGCGGACCTGGGCGCGGTCTGGGACGAGGGCCGCACGCCGCGCTTCTGGACCAGGGACGAGCGCGGGCGGCACCTGGTGGACCCGCACTTCTCGTTCGGGACGGGCGTGCGCACCTGGTTCCTCGGCCTGCCGATGAAGCTGGACGTGGCCTGGGCCACGAACCTGGACCGGGTCCGCAAGCCGCGCTGGCACTTCAGCATCGGGCCCGAGTTCTGACCCCGCGGGTGCCGGGGCTCCGGCCCCGGCGCCCCGCGTGTCCCGGGCGGCGCTCCTGCGGCGGCGCTCGCCGGCCGATACCGCTTCCGCTAGCATGACGGCACGGAAGGGGGTCGAGCGCGGGTCCCGGTCGGGCTCGGGTCGGCCCTGGAACCTCGACCGGTCGCGGCGGGTGTGGCTCGTCGCGGTCAGAACCAGGAGTCCCGGATGACCTCGCCCCGGAACGCCGCGGTGCTCGAAGTGAGCGCCCGCCAGCCCCGCACGTTCGCCGCCCCGCGCATGCCGGACGGCCACCGCGCCCCCATCAGCAGCTACTTCGGGCGCCACGTGCTCGACCTCATCAAGCTCCGCGAGAAGTTGCCGCGCGACGTCCACGCCGCGCTGCTCGCCACGCTGCGCCACAGCCAGCCGCTCACGCGCGAGGTGGCCGACGCGGTCGCGTCCGTGGCCCGCGACTGGGCGGTCTCGCACGGCGCAACGCATTTCACGCACTGGTTCCAGCCCATGACCGGGCTCACCGCCGAGAAGCACGACAGCTTCATGGACCTGAACGTGCAGATGGCGGGCGAGCTGCGGGTACTGGAGAAGTTCAGCGGCTCGCAGCTCTGGCAGAGCGAGCCCGACGCGAGCTCGTTCCCCTCCGGCGGCATGCGCAGCACGTTCGAGGCGCGCGGCTACACGGCCTGGGACCCGAGCTCGCCGATGTTCCTGGTGGAGAGCGCGAACGGCCGCACTTTGTGCATCCCGTCCGCGTACATCAGCTACCACGGCCACTCGCTCGACCACAAGACGCCGCTGCTCCGCTCGATCGAAGTGCTGTCGCGGAACGCGGTGTCGTTCCTCAAGCTGCTCGGCGACGTGGACGTGAAGGCGGTCTCCGCCACGCTCGGCTGCGAGCAGGAGTACTTCCTGGTGGACCGCGCGCACCACGCGCTGCGGCCCGACCTCGTGCTCACCGAGCGCACGCTGCTCGGCGCCGCCTCGGCGCGCCACCAGCAGTTCGAGGACCACTACTTCGGCAGCGTGTCCGCGCGCGTGCTGGCGTTCATGGAGGAGCTGGAGTACGAGCTCTACCGGCTCGGCGTGCCGATCCGCACCCGGCACAACGAGGTGGCGCCGATGCAGTTCGAGATGGCGCCGATCTTCGAGGACGTGAACCTGGCCAACGACCACAACGTGCTGGCGATGGACGTGGCCCGGCGCGTGGCGCTGCGCCACGATTTCGTGTGCGTGCTGCACGAGAAGCCGTACGCCGGCATCAACGGCAGCGGCAAGCACTGCAACTGGTCCATGGCCACCGACCGGGGCGAGAACCTGCTCGACCCGGGCAAGACGCCGCACCAGAACCTGCGCTTCCTCGCGTTCCTCGCGGTGTGCCTGAAGGCGGTGCACGACCACGCGGTGGCGCTGCGCTGGTCGGTCTCGGGGGCGAACAACGACCTGCGCCTGGGCGCGAACGAGGCGCCGCCGGCGATCCTGTCGGCGTTCGTGGGCGAGCAGCTCACCGACATCCTCGAACGGCTCATGCGCGGCGAGGCGGGGAAGGACCCGGAGCACTTCCTGCTGGAGATGGGCGTGGGCAAGCTGCCGACGCTGGCGAAGGACAACACCGACCGCAACCGCACCTCTCCGTTCGCCTTCACCGGCAACAAGTTCGAGTTCCGAGCGGTGGGCAGCTCGATGAACTGTGCGGTGCCGATGGCGGTGCTGACGGCGGCGGTGGCGGACGCGCTCAGCGAGATGACGGAGCGGCTGAAGAAGAAGCTGGACGGCGCCCCGAAGCACCGCGACCAGGCGGTGGCGGACCTGCTCCGGGAGGTCTTCACCGAGACGGCCGCGGTTCGGTTCGAGGGCAACAACTACAGCGACGAGTGGAAGGCCGAGGCGAAACGGCGGGGGCTCCCGAACCTGTCCGACACGCCGGCCGCGCTGGAGGCGGTGATGAAGCCGGAGCACCATGGCTTCCTCGTGCGCACGGGCGTGTTGTCGCAGCTGGAGGTGGACGCCCGCTTCGTCGTGGCGATCGAGCGCTACGTGAAGCAGGTCACGCTCGAGGCCGAGTCGCTGGTCGACGTCCTCAACACCTGCGTCATCCCGGCGGTGGAGCAGCAGCTGGCGAGCACGGGCAGCGCCTGGCGCGTGTGGTCCGAGGCGTCGGGCTCGGCGAAGGGCTCGGCGTACGGCCGGCGCGTCTCGGCGCTCACGGCGGGGCTGGAGGCGGCGCAGGACGGCGTGGAGCGGATCCAGGCGCTGCTCAAGCAGCTGCACGGCTCGCACGACGAGATGGCGGCGTGCCGCACGTTGGGCGGGAAGATGCGGCCGCTCATGCAGGAGGCGCGCGAGGTGGCGGACCGGCTCGAATCGCTGGTGGACGACGAGCACTGGCCGCTGCCGAAGTACCGCGAGATGCTGTTCGTGAAGTGACGCGGTGGCGTCGCGGCTCCGACGATCGCGTTCGCGGTCGCCTGCGACTCACGCGGGGTGAGCGGCCTCGCGAACCCGGCGAACGTTCGGGCCGGCCTTCCGGGCCGGCCCATGGCTGACGCTCGCGGCGCCCTTCGCCATTCCATGTCTCAGGGCGGGCCGCGACTCGCCGGGTTCACGAGGCCTCTCACCCCGCCGGCCTCGCGGCGGGCGCGCATTCGACGCCGTTCCGCCGGGTGCGTGAACCGGGGCTGGCCATGCGCTAGATTGCGGGTGCCCACGCTCCCTCCTTCGGAGACCCGCATGTCGCTCGCTCACCTGAACCCCGCCCAGCTGGCCGCCGTGGAGCACGCGGGCGGGCCGCTGCTGGTGATCGCGGGGGCGGGGTCGGGCAAGACGCGCGTGCTGACGGCGCGGGTGTCGCGGCTGCTCGCGCGGGGCGTGCCGCCCGAATGCGTGCTGGCGTTCACGTTCACGAACCGCGCCGCGCGCGAGATGCGCGAGCGGCTGGCCGCCGAGCTGGGCGGGCTCGCCGGGCGGCTGTGGATCGGGACGTTCCACGCCACCGCGTTGCGGATCCTGCGGCGCGAGGCGCGCACGCTCGGGCTGGCGCCCGGGTTCGCCGTGTACGACCGCGACGACCAGGAGGGGGTGATTCGCGAGCTGGTGCGCGCGGCGGGGCTCCCGGATACGGTCTACCGCACCGGGGTCGTGCTGGGGCGGATCTCCGACGCCAAGAACGCGCTGGTCGGGCCGGCGCGGGCGGAGGCGGAAGCGCGCAGCGAATTCGACCGCATGCTGGCCACGCTGTACGGCCGTTACCAGCTGGCGCTGCGCCGGGCGGGAGCGCTCGACTTCGACGACCTGATCGGCGAAGCGGTGCGGCTCTGGCAGGAGCACCCGGCCGCCGGGGCGCGCTGGTCGGAGCGGTTCCGGCACGTGCTCGTGGACGAGTACCAGGACACGAACCACGCCCAGTTCCGCCTGGTGCAGGCGCTGGGCGCGGCGCACGGCGACGTGTTCGTGGTGGGCGACGACGACCAGAGCATCTACGGCTGGCGCGGCGCCGACCTCGCGAACGTGCTCGACTTCGAGCGCGCCTTCCCCGGCGCCGTGACCGTGCGCCTGGAGCAGAACTACCGCAGCACGCGCAACATCCTCGACGCGGCGAACGCGGTCATCGCGAACAACGTGGCGCGCAAGGGCAAGACGCTGTGGAGCGAGCGCGAGGCGGGCGCCCGGCTCGGCTTCGCGCTGCTGCCCGACGAGCAGTTCGAGGCGCGCCGGGTGCGGCAGTGGCTCGAGCGCCAGCGCGGACGCGGCCGCCGGCTCGCGGACTGCGCGGTGCTCTACCGCACAAATGCCCAGTCGCGCGCGCTCGAGACCGAGCTCCGCCAGGCCGGCGTCCCGTACGAGATCGTGGGCGGGGTGTCGTTCTTCCAGCGGCGCGAGGTGAAGGACGTGCTCGCCTACCTGCGCCTGGTCGCGAACCCGCGCGACACGGCCGCGTTCTTCCGCATCTGGAACACGCCGCGCCGCGGCCTTGGCGCCGCGGTCGAGCAGCAGCTTCGCGCGCGGCTCGAGCGTGCGGACGCCGAGCCGGTCGAGGCCCTGCGCGCGCTCGTGGCCGAGGGCGCGCTGCGCGGTGCCGCGCGGGCGGGCGCGGCGCGCCTGGTGGCGCTCCACGACGGCCTCCGGGCGAAGCTCGACCTGCCGCTGCCCGAGCTGTTCGCGCATCTGCTGGAGGCGAGCGGCTACCTCGAGCACCTGGACGCGTCGGGCGAGACCGACCCGGCCGAGCGTCGCGCGAACGTGGAGGAGCTGGGCGTGTCCGCGGCCGCGTTCGCCGCGCGCGCCGCCGCGCGCGAGGCGGACGACACCGCCGAGCCCGGCGCGGACGAACGGGGAACGTTGCTGGCGTGGCTCTCGGAGTGCTCGCTCCTCACCGACGCCGACCGGCTCTCGGGCGGCGACCGCGTGCTGCTGCTCACGGTCCACAACGCCAAGGGGCTCGAGTTCGACGCGGTCGCGGTCGCCGGGCTCGAGGAGGGGCTCCTGCCGCACGCCTCGTCGCTCGAGCGGGGCGAGCAGCTGGAGGAGGAGCGGCGGCTCTTCTACGTGGCGCTCACGCGCGCGCGCGACGAGGTGCTGCTCACCGCGGCGGCGTGGCGGCGACGGTTCGACGGCGGGCGCGGCTCGGCGATCTCGCGGTTCGTGGGCGAGGTCCCCGACCGGCTGCTGGAGCGCGAGTCGTACGCCGGCGAGTGGCGCGAGCCGCGCCGCTGGGCCGTCGGCGGCGCGCGCCACGGGCCGACGCGCGGGCGCGACGACATGGACGACGACTCCCAGGATCTCCCGGACGACACCGGCGCGAGCTCGTGGGCGCCGACCGGCGGGAGCGGCGGTCGCACGCGGCAGTCGCGACGCGCGGTCGGGCGGCGCGTCGTGCACGAGACGTTCGGGGTGGGCACGGTGCTGGACGCGGAGGGCGAGGGCCCGGACATGAAGCTCACGGTCCGCTTCACGGGCTCCACGAAGCGCGTGGTCGCACGGTTCGTGACCGGGGCGGACGATGGCGATTGACCGCGCCGAGGCCGCGCGCATCGCCTCGCTCGCGCGGCTCGCGATCCCGGACGCGGAGCTCGACCGGGTCGCGGCCCAGCTCTCCCAGGTGCTGGACTTCGTGGCGCGGCTCGAGGAGCTGGACCTGGAGGGGCTCGAGCCGAGCGCGTTCGCCCCCGCCGGCGAGCCGCTCCGGAGCGACGAGCCGGACGGCCGCACGCTCGCCCCCGGCGCCGCCACGGCGGGCGCGCCGGAGGCCGAGGCCGGTTACTTCCTGGTCCCACCGGTGGTGGAGGCGCTCGAGCCGTGACGCCGGACGAGGCCTGGCGGCTCCCGGCGCGCGCGATCGCGCGCGCGGTGCGGACGGGATCGCTGGCGCCCGACGCGGCCGCCGAGTCCGGCTTCGCCGGCCCCGGCTCCCGCTGGGAGCGGGACGTGCATGCGCTCCTCTCGGCGGAGCCCGCCGCGCGCCGGGCCGCGGCGCACGCCGCGCGCCGCGACGGCGCGCTCGCCGGCGTCCCGGTCGTCCTCAAGGACAACCTGTGCACGGTGGACCACCCGACCACCTGCGGATCCCGCATGCTCGAGGGCTGGCGTTCGCCCTACGACGCCACGGTCGTGCGCCGGCTGCGCGAGGCCGGCGCGGTGGTGGCGGGGAAGGGCAACATGGACGAGTTCGCGATGGGCTCGTCCACCGAGTTCAGCGCCTTCGGGCCCACCCGCAATCCGTATGACCTCGGCCGCGTCCCGGGCGGCTCCTCCGGCGGGCCCGCGGCGGCCGTGGCCTACGGGCTCGTGCCGGTGGCGCTCGGCAGCGACACCGGCGGCTCGGTCCGGCAGCCGGCCGCGTTCTGCGGCGTGTACGGCCTCAAGCCCACGTACGGCCGGCTGTCGCGCTGGGGGCTGGTGGCGTTCGGTTCCTCGCTCGACCAGGTCGGCGTGTTCGCGCGCCACGTGGGCGACGTCGCGGAAGTCTTCGCCGCGATCGCCGGGCCCGACCCGTACGACGCGAGCGCGCGGCCGGGCCCGGCGCCGGACGTTCGCGGCTGGAACGCGGGCGTGCGGGGCGTCCGCTTCGGCTGGCCGGCGAACCTGTGGCGCGAGGGCGTGGACGCCCCGCTCGTGGAGGCGCTCGAGCGCGCGGCGGCGACGCTCGAGCGCGCGGGCGCGGTGCGGGTACCGTTCGAGTTCCTGCCCGGCGACTACGCGGTCGCGACCTACTACCTGCTCGCCACGGCCGAGGCGAGCAGCAACCTCGCGCGCTTCGACGGCGTGCGCTACGGCCTCCGGCGCGCCTCGGGCGATCTGGGCGAGCTCTACGCGCGCACGCGCGGCGAGGGCTTCGGCCCCGAGGTGAGGCGCCGCATCCTGCTCGGCACGTACGCGCTCTCGGCCGGCTACCACGACCAGTACTACGACCGGGCGCAGCGCGCGCGCACGCGCATCGTGGCCGAATACCGGGCCGCGTTCGCGCGCTGCGACCTGATGCTGCTGCCGGCGGTCCCGTCGCTGCCGTTCCGACTCGGCGAGAAGACCGCCGACCCGCTCGCGATGTACCTGTCGGACGTGTTCACGCTCGGCGCCAACCTGGCCGGGATCCCCGGCCTGGCCGCGCCCATGGGCCTCGCGCCGGAGGGGCTCCCGACCTCGGTCCAGCTGCTCGGGCCCGAGGACGCCGAACCCGTGCTGCTGCGCGCCGCGCGCGCGCTGGAGGTGGGGGGCGACCCGGCCGCGACGTCGCCGGACGAGGAGCGGGCGTTCGAGTGGCCGCGGGGGGTCGGCGCGTGAGCGCGCCCGGCTGGGAGGCGGTGATCGGGCTCGAGTGCCACGTCCAGCTTCGGACGCGCACCAAGATGTTCTGCGGCTGCCCGGCCGGCTTCGGGGCCGAGCCCAACACCCGCGTCTGCCCGGTCTGCCTCGGGCTCCCGGGCGCGCTGCCGCGCGCGAACGCGGCCGCGGTCGCCGCCGCGGTCCGCCTGGGGCTCGCGCTCGGGAGCGAGGTCCGCGGCGAGAGCGTGTTCGCGCGCAAGAACTACTTCTACCCGGACATGCCCAAGAACTACCAGATCTCCCAGTACGACCGGCCACTCGCCGCGGGCGGCGCGCTGCCGCTCGCGTCCGGCGACGTCGCGCTCACGCGGCTCCACCTCGAGGAGGACGCCGGCAAGTCGTTCCATCCCGAGCGGCACGGCGACCGCCGGCTCTCGCGCGTGGACTTCAACCGCGCCGGCGTGCCGCTGCTGGAGCTGGTCACCGAGCCGGTGCTGTCGAGCCCCGGGCAGTGCGCCGGGTTCCTGGCCGAGCTCCGCCGGCTCGTCCGCTGGCTCGGCGTCTCGGACGCCGACATGGAGAAGGGCCAGCTCCGCTGCGACGCGAACGTGAGCGTCCGCCGCGCCGGCGAGAGCGCGCTGGGCACGAAGACCGAGCTCAAGAACCTGAACAGCATCAAGGGCGTCGAGCGCGGCGTGCGCGCGGAGATCTCCCGCCAGGTGGCCGTGCTGGAGTCCGGCGGCCGGATCGAGCAGGCCACGCTCCTCTACGACGCGGACCACGACCGGCTCGTGGTCATGCGCAGCAAGGAGCACGCGAACGACTACCGCTACTTCCCGGACCCCGACCTGCCCGTGCTGCGCGTGAGCGGGGCCGAACTCGAGGCCGCGCGCGCGGCGCTGCCCGAGCTGCCGTGGGCGCGCGAGGCGCGCTTCCGCGACGCGCTCGGGCTGCCGGCCCGGGACGCGGCGGTGCTCACGGAAACCCGAGAACTCGCCGACTACCTCGAGCGGGCGGCTCCCGCGGGCCAGGCGAAGCTCGCGGGCAACTGGCTCCTGACCGAGGTGCTGCGCGTGCTCAAGGAACGCGACTGGGACATGGAGGGATGGGCGGCGCGCGTGCCGCCCGCGCGGTTCGCCGGGTTCCTCGCCCGGGTCGCGGCGCGCGAGCTGCCGGGGCCGGTGGCGAAGGAGGTGTTCGGCTGGCTCGCCGACGAGCCGGGGACGGTGGCGGAGCTGCTCGAGCGCCACGGCGTGAAGGTGGCGGGCGACGAGAGCGAGATCCGGCCGCTCGTGCGTGCGGTGCTGGAGGAGCACGCGGCCGCCGCCGCGCAGGTGCTGGCCGGGCAGGAGAAGACGTTCGGCTTCCTGGTCGGCCAGGCCATGAAGCGGGCCGGCGGTCGCGCCGTGCCCGAGGTGCTGCGCCGGCTCCTGCGCGAGGAGCTGGCGGCGCGCGCCCCGCGCCCGTGACGGACGAGCGCGAGGCGTTCGCCCGCGAGGTGGCGCGTGCGCTCGCCGCGCCCGGGGACGGCCCCCTCGCCGCGCGCTTCCCGGGCGCGCTCGTCACCGCGATCGCCGCGGACGCGGCGCCGGCCGAGCGGGAGCGGCTGGAGATCGCGCTCGGCGCGGTCTCGCGCACGCTCGCTTCGCTGGGGGTGCCGGCGGGCCGCCAGTTCGTGCTCCTCGCCGCGGGTCCTCCCTGGCCGACCGGCGGTCGCGAACGGCTGCGCAGCTCGCTCGGCATCCCGGTGCTCGCGCACGACCCGCACGGGCCGTGCTTCGTCGTCGGGCGGACGGACGGGGGCGAGCCGGTCGAGGTCTCGGACGAGCTGCGCGAGGCCGAGGCGCTCGTGGTGGTGGGGCCCGCGACCGGCGGCCCGGGCGAGTGCCGGGGCGGCCCGTTCATCCTCTGTCCCGGGCTGGCCTCGTCCGCGACGGCGGCGGCGTGGGCGGCGGCCGCGCGGGCGCTCGGCGCCGCCGGCGCGTTCGCCTTCGCAGCCGAGGCCGAACGCCTGCTGTCCGTCCAGCTCGCGCTCCTCTGGGACGCGGCCGGCCGCGTCGCCGCGGGGGGCGGCCGCGAGCGCTTCGCCGCGCTCGCCGCCGCCGCCGGTGCCGGTGGCGCGTCCGGGGCCGCCCGCGGCGGGCCGCGGGCTGGTGCAGGAACGCGCGAAACCCTCTAGATTCCGCCCCATGTCCCGCCGCATCCTGGTCGTCGGCTCGGGTGGGCGCGAGCACGCCCTCGCGTGGCGGCTCGCGCGCGACCCCGAGCAGCCGGAGGTGATCGTGGCCCCGGGGAACGAGGGGATCGCCCGCGCGTTCCGCTGCCTCGACGTGCGGCCCGAGGACCCCGCCCCGGTCGTGGCGCTGGCCCGGCGGGAGTCCGTGGCGCTGGTCGTGGTGGGCCCCGAGGCGCCGCTCGCGGCGGGCTTGGCCGACGCGCTCGCGGACGCCGGGATCGCGGTCTCGGGGGCCTCGCGAGAGGCCGCGCGGATCGAGTCCAGCAAGTGGTTCGCGAAGCAGCTCATGCGCGAGGCCGGCGTTCCCACCGCCGAGGCCGAGGCGCACGAGGACGCGCACCGCGCGCTCGCGGCGCTCGACCGGCTCGGGCCGCCGTGGGTGGTGAAGGCCGACGGCCTCGCCGCGGGGAAGGGCGTGCGCGTGACCCGCTCCCGCGCCGAGGCCGAGGCGTTCGTGCACGAGTGCCTCGAGGGCACGCGCTTCGGCGCGAGCGGCCGCCGGGTGGTGATCGAGCGTTTCCTCGACGGCGAGGAGGCCACGCTGCTCGCGGTGTGCGACGGGGAGCGTGCGCTCCTCCTGCCCCCGGCCCGGGACTACAAGCGCGCCTTCGACCGCGACCAGGGCCCGAACACCGGCGGCATGGGCGCGTACGCCCCAGTCGCCGCGGTGGGCCCCGAGCTCGAGGCGCGCGTCACGGGGGAGATCCTCGCGCCGGTCCTGCGCGCGCTCCAGGGCCGCGGCACGCCCTATCGCGGCGTCCTCTACGCCGGGCTCATGCTGGGCCCGCGCGGGCCGCGGGTGGTGGAGTTCAACGCCCGCTTCGGAGATCCCGAGGCCGAGGCCGTGCTGCCGCTCGTCGAGGGCTCGCTCGGCCGCCTGCTCGAGAGCGCCGCGCGCGGCGCTCTCGAGCCGGGCTTGGTGCGGCGCGCTCGCGGGGCCGCGGTCACACTCGCACTCGTGGACGCGGGCTACCCGGACGCGGTGCGCGGCGGCGGCGAGCTGCGCGGGCTCGACGAGGTGGAGCGCGAGGGGGTGCTCGTGTTCCACGCGGCCACGCGCCGCGAGCACGGGGAGTGGGTGGTGGCGGGTGGGCGGGCGGCCTATCTCACGGCCGTCGGGCCCACGCTCGAGGAGGCGCGCGCCCGGCTCACCGCGGCGCGCGCGCGGCTGTCGGGGGAGGGCTGGCGCAGCCGCGGCGACATCGCCGCGACGCCGGCCCCGGTCGCGGGGGACGCATGAGCAAGGGCCGTTCGGCGGCACGGGTGGGCATCGTCATGGGGAGCGAGTCGGACCGCGCGGTCCTGGAGGAAGCGGTCCGCATCCTCACCGAGTTCGGCGTGGCGAGCGAGGTGGCGGTGCGCTCGGCGCACCGCACGCCGGAGGCGGCCGCGGCGTGGGCGAAGGGGGCGCGCGGGCGCGGGCTGCGCGTCATCATCGCCGCGGCGGGAGGCGCCGCGCACCTGGCCGGGGCGATGGCGGCGCACACGCGCCTCCCGGTCCTCGGCGTGCCGCTCGCCTCGTCGCCGCTCGGCGGCTTCGATGCGCTCCTGTCCACGGTGCAGATGCCGCCGGGCGTGCCCGTGGGCACGCTCGGCGTGGGCGCCTGGGGCGCGCGCAACGCGGCGTTCCTCGCGCTCCGCATCCTCGCGCTCGAGGACGCGCCGCTCGCGCGCCGGCTCGAGACGCACGCCGAGCGCATGGCCGGCGCCGCGGCCACCGCCTGAGGCGCGCGTGGAGGTCCTGAAGGTGGACCCGGAGCGTCCGCCGCGCGCGGCGCTCGAGGCGGCCGCGCTCGCGATCATGCGCGGCGGCGTGATCGCGTTCCCGACCGACACCGTGTACGGGCTCGGATGCTCGCTGTTCGACGTGGCGGCGGTGGAGCTCGTCCAGCGGCTCAAGCGGCGCGACCCGCGCCACGCGTTCATCTCGCTCATCCCGGAGCCGTCCCAGGCCGACGGCCTCGCGCTCGCAGTGAGCCCGGTCGCGCGGCGGCTGATCCGCGAGTGCTGGCCGGGGCCGCTGTCGCTCATCTTCCTCGCCGCGGAGATCGTGCCGCGCGGCGTGCGCGGCGAGGGCGGGACCATCGCCCTCCGCTGCCCGAAGGACCCGCTCTCGCACGCGCTGCTCCGGCATTTCGGAGGGCCGGTGGTGTCGAGCAGCGCCAACCTGAGCGGACAGCCGCCCGCCGAGACCGCCGAGGAGGTGGTGGCCACGTTCGGCAACCAGCTCGACCTCGTGCTGGACGGCGGGCCCCGCCGCGGCGGCATCCCTTCGACGCTGGTGGACGTCTCGGGGCCGCGCCCGAAGCTCCTTCGGCGCGGGCCCGTGGACGTCGCGTCCCGGCTCGGGGAGTTCGACGACCTCACCGCGCGCGGCGGTTGACGGTGCCGAAAGCGCGCACCTATGCTCGTCCCGAATGTCGCGCGCGCGGTCCGGCCTGAGGATCCTGTTCGTCTGCAGTGGCAACACCTGTCGCAGTCCGCTGGCCGTGGCCGCGCTGCGGGCGGAACTGGGCGAGGACGCCGCCGCGATCGAGATCGACTCGGCGGGCACGGCCGCGGTGGCCGGGGAGCCCGCCAGCGCCGGGTCGCTCCGGGTCGCGGCGGCCTCGGGGTTCGACCTCTCCGGGCATCGCTCGAAACCGCTCACGCGTGAGCGGGTGAAGGACGCGGACCTGGTGTTCGTGATGACGCCGTCGCATCGCGCCGCCGTCGAGGCGCTCGGCGCGCCGGGCGACCGCGTGCACGTGGTGAGTGAGTGGCCGGCGCCGGGGGATCCCGGCTCGCCGGTGTTCGATCCGTTCGGCGCCTCGATCGAGGCGTACGAGGAGTGCTGGAGCAGGCTTCGGCGGCACGCGCGGCGCATCGCGCCGCACGTGCGGCAGGCGCTCCGCGAGCGCCCGCTTCCTTGAGGGACGCCGCCCACGCGAGGGGACCCGCCATGGCGATGATCAAGAGCGAGAAGATCTGGATGAACGGCCAGTTCGTGGCCTGGGACGACGCCAAGGTCCACGTCCTGTCGCACGTCATGCACTACGGGTCGAGCGTGTTCGAGGGCATCCGCTGCTACGCCACGCGGCAGGGGCCCGCGATCTTCCGGCTCGGCGAGCACATCGAGCGCCTGACCTATTCGGCGAAGATCTACCGGATGAAGGTGCCGTTCTCGACCGAGCAGATCGAGCGCGCCTGCATCGAGACCGTGTCCGTGAACCGGCTCCAGGAGTGCTACATCCGCCCGCTCATCTGGCGCGGCTACGCGCACGTGGGCGTGAACCCGGTCGGCACGCCGATCGAGGTGATGGTGGCGGCCTACCCGTGGGGCAAGTACCTGGGCGACGACGCGCTCACGAAGGGCGTCTCGGTCAAGGTCGGGACCTGGGCCCGCATGGCGCCGAACACGCTGCCGGCGATGGCCAAGGCCGGCGGCAACTACCTGAACTCCCAACTCCTCAAGCTCGAGGCCGTCGAGGACGGCTACGCCGAGGCGATCGCGCTGGACGTGAACGGCTACGTGAGCGAAGGCTCGGGCGAGAACCTGTTCCTCGTGCACAAGGGCGAGCTGGTGACGCCGCCGCTCCACCACAGCATCCTCGCCGGGATCACCCGGGCGAGCGTGCTGCAGCTCGCGCGCGAGCTGGGCTACTCGGTGCGCGAGACGGCGGTTCCGCGCGAGCTGCTGTACGTGGCCGACGAGGCGTTCTTCACCGGCACCGCGGTCGAGGTCACGCCGGTCACCGCGGTGGACCACCTGCCGGTGGGGAACGGCGACGTCGGCCCGGTGACGCGCGCGATCCAGCAGGCGTTCTTCGGCATCGTGAAGGGCGACGTCCCCGACCGCCACGGCTGGCTCACGCCAGTGCCGCGCACCGTCGCCGCCGCGACCGGGCGGCCGTGACCGTGCGTGTCGCGGTCGGCAGCGACCATGCCGGTTACGCGCTCAAGGAACTCGTGAAGGCGGAGCTCGCGCGGCTCGGCCACGCGGTCGAGGACCTGGGCACGAGTTCGGCGCGGGAGTCGGTGGACTACCCCGACTACGTCATCCCGGTCGCCGAACGGGTCTCCGCCGGGATCGCCGACCGCGGCGTGGTGGTGTGCGCGACCGGCATCGGCGCGAGCATCGCCGCGAACAAGGTCGAGGGCGTGCGCGCGTCGGTCGTGACGAGCGAGGAGACCGCCCGGCTCACCCGCGCGGACAACGACTCCAACGTGCTCGCGCTCGGGGAGCGGACGATCCCCGGTGTGGAGGAGGCCCTGCGCTGGCTGCGGGTGTGGCTCGAGACCCCGTTCGAGGGCGGGCGGCACGAGCGGCGCGTGGGCAAGATCCGGGACTACGAGTCCCGCAACTACCGCACGCCGTGAGCGGCCCGCCCGGCGAGCTGGGGGCGCCGCGCCTCCCGGCGCTCGAGCGCCAGGACCCGCGCCTGCACGAGGCGCTCGCGGCCGAGTACGAGCGGCAGCGCACGCAGCTCGAGCTCATCGCGTCCGAGAACTACGTGAGCGACGCGGTGCTCGAGGCGGCGGGATCGGTGCTCACGAACAAGTACGCCGAGGGCCTGCCCGGGCGGCGCTACTACGGCGGCTGCGAATGGGTGGACGTGGCCGAAGAGCTGGCGCGCGACCGGCTGAAGCAGTTGTTCGGCGCCGAGCACGCGAACGTCCAGCCGCACTCGGGCGCGTCGGCGAACCTGGCGGCCTACCTGGCTGTGGCGGACGCCGGCCAGACGCTGCTCGGGATGAGCCTCGCGCACGGCGGCCACCTCACGCACGGCCATCCCGTCTCGGTGAGCGGCCGGCTGTGGAAGGCGGTCCAGTACGGCGTGCGGCTCGAGGACGGGCTGCTCGACTACGATCAGGTCGAGCGGCTGGCGCGCGAGCACCGGCCGGCGATCCTCGTGGCCGGCGCCAGCGCCTACCCGCGGACGCTCGACTTCGCCCGCTTCGGGCGCATCGCCGAAGAGGTGGGCGCCACGCTGGTCGTGGACATGGCGCACATCGCCGGGCTCGTGGCCGCGGGCGTGCACCCGAGCCCGGTTCCGCACGCCGCGGTGGTGACGAGCACCACCCACAAGACGCTGCGCGGCCCTCGCGGCGGCGTGATCCTGTGCCGCGCCACGCACGCGGAGAGGGTGGACAAGAGCGTGTTCCCCGGGCTCCAGGGCGGGCCGCTCATGCACATCCTCGCCGCCAAGGCGGCGTGCTTCGGCGAGGCGCTCGGCGAGGGCTTCCGCGCCTACGCCCGCCGGGTCGTGGAGAACGCCCGCGTGCTCTCGCAGGCGCTCGTCGGCCACGGATTCACGCTGGTCTCGGGGGGCACCGACACCCACCTGCTGCTCGTGGACCTCAGGAGCGGACCCGCGGGCGGGGGCGCCGGCCTCACCGGCAAGCAGGCCGAGGACGTGCTCCACGGGATCGGCCTCACGGTCAACAAGAACGCGGTGCCCGGCGACCCGCAGAAGCCGTGGGTGACGAGCGGCCTGCGGCTCGGCACCCCCGCGCTCACGACGCGCGGGATGGGCCCCGCGGAGATGCGCCGGATCGCCGCCTGGATCGCGCGCGTGCTCGAGCGCCCGGAGGACGCGGCCCTCGCCCGCGAGACCGCGCGCGAGGTGCGCGAGCTCGCCGAGGGCTTCCCGCTGTTCACCTGGGAGCCGGGGCCGCGCCCGGGGGTGCGTGCGGTGTGAGAGTCGCGGGCGGGTGAAGCGCAACACCCCGCCGGGCGCCGGCCTCGGGACGCTCGCCGGGGCCGGGGGTTGCGGCGGTCGGCCGCCATGGCACCGACCGTGCAAAGCGGTGTGGTCCCGGCCGCTCGCCTGCCACCCGAACCGGACGATCCCCCGTGCTCCTGCTCCGCCTGTGCCAGGTGACCTCCCGGCTGGACCCCAGGCTCTGCCCGGGGAGCTGGCTGCACCGCCGCGGCCTCGTCGCCCTCGCCGCCGGGAAGCCGCCCCGCGCCGCCCGCTGGTTCGGGGCGGCCGCCGAGGCGTACCGGCGCGAGCTGGCCGTGGCGGCGCTGGCGCGGCTGCGCGTTCACGAGCTCATGGCCGGCGCGCACGCTTCCGGGCGGGTCGAGTCGGCCGCGCTGGTCGAGCTCGTGCACCGCTTGAACCGGCTCGAGCGCCTCGAGCGGCTCACCCCCCCGTTCGATCTTGCCGACGCGCGGACGGTGCTGGGCGAGTGGCTGGAGCATGGTGGGTGGGGGGAGCGCGCCCCGGCCGCCACGAGCCTGCAAGCGGCTTGACGGCAGGCGGTTCCGCCCGCAGACTCGCGCGCCTGGTGGTCAGGACAGGGCCGTCCCACCCCCTTCCAGGAAGGAAGGCATGACCGTCGATCCCGCTGCCGCCCGGCGCATCGAGCGCGCCGCCGAGACGCTGACGAGGGTCCGCGAGGAGGTCGCCCGGGCCGTGGTCGGCCAGAAGCCCATGGTCGACCGGCTGCTCATCGGCCTCCTCACCGGGGGCCACGTGCTGCTCGAGGGCGTGCCGGGCCTCGCCAAGACGCTGGCGGTCTCGAGCCTCGCGCGCGCGCTGTCGCTCCGGTTCCGGCGCATCCAGTTCACGCCCGACCTGCTGCCCGCGGACCTCACCGGGACGCTCATCTACAACCCCAAGGACGGCACGTTCAGCGCCAAGCGCGGGCCGCTGTTCGCGCACGTGGTGCTGGCGGACGAGGTGAACCGCGCGCCGGCCAAGGTGCAGTCGGCGCTCCTCGAGGCGATGCAGGAGCGGCAGGTCACGCTCGGGGACGACACGCACCCGCTCGAGGAGCCTTTCCTCGTGCTCGCGACCCAGAATCCGATCGAGCAGGAGGGCACCTACCCTCTCCCCGAGGCCCAGAGCGACCGGTTCATGCTCAAGGTGAAGGTGGGCTACCCGGAGCGCGCCGAGGAGAAGGAGATCCTGCGCCGCGCCGGGCTCGGGAGCGTGCCGGAGCTGCGGTCGCAGGCGGACCGCGATCGGGTCCTGGAGGCGCGCTCGGCGCTTGGCGGCGTCTACGTGGACGACAAGATCCAGGAGTACGTGCTCGACCTGGTCACGGCCACGCGCCGCCCGAAGGACTTCGGGCTCCCGCTCGAGCACCTGGTGCAGAACGGCGCCAGCCCGCGCGCGACGCTGTTCCTCGTGCGGGGCGCGCAGGCGTTCGCCGTGCTGCGCGGCCGGCCGTACGTGCTGCCCGACGACGTCAAGGCGATCGCGCTCGACGTGCTGCGCCACCGCATCCAGGTGTCGTACGAGGCCGAGGCCGAGGGCGTGGACGGCGAGGAGGTCGCGCGCCGCATCCTCGAGCAGGTGCGCGTGCCCTGAAGGGGCGACCGCGATGGCCACCCAGGATCTGCTCCGCAAGGTCCGGCGGCTCGAGATCCGCAGCCGGCGCCTCGTCGAGGACCTGTTCTCGGGCGGCACCGAGAGCGTGTTCAAGGGGCGCGGGGTGGAGTTCGAGGAGGTGCGCCCCTACGTGCCCGGCGACGAGGTGCGGGACATCGACTGGAACGTGACCGCCCGGCTCGGGATGCCCTACGTGAAGCGCTTCGTCGAGGAGCGCGAGCTGACCGTGATGCTGGTCGTGGACGTGTCGCGCTCGATGCTGTTCGGCACGCGCGGGCTCGAGAAGCGCGAGCTGGCCGCCGAACTGTGCGCGCTGCTCGGCTTCGCCGCGGTGCGCCAGAACGACCGGGTCGGGATCGCGCTGGTCTCGGACCAGGTCGAGCACTACGTCGCCCCGGCCCGCGGCCGCACCCATTTGCTGCGCATCCTGCGCGACGTGCTGGACCACGTGCCGGCGCGCGGCACGCGGCTCGGGAACGCGGCGCGTCTCCTCACGCGCACGCTCAAGCGGCGATCGCTCGTGTTCTGGATCAGCGATTTCGACGACCGGCTGGACGCCCAGGACTGGCGGGTGATGGCCGGCCGTCACGAGCTCACCGCGCTCGCGGTGCGCGACCCTGCCGACGAGCAGCTCCCGCGCGCCGGCTGGGCGATGCTCGAGGACCTGGAGACCGGCAAGCGCCGGCTCGTGGACACGGGGAGCGAGTCGCTGCGCCGGGTGTACGCGCACAGCGCGCGGGAGCGCCGGCGGGCGGCCGAGGCCGCGCTCGGCCGCGCGCTGTGCCCGGTGGTGGAGATCCGCACCGACCGGCCCTACGTGCCGGCGCTGGTGCGGCACTTCCAGCAGCGCAAGCGCCGCGGGGTGGCCTGAAGTGCGCGCCGCACCAGCCGCCATCCGCCGCGCGGGCGCTCGCCGCCCGCGGCCGCGCGTGGCGCCGGCGCTCGCGTTCGCGCTGGCCGCGGCGGGCGCGTGGCCGCCGCCCGCGCTCGCCCAGGACGAGCCGGTCCTGCGCACCGACTCGCTGCCGGCGCCGCTCCGCTCCGGCGACCCCTCGGCGCTCGCCCGCGACTCGGGCGGCCCGGCTCCGCTCGTGGGGGTCACGACTCGCGTCACGGTCACGCCCGACAACGGCCGGCTCGGTCAGCCGCTCACCTATCGCGGCGCGGTGCTCGTACCTCGCGACGTGCCGGTGCGGTTCGAGCCGCCGAGGAGCGGCGGGGCGTTCACCTGGTCGCGCGTGCGCGCCGGGCGCGTTCACTCCGGCTGGTTGCGCGAGGTGCGCGGCCAGCAGGACAGCGTGTGGATCGAGGCGCGGCTCCAGGTGTTCGAGGTCGGGCGCCACGGCGTGCCGGGCCCGGCCGTGCAGCTCGGTTCGACGCCTCGCAGCGCCCGTCCGACGCGCGGGCGCCTGCCCACGGTGAGCGTCACGATCCTGCCCACGGTGACCCCGGCCGACAGCGCGGCCGGCCTGCGCGCGCTGCACGGTCCGATCGGCGCGCCGTGGTGGGAGCGCGTGCCGTGGGCGCCGATCCTGCTGGTCCTCGGCTTCCTGGCGGCGATCGCCGAGTTCGTGCGCCGGCTCCGGCGCGGCAGGCCCGCGCCGGTCCGCAAGCCGGTCGCCGCCCCGGCCCCCGTCCGCGCCCGGATGGACCCCGCCGCCGAGGCGCTGCGCGCGCTCGCCACCCTCCGCGGGCGCGACCTGCCCGCGGCCGGGCGCTTCGCCGAGCACGCGTTCGATCTGACCGCGATCCTGCGCCGCTTCCTCGAAGCCACGGTGGCCACGCCGCGCCCCGGCGACACGAGCGACGAGCTGCTCGAGCGGCTCAAGGCCGCGCGCATGCCGGAGGACGACTTCGACCGGCTCCAGGGCCTGCTCGCCGTGTGGGACCGGGTCAAGTTCGCGCGCGCACCCCTCAGCGAGCGCGAGGCCGTCCGCTGCGAGGAGGCGGTCGAGTCCTACGTGCGCCGGGTCGCGAGCGCGCGGCTCGAGGCCGCTCGGGCGGCGGCGGCCGCCGCGCCGGCGGGGCCCGGCTCGCCCGCGCCTCCCGGTCCGGGTGCTCCCGCGCCGCCCGTCCCGCCGGAGGCCGCGTGATCCGCTTCGAGTACCCGCTCGCGCTGCTGCTCCTTGCCCTGCTCCCGGCGCTGCTCGCGTGGCGCTGGCGCCGGCCCGACACCCGGCCGGCGGCGCTCCTGTGGGGCTCCGCCGCGAGCCTGCCGCCGCCGGGGCCCGCGCGCTGGGGCTGGCTGGTCGTGCGCGTGCTGCCGTGGGCGGCGCTGGCGCTGGCGCTGCTCGCCGGCGCGCGCCCGCAGCAGGGGCTCCAGCAGAGCGAGCTGGACTCGCGCGGCGTGGACATCGCGCTCGCGATCGACATCTCTCCCAGCATGCGGGCGGCGGACATGGGCGCGGGCGACCGGCTCGCCGTCGCCAAGGCCACCGCGCGCGAGTTCGTGCGCGGGCGGCCGCACGACCGCATCGGGCTCGTGGGGTTCGCCGCTACGGCGTTCACCCAGTGCCCGCTCACGCTCGACCACGACACGCTCCTGGAGCTGCTCGAGCAGCTCGACTTCGGCCTCGCCGAGGACGGGACGGCGATCGGCATGGGGCTCTCGACCGCGGTGCGCCGGCTTCAGGAGAGCCGCACGCCGACCCGGGTCGCGGTCGTGCTCACGGACGGCGAGAACAACCGCGGCGCGATCGATCCGCTCACCGCGGCCGAGCTGGCGCGCGCTCTCGGCATCAAGGTCTACACCATCCTCATCGGCCGGCAGTCCACGGCGCCGGTCGAGGTCGTGGACCCGGTGCTCGGGCGCGTCACCGTGATGAAGCCGGTGAGCGTGGACGAGCGCCCGCTCGTCGAGATCGCGCGCGTCACGGGCGGCCGGTTCTTCAAGGCCGGCGACCGGGCCTCGCTCGCGCAGATCTACGCCGAGATCGACCGCATGGAGCGGGCCCCCATCCGCGCCATCGTCTACCGCGAGTACCGCGACCTGGGCCCGCTTCTGCTCGCGCTCGCGGCGCTGTGCCTGTTCCTGCACGGCGCCTCCAACGCCACCTGGGCGTTCCGCGTGCCATGAACGCCCTCCGGCTCCACCCCGGCGGGCACGCGCGTCGCGGCCCGGCTCCAGCGCGATCCGCGCCGCACGCGGGAGGCGCGCGATGACGTTCCAGCACCCGGCCTGGCTGTGGTGGCTGCTGCTGCTCCTGCCGTACGCGTTCCTCGAGTGGCGTGCGCTCGCGCGCGCCGAGCACTCGGTCCGGGCGCTGCTCGGCCGCGCGCCACTCCCCGGGCTGCTCGCCCAGCTCCGTCCCGGGCGTCGCGAGCTCGCGCTGGCGCTCCGGCTCGGTGCGCTGGTCCTGCTCGCGGTCGGGGCCGCCGGGCCGCAGTGGGGCCGCGAGGCCGTCCGCCGCCAGTCCCAGGGCTCCGACCTGGTGTTCGTGCTCGACGTGTCCGCGAGCATGGAGGCGCGCGACGTCCCGCCCTCGCGCCTCGAGGAGGCGCGCCGCGAGGCGGCCGCTCTGCTCGAGCGCGTGCCGGGCAGCCGCGTCGGCGTGATCGCCTTCTCCGGCGACGCGGTGCGGCTCTGCCCGCTCACGCTCGACCACAGCGCGGTGCGGCTCGCGCTCGAGACGATCGGGCCGGGCACGGTGAGCGAGCCCGGCTCCGACCTCGGCCGCGCGCTGCGCGCGGGGCTCCGGCTGCTGGCGCCCGGCCGGCGCGAGGAGCAGGCGATGGTGGTGTGGACCGACGGCGAGGACCTCGAGGGCAGGGCCCGGGAGGCGCTGGCGGACCTCCGCCGCCAGGGACTGCGCGTGCACGTCGTGGGCGTGGGCACCCCCGCGGGCGACGTCATCCCGCTCGCCGACGTCGCCGGCGTCACGCTCGACGTGAAGCGCGACGAGAACGGCCAGGTGGTGCGCACGCGGCTCGACGAGCCGCTCCTGCGCGAGGTGGCCCGGACCACGGGCGGCGACTACTTCAGCGCCGCCCGCTCGGGCGGCGAGGTGGTGCGGCTCGCGCGCGCGCTCGGCGGGCTCGCGCGCTCGCGCCGCGGCACGCGGCTCGTCGAGCGGCCGGTCGCGCGCTTCCCGCTGTTCGCGCTCGTCGCCTCGGCGTGCCTCGTGACGCTGTTCGCCACGCCGAGCCGGCGGCGCGTGGGGAGGGCGGTGTCGCTCGAGACCGTGCGCGAGGCGCGCGCCGCGCGGCGGAGGGGCCGCGGGCCGGCGGTCGTGGCGGCGGCGCTGGCGTCCGTCGCGGTCCTCTCGCTGCCGCGCCCGCTCGGGGCGCAGAGCGACTGGGCGCGCGGCGATGCCGCGTTCCGCAAGCGCGACTGGGCGCAGGCGGAATCGCTCTACGCGCGCCGGGCGCGGAGGGCGCGGCCCGCGCCGGGACTGCTCGCGAACCTGGCGACGGCGCGGGCCGAGCTCCAGCGCGCCGACAGCGCGGAGCGCGAGCTGCAGCGGCTGGCCGCGCGCGGGGACGCCGCGGGGCGGATGTCCGGCTACAACGCGGGCACGCTGCTCGGCGCGCGCGGCGCGTACGACGAGGCGCTCGCCGAGCTGCGGCGGGCGCTCGAGCGCGACCCGAACGACGCGGACGCGCGCTGGAACTACGAGTGGCTCGAGCGCCGGAAGCGGGAGGACGCGCGCAGGCCGGAGTCCGCGGGCGGGCCGCAGCCCGACCGCAGGGAGCCGCAGCCGAAGCCGGAGCCGGGCGAGTCGGGCCAGGGCTCGCCCCGGCCGGACCCGTCCGCGCCCGGGCCCGCCGATTCGCGTTCGACGCCCGCCCAGGCGCCCGAGGCGCCCGGAATGCAGCAGCCGATGACGCGCCAGCAGGCGGAGCAGCTGCTCTCCTCGCTCGGCGACCTCGAGCGGATCGAGCGGCAGGAGCGGCGGCGCTCGCAGGTGCGCCGCGAGAAGCGGGGGAGGGACTGGTGACCGCGCGGGGGGGGCGGATCTCCCGGCGCGGGGCGGTGTGGGCCGCGGCGCTGCTCGTCGCCTGCGCCGGCGCGGCCCGGCCGGCGACCGACGTGGAGGCGCGGCTGAGCGCCGGCAGCATCGAGGCCGGCGGCACCGTGTCGCTGCTCGTCACCGTCACCGACCCCCGCGGGAAGGTGGCCGAGCCGCAGTTCACGCTCCCGGCCGGCCTGGAGCTCCTCGGCAGCTCGCGCTCGCAGGAGTTCAGCTGGGTGAACGGCCGGTCCACGAACGTGGTCACGATGCGGTTCGAGATCGGTGCCGTGCGCGCCGGCCGCTACGCGGTGGGCCCGATCCGCGTCCAGGTCGGCCCGCAGCTCTACCGGAGCGGCGAGCTGGCGCTGCGCGAGAGCGAGGCGCGCGCGGGCGCGTCGCGGGTGACCTCCCCGCGGCGGGACGCGGGCTCGGTCGCCTCGCTCCTCCTGTCGCTCGAGCCCGCGAACCCGGTCGTGGGACAGGCGTGCCTGCTGCGCATGCGGCTCGTCCAGCGGGTGAACCTCACCGAGGATGCGCAGACCGCGACGCCCGCCACGCCCGGCTTCTGGAGCGAGTCGTGGGGGGAGGCGTCGAGCTACCGGGCCCGCGAGCGCGGGGCGGACGTGGGCGTGGTCGAACGCTCGCTCCGGCTCTACCCGCTCGCATCGGGGCCGGCGCTCATCTCGCCCGCGCACGCGCTCGTCACCCCCGCCACGGGGGGGCTCCTCGACCCGTTCTCGGGCCTCGTGGACTCGCGCGTCGAGGTCCGCAGCGACAGCCTGCGCGTCGCCGTGCGGCCGCTCCCGGCCGGCGCGCCGGCCGGGTTCGGCGGAGGCGTGGGCGACTTCGAGGTCGCCTGGCGCACGGACCGCTCGCACACCACGCAAGACCAGGCGATCAGCGCCAGCCTCGACGTGCGCGGCATCGGGAACCTGCCGCTGCTGCGCGCGCCCGACTACCGACCCGCCGACTTCGAGGTGTTCGCCGCCACGGTCGAGGACAGCCTGCCCGAGCCCGGCACGCTCGGCGTCGGCCGGCGCACGTTCGTGTGGACGCTGATCCCGCGCCGCGATGGCCGGCTCCGTGCGCCCGGCCCGGCGATGAGCTGGTACGACCCGCGCGCCTCACGCTACGTGAGCCACGTCCCGCCGACGCTGGCGATCGAGGTGATCGCGGCCCGGGGCGGTCCGGCGGGCGAGGGCGCCGACGGTTTCCCGCGCGCGCTCGGGTCCCGGCCCAGCCGGCCGGGCACACGGGCCGCGTCCCCGCCGCTCGCGCTCGCGGGCGGGTTGCTCGTGTGGGCGGCGTTCGAGTGCCGCCGGCGCTGGAACGCGCCCGACCCCGGCGCGGGCGACCGCGCGCGGCTGCGCGAGTGGCTGCGCTCGATCGGGCTCGTGCACGGTCCCGACTTCTGGCGCGCCGCCGACGACGCCGCGGAATGGTTCCAGCGCCGCGGCCAGCCGGTCGGGCGGCTGCGCGAGTCGATCGCCGAGGCGCGGTTCGCGGGTCGCACCGACCGCGAGGAGGACGTGCGCCGGCAGCTCGTGGAGCGGCTCGGCGCGGCGATGCCGGCGCCGCCCGCGCGCTGGCCGTGGCAGGCGGGCGCGGCGGCGTGCCTCGTGGCGGCGTTCGCGCTGTTCGTGATGGCGCTGCCCGCGCCCGGGCCCCGGCCGCTCGCCGAGCGGGCCGCGGCCGCCGATCGGCGCGCGCGCGCCGACGACGTCGCGGGGGCCGAGGCGGAGTGGGCGCGGCTCTGGGACGAGCGGCCCGGCGATCCCGCGCTCGCGGCGCGGCTGGCCTGGGGCGCGCTCCAGCGCGACGACGTGGCCGCGGCCACGGTCTGGGCGCTGCGCGGCGACGTGCAGGAGGCGCGCGACGGCTCGCTGGCCGCGATCGCCCGGCGCGTGCGGGACGCGGGCGGGCTCGTGGGCGCGCCGGGGCGCGCGCTGCCGCTCCGGTCGTGGGAATGGGCGATGCTCGCGTTCCTCGCCGCGGCGCTGGCCGGCGCGATCCGCGAGCGCCGCTTCCTGTCGCGGGCGTTGCTCGCGCTCGCGGTCGTCTCCGGCCTGTGGTGGCCGGCCGAGTCGGCGTGGCGCGCGAGCCAGCGGCTCGCGGTCGTGCGCACGAGCCAGCCGCTCCCGCCGGGCGACGTGACGCTCGAGCCCGGCCAGGTCGTGCGCGTGCGCGCCCGCTCGGGCGACCAGGTCACGGTGCGTGCGGCCAGCGACCTCGAGGGCACGCTGCCCGAGCGCGGCTTCTGGTTCCCGGGGTCCCGGTGATGCGGTCCGGCGAGGCGATCCTGCTCGCGGTCGCGCTGGCGTGGCCGCTCCAGCCGTTGGACGACGCCGTGCGCGCGTGGATGCGGTCGCACCAGCAGCCGGTGGTGCGCTCGGGGATGGAGTTCGTAAGCAAGCAGAGCCGGCCGGCGCTCATCGCCGCGACGGTGATCGGGCTCGTCGCCGGCCCCGCGGGCCGCGCTTGCGTGGCCGAAGGCGTGGCCGCGCTCGTGCCGGTGAACCTCGCGGTCGAGGGCCTCAAGTGGACCGTGAACCGCACCCGTCCCGACGGCGACACGAACCGGAAGAACTCCTCGTTCCCCTCGAGCCACGCGGCCAACGCGTTCACCGCCGCGGCGGTCATCGTGCGGCGGTTCGCGCACGCGGGGCCCGCGGTCGCGATCCCGGCGTGGGTCGCCGCGGCGACCGTGGCGTTCTCGCGCATGTACCTCGATCGGCACTGGCTGAGCGACTGCCTCGGCGCCGCGCTTCTCGCCTGGGGCGGGGCCTGGCTCGCGGTCCGGATCATGCAGAGGCTGGGAAGTCGAAGCGGCACCGCGCCAATCGCTTGACCCGCTTCGTTCAGACGTGCTCTTAAGCCGGCGCCGACGCGCGTGGCTCTCTTGGCGCCCCGCGACCGGCGACGCAAGCGCCCCGGCAAGCGTCGCATCTGGTAATCTGCGTAGCGTCGCGAGGAAGGAGTCCCGACGTCATGGTGATCGCCGATGTCATCCCGCACCACGACTCCTCGCTCGACCTCCTCGAGTTGCGGCATCGTCGCCTCGAATCCGCCCTCCCGCAGCTCGTGGCCGTCGCGCGCGAGCGCGGATCGGTCGTCCGTCCCGAGCTCGTGCTCGCCCAGCTTTCCCGGCGCGAGCGTCTCGGCAGCACGGCATTGGGCCGAGGGCTCGCCGTGACGGGGGCGTGGTCGCTGTGCATCCGCTCGCCGCGCGTCGTGGTCGGCGTCTCGGAGCGCGGCGTGGAGTGGGACGCGGAGGACGGCGAGCCGGTGCACGTCGCCGCCTGCGTGTTCACCCCGGGCGAATCCCCGGAGGCGCTGCATCTGCGCCGGGTGGAGGGCGTGGTCGCGGCGCTGAGGCTCCTGCGCAACCGCCAGCGGCTGCTCGAGCGCCGCGACCCGACGCTGCTCGGCCAGTGGCTCCGCGACCTGCCGCGATGAGCATGGCCGAGGAGTTCCTCGAGCTGCACGAGCTGGACCACGTGCTCGCGCAGGCGCGCGACCCCGGACGGGCGTCCCGCTGGCGCGCGCTCGGCTACCGGGTCGGGAGCCCGGCCGCGCTTCTCCGCGAGCGGGAGCGGCTCGCGCGGCGGCTCGATCGCCGCTGGCTCGCGATCTACGAGCGCTCGCTCGGCCGCTACGGGAGCGGGATCTCCGCCGTCCGCAAGCGTGTCTGCCTCGGCTGCCGGCTCACGCTCCCGACCGCGGCCGCGCCGGTCGCCGGCGAGGCGCACCTCCACCTGTGCGAGGGCTGCGGCCGCCTCCTGTACTGGACCTGACGGGAGCCCGGCCGGGCTTGCCCGCCGCGGCCGGTGCGCTTAGCGTGGGAGCCGTCCCACACCGGATCGGGCTCCGGACCGGGGATCGGAGAACACCTGCATGAATCGCTCACGCGCGTGCGCCGGCGTGCTCCTCGCGTCGTGGCTCGCGGCGGGCGGCTGCAGCACGCTCCGCGAGATCCCGCGCGCCGAGTACGGCCAGCTGGCCGAGCGCAAGGGGGTCCGCGTCGAGACCCGAGACGGGCTCGTCTACGACTTCGACTACGTGACGGTGGGCGCGGACTCGCTCACCGGCTTCCGGCACCGGAGCGACGTCGAGGGCCCGGTGGATCAGACCGTGAGCTTCGTGATCGCGCTGGAGGAGATCCAGGTCGTCACCGCGCGCCGGCTGGACTGGTACCGGACCGGGCTCGTGGGCGGCGGCGTGCTCGCCGGCGTGCTGGTGGCGGGTCTCGCCGGCACCGCCAGGAACGGCGAATCCGGCGGCTCGAGCGGGGGAGGCAAGGGCGGGGGGACGAACTGACGCCCGCGGCCCTCACCGGTCGAGGCCGCTCCCGGGCCGCACGGTGACGAGGGCCGCGCCCGCGCCGGCGGCGTCGGCGAGCAGGTCCACGAGGTCCGCCCCCTCGCGGCGGGCGTCCCACAGCTCCTTGGCGAACCCGAGCGCGAGCGTGATGCCGGCGGCGGCGGCGCGGGCGCGTGTCGCCACGGTGAGCCCCGCCGCGAGCGTGAACGAGAGGCTCGCGTGCTGGAGCCGGTCGGCGCGCACCAGGCCCGGCGGGCCGGAGATCGTTTGCGCGGCCGGCGAGCGGGCCTCGGGGGCGGTCGCGCCGGCGAGCGAGTCGGCCGGGAAGGGCGCCGCCACCGTCGCGGCGCCGGCGACCGCCCCGGGGGCGGTCGCGGCGGGCAGGCGGCTCGGGAGCGCGAGGGCGCTCGCGAGCCCCGGGGCCGGCGCCCCCGCGGCCGGCGGCGCGAGCAGCAGCGCGAGGCCCAGCGCATGAACGCATGGCATCCACCCTGGAGCGCGGAGCGCCACCGCCGGCGCGCGGAGGCGCGCCTGCGCGCGCACGCCTGGCCCGCGGCGCTCCGCGCCGCGCTCGCGCGGCTCGAGGCGGGCGGCCACCGCGCGCTGCTCGTGGGCGGCAGCGTGCGGGACGTGCTGCTCGGCCGGGCCGCGGCTGGGCGCTGGGACGTGGCCACCGACCTGCCGCCGGCCGAGGTGCGTGCGCGCTTCGAGCGGAGCGAGGGGCTGGGCGAGCGGCACGGCACCCTGCTCGTGCTGCTGGACGGCCTCGAGCTCGAGTGCACGACGTTCCGGCGCGAGGGAGAGTACTCGGACGCGCGCCGGCCGGACGAGGTGTGGTGGACGGACGACCCCGCCGAGGACCTGGCCCGCCGCGACCTCACGATCAACGCGCTCGCGTACGACGCCGGGCGCGGCGAGCTGCTGGACCCGTTCGGCGGCGCGCGCGACCTGTCGCGGCGCGTGCTGCGTGCGGTGGGCGACCCGGTCGCGCGCTTCCGCGAGGACGCGCTCCGGCCGCTGCGCGTGGCGCGCCTGTCCGCGACGCTCGAGATGCGCATCGCCGAGGACACGCGCCGCGCGCTCGGCGCGGTCCGCGAGCGCGCGGCGCGGCTCGCGGTCGAGCGCGTGCGGGACGAGCTCGTGAAGCTCATGACCGCGCCGCGCCCCTCGGAAGGGTTCGAGGTGCTGCGCGAGGCCGGACTGCTCGAGCTGTGGCTGCCGGAGATCGCCGCCTGCCGCGGCGTGCCCCAGAACCGGTTCCACGCCTACGACGTCTACTTCCACTCGCTCTACTCCTGCGACGCGGCCAGCCCCGGGAAGCCCGAGGTCCGCTGGGCGGCGCTGCTGCACGATATCGGAAAGCCGGGCACGCGCGCGGAGCGCGCCGGCGAGGGCACGTTCCACGGCCACGAGCAGCTCGGCGCCACGCTCGCCGACGCGCTGCTCGAGCGCCTGCGCTTCCCGCGCGCGATGCGCGCTCGCATCGTGCACCTCGTGCGCGAGCACATGTTCGACTACCGCCCCGAGTGGACCGACGCGGCGGTGCGGCGGTTCGTGCGGCGCGTGGGCGCGGACGCGATCGCCGACCTGTTCGATCTGCGGATGGCGGATTCGCTCGGCAACGGCACGCGCCGCCCCGACCCGCGGCGCCTCGCGGCGCTGGCCAGGCGCGTGGCCCGCGTGCTGGAGTCGCCCGCGGCGATCACGGTGCGGGACCTTGCGGTGGGCGGAAAGGACGTGATGCGGGCGCTCGGCATCGCCAGCGGCCCGCAGGTGGGCCTGGTGCTGGGGCGGCTGCTGGAGGAGGTCATCGAGGACCCGGCCCTCAACACGCCCGAGCGGCTGCGCGCTCGGCTGGCGGAAATGCGCGACGCGCGCGAGCTTCCTTGACCGCACCCTGACGGGTACTTATCTTGCATCGCGCCTTTTCGTTCCGCCCCTCGTCCACGGACCCACGGACCCCGATGAGCGCCGACGCCAGCATCCTGGACCTGCAGCGGCCCGTGCGCCGACAGCTGGAGCAGGTCCAGCGCCGACTCCAGGGCCTGTTCAAGACACCCGTCCCGATCCTCAACCAGGTCGGCGGGCATGTCCTCGCCACGCGCGGCAAGAAGTTCCGCCCCACGCTGCTGCTGCTCACCGCGAAGCTGCGCGGCCATCTCGGCGAGGACGCGGTGACCTGCGCGACCGTGGTCGAACTCGTGCACGCCGCAGCGCTCATCCACGACGACTCCGTGGACCGGAGCGAGCTGCGTCGCGGCATGCCCACGGTGAACGGGCTGTGGACCGACGAGATGGCGATCATCATGGGCGACTACCTGTACGCCCAGTCCATGGCGCTGCTGGTGGAGAACGGTCACAACGTCCCGATGTCCATCCTCGCGCGGGTCGTGAGCGAGATGTCGTGCGGCGAGGCGCTGGAGTTCCAGCACGCGCACGACCTGGACGTGAGCGAGGCGGCCTACGAGGAGCTGATCCGCGCCAAGACGGGCTCGCTGATCGGCGCGGCCACCGAGATCGGCGCCGGGCTGAACGGCGGCGGGCGCGACCTCCGGCGGCGGGAGCGCTACCGGAGGTTCGGGGAGAAGGTCGGGGTGGCGTTCCAGATCGTGGACGACCTGTTCGACTACCTCGGGGACTCCGACGTGACCGGGAAGCCGGTGGGCTACGACCTCGCGGGCGGCAAGGTGACGCTGCCCCTGATCGCCGCGCTCCGCCAGGCGAGCGAGGCCGACCGTCGCCGGCTGCGCAAGCTCGCCGGCCGCCGGCGCTGGACGCCGACCCAGTGGGCGACGTTGCGCGCGCTGATCGAGAAGGCGGGCGGGTTCCGCTACGCGCGCGAGCGCGCGGAGGCCCTCGCCGGGGAGTCGCGGGCGCTGCTCGCCGGCGAGCCCACCAGCGCGGCGCGCCGCGCGCTGGACGCGGCGATCGACTACGCCGTCCAGCGTGACCGCTGAGCCCGGCGGGGAAGCCGCGATGTCGCCGACGCGCCCGTCGCCGCGGGAGACGCCGCCGCTGCTGCGGGCGGCGGCCGAGGCGGCGCTCGCCAAGAAGGCGAGCGACCTCGTCGCGCTCGACCTCACCGGCCTGGACGGCGTGGCCGACTACTTCCTCATCTGTTCGGGCGCGAGCGAGCCGCAGGTGAAGGCGATCGCCGAGGAGGTCGAGGAGCGTCTCCGCGCGCGGGGTGCGCGGCCATGGCACGTCGAGGGGCGCGAGGGCCGGCGCTGGGTGCTGCTGGACTTCGTGGATCTGGTCGTGCACGTGTTCCACGAGCGGACCCGCGAGTACTACCTGCTCGAGCGGCTGTGGGGCGACGCGCGGAAGGTGGACCTTGGTCTGGAGTGAGCTGACGGAGGGCCTGCGCGCGGCGCTTGCCGCGGCGGGGATCGATCCGGCCGGCCGGCTCGAGCGCGTGGAGCTGGCGATCCCTCGCGAGCGCTCGCACGGGGACTGGACCACGAACCTGGCGCTCGGGCTCGCGCGCGAGGCGAAGCGGCCGCCGCGCGCGCTCGCGGAGGAGATCGCGGCGCACTTCCCGCTCGAGGGCGGGCCGTTCGGCGCGGTGGAGGTGGCCGGCCCCGGGTTCCTGAACTTCCGCTACCGGGAAGGCTGGTTGGCCGCGTTGCCGGAACGGATCCTGGCCGAGGGCGAGAGCTTCGGAAGCTCGCGCACCGGCGAGGCCGACTCGCTGCTCGTCGAGTACGTGAGCGCCAACCCGACCGGGCCCATGAACATCGTCAGCGCGCGCGCGGCGGCGGTGGGCTCGGCGCTCGTGCGGCTGCTCGCGGCGGCCGGCCACCGCGCGGCGAGCGAGTTCTACGTCAACGACGCCGGCAACCAGGTGGACCTGCTCGGCGAGTCGCTCGCCGCCCGCTTCGCCGAGCGGATCGGCCGCCCGCGGCCGTTCCCGGAGGAGGGCTACCGCGGCGAGTACGTGCGCGAGCTGGCGGCCCGGCTGCCGGTGTCCGAGGCGCGCGCCGCGCTCGAGCGGCCGGACGGCGCGCGCTGGTTCCGCGACCAGGCGCTCGAGCGCGTCGTGGAGTGGCAGCGTGGCGACCTCGAGACCTACGGCGTGCGCTTCGACCGCTGGTTCCGCGAATCCGAGCTGCACGGCGGTGCGGTGGAGCGCACGCTCGCCGCGCTCGAGGCGCGCGGCGTCACGTATCGCGCCGAGCGCCCCGAGGGCGTCACCGAGGCGGCCGAGGCGCGCGTCAAGGCCGAGGCGGGCGCGGCGGGCGGGAGCGGCGTGGCGACGTGGCTGCGCACCTCGCGCTTCGGCGACGCCATGGACCGCGTCATCGTCCGCAGCGACGGACGCCCGACCTACCTGCTCCCGGACCTCGCCTACCACGCCGACAAGCGCGCGCGGGGCTTCCGCCACGCCATCGACCTGTGGGGGCCCGACCACCACGCCTACGTCGGCACGCTCACCGCCGGGCTCCGGGCGCTGGGGCTGGAGGAGGACTTCCTGCGCGTGCTGATCGTGCAGCAGGTGAACCTGCTGCGCGACGGGCAGGCGGTGAAGATGAGCAAGCGCGCCGGCGAGTTCGACACGCTGCGCGACCTCGTGGACGAGGTGGGCGCCGACTGCGCCAAGTTCTTCTTCCTGCTGCGTTCGTCCAGCTCGCACCTGGACTTCGACCTCGAGCTCGCCAAGCGGCAGAACGACGAGAACCCGGCGTTCTACGTGCAGTACGCGCACGCGCGCATCTGCTCCGTGCTGCGGAAGGCGGAGGAGCGCGGGCTCGCCCCCGAGCGCGGGTCCGCGGCGCCGCTCGGCGCGGCGCCGGAGCTGGCCCTCGTCCGCCAGCTCGCGGCCTGGCCCGAGGTCGTGCGCGGCGCGGCCGCGGCGCGCGAGCCGCACCGGCTGCCCGCCTGGCTCATGGAGACCGCCGCCGAGTTCCACCGCTTCTACCACGAGTGCCGCGTGCTGGGCGACGACACGGCGGTGTCGCGCCACCGGCTCCGGCTGTGCGCGGCGACCGCGCAGGTCTTGCGCAACGGGCTCGGACTCCTCGGCGTGTCGGCGCCGGAGCGGCTCGAGCGAACGGCCGAGGCGAGCGCGTGAGCCCGCGCCGCATCCTGGTCGTGGGCTCGGTCGCGCTCGACAGCATCCGCACGCCCTACGGCGAGGCGAGCGATGCGCTCGGCGGCTCGGCGTCCTACTTCTCCTGCTCGGCGAGCCACTTCGCGCCGGTCTCGGTCGTGGCCGTGGTCGGCGAGGACTTCCCCGACGAGCACCGCGACCGGTTCGAGGGGCTCGGCATCGACGTGAGCGGTCTCGAGACCGCGCCCGGGCGCACGTTCCGCTGGCGCGGCGAGTACATGGCCGAGCTGGGCCACGCGCACACGCTCGAGACGCAGCTCAACGTGTTCGCCGACTTCCACCCGAAGCTCACCGAGGCGCAGCGCCGCATCCCGTACGTGTTCCTCGCCAACATCGACCCCGACCTCCAGCTCGAGGTGCTGGCGCAGATGCGCCGGCCCCGGCTCGTGCTGTCGGACACCATGAACTACTGGATCGCGAGAAAGCCCGACCGCGTGCTCGAGGTGCTGCGGCGGGTGGACGTGGCGCTCCTGAACGAGGAGGAGGCGCGCGCGCTCGCGGGCGAGACCCACCTCGCGCGCGCCTCGGAACGGCTGCTCGAGCAGGGCGCGCACGCGGTGATCGTGAAGAAGGGCGAGCACGGCGCGGTCTACCACTCGCGCGAGGAGCGATTCCTCACGCCGGCCTACCCGGTCGCGGCGCTCACCGACCCGACCGGGGCCGGGGACTCGTTCGCGGGCGGGTTCGTGGGACTGTGCGCGCGGCTCGACCGCTCCGACGGCGAGGTGCTGCGCCAGGCCATGGCCTGCGGGACGGTGATGGCGTCGCTCGCGATCGAATCGTTCTCCCCCGAGAGACTCCTGGAGACTTCGAAACGCGAGATCCAGGACCGGGTGCACGAGCTGCATGACCTGGTCCATTACGACGTGTTCCCCATGTTCGAGGGCTGACGGGGAGCGAAACCGCGCCGCGGCAGCGGCTTGCGCGGGTGTGCTAGACTGCGCCGCGTCTTCGAGGTGCCAGTCCCCCGGGAGCCGGTGAGCATGTCCATGACGGAATCCCCCCTTGCCGACCGTGCCGAAGCCGCCATCCTTCGCCTGCGCGAGGTGGAGGGAGTCCGCGTACGCGCCGAGGGCGGCGAGCTCGTGGAGATCCACATCGTGAGCAGCTCGGATCGGAACCCCAAGCAGATCGTGCGGGACGTCGAGGCCATCCTGCGCACGGAACTGGACCTGGCCATCGACCGCCGGATCGTTTCGGTGGCGCTGGCGAAGCGAGGGGCGCCGGAGGACCCGCCCCCGCACCGGTCGGCCGCGTCCCGCGCCGCCCCCGCCCGCGAGCCGGAGCGGACCGCTCCGGCGTTCGCGCCCGAGCCGCCGCCCGCGGCCCGCTCCGGATCGCCGCTCGGCGGCCGGCCGGCCGAGCCGGCAAGTCCCGCGCGCGAAGAGCGCATCCGTTACGAGAACGCCAACCTCATCGTCCACGGCCCGCGCACGCAGGCGCAGGTGGAGCTCCTTTGGAAAGGCCTGCCACGGATAGGGAACGCCTCCGGCTGGAGCGCGCGTGACGACGCGCACCGTCTGGTCGCCACCGCGACGACGCTGGCGGTGCAGGAGTTCCTCGCCGACCCGGTCGCGCTCGGCGTACGCGAGGTGTCGTTCGTGGAAGCGGGCGGCAAGCGGGTGGCGGTGGTCGTCCTGTCGCTGCTCGCGCATCGCCACGAGAAGGTGCTGACCGGCTGCTGCACCGTCGAGCAGGACACGCCGCAGGCCGTCGTGCTCGCCACGCTGGCCGCGCTCAACCGGCTCGTCGCCGGGCTGCGCGTCAAGGAGCCTACGGAGTACGTGCTGCGCGCCGAGGGCATCGCCACCGAGGTCTGAACCGGGCGCGCGGCCGCGCGCGCCCCTCACCAGGATTCGGGACCGGAAGGCGTCCCGGGGAGACGAGCGAAGCGGATCAGGACCCGAGCGGAGCGACCCGCCCGCCCCGGCCGAGAGGCCGGTGCGGAGATCCCTCAAAGGAGGTGGGCCGTTCATGGACCTGTTCTTCGACATCGTCGAGCTGCTGGGCAAGGCCGGCTGGTAAGGCCGGTACGTTGAGGCAGTGATGCTGTAGTGTCTCCCCGTGAGCCGTGACCGGTCCCGAACCTGCTTCCCCGAGTTTCCGGAAGCCCCCACGATAAGGACGTCGTGAGCCCATCCGAGCCGCCGAGGCGGCCGCTGCTCTTCCGCCTCTACTACCTGGCGGTCCTCGCCGTCGCCGCCGCGCTCGTGGCGCGGGCCTGGGGCACGCCCCCGTCGGCCGCGTGGCCGGTGGCGGGAGCCGGGCTGGCGCTGCTCGTGCTGGCCGAACTGGCGCCGGTGCGGCTGCCGGGCGGCGGGCGCATGACGGCCGGCACGATGGTGGACCTGCCGCTGCTGCTGTTCCTCGGTCCGCTGTGGACGGCGGCGATCGACGTCGCGGCCGCGCTCGTCGTGCAGGGATTGGTGCAGCGCCGGCCCTGGCTGCGGGTGGTGCACAACTCGGCCATCTACGTGCTCGGCGCGTTCGCCTCGGCCGCGGTCTACGAGCGGCTCGGAGGCCGCATCGGCGTCGTGGAGTTCCCCGGCGGCGCGCTCGCGCTCGCGGGCTGCGGGCTCACGTTCTTCCTCGTCAACTCCGGCTGCGTCTCGCTGGCGATCGGGCTCACCGAGGGCCCGAGCCCGTGGCGCATCTGGCAGCGGAACTTCCAGGACGGGATCCTGCATCACCTGTCGTTCGTGGCGCTCGGCGCTCTCGCGGCCGTGGTGTGGAGCGCCACCGGCGTGTGGGGGCTGCTGCTCGTGGCGCTGCCGGTGCTCGTCTCGCGCCACGCGTTCCAGCTCTCGGTCGAGCTGCGCAGCGACCTCAAGGACTTCGTGCGCACCTTGACCCAGGTGCTGGAGGAGGTGGACCCCTACACCCGCCACCACTCGGTGCGCGTATCCATCTACGCGGTGCGGCTCGCGCGCGGCCTGCGCCGGCCGGAGCCGGAGGTGGACGAGATCGAGTACGCCGCGCTCGTGCACGACCTCGGCAAGATCGGGCCGCAGCACCAGTTCATCCTCCAGAAGCCCGGCTCGCTGTCGCAGGAGGAGCAGCGCACGTTGCGGGCGCACCCCGCGGCCGGCGCCGAGATCGTCGCCAAGGTGCGCACGCTCCGGCGCGTGGCGGAGATCGTGCGCGCGCACCACGAGCGCCCCGACGGCGCCGGATACCCGTTCGGACTGCGCGCCGACGACGTGCCGGTGGGCTCGCGCATCCTGAACGTCGCCGACGCCTTCGACGCCATGACCAGCGACCGGCCCTACCGCCGCGCGCTCCCGCTCGCCGCCGCGCTGCAGGAGCTCGAGCGCGGCGCCGGCACCCAGTTCGACGACGCCACCGTGCGCTGCCTGCTGAGGCTCCACTCGAGCGGGAGGTTCGAGCTGGTCCCGAGCCCGAGCAGCGAGGACCTGCAGCTCCTCCGGCTGCGGACACGGGTGGGCACGTGACGCGCTACCGCGACGCCGGCGTGGACATCGCCCGCTCGGACGCGATCAAGGACGAGCTGGTGCGCGAGATCCGCTCGACCTGGGGCGACGCGGTGGTGCCGCTCGTGGGGGGCTTCGCCGGCGTCGTGCGGTTCCCCGGCGCGACGGGGCTCCTGGCCGCGACCATGGACGGCGTGGGCACGAAGCTCCACCTCGCGAAGGCCGCCGGCCGGCTCGAGGACGCCGCCGCCGATCTCGTCCACCACGGCGCGAACGACCTGCTCGTGCACGGAGCGCGCCCGCTCGCTTTCCTCGACTACCTGGCGCAGGCGCGGCTCGAGCCCGCCGACGTGCTGGCCGCGGTGCGCGGCCTCGCGCGCGCCTGCCGCGAGGTGGGCGCGGCGCTCGTGGGCGGCGAGACCGCGGAGATGCCCGACACGTACCTGCCCGGCGTGATCGACGTGGCGGGATGCATGCTGGGCGTGGCGGAGCCGGGCGCGCTGCTCGACGGTTCGCGCGTGCGCCCCGGCGACGTCGTGCTGGGGCTCGCCGGGACAGGGCTCCACACCAACGGCTACTCGCTCGCGCGGCGCATCCTCGCCGACTCGGGGCTCGCGCTCGGCGACCCGCTCCCGGGCGGCGCGGGCGAGCGGCTGGGCGACGCGCTGCTCGCGCCGCACCGCTGGTACGGGCGCTCCGTGCTGCCGCTCGTCGCCGCCGGGCGCGTGCGCGCGCTCGCGCACGTCACCGGCGGCGGCATCGCGGGCAACCTGGTGCGCGTGCTGCCGGAGGGCTGCCGGGCGCGGATCGCGGTGGCGGCCTGGCCGAGACCGGCGCTGTTCCGATGGCTCGTCCGCGCCGGGGCGGTGCCCGAGGACGACGCGCGCGGCGCGTTCAACCTGGGGCTCGGCCTGCTCGCGGTGGTGGCCCCGGAGTCGGCCGGGAGCGCGGGCGCGGAGCTGGCTGCGGCCGGCGAGACCGTGTGGCGCGTGGGTGAGGTCGTCGCCGGCCCGCGCGGCGTGGAGTGGTCCGAGAGCTGAGCGGCGCAGGCCCCCGTGTCGGTCGCCCCCGCCCCCGGAGAGGCGGAGGAGCAGATGGAACGGACATGGCGTGGCGAGTCGGCGGAGGCCGAGGTCCCGGAGCTGATCGGGGAGTCCCCGGCGTGGCGGGGACTCGTCGATCAGCTCCCGAAGGTGGCGGCGAGCGGGCTGCCGGTGTTGCTCCTCGGCGAGACCGGGACCGGCAAGGAGCTCGTGGCGCGCGCGATCCACGCGCTCTCGGCGCGTCGCCGGCAGCCGTTCGTGGCCCAGAACTGCGGCGCGACGCCGGACACGCTCATCGAGAGCGAGCTGTTCGGTCACGCGCGCGGCGCGTTCACCGGGGCGGTCTCCGACCGGGTCGGGCTGTTCGAGGCCGCCGAGGGAGGCACGTTGCTGCTGGACGAGATCGGGGACGCGAGCCCCCTTCTCCAGATGAAGCTGCTGCGCGTCCTCCAGGAAGGCGAGGCGCGCCGGGTGGGGGAGCCGCGGCCGCGCCGCGTGGACGTGCGCGTGCTGGCCGCCACGCACCAGCCGCTCGAGCGCGCGGTGGGCACGGGCGGCTTCCGCGCCGACCTGTTCTTCCGCCTCGCCGCCGTGCGCGTCCGGCTCCCATCGCTGCGCGAGCGGGGCCGGGACGTGCTGGTGCTCGCGCGCCACTTCCTCGCGCGGGGCGCGGCACGGCTCGGGGCGCCGCCGCCCGAACTCTCGCCCGAGCTCGCCGAGCGGCTCATGCGCTACCGCTGGCCCGGGAACGTGCGCGAACTCGCGAACGGCTGCGCGTTCGCGGTGGGCGTCGCGGGCGCGCGGGCCCGCGTCGGCCCGGAGCACTGGCCGGACGCGCCGTTCGCCGACGCGGTGGCCGAGAACGCCGGCCTCCACGCCGAGACGCGCGCGCTCGAGGAGCGCCGGCTGCGTGAGACGCTGCGCCGGACGCACGGCAACAAGACCCAGGCCGCGCGCGCGCTGGGGCTCTCGCGCCAGGGCCTGCTCAAGAAGCTCCGTCGCTACGGGCTCGCCGAGCACACGCCGCTTGACGATGCGGAGAGCGCTGTCTAGCGTGCCCCGCGACCTCCCGGCCGCCCGTGGTGCGGGCGGCCGGGTCGCGCGTCCGGCGCATCGTGCGAGGGAGGGAGCGTGTCGAAACGGACCTTCAGGATCGCGCTCGTCGGCGTGGGCGCCGCGGCGCAGATCAACCACCTGCCCGCGCTCAAGAAGCTCGAGGACGTGGAGCTGGTGGCCCTCTGCGACCGCGACCCCGAGAAGGCCGCGCGCGTGGCGCAGAAATTCGGCGTCCCGGCCTGGTACTCGCGCTTCGAGGAGCTGCTCTCGGACGAGACCATCGACGCGGTGGACCTCACCACGCCCAACTACCTGCACGCCCCGATGGCGGTGGCGGCGCTCGAGGCGGGCAAGCACGTCCTGTGCGAGCGGCCGCTCGCGAGGAGCGGCAGCGAGGCCGCGGCGATGGCGAAGGCGGCGAAGAAGGCCGACCGGCTGCTCATGTGCGCGCTGCAGCACCGCTTCCGTCCCGACGCGCAGCTGCTGCGGAAGTTCGTGGACAAGGGCGACCTGGGCGAGATCTTCCTCGCCAAGGGCGGCTGGCTGCGGCAGAAGACGGAGTGGGATTCGGACGAGTGGCGCGCGCGCCAGCGCGAGTCCGGTGGCGGAGTCGTGCTGGACCTGGGCTTCCAGATGCTGGACCTGGCGCTGTGGGTGCTGGGCGGGCCCCGCGTGACCTCGGTCACGGCCAGCGTGCACCGCTCGCGCAAGGGCGAGGTGGAGGACTCGGCCACCGCGTTCCTCCGGCTCGAGACCGGCGCCACGCTCACGCTCGAGCTCACCTGGGGCCTGCTCATGGAGAAGGACTTCGCCTACCTGAACCTGTTCGGCTCGGGGGGCGCGGCGCTCCTGAACCCGTTCCGCGTCCACAAGGGCATGCACGGCACGCTCGTCAACGTGACGCCCACGCAGGAGCCGTCGCGCAACCAGTACCGGCAGTCCATGGAGGCGCAGATCCAGCACTTCGCCGACGCGCTGCGCGGAGCGAAGCACCCGGCCGGGCTCGCCGCGGAGATCCTGCCGGTGATGGAGCTGATGGACGCGATCTACCGGAGCGCCGAGCAGGGCAGGGAAGTGAAGGTGGACTGAGTTGTCCGCCACGCGGTGGCGCGACCTCGGACTCGCCGCCGCGTCGGGCCTCGCGCTCGGCGCGGCGTTCCTTCCCCGGGTCCCGGGCGTGCTCGCGTGGGGCGCGTTCGTGCCGCTGCTCGTGGCGCTCGAGCGGAGCGTGGCGGCGGGCCGCCCGCGGGCATGGTTCGGGCTCGGCTTCGCGGGCGGCCTCGCGTTCTTCGGGATGGGGACCCACTGGATCGCGCTCCTCCACGAGGCGGCGCTGACGATCGGCTGGCTCAAGTACCTGGGCTGGATCCTGGGCTCGGCCTACCTGGCGCTCTACTGGGGGCTCGCCGCGTGGCTCGCGGGGGCGCTCGCGCGGCGCTCGGGGCTCGCGGCGCGGTGGACGTACGCGCCCGCGTTCCTGACGGTCGAGGAGCTGCGCGGCTCGGGCGAGCTGGGATTCCCCTGGTTCCAGCCCGGCTACACGCAGGGCGAGATCCTGCCCGTGCTCCAGCTCGCCTCGCTCGGGAGCGTGACGCTGGTGACGCTGTGGCTCCTGCTCCTGAACGCGGGCGTCGTGTCGCTGCTGCGTCCGCCGCGCGCGCGTGCGGCGGCCCTGGCGCTCGCGCTCGTGGCGGCGCCGATCGCCTGGGGCGCGGGGGTACTCGCCGGGCGCACGGACGCCGCGCGCCCCCGCGTGGCGCTCGTCCAGGGCAACATCCCGGGCGAGATCAAGTGGGCGGGAACTCACCAGCGCGAGATCCTGTCCACGTTCCTCACGCTCAGCGACTCGGCCGCGCGCGACGGCCCGCTCGCGCTCGTGGTGTGGCCGGAGACCGCGACCGGGACCTACCTGCGCCGCGAACCGCTCCAGTCGGTGGAGGTGGCGCGGCTCGCCGCCCGCGTCGGCGCGCCCGTGCTCTCCGGCTTCGCCCACTGGACGTGGGGCCCCGACGGCACGCCGCTGCCCTGGAACGCCGCCGGGACCTGGGCGCCGGACGGCTCGCTGTCCGAATTCTACGCCAAGCGCCACCTGGTGCCGTTCGGCGAGCGGGTGCCGTTCCAGGGGCTCCTCCCGGCGCTCGGCCGCTGGGACCTGGGCCAGGCGGAGTGGCGGCCGGGCCTGCGGCCCGTGCTGCTCCCGGGCCCGGGCGGCCCGGGCGAGCCGCTCTCGGTGCTCATCTGCTTCGAGTCCATCTTCCCGGCGATCGCCCGGGGCGACGTGCGCGCCGGCTCGCGCCTGCTCGTCAACATCACGAACGACGAATGGTTCGGGAACGGCGCCGCGCTCCGCCAGCACTTCGCGATGGCCCCGTTCCGCGCCGTCGAGCACCACGTGCCGCTGCTGCGCTGCGCGAACACCGGCATCACCGCGGTCGTGGACGCGCACGGCGCCGTGGTCGCGCGGCTGCCCGTGTTCGAGCCGGGGGTGCTCGTCGCGCCGCTGCCCGCGCCGGGCGGGCCCACGCCCTACACGCGGCTCGGCGACTGGCCGGGGGCGATCGCGCTCGCGGCGCTCGCGGCGCTGGCGGCGGCGCCGTGGCTCCGGCGGATCGCGCGACGCGAGGCCGGCGCGCGTTGACGCACCCGGGGGGGCTCGCTACTGTGCGGTTCCGTCTCGAACTGTCGGACCTTACCTCCCTGGGAGACCCGCACTGGTGTCGCCGAAGGCCCCGGATCGCCTCGGATCGCCCCGCGCCGTGACGCGGGGGACTGGCCGCCGGACGCCCGGGCGGATGGGCGCGTGAGCCGCCGCGTCGCCGTGCTGGGCGCCACCGGGCTCGTGGGGCGGACCACGCTCGCGATCCTCGAGCAGCGCCGCTTTCCGCTGGACGAGCTGGTGCCGCTCGCCAGCGAGCGCTCGGCCTCGAGGAGCCTGCGCTTCCGCGGCGCGGACGTGCCCGTCCGGGTCGTCTCGGAGCAGGCGTTCGCCGGCGTGTCGCTGGCGATGTTCGCCAGCTCGGCCGAGCTGTCGCGGCGATGGGCGCCGGTGGCGCGGGCGGCGGGCGTGACGGTCGTGGACAACTCGAGCGCCTACCGGATGGACCCGGGCGTCCCGCTCGTGGTCCCGGAGGTGAACGGCGCGCTGCTCGACGCCCGCCCCGGGCTCGTCGCGAACGGCAACTGCGTCGCCATCCCGCTCGTGCTTTCGCTCGCGCCGCTCGCGCGGCTCGCCCGGCTCGAGCGCGTCGTGCTCGCGAGCTATCAGTCGGTATCGGGGGCGGGGCTCGAGTCGCTCGAGGAGCTGGAACAGGGGGTGCGGGCCGGGCTCGAGGGCCCGCCGCCGCCGCGCGCGGGCGGGAAGCCGCCGTTCGCGTTCAACGTCCTGCCGCACATCGACCGCTTCGACGCCGAGGGCTGGACGGGCGAGGAGCGGAAGATCGTGCAGGAGACGCGCCGCATGCTCGACCGGCCGGACCTCGCGGTGACGCCCACCGCGGTGCGCGTGCCGGTGCGGGTGGGCCACTCGGCCGCCGTCGTCGCCACGTTCGACCGGACGCTGGACCCGGCCGCGGCGCGCGAGGCGTGGCGCGCGTTCCCGGGCCTCGCCGTGGTGGACGAGCCGGAGCACGAGCGCGTCCCGACGCCGCTCGAGGTGGAGGGCCGCGACGAGGTGCTGGTGGGGCGCGCGCGCCGCGACCCGTCGGACCCGCGTGCGCTCGTGTTCTTCTTCGTCTCGGACAACCTGCGGAAGGGCGCCGCCCTGAACGCGGTCCAGATCGCCGAGCGGATCGTGGGCGCCGCGGTCGGCACGCGGTGACGGGGAGGACGTTCCGCCTGACGGTGGCGTGGGATGGGACGGGGTTCCACGGCTGGCAGCGCCAGCCGGGGGTGCGGACGGTGCAGGGCGTGCTGGAGGAGGCCTTGGCGGGCGTGCTGGAGACGGAGCGGGTCGCGACGGCGGGCGCGGGGCGCACGGACGCGGGCGTGCACGCGCGCGGCCAGGTGGCGTCGTTCACCGCCGCCACTCGGCTCCCGGCGCGCGCGTTCCCGTCGCTCGTGAATCGCCGGCTGCCGGCCGACGTGAGGCTGCTGGACGCTGCCGAGGCTCCGGAGGGCTTCCACGCCCGCCACTCGGCGCGCGCGCGGCGCTACACGTACCGGCTGCTCGAGACGCCGGACCTGCTGCGCGAGCGCCACGCCTGGTGTCCCGGGACGCTGCCCGCGCTCGGCGCGCTCGTCGCCTCGGCGGAGCCGCTCGAGGGCCGGCACGACTGCTCGGCGTTCCAGGCCGCGGGCTGTGCCTCGACCGACCCCGTGTGTCGGATCCACCGCGCGCGCTGGAGCACGGAGCCCGACGGCTTCGTGTTCGACGTGGTCGCCGACCACTTCCTCTACCACATGGTGCGGAACCTCGTGGGCACGTCGCTCGCGGCGGCGAGGACACCGGACCCGGCGGGCGCGATGCGCGCCGTGCTCGACTCGCGCGATCGCTCGCGCGCCGGGGCCACCGCGCCTCCGCAGGGCCTGACGCTCGAGCACGTCTACTACGAGGGGGAGCCGGTCCCGTGAGGCGCCTGCTGCCGCTGCTCCTGTTCGCGATCGGCGGGCTCGCGGGCGGCCTGCTCGCCGGCGGGCCCGGGCGCGAGACGCCCGCGGCCGCGCAGGGCCGCGTCGACCCCGCGGCCGTGTCGCACTCGCGCCGCACCGCCATCGTGACCGCCGCCGAGCGTGTGAGCCCGGCGGTAGTCTCGGTGAGCGTGGTCACGACGCGGATCGTGCGCACGGACCCGTTCGGGATGGGGCTCCGGGACGAATTCTTCGACCGCTTCTTCCCGCCCAGCCTGTACCGCGAGCGCGTGCCGGGCCTCGGCTCCGGCGTCATCGTCGGCGCGGACGGTGTCGTGGTCACGAACTCGCACGTGGTGCGGAACGCGGAGGAGATCCGGGTCAACCTGCCCGACGGGCGCTCGTTCAAGGCGCGGCTGCTCGGCGACTCGCCGGTCTACGACCTGGCCGTGCTCAAGATCGACGGCGAGCGGCTGCCGGTGGCGCCGCTCGGGAACAGCGACTCGCTCGTGGTGGGCGAGTGGGCGATCGCCATCGGCAACCCGTTCGGGTACCTGCTCGACGACTCGAAGCCGACCGTGACCGCGGGCGTGGTGAGCGCGACGCGGCGCGACATCAAGGCCGAGGCGACGCAATCGGGCATGTACAAGAACATGATCCAGACCGACGCCTCGATCAACCCCGGCAACTCGGGCGGCGCGCTCGTGAACGCGGACGGGCAGGTGATCGGCATCAACACGTTCATCTTCACGAGCGGCGGCGGCTCGATCGGCCTCGGCTTCGCGATCCCGGTCAACCTCGCCAAGCGGATCATCGCCGAGATCCGGCGCCATGGCCGGGTGCGCGTGGCGTGGCCGGGGATGAGCGTGCAGGCGGTGACGCTGGGTCTCGCGCAGCGCCTCGGCTGGGACGAGCCGGGCGGTCTGGTGGTGTCCGGGATCGACCGCGGCGGGCCGGCCGACCGCGCCGGCGTGCGCGCGCTCGACCGCATCCGCAAAGTGAACGGCCGGGTCACGAACGACGTCGAGGACGCACAGGCGAGCATCTACGGCGCCCAGGTCGGCGACCGGCTCACGCTCGAGCTCGAGCGGGACGGGCGGCTCCGCAGCGTGACGCTGGTGCTCGAAGAGGCGCCGGGAAGGTGATCGAGCGCTACACGCGCCCGGAGATGGCGCAGGCCTGGAGCGACGAGCGGCGGCTCGCGTGGTGGCTCGAGGTGGAACTGGCGGCGACCGCCGAGCGCGAGGCGCGCGGCGACGTGCCGTCCGGCACCGCGGAGCGAATCCGCGCCCGCGCCCGGCTCGACCACCGGCGCATGCTCGAGATCGAAGCCGAGGTCCACCACGACGTGATCGCGTTCCTGAGCATGGTGGCGGAGTCGGTGGGCGACGACGCCCGGCACCTGCACGCGGGGATGACCTCGTCCGACCTGGTGGACACGGCGCTCGCCTGCCAGCTCCAGGAGGCCGGCCGGCTGCTCGTGGCCGAGCTCCACCGGCTGCGCCGGGCGGCGTGGAAGCTGGCGCAGCGCCACCGCCGCACCCCGATGGTGGGGCGCTCGCACGGCGTGCACGCCGAGCCGATCACGTTCGGCCTCAAGTGCCTGGTGTGGTCGGAGGAGCTGGGGCGCGGGCTCGACCGTGTGCAGGCGGCGCTCGAGGGCTGCGCCGTGGGGAAGTTCTCGGGCGCCATGGGCACGCTCGCGCACCTCGACGCCGATCTGGAGGCGCGCGCTCTCGCGCGACTGTCGCTCGCCCCCGAGCCGGTCGCGAACCAGGTGGTGCAGCGCGACCGGCATGCGGCGCTCCTGTGCGCGATCGCGGTCGCGGGCGGGACCATGGACAAGATCGCGGTCGAGATCCGGCACCTCATGCGCACCGAGGTGCGTGAGGCCGAGGAGCCGTTCGCCGAGCGCCAGAAAGGTTCCTCGGCGATGCCGCACAAGCGGAACCCGGTGCGCTGCGAGCGCGTCTCGGGGCTCGCCCGGCTGCTGCGCGGCTACGCGCACGCGGGGCTCGAGGACCAGCCGCTGTGGCACGAGCGGGACATCAGCCATTCCTCGGTCGAGCGCGTGGTGCTCCCGGACGCGTTCCTGCTCGCGCACTTCATGGCGCACGAGCTGGCCTGGGTGCTGGAAGGTCTGCGCGTGAACGAGGCGCGCATGCTCGCGAACCTGGAGTCCGGCGGCGGGCTCGTGCACTCGCAGTCGGTGCTGCTGGCGCTCACCGAGGCCGGGCTCGCGCGCGACGAGGCCTACCGCGTCGTGCAACGCCACGCGCTGGCCGCGGCCGACGGCGGTCCGCCGTTCCGGACGGCGCTCGAGGCGGACCCGGTGGTCCGGGGGAAGCTGCCGCCGGCGAAGCTGGCCGCGTGCTTCGATCTCTCCCGGCACCTCCGGAGCGTGGACGCCATCTACGCCCGCGCCGAGGAGCCGCTCGCGTGACCGTGTCGGTGGCGGGCCGCGAGGCCTGGACGCTCGAGGAGGCGCACGATCCGGCTGCGGTCTCGGCCCGGCTCCGCGCGCGCGGCGTCTCGCTCGAGCCGGACGAGGTGCGGCTCCTGTCCGAGCTGCTCGGCCGGCCGCCGCGCTGGGCGGAGGCGGTGCTGTTCGGAATCCTGTGGAGCGAGCACTGCTCGTACAAGAGCACGCGGCACCTCCTGAAGCGCCTGCCCACGGGCGCGCCCCAGGTCCTGATCGGCCCCGGCGAGGACGCGGGCGTGGTGCGGCTCCCGGCGCCGTGCGAGGACACCGTGCTCGTGCTCGGGCACGAGAGCCACAACCACCCGAGTCAGGTGCTGCCGGTGGAGGGCGCCGCCACCGGCGTCGGCGGCATCGTGCGCGACATCGTCTGCATGGGTGCGGAGGTCGTGGGCGTGCTCGACTCGCTCCGTTTCGGCGACCCGCGCTCTGGCGTGCACCAGCGCGACGTGGTGCGCGGCGTGGTGGAGGGCGTGGCGTCCTACGGAAACGCGCTCGGCGTGCCGAACCTGGGCGGCGACACCGTGTTCGACGCGGGCTTCGACCAGAACTGCCTCGTCAACGTGATGGCCGTGGGCCTCGGGCCCGCGGACGGGGTGATCCGGAGCCGCGTGCCCGAGGGTCCGGGTCCGTGGGTGTTCGTGCTGGTCGGGAAGCCCACGGACGAGAGCGGCTTCGGCGGCGCGGCCTTCGCCTCCGGCGAGCTGGGGCAGGAGGACCAGCGCGGCGCGGTCCAGCTCCCGGACCCGTTCCTCAAGCGCGTGCTGAACGTGGCGACGTACGAGGCGTTCCGGCGGGTGCGCGAGCGCGGCGTGCCGTGCGGGTTCAAGGACCTGGGTGCCGGCGGCATCGCCTGCGCCACGAGCGAGCTGGCCGCGGCCGGCGGTTGCGGCGCCGAGATCGCGCTCGACCTCGCGCACCGGGTGCCGCGCGAGCTGCCGCCGGAGGTGCTGCTGTGCGCCGAGACGCAGGAGCGCTACTGCTGGGTGGTGCCGGAATCGTTCGCCGCCGAGCTGGTCGCGATCCACGAGCGCGAGTTCGCGCTCGGCGGCGTCCACCCGGGGGCCGGAGCGCGCGTCATCGGCCGCGCGGTGAAGGATCGCCGCTACACGGTGCGCTGGCACGACGATGTGCTCGTGGACTGCGACGTGGACGCGATCACCACCGGGCGCCGCGTGGAGCGCCCGGCCGCCCGCCGCCCGCGGCCGGCGCCGCCGCGCGGGCGGCGCCGCCAGCCCGATCCACAGAAGGCGCTGCTCACGCTGCTCTCCGGGCTTCACGCCGGCTCGCGCCGCTACCTCACGTCCCACTACGACGGCGACGTCCAGGGCCGCACCTGGCTCCGCGCCGGAGAGGGGGACGCGAGCGTGCTCCGGGTGCGCGCCGACCGCCCGCTCGGACTGGCGTTCGGCGTGGCAGGCAACCCGTTCTGGTGCGCGGGCGATCCCGCGTTGGGCGCGGCGCACGCGGTGGCCGAGGCGGCGCGCAACGTGGCCGTGGTCGGGGCGCGGCCATGGGCGCTCACCGACTGCCTGAACTTCGGTCACCCGGAGGACGCCGAGGTGATGGGCGACCTCGAGGACACGATCCGCGGCCTCGCCGACGCGGCGCGCGCGCTGGGCGGCCTCGCCGCCCCGGGCGAGCCGCTGCCCTTCGTGAGCGGGAACGTGAGCCTCTACAACCAGGTCGGGCGCGCCGCCATCCCGCCCTCGCCGATCGTGATGTGCGCGGGCGTGCTGCGCGACGCGGCGCGCGCGCTGGGCCAGGGCGTGCGCGAGGCCGGGCACGTGCTCGTGCTGGTGGGCGAGGACCGCGACGGGCTGGAGGGCAGCACCTACCGCCGCGACGTGCTGCGCGAGCGGGGCGGTCCGCCGCCGCCGCTCGACCTGGGGCGCGAGGCGCGGCTCCAGGAGCTGGCGGTGGCGATCGCCGAGGGCGGCTGGGCGAGCGCCGCGCACGACGTCTCGGACGGCGGGCTCGCCGTGACCCTCGCCGAGATGCTGCTGGGCGCTCCCGACGACCGCCGGCTGGGGGCCGACCTCGACCTCGAGACGTTCGAGGTGGAGGCGGCCGTGGCGCTCTTCTGCGAGCGGCCCGCGATCGTCTACGAGGTGCCGTTCGAGCGGCTCGCACGGCTCTCGCAGGCCGCGCGCGATCACGGCTTCGTGGCCTGGCCGGTGGGGACGGTCTCCGACCAGCCGCGGCTGCGCGTGCGGGCGTCGGGCGGGGGCATGCTGGCGTGGGAGCTTGACGAGCTGGCCCGCGCGAGCGAGCAGGCGCTGGCGAGGCTCTGGAACGAGGAGGGCGTGTGACCGCCCAGCGCGTGGCCGTGATCCAGACCCCCGGAGTCAACTGCGAGGCCGAGACTGCGCGCGCGCTCGAGCGCGCCGGGCTCGTGGCGGAGGTGTTCCGCTGGACGCGTCCCGCGCGCGAGCTCGCGGACTTCGCCGCGTTCGTGCTGCCGGGCGGCTTCTCCTACCAGGACCGCGTGCGCGCGGGAGCGCTCGCCGCCAAGCACCCGCTCCTGGACTCCCTCGCGGAGCGGGCCGGCGCGGGCGTGCCCGTGATCGGGATCTGCAACGGCGCGCAGGTGCTGGTGGAGGCGGGGCTCGTCCCCGACGGCGGCAAGGTCGAGGTGGCGCTGGCGCGGAACCGGATGCCGGAGCGGGTGGGCTACTACACACGCTGGGTCTGGTGCCGGGTGGAGGAGTCGGCGTGCGTTTTCACGCGCGGGCTGGCACCCGGCACGCTGCTGCCGCTGCCGGTTGCGCACGGCGAGGGCCGGTTCACGTCGGCGAAGCGCGGGCGCATCGCCTCGCTCGTCGAGGCCGGGCAGGCGCCGCTCCGGTACGCGACGCCGGCAGGGGAACCCGCGAAGGCGTTTCCCGACAACCCGAACGGTGCCGAAGCGGCGGTGGCCGGGCTCTGCAACCGGCGCGGGAACGTGCTCGCGCTGATGCCGCATCCCGAGCGGGCGCTCGACCTGGGTCAGGTCTCGCGCGCGATCGGCGGCGAGTGGGGCCGCCGGCGCGACCGGGCGTCCGCGGCGGGCGATGACTCGGGCTTCGGCGACGGTCCCGGGCTCGCTCTGTTCCGCGGGCTCGCCATCCACCTGGGCGTGGAGGGCGCGTGAACGGGGACCCCCTGGTGCAGGCGTTCGTCGAGACGCGCTCGGAGGACCCCGAGGCGGTGAGCGCGTTCGAGGTGGCCCGCGCCCGGCTCGCGGCCGGGGCGAGGCTCGTGCGCCTGCGCCGGCTGCGCGTGTTCGAGGTGACGGGCGCGCACCCGGGGCGGCGCGAGGTCGAGGAGCTGCTGCACCGCTCGACGTGGTTCTACAATCCGGCCAAGGAGCGGTGCACGGTGCGCGCCTCGGACGCGGACCCGGCGCCGTTCGCGGAAGGGGAGGCGCTGGTGCTGGTCGTGGACCGCGGGCTCGAGCGCCGAGCGCCGGCCGAGCGCTGGTGGCGGCACGAGACCGGCACGAAGGTCGAGGTGCGCGAGGGCGTCGTGTGGGCGCTCGCGTTCGAGCCCGGTGTGGACGCCGCGCGCGAAGCCGCCTCGCTCGCCGCGGTCACCGATCGTGCGCACGGGCTGCTCTCGAACCCGCACTTCCAGGGCTGGAGCGCTGGCTCGGGAGCGCACCCGCCGTGGCCGTGGTTCGTGGCGCCGAAGCGGCGCGCGCCGAGGAGGAGCCCGTGAGCGGCCTGCGCGGCCTCGAGGGCTGGAACGAGGAGTGCGGCGTGTTCGCCGCGGTGGGCGTGCCGCAGGCGGCCGCGATCACCGCGCTCGGGCTGCACGCGCTCCAGCACCGCGGCCAGGAGTCCACGGGCGTCGTGGCGAGCGACGGCGATGGCTTCCACGTCGTCAAGGGCATCGGCCTCGTCGCGGACGTCTACCGCGACGCGAGGCTCGAGGAGATCCCCGGCGTGCTCGCGATCGGCCACAACCGCTACTCCACGGCGGGCGGGCTCACGCTCGAGAACACGCAGCCGCTGCGCGTGGTCTACCGCGGCGGCTCGCTGGCGCTCGCCCACAACGGGAATCTCACCAACGCGCGAGAGCTCCGCGCCGGGCTCGAGGAATCCGGGTCCATCTTCCAGACCACGCTCGACACCGAGATCTTCCTGCACCTGATGGCGCTCGCCGGCACCGACTCGGTGGAAGACGCGCTCGCCGAGGCGGCGAAGCAGGTGCGCGGCGCGTTCTCGATCGTGGTGCTGACCGAGCGCTCGGTGGTGGCGATGCGCGACGCGCACGGCTTCCGACCGCTGTGCTTGGGCCGGCTCGGCGACGGCTACGTGGTGGCGAGCGAGACCTGCGCGCTGGACCTGGTGGGCGCCGAGTTCCTGCGCGAGGTGGAGCCGGGCGAGCTGGTCACGCTCGACCCGCAGGGCCTGCGCTCGCGGCGCGCCCTCGCCGCGGCGGAGCCGCTCCAGCATTGCGTGTTCGAGCACATCTACTTCTCGCGTCCCGACAGCCGCGTGTTCGGAGAGACCGTGGACCGGGTGCGCCGGCGGCTCGGGCACGAGCTCGCGCGCGAGCACCCGGCCGACGCCGACGTGGTCATCTCGGTGCCCGATTCCAGCAACTCCATCGCGCTCGGCTACTCCGAGGCCTCGGGCATCCCGTTCGAGCTGGGCCTGATCCGCAACCACTACGTGGGCCGCACGTTCATCCAGCCCAGCCAGACCGGTCGCGACTTCGGCGTGCGCGTCAAGTTCAACCCGGTCACCGAGGTGCTGGTGGGCAAGCGGGTGGTCATCGTGGACGACTCGATCGTGCGCGGGACCACGAGCCGGAAGCTGGTGCGGCTGCTGCGCCGCGCCGGCGCGCGCGAGGTCCACTTCCGCGTCGGCTCGCCGCCGGTCACGCACCCGTGCTTCTACGGCATCGACACGCCCAGCCGGCGGGAGCTGATCGGCGCCTTGAAGTCGGTGGACGAGATCCGCGGCTACCTGGGCGTGGACTCGCTCGGCTACCTGTCGATCGACGGCCTGCTCGGCGCGGAGCGCGAGCCGCGCCGCTTCTGCCGCGCCTGCTTCACGGGCGCGTACCCGGTCGCGGTGGACCCGACGGCGAGCAAGCTGGCGCTGGAGCGATCCGAGCGCGGGAGCGCGGTGCCGCGAGCCGGCGGGTCGCGATCCGCCGGCGCGGGCCGATGAGCCCCGCGGGCTGGATGTTCGTCGCGCTCGCGCGGGCGGCGCCCGCCCGCGCGACCGCGGCGCCGCCCGTGCCGATGCGCAGCGAGGTCGCGCCCGGCATCTGGCGGTTCCAGACCGCGCCTTACGGAGACGTCGGACTCGACGGTAATCCGGTCGCGATCGTCTCCGACGACGGCGTGCGGGTGTTCGACGCGAACGGCACGCCGGCCGCAGCGCGCGGTGCTCGCAGGGATCCGCGGGCTCACGAAGCAGCCGGTGCGCTGACTCGTTCATTCGCACTGGGACCACTGGTACGGCGCCGAGGTCTACCGCGAGGCGTTCCCTGGGCTCGAGTTCGTCAGCCACGCCAGGCCCCGCTCGCGGGTACGATCGCGCGGCCCCGAGTCGAGTCACGCTGAACGGATCGATCCGGGACCACGTGGTCCCATCGAGGTCCGGACCCCGGCACAGGCGACACGGAGCCGACGACGAAGCCGCACGGTCGCGGCCGGGCCGGTCGCTCCCGGGGTCGCTTCCGACCGATCGCTGGAGCGCCGGTGCGGGTCGGTCGCATGCGCCTGGACCCGAGGGTTGACACTCGCTTCCGCGGCTCCCTAGAGTCGCTTGCTCCGCGCGCGATGGCCGTGAGCGGTGGGAGAGCTCGGGAAAGCGCATGTCCCTGCGACGGTTGATGGCCCAGCGACGGGCCAAGATGGACGAGTGGCGCGCGATCGGCTGCGAGCCCTACGCCTACCGCTTCCAGGGGGCGATGCCCGCGGCGGAGCTCCTGGCCCGAGCGGAGCAGGTCACGGAGACCCCCGGCGAGCGCGTCACCGTGGCGGGCCGGCTGGTGGCGAAGCGCGGGCATGGAAAGGCCGGTTTCGGCCATGTCCTGGACGGCTCGGGACGCATCCAGGTCTACTTCCGGAACGACGTGCTGGGCGACGCGTTCCCGCGCTACGAGCTGCTCGAGATGGGCGACTGGGTCGGCGTGCGCGGGAGCCTGTTCCGCACCCGCACCGGCGAGATCACCGTGCGCGCCGAGCAGGTGGAGCTGCTCGCCAAGTCCATCCGGCCGCTCCCCGAGAAGTGGCACGGCCTCACCGACCCCGAGACCCGCTACCGCCAGCGCTACGCCGACCTGTTCGTGAACCTCGAGGTGCGCGAGGTGTTCCGCCGGCGCGCCCGGCTCGTCTCGCGCATCCGCGCGTTCCTGGACGCCCGCGGCTTCCTCGAGGTGGAAACCCCCGTGCTCCAGCCGCTCTACGGCGGCGCGTTCGCGCGGCCGTTCGTGACCCGCCACCACGCGCTCGACATGGACCTCTACCTACGGGTCTCGAACGAGCTCTACCTGAAGCGGCTGGTCGTGGGCGGCCTCGAGCGCGTGTACGAGTTCTCGCGCAACTTCCGGAACGAGGGCATGGACCGCTCGCACAACCCGGAGTTCACGCTGCTCGAGTACTACCAGGCGTTCGCCGACGTCGAGGACGCGATGACGCTCACTGAGGCGCTCGTCTGCGACGCCCTCCAGCACGCGTGCGGGACGCTGAAGCTCCCGCACGGCGACCGCACGCTCGACTTCACGCCGCCGTGGCCGCGGCTCTCCATGCTCGACGCGGTGAGCGAAAAGCTCGGGGAGAGCGTGCACGCGCTGGACGAGCGCGTGCTCGCGCGCCACGTCGAGCGCCTGAGCCTCCACCCACGGCAGGGCACCGGCGCGGGCGGGATGCTCGACGAGCTGTTCTCGGCGCTCGTGCAACCCGAGCTCCAGGACGCCACGTTCCTCGTGGACTTCCCGGTGGAGATCTCGCCGCTCGCGCGCGTCTCGCGCCGGAACCCGAAGGTGGTCGAGCGCTTCGAGCTGTTCGCCGCCGGAATGGAGCTCGCGAACGCGTTCAGCGAGCAGAACGACCCCGACGCGCAGCGCGCCGCGTTCGAGGCGCAGCGCGCCGCGCGCGAGCAGGGCGATGACGAGGCGCAGCCGCTCGACGAGGACTACCTGCGCGCGCTCGAGTACGGCATGCCGCCCACCGGCGGCGTCGGGATCGGGCTCGACCGCCTCGTGATGCTCGCCACGGACTCGCGCTCGATCCGCGACGTGCTGCTGTTCCCGCAGCTCCGGCCCGAGGAGGGCCGCCCGGTCGAGGACGACCACGCGGAGCCCGACCCCACGGCCGTGGAGGGAGCGAACCCGAGGTGAGGATGCCGCTGTGGATCGCGGGCCGCTACCTCCGGGCACGCCCGCGCACCGGGTTCATCCGGCTCCTGACGGGCATCAGCATCGCCGGCGTGGCGGTGGGCGTGACCGCGCTGCTCGTGGTGCTCGCGGTCATGAACGGCTTCGAGGGCGAGGTCCAGTCGAGGATCGCGGGCAACGACGCGCACGTGGTGCTGCTGGGCGCGACCACCGACGGCGTCGCGGACGGCCCGGAGCTGGCGGAGAAGCTCGCGCGCGAGCCGGGCGTGCTAGGCGCCTCGGCGTTCACCTACGCCAAGGCGATGGTGTTCCACGAGGGCCTGGCGGAGGGCCTGGTCGTGAAGGGCGTGGACCTCGCCTCCGAGCGCGAGGTGACCACGGTGGGCCGCTCGATCGAACCGCCGCTCGACTCCATCCCGGACGTGACGCTCGCGGGCGAACCCGGCCTCGTGCTCGGGAGCGAGCTGGCGGCCAAGCTCGGCGCGCGCGTCGGGGACCGGGTGCTGCTCGCCACGCTCCAGGGCGACGCCAACTCGGCGTTCGGCTACGCGCCGAAGCTCCGGCCGTTCCGGGTGGTGGCGCTGTTCACGTCGGGGCTCTACACCTACGACTCGAGCTTCGGGTTCACCTCGGTGGGCGCCTCGCAGCGCTTCTTCGAGCTGGGCGACCGCGTCACGGGCGTGGAGGTGAGGATCGCCGACCTGTTCGCGGCGCCGAAGGATGCCGAGCGGCTGCGAGTCGCCTCGGGCCGGCCGGAGCTGCGGGCCAACAATTGGATCGACCTGAACCGCAACCTGTTCTCGTGGATGAAGCTCGAGAAGACGGTCATGTTCGTGATCCTGGCGCTCATCGTGCTCGTGGCGGCGTTCAACATCGTGAGCACGCTGTTCATGGTGGTGATCGAGAAGCGCCGCGACATCGGCGTTCTGCGCACGATGGGAGCCTCGCCGCGGCTCGTGCGCGACGTGTTCCTGGGCGAGGGCCTGCTGATCGGCGTGCTGGGGACGCTGCTGGGCGCGGGGGTGGGAAGCCTGCTCATCGCGGTGCTCCGCCGCTACCCGTTCGTGCGCCTGCCGGGGGACGTCTACTTCCTCGAGACGTTGCCGGTGAAGCCGGAGTGGGGCGACTTCGCCGCCGTGATTCTGGCCGCTCTCGCATTGTGTCTGGCCGCCGCGTGGTACCCGGCCTGGCGGGCCTCGCGGCTGGATCCGATCGACGCGATCCGCGGCCAGACTTGAGGGTCCGAGTGAACGAGACGGTTCAAGCTGTTGCCGAATCGCCAGATGTGCAAGCGCAGCCAGCTCTCTCGGCGCGCGGGGTCCGGAAGTCCTACCCGGTCCCCGGGGGCCGTCTGGAAGTGCTCCGTGGCGTGGACCTGGAGGTCCCGCGTGGCATGCTTCTGGCGATAGTGGGCGCGTCCGGCTCGGGCAAGAGCACGCTCCTGAACGTCCTCGGCACGCTCGACCGCCCCGACGCGGGCACGCTGTCGCTGGGGGGCGAGCGCGTGGACGAGCTCGCGGAGACCGAGCGCTGCCGGCTCCGCCTGCGCCAGCTCGGGTTCGTGTTCCAGTTCCACCACCTGCTGCCGGAGTTCACCGCGGAGGAGAACGTGATGATGCCGCTGCTCCTGGCCGGGACCGCGTTCGAGAAGGCGCGCTCGCGCGCCCGCGCCCTGCTCGCGGACGTGGGCCTCGGCGACCGGCTGGCGCACGTGCCGGCCGAGCTCTCCGGCGGCGAGGCGCAGCGGGTTGCGGTGGCGCGCGCGCTCGCGCCGGAGCCCCGGCTGCTGCTCGCGGACGAGCCCTCGGGCAACCTCGACTCCCCTGCGGCGGAACGACTTCACAGCCTCCTGTCAGCGCTGGCGCGCGAGCGGCATCAGACGGTTGTGATCGTGACCCACGATGATAGGCTCGCGGCGACGGCGGACCGCGTCCTGCGCCTGGACGGCGGGCGGCTGCTGCCGGTGAGGGGCTGACCATGCTGTGCCAGATCTGCGGGAAGAACCCCGCCAGCGTCCACTTCACGGAGATCCACGACAACAAGATGTCGGAGATCCACGTGTGCGAGCGCTGCGCCGAGGAGAAGGGCATGCACACGCCCGCCCAGCAGCACAAGTTCGAGATCGCGGACCTGCTCGCGGGCATGGTGGACGCCATGACCCACACGGAGGAAGAGCGGGTCGGGCACGTCCAGTGCCCGCGCTGCGGCCTGCCGTACTCCTCGTTCAAGGAGACCGGGCGGCTGGGCTGCGGCGAGTGCTACACCGCGTTCCAGTTCCAGCTCCGGCCGCTGCTCCGGCGGATCCACGGCGACACGCGCCATCGCGGCAAGACTCCGAGGCGCGGCGTGGTCGAGTCCAGCACGCGGCAGATCCAGCGGCTCCACGACGAACTCCAGCGCGCGGTCGAGCGCGAGGAATTCGAGAAGGCCGCCGGCATCCGCGACGAGATCCGCAAGCTCGAGGCCGAGCGCCAGACGACGCCGCCGGGAGGCCGCGGATGAGCACGCCGCGCTCGTTCGCCGAGCTGTTCGCCGGCAGCGCCCCCTGGTGGAAGGGCGAGGGTCCGCACGCCGACATGGTGCTGTCCACGCGCATCCGGCTGGCGCGCAACCTCAACGACGTCCCGTTCACGCACCGGGCGCGGGACGAGCAGCTCCAGGGCGTGCTCTCGAGCGTGGGCCGCGCGGCGCAGGGCTCCAAGCTCCTCGCCGACGGCCTGCTGCTGAAGATGCAGGACTGTACCCCGGTCGAACGCCAGGTGCTGGTCGAGCGCCACCTCGTCTCGCACGAGCTCGGGGACGGCGGGAGGCCGCGCGGCATTTACGTGGCGCCGGACGGCCGGGTCTCGATCATGATCAACGAGGAGGACCACCTTCGGCTCCAGGCGCTCACGCCGGGCTTCCAGCTCGCCGAGGCGTGGAGCCTCGCCGACCGGGCCGACGACGACCTCGGCGTCTCGCTCGACTACGCGTTCTCGGACGAGATCGGCTACCTGACCGCCTGCCCGACGAACGCAGGCACGGGGCTGCGCGCCTCGGTGCTCATCCACCTGCCGGCGCTGGTGCTGCTCGAGGAGATCCAGCGCGTGCTGAAGAGCGTCATGCAGGTGGGCCTGAACGTGCGCGGGCTCTACGGCGAGCACAGTGAGATCATGGGCAACCTGTTCCAGATCTCGAACCAGACCACGCTCGGCCGCAGCGAGCGCGATTCCATCGAGAGCCTGGAGCGCGTGACGCGGCAGATCATCGAGACCGAGGAGCGCGCGCGCGAGCGCATGCTGCGCGACGCGCGCACCCAGCTCGAGGACAAGGTCTGGCGCGCGTACGGTACGCTGCGCTACTGCCGTTCGATCCAGGCCAAGGAGGTCATCAACCTCTGCTCGGCGGTGCGGCTCGGGGTGGCGATGGGCCTCGAGGGCCTGCCTCCGCTGCGCACCGTGAACGAGCTGCTCGTGCTCACCCAGCCGGCGCATCTCCAGCGGCAGGCCGGCGCCGAGATGTCGCCCGCGGAACGCAACGTCTACCGCGCCCGCGTCGTGCGCGAGCGGCTCGCCGCCGCCGAACGCGAACCGGGCGCCGGCCCACGATAAAAGGAGGAGCGCCGCCGCCCCGGGGGGACGGCGGACGGGAACCCATGCACGACAAGTTCACCGAGCGGGTCCGCAAGGTCATCTATCTCGCGCGCGAGGAAGCGGCGCGGCTCCAGCACGACTACATCGGGACCGAGCACCTGCTGCTCGGCGTCATCCGCGAGGGCGAAGGCATCGCCGCGACGGTGCTCAACAACCTCGGCCTCGACCTCGACCGCATCCGGCAGGAGGTCGAGAACATGGTGAGCGCCTCGGGCGGCACCATGACGATCGGCGAGATCCCGTTCACGCCGCGCGCCAAGCGCGTGCTGGAGCTGGCGGTCGAGGAGGCGCGCTCGCTCGGCCACAACTACGTCGGCACCGAGCACCTGCTGCTGGGCCTCATCCGCGAGGGCGAGGGCGTGGCCGCGAAGGTGCTGCTCGAGCTGGGCGTGGACCGCAAGCGCGTGCGCGAGGAGACGCTCAAGCTCCTGGGCGGGACGCCGAGCGCGTCGGGCAGCGCCGAGCGCGGCGAGGAGCGCGCGGAGACCCCGGCCCTCAACCAGTTCGGCCGCGACCTCACCGCGCTCGCCCGAGAGGGCAAGCTGGACCCGGTCATCGGCCGCGACAAGGAGATCGAGCGCGTCGTGCAGGTGCTGTCGCGCCGCAAGAAGAACAACCCGGTGCTGATCGGCGAACCGGGCGTGGGCAAGACCGCGATCGCCGAGGGGCTCGCCCAGCGCATCGTCTCGGCACAGGTTCCGGAGAGCCTCAAGAACAAGCGCATCGTCACGCTCGACCTGGCCGCCGTGGTGGCCGGCACCAAGTACCGCGGCCAGTTCGAGGAGCGTCTCAAGACGGTGATGAACGAGATCCGCGAGTCGAAGGACACGGTCATCTTCATCGACGAGCTGCACACGATCGTCGGCGCGGGCGGCGCGGAGGGCGCGATCGACGCCAGCAACATGCTGAAGCCCGCTCTCGCGCGCGGCGAGCTGCAGTGCATCGGCGCCACCACGCTCGACGAGTACCGCAAGTACATCGAGAAGGACGGCGCGCTCGAGCGGCGGTTCCAGCCGGTCATGGTGGACCAGCCGTCGGTCGAGGACACGATCCGCATCCTGATGGGCCTGCGCGACAAGTACGAGGCGCACCACGGGGTGAAGGTCACCGACGGCGCCATCGTCCAGGCCGTGAAGCTGGCGGAGCGCTACATGAACGACCGCTTCTTCCCCGACAAGGCCATCGACGTCATCGACGAGGCCTGCGCGCGCGCCCGGCTGTCGGTCAGCACCGTGCCGTCCGAGATCCACGACGTCGAGAAGCGGCTGGACGAGGTGGTCAAGGAGAAGGAGGCGGCGATCCGCGGCCAGGAGTACGAGAAGGCGGCGCGGCTCCGCGACAAGGAGAAGGAGCTGCGCTCGCGCCGGAACGAGCTCAAGAAGTCGTGGTCGGAGAGCAAGCGCGACCAGTCCGTGCAGGTGGACGAGGACCAGATCGCGGCCGTGCTGAGCATCATGACCGGCATCCCGGTGGTGAAGCTCGCCGCCGAGGAGAGCGAGAAGCTCCTCAAGATGGAGGAGTCGCTCATGAAGCGCGTGGTCGGCCAGGACGAGGCGGTCTCGGCCGTGTCGCGCGCGGTGCGCCGCAACCGCGTCGGCCTGCGCGACCCCAAGCGGCCGATCGGCTCGTTCATCTTCCTCGGGCCGACGGGCGTGGGGAAGACCGAGCTGGCCCGGGCGCTCGCCACCTACCTGTTCGACGACGAGAACGCGCTCATCCGCATCGACATGAGCGAGTACATGGAGAAATTCTCGGTGTCGCGGCTCGTGGGTGCGCCCCCGGGCTACGTGGGCTACGAGGAGGGCGGCCAGCTCACCGAGAAGGTGCGGCGCAAGCCCTATTCGGTGGTGCTGCTGGACGAGGTCGAGAAGGCCCACCCGGACGTGTTCAACGTGCTGCTCCAGGTGCTGGACGACGGCGTGCTCACCGACAGCTCGCGCCGCAAGGTGGACTTCAAGAACACGGTCATCATCATGACCTCCAACCTGGGCGGCCGGCAGATCATCACCGGCGGCCAGAAGCTCGGCTTCAAGCAGGTGGACAGCGGGCAGGCGTTCAGCACCATCAAGTCCACGGTCCAGGACGAGCTCAAGCGCACGTTCAACCCCGAGTTCCTGAACCGTATCGACGACGTCATCGTGTTCCACGCCCTCACCCGCGACAACATGAAGGAGATCGTCGGCATCCTGCTCGGCCAGTTCAGCGCCCGGCTCAAGCTGCAGGACATCGCGCTCGAGCTGACACCCGAGGCGGTCGAGCTGCTGATCGACAAGGGGTTTGATCCCACCCTCGGGGCGCGTCCGCTGAAGCGGGCGATCCAGCGGCTGCTCGAGGACCCGTTCGCGGAGTTCATCCTGAAGGGGCAGATCCCGCCCGGCTCGAATGTCCGCGTGTCGCGGAAGGACGACCGGCTGGACTTCGCCACCGCGCCCGCCATCGCGCCGTCCCCGCCGCCGGCGGTGCCGAGCGCCTGAGGCCGGCTCGGCCAGGCAGATCGCACGGCCGGGGCCCTTCGGGGGCCCGGCCGTCGTCGTTCCGGGCGCGCCCGGCCCGAACCCGCGCTCCCGGAACGGGGTAGGAGGTCCCGCTCCCCCGGCGGGGGCGCTGGACAAGCCGCGCGAGCTTGTCCATCATCGCCCGCCGACTCCCCTCGAGCCGGGCCCGGCCCATCCTCCGCCGGGTGCGCCCGACCCCCGTTCGGGCGCCCCGCGACCGCCACGGAAGCCGCCGTCGCGGGCGGAGGCGTTGGGAGTCCCCGAGGCCCAGGAGAGCCCCGAGTGCGATCATCCATGACGGTGTCCCCGCGGTCCCGGAGCCGCCTGCGCCTCGCGACCGCGGCCTTGGCCTGCCTGGCGTTCGCGGCAGGCATCGCCCGGGCCCAGGCCCCGCCCGCCGGGACCCAGGCCGAGCCGCCCGCCGAAGCTGCCCCCGGGCCGGCCACGGTCATCGGCGCCATCCGGGTGGTGGGCAGCGCGTTCACGGACTCGACGCGGGTGCTCCGCACGTTCGACGTGCACCCGGGGCAGACCTACGCCCCCGATCTCATCCGGCGCGGCCTGCGGAAGCTCCTGGCGCTCGGGCTCTACTCCGACGCCCGGATCGAGCGCGTGGCGCGGCCCGGGGAAAACGTGCTGGACCTGGTCGTCGTCGTGACCGAGCGGCCGCGCATCGCCCAGATCTCCTTCTCGGGCATGAAGCACCGCGAGGACGCCGATCTCGAGAAGAAGCTGTTCCTCAAGGCCGGCGAGACGTACTCGCCCCGGATCGCGGCGAACCAGGTGGACAGCCTGGTCCACTACTACCGCGAGGAGGGCTTCCCGCGCGCGAAGGTGACGGCGCAGGCGGACACGCTCGAGGGCCGGAACGAGGTCCACCTCCGCTTCCTCGTGGACGAGGGCGAGAAGCTGCGGCTGACCGCGATCCGCTTCGAGGGCCGCTCGGCATTCCCGGAGCAGCGACTTCGGAAGGTGATGAAGACCAAGGCGAAGTGGTTCCTGGGCGGCGGGCACCTCAAGGACGAGACGTTCGCCGAGGACCGCGAGAAGCTCGAGGGCTGGTACCACGACCACGGTCACCGCGACGCGCGCGTGCTGGACTTCGCGCTCGAGCCGGGCGGGACCGCGCGCGACCTGACGCTGGTCGTGAAGCTGGAGGAGGGCCGCGCCTACCGTCAGGGGGACGTGCGCTGGTCCGGCAACCAGGTCGTCGGCACCGCGGCGCTCGAGCGCGCCTGGCCGCGGAAGGGCGGCCCGCTCTACAGCCGCGACCGCATCCAGCGCGCGCTCGGCGCCGCCTACGGCGAATACCAGGAGCAGGGCTACCTCTACGTCGCGATCGAGCCCCGCGAGGAGATCGTGCGCGACTCGGTCGTGGACGTCACGTTCGGGGTCACCGAGGGCGCGCCCTCGCACGTGCGGCGCATCAGCGTCACCGGCAACAAGGCCACCCGCGAGCACGTCGTCCGTCGCGAGATCGCCATCCGCGAGGGCGACCGCTTCCGGCGCTCGGCGCTCATGCGCAGCCAGTCCGACGTGATGCGACTCGGCATCTTCAACCAGGTCATCCCCGACTTCACGCCCGCCGAGAGCACGGACGTGGACCTCGTGTTCAAGATCGAGGAGAAGCAGGTCGGCACGGCGTCCGCCGGCGCGGGCTACACGAACGAGTCCGGACTCACCGGCTTCCTCGAGATCGGCCACAACAACGTGCTCGGGAACGGGCAGTCGCTGTCGCTCCACCTCGAGCGCGGCGGCCGGCGCGAGGACTACCAGCTGAGCTTCACCGAGCCCTGGTTCCACGGCACCCCCACGCTGCTCGGCTTCTCGGCCTACAACACGTTCCGCGTCCTCGACGAGTTCGACCAGAAGCGGCGCGGCCTGTCCGGCCGCATCGGGCGGCCGCTGCCGTGGCCGGACTACTCGCGCGGCTCGGTCTCGTACACGTTCGAGGGCCTGCGCTTCACGGACGTGCGTTCCGGCATCACGCTCGGCGGCATCCGTGTGGGCGAGGAGGAGCTGACGAGCACGTTCGAGACGAACTTCCTGAGGAACAGCACGGACAACCCCTTCTACCCCTCCAAGGGCACGCGGCTGTCGGCGAACGAGGAGTACACGGGCGGGCCGTTCGGCGGCGACCTCCACTACCACCGTCACCGCTACGAGGGCCGCGCCTACCTGCCGTCGTTCACGAAGCGCGTCACCACGATGCTGCGGCTGCGGCTCGGCACGGTGAACGGCTACCCGTGGAAGAGCAGCGTGGTGCCGGACTACGCGCGCTTCCGGCTCGGCGGCGGCAACACGCCGGACCCGTTGCGCGGCTACGACGACTACCAGGTCGTGCCGCCCAAGTTCGTGCGCTTCGACACGACGTACTTCGACACGGACCGCAACGACGGCAAGGACACGACCAGCGTCGCGCGCGTGCGCTACCCGGGCGGCCGCTACCTGGCGCTGTTCACGCTCGAGCAGCAGTTCCCGATCGCGCACCCGCTGCATGGTGTACTGTTCCTCGACGCGGGCAACGTCTGGGACCAGCGGCTGGAGATCCGGCCGTTCGACCTCAAGGTCGGGGCGGGGATCGGCTTCCGCATGGAGATCCCGCTGCTCGGAAACGTCGGCTTCGACTACGGTTATGGCTTCCATCGCGACGACAAGCCGCGATGGACCGGGCATTTCATGCTCGGGAACGTGGGGTTCTAGTGTCCCGTCCCAGGACTGGCATGCCGGCCGGCCGTCGCGTGTCGCGCGCGGGAGCCTCGCGCGCGCGGGGGATCGCCTGCGCCGGTCTCGCGCTGCTGACGCTCGCCGCCGTGCCGGCCGCTGCGCAGGTGCGCGTGGGCTACATCGACTCGGGGCGCATCTGGCTCGAGTTCCGGCTCGCGCAGGAGGCCCAGCAGCGGTTCGAGCGCCAGGTGCAGGGCTGGCGCGACGAGGCGGCCGAGAAGGAGCGGGCCGTGAGCGAGCTGCGCAAGGAGGTCCGCGACCAGAGCCCCGTGCTGTCGGCGCTCAAGCGCCAGGAGAAGGAGACCGCGCTGCAGAAGGCGATCAGCGACTACGAGGCGTTCGTGCAGGAGGTTTGGGGCACGAACGGCCGGGCGGCCGCCGAGAACGGGCGCGCCACGGACGAGATCATCGCGCTGGTACGGCGCTCGGTCGAGAAGCTCGCGGCCCAGCGCGGGGTGGATCTGGTGCTGGACGCCACCTCCGGGTTCATCCTCTACGCCGACAAGAGCCTCGACATGACGAACGAGGTGCTGGCCGAGCTGAACGCGAACGCGGCCGGCACGAGCCCGAGGTGAGGAGGGATCCATGAGCACGCGCACGCTGGGCGAGCTCGCCCAGGCACTCGGCGGGACGGTGGTCGGGGACGACAGCGTGGTCATCCGCGGCGTGGCGGGGATCCGCGAGGCGCAGCCCGGGGACGTCACGTTCCTGGCGAACGCGCGCTACGAGGGTTACCTGCGCGAGACCCGGGCCTCGGCCGTCATCTGCGACCGCACGCCGCGCCTGGCGCCGGTGCCGCTGCTGCAGGTGGACCACCCGTACCTCGCGTTCCAGCGCGCGGTGCGCTGGTTCCGGCCCGAGCTCTACCAGCCGCTCCCGGGGGTACACCCGACCGCGATCGTCTCGCCGGCAGCCTCGATCGGAGCGGACGCCTCGATCGGGCCGTACTGCACGGTGGAGGCCGGGGCGCGCATCGGCGTCCGCACGGTGCTGATGTCGGGCTGCTACGTGGGCGTCCAGGCCGCGATCGGCGAGGGCTGCCTGCTCTATCCGCACGTGACCGTGCGGGAGGAGTGCGTGCTCGGGGACCGCTGCATCCTGCACCCCGGCGTGGTCATCGGCTCGGACGGGTTCGGGTTCGCGTTCGACGCCGGGCGCTACCACAAGGTGCCGCAGGTCGGGAACGTGGTCGTGGGCGACGACGTCGAGATCGGCGCCAACACCACCGTGGACCGGGCGACGACCGACAGCACGCGCATCGGCGACGGCACCAAGATCGACAACCTCGTCCAGATCGGGCACAACGTCGTGATCGGCCGGCACTGCATCATCGTCGCCCAGGTCGGGATCTCGGGCAGCACCGAGCTCGAGGACTACGTCACGATCGGCGGGCAGGCCGGCATCGTCGGCCATCTCCGGCTCGGCAAGGGCTCGCAGATCGGGGCGCAGAGCGGGGTGACGAAGTCGGTTCCGGCGGACGCGACCGTGTTCGGCACGCCGGCCGCGCCGCTCGCGTTCGTCAAGCGCCTGAACGCCTACCTGCAGCGGCTGCCCCTTCTGTTCGACCGCGCCAAGCGGCTCGAGGCGCGGGTGGAGAAGCTGGAAGAGAACCAGCGGGAGAGCGTGCGGTGAGCGGCCGCCCGCAGCGGACGCTGCGCGGGCCGGCGCAGATCGAGGGCGTGGGGCTGCACACCGGGGCGCGCGGGGTGATGCGCTTCCTGCCCGCGCCGGTCGGGTACGGCGTGCGGTTCGTCCGCACCGACCTGACGAACCGCCCCGAGGTGCGCGTCCGCCCGGAGAACGCCCACTTCGACCCCGGCGCCGCGCGGCGCACGATCCTGCAGCAGGACGGCGTCCAGGTGCACACGATGGAGCACGTGCTCGCCGCGGTGGCCGGGCTCGGGCTCGACAACCTGGTCATCGAAACCGACACGATGGAGGTGCCGGAGGGGCACGACGGCAGCGCCGCGCCCATCGCGCAGGCGCTGCAGGCGGCCGGCATCGTGGATCAGGACAAGCCGACCAGCCACATCAAGGTGAGCAAGCCGGTGCGCTGGTCGGAGGACGGCGTCGAGCTCTCGGCGGTGCCGCACAAGGGGTTCCGCATCACGTTCCGCATCGAGTACGACCATCCCGTGATCGGCGTGCAGGAACGGACGCTCGACATCACGCCCGAGACGTTCCTCCGGGAGATCGCGCCCGCGCGCACGTTCGTGCTCGAGCGCGACCTCGAGGCGCTCCGCCAGTCCGGCTGGATCAAGGGCGGGCGCATCGAGAGCGCGGTCGTCGTCGGGAAGGACGGCGTCCTGAACCGTGAGCAGCTGCGCTTCCCCGACGAGTTCGTGCGCCACAAGATCCTCGACCTGCTCGGCGACCTGTTCCTGCTCGGCGGGCCGCTGCTCGGTCACGTCACCGCCCGGCGTTCCGGCCACCAGGCGAACGTCGCGTTCGTGAAGCGTCTCAAGGAGACGCTGCCGCTGCCGGGCCGTCGCGCGGGCGGGCCGCCCGAGGAATGGGACACCACGGCGATCATGGACCTCATGCCGCACCGCTACCCGTTCCTGCTCGTGGACCGGATCGGCAACATCGAGGAGGGGCGGTCCATCGAGGGGCTCAAGAACGTCACCATCAACGAGCCGTTCTTCCAGGGCCACTTCCCGGGGCACCCGGTGATGCCCGCGGTGCTGATCCTCGAGGCCATGGCGCAGGTGGGCGGCATGCTGATGCTGAACTCCGTGGACGACCCAGGCAACAAGCTCATGTACTTCATGGGCATCGACGACGCGAAGTTCCGCCGCCCGGTCGTGCCGGGGGACCAGCTCCGCTTCAAGCTCACGCTGCTGTCGGTCAAGCGCCGCACCATGAAGATGCGCGGCGAGGCGTTCGTGGACGGATCGCTCGTGGCCGAGGCCGAGCTGCTCGCCACCGTGGTGGACAAGCGCTCATGAGCGTGAACCTCCATCCGGCGGCGCTGGTGGACCCGCGCGCCCGGCTGGGTGTGGACGTCTCCGTCGGCCCCGGCTCGATCGTGGGCCCGGACGTCCGGATCGGGGACCGCACCCGCATCGACGCCCACGCGCTCGTGACCGGTTGGACCACGATCGGCTCCGACAACCGCGTCCATCACGGCGCGGTGCTGGGCTCGCCGCCGCAGGACCTCAAGTACCGCGGCGAGCGCTCGTACCTGGAGATCGGCGACGGCAACGAGTTCCGCGAGTACGTGACCGTGAACCTGGCCACCGAGCCGGGCGAGGTCACGCGCATCGGCAGCCACGGGCTGTTCATGGCCTACTCGCACGTGGCGCACAACTGCGCCATCGGCGACCGTGTGGTGATCGCGAACGCGGTCCAGCTCGCGGGCTACGTGGTGGTGGACGACTGGGCGATCGTGGGCGGCGGCACGGTCGTGCACCAATTCACGCGCATCGGCCGGCACGCCATGATCGGCGGCGGCTCGCGCGTCTCGCAGGACATCGCGCCGTTCGTGAAGTCGGCGGGCAGCCCGCCTCGGAACGCGGGCGTCAACAGCATCGGCCTCGAGCGGCGCGGCTTCGGGCGCGAGACCCGCCAGGCGCTGGAGCGCGCCTATCGCCTGTTCTTCCGCGACGGCGCCACCGCCGCCGCGGCCATCGAGACCATCCGCCGCGAGCTGCCCGGCGTGCCCGAGGCCGAGCACTTCGCGCGCTTCTGCGAGACGTCCGTGCGCGGCGTCACGCGCTGAGGCCCGGCATGGACCGCGTTCGCTGCGGCGTATGGGGGGTGGGCGTGTGGGGCGAGAAGCACGCCCGCGTCTACTCGAAGCTCAGGGACGCGCGCTGGGTCGGCGTGTACGACCGCTCGCGCGAGCGCGCCGAGGCGGTCGTGCGCGAGCACGGCGGTCAGGTGTTCGCGACCCCCGAGGCGCTGCTCGAGGCGTGCGAAGCGGTGTCGGTGGCCACGCCCACGGTGGCGCATCGCGAGGCGGTCGAACTGGCGCTGGCGGCGGGCCGGCACGTGCTGGTCGAGAAGCCCATGGCGGCCACGGTGGCCGACGCGGACGCGATGATCGCGGCCGCCGAGCGGGCGGGCCGCACGCTGCAGGTGGGCCAGGTCGAGCGCTTCAACCCGGCGCTGCTCGCCGCGCGGAGGTTCATCCGCGAACCCAAGTTCATCGAGGCGCACCGGCTGGCGGCGTTCCAGCCGCGCTCGCTCGACATCGACGTGGTCGGTGACCTCATGATCCACGACATCGACGCCGTGCTGCACCTCACCGGGCGCACGCCTTCGGACCTGTCCGCGGTGGGCGTGGCCGTGCTCTCGAGCACCGAGGACATCGCGAACGCGCGGCTGCGCTTTGCCAACGGCTGCGTGGCGAACCT
>CAZSQX010000017.1:0-74894 GCA_964609125.1 uncultured bacterium
AGCCACAGCTCGGACGGGTGCCCGGGCTCGGTCGCGAGCGCCTCCAGCCGCTCGCGGGCGCCGGCCGCATCGCCGGCGTCGAGCCGCTGCCTCGCTTCGTCGAACAGCGCCTGCCACTTCGCCCGCCGGACCGAGGCGCTCCATTCGCCCGCCACCTCGGCGGCCAGCTCAAGCGAGCCCGCGTCCCGCAGCTCCTCGAAGACGCGCGCGGCCTGGGCGTCGCCCACGCCGGCGAGGCGCGAGCGCGCCCGCGCGCGCAGCACGTCGGCCGCCGGCCAGCCGGCGAGCGGGCCGCCGGCCGGGAGCGCCACCGGGCGGGGCAGCGCCTGGAGCGCGGCGGAGCGCCGGGCCCCGCGGTCGCGCCCGACCTCGACCAGCTCGCGCGGCGCCCGGTACTCGACCACCGGCCGGTCGTCGGTGTTGCGCGTCGCCCCGCGCGTCAGCGGCTCGAACGCCGCTCCGCTTCCCACGTAGAACGCGGCCAGCTCGAGCGGCGAGTCCAGGCGGGCGAGGCGGAGCTGCGCGCGCGCGGCCGGGGTCTCGAGCCTCTCCAGCGCCAGCGGGCGGTCCGCGGGGGCGGCGATCAAGAGCACGTCGTACGCGCCCCACATGCAGAACACGTGCGCCCCGGGGAAGACGTCGAGGAACGAGCCGAGCAGCGTGGCGAACGTCCCGGGCGAGAGCTCGTAGACCTGGATCCACTGCCCGAACACCCCGCCGGGCGCGAGCCGGTCGCGGACGCGGCGGTAGAAGTCCACGGTGAACAGGTTGTTCACGCCGGCGATCCACGGGTTCGTGGGCTCCGAGATGATGAGGTCGTAGTCGCCGGGCCCGTGCGCGAGCCGCGTGCGCGCGTCCTCCAGGCGGAGTGTCACGCGCGGGTCGTCCAGCGGGTCGCGATCCGGCTCGTGGAAGAGCCGCGAGCCGGCGATCACCGCGGGCTCGAGCTCGACGATCTCGGTGGGCCCGACGCCGGCCGCGAGTGCCGCGGCCGCGGTCGCGCCCGAGCCGTGCCCCACGATCAGCGTGCGGGCGCCGGTGTCCGCCATCGCCGCAGGCAGCAGTCCCAGGATGACCTGGGTCAGCATGTCGCCCGTGCCGGCGTCGATCTTGCCGCCCACGCGCATCCAGCGGCGCCGCCCGTCGAGGTCCGTGGAGACCACGACGGAGGCGTTGAGTCCCTCCTCGTAGAACAGCACCCGGTGCGCGGCCGCGACCTCGCGGGTCGGGTCGCCGACGCCGCCGGCTTCGCGGAACGACTTGAGCAGGTTCTCGGCGTGCGACGGACGGTAGGTGCCGAGCGACATGAGCATCGGGTCCCAGCGCGGCGCACCGAGCGCCAGCGCGATGGCGCCGGCGAGCAGCAGCCCCGCCGCGGCGCGAGCGGGATGCGTGGCCCTCGGCGTATCGGGCAGGATGAGGCAGGCCAGCGCGGCCCCGCCCGAGAGCGCCGCGGCCGCGAGCGCGGCACCCTGCACTCCGAGCCGCGGCAGCAGCAGGAACGCGGTCACGAGCGAGCCGGCGATGGTGCCGGCCGTGTTGAGCGCGTAGGCGCGGCCGGTCGCCGGACCGCCCTCGCCCGCCTGCACCAGCCGCGCCGTGAGCGGGAACGCCGCCCCCATCAGCAGACAGGGCACGAGCAGGACCGGCACCACGAGTCCGAGCTGGGCGAGGAGGAGGCCGCTCCACGACGTGCCCATCCGCTCGCCGAGCTCGAGCATCGCCCTCGGCAGGCCGGGCCAGGCGTGGATCCCGGCCAGCGCGCTCGCGGCGATCGCGGCGTGGACGACGGCCAGCGGTCCCGGGCTCCGCACGCGGCCGAGGAGCGGCGCCGCGAGCGCGCTGCCGAGCGCGATCCCCCCCAGATAGACGCCGAGGACGGCCGAGAACGAGTAGACGGTCGAGCCGAGGACGAGGCCGTAGAGCCGCACCCACACGATCTGGAGCGAGAGCGCCGCGAACCCCGAGACCGCGAACACCGCGCCGAGCGCGGTCCGCGAGCGGGGCGCGAGCAGCGGCTCGGGGACCGTGCGCCCGGCGGCCGGCTCGGGCGCGCGCCCGTCCGCCGCGCCGCCCGCGAGCCACGCGAGCCCTGCGGCGAGCAGGTTGAGCGCCGCGGCGGCGAGCGTGCTCGCCCCGAGCCCCAGCGACGGCATGAGCACGAATCCGCCGAGGAGCGATCCGCCCACCGCGCCGACCGTATTGATCGCATAGAGCCGCGCGAGGCCCGAACCCAGCGTCCCGCGCTCGCAGCGCGCGACGAGCACGGGGAGCGTGGCGCCCATGAGCGCCGCGGGCGGCACCAGCACCGCGAACACCAGCACGAGGCGCGCCGCCGCGAACGCCGCGCCCTCGCCGCCGAGGGCGCGGTAGAGCTGTCCCACGGGCCCGTCGAGCGCACGCAGGAGCGGCAGGATCGCGAGCCCCGCGAGCGCCACCGCCGCCTCGAGCGCGGCGTAGCGCCGCGCAGGGTCCCCGGAGCGGGCGAGCGGCCCGCCGAGGAAGCGCGCCCCGAGCGCCAGCCCCCCGAGGAACGCGGCCACGACGACCGCGACCGAATGGAGCGAGCTCCCGAGCAGATAGGCGAGCTGCTTCCCCCAGACCACCTCGTAGAGAACGGCGGCCGCGCCCGAGACGACGAAGCAGGCCGCCGCCCACGCCGGCACCGAGCTCGTGGAGGTCGGTGGGCGGCGGGCGGCCGCCGCCCGCCGGGCCGGGCCCGCCGGCGCCCCCTCCGGTCCGCGGGACGGGCTCAAGCCGCGCCCGTCCGTGCGGGCGGCACGGCGACGTGCAGCGGAATCCCCCACGGATCCACGACGCTGACACCGTCCGGGCGGGCGGCCGCGGCGATCCCCGCCGAGGCGAGCCGTGACACGAGTGTGTCGAGCGAGGGGCCGGGCGGCAGCTCGAGCGTCCACTCGTCGAGCCCTGCCTCCCCCTCCCCCGCGGCCGGCGAGCTCGCGGCCCAGGTGTTGAGGCCCAGGTGATGGTGGTAGCCTCCGGTCGAGACGAACAGGGCGCCCCGCAGCCGCCGCGTCACCACGTCGAACCCGAGGCCGCGCACGTAGTGCCGTTCGGCGGCGGTGAGGTCCCCTACGAACAGGTGCAGGTGGCCCATCCGCGTCAGCGCCGGGGCGCCGGTCCAGCGCGACTTCCCGGCATCGGCGAGGAGCCCGTCCCGGTCGAGCGGGTCCACGGCCATCCGGAGCCCGTCCCCGTCGCGCGGCCACGTGGCCCGCGGGCGGTCCGCGTACACCTCGACCGTGATGCCGTCGGGATCGGTGAGGTAGAGCGCCTCGCTCACGAGGTGGTCGCTCGCCGCCCACGGCTCGCCGAGCGACTCCAGGTGGCGGAGGAAACGGCCGAGGTCGGGACGCGACGGGAGCAGGATCGCGTAGTGGTAGATCCCGAGCAGGCCCTGACGCGGCACGGCTCGCGCGCCGGGAACCTCGCGCAGCCGGACGAGCGGCGTCGCGGGCGGCGCGCCCCAAGCGCCGGCCCCGAGCGGGGCGAGCCCGAGCACACGCTCGAGCCACTCCCCCGCCCGACTCGCGTCGGCGACGCGCAGCCGCACGGCCCCGAGCGCGAGCCCGTCGGGCAGGCCGCCGGCGTCGGCGTGCGTGCGGGTGGATCCGGGTGCGGTCATGCGGAGACGAAGCGGACGGCCGGGACCCGGCGCCTCTCTCAGCCGCCCGCCGGCATCCGGAGCAGGGCGTGCACGGGCACCGGCGCCAGCTGCTCTCGGCCCTGGAGCCCCAGGAGCTCGATCAGGAACAGCGCCGCGCTCACCTCCGCACCGAGCTGGGCAGCCAGCCGGACCGTGGCCACGGCGGTGCCGCCGGTCGCGAGCAGGTCGTCCACCACCACCGCCTTCTGCCCGCGGCGCAGCGAGTCGGCGTGCAGCTCGAGCGTGTCCTCCCCGTACTCGAGCGAGTACACCTGCCGCACCGTGGCCCCGGGCAGCTTGCCGAACTTGCGCGCCGGGACGAGCGGCACGTCCCAGTGGAGCGCGAGCGGCGCTCCGAACAGGAACCCGCGCGACTCGATGGCCACCACCGCGTCCGGCCGCGGCACGCGGGAGGCCAGCTCCGAGATCGCGGCTCGGAACGCGGCCGGCGACTGGAGCAGCGGCATGATGTCCTTGAAGCGGATGCCCTGCCGCGGGAAGTCGGGCACCTCGCGGATGTGGTCCTCCAGCCGGATCATCGCGCCGTCCCCCGGGCCCGGTTCAGTGCACCACCTCGCCGCTCTCGCGGTCGAGGTCGGCGAGGTCGATCGCGCGCCGGAGCTTGGCCAGCGCCCGCGCCTCGATCTGACGCACGCGCTCACGCGAGATGCCGAAGTGCTCCCCGGTCTCGTGCAGCGAGCGAGCGACGCCGTCGTGGAAGCCGTAGCGGATGCGAATCACCTGCTCCTCGCGCTGCGCGAGCGAGCGCAGCAGCCGGTCAATCTTCTCGTGCTCGAGTTGCAGCTCGACCAGCCGCTCCACCGACATCGGCGGCGCGCCGAGGTCCTCGGCCGAGAGCTCCTGGAACGCGTCCACGCCCTCGTGCTCGTCGAGCGAGCGCATGCCGGTGAGCAGCGCGCGCAACCGCTCGGCGCGCGGCGTGGAGATGTCGAGCTCGCGCGCGATCTCGGGCACCAGCGGATCGCGCCCCAGCCGTCCGCGCAGCGTGCGCTCGGCGCGCACGTAGCGGTTCAGCTGCTGGAACATCTGCACCGGGATCCGCACCGCGCGCGACTGCTCGGCGAGGCCGCGCAGGATGGCCTGCCGGATCCACAGCGACGCGTACGTGCTGAAGCGCAGCCCGCGCTCGGGCTCGAAGCGGTCCACCGCGTGGATCAGGCCCAGGTTCCCCTCCTCGATGAGGTCCAGGAACGGCAGGCCGCGATTGCGGTAGCCCCGCGCCACGTGCACGACGAGCCGCAGGTTGGCGAGGATCATGCGCCGGCGCGCGTCCTCGTCGCCGGCGCGCGCGCGCGTCGCGGTCTCGAGCAGCTCCGCGTGCGCGAGCAGGCGGATGCGGCCGATCTCGTCCAGGTAGAGGTCGAGGATGTCGCGCTCCGGCTCGCCGGCGAGCGCGCGCGCGTCCAGCCGGCCCTCGGGATCCTCGACCTCGTCCTCGGGCAGCCGCACGCCGGCCGAGAGTAGCCGGGCGCGGAAGGCCTCGAACGCCTCGTCCTCGAAGTCCGGGGCGAGCAGCAGCGCGTCGTAGTCCCGGCGGCTCATCTCGCCGCGGCCGAGCGCCAGGCGCTGCGCCTCGGAGAGCCGTTCCCGGAACCGCACGATGTCGGGCGCGTCCATGGACCTCAGGCCTCGATCCGGAAGGCCCGCGGGGCCTCCGTGGGGTCGAACCACTGCTCGCTGGCGTCCTCGACCCGGGCCTGCCGCGGACCGGTCCGGAGCGCCTCCACGAATCGGGCGAGCTCGGCCTCGCCGCCCACCCCTTCGGCCTCGACGCCGCCGTCGGGGAGGTTGCGCACCCAGCCTGTGATCCCGAGCTCGGCGGCGCGCCGCGAGACGAAGGCCCGGTAGCCCACGCCCTGCACCCGGCCCGTCACCCGCACGCGCACCGCTCGCATGGCGCGAGGATGGACTCCGGGCGCGGCGCTGGCAAGCTCGCGAGCGGTCGCGCCGCACGCGAACGGCCGGCGGGCATGACGCCCTCCGGCCGCTCGACGACGATGGTCGGGGCGAGAGGATTTGAACCTCCGACCCCCTGGTCCCGAACCAGGTGCTCTACCAGGCTGAGCCACGCCCCGACGCGCGCGGATTCTTGGGCCGCAGGTGTACCGCGGAACGGCGGAAGCTAGCACGGCGTCCCCGGCCGCGCCAGCACCCGGCCGCGCCCTCGCGCGCGGCCCGGCGTCAGCGATGCGTGAGCCCCCACGACTGGAGTTCGGCGCGCGCCGAGGGGTCGGTGAGCTCGAGCTGGAGCGGCGTCAGCGAGACGTAGCCCGCGTCCACGGCGTGGAAGTCGGTGCCCTCGTCCGGCCGCCACACCGGGTCCTCGCCGCCGATCCAGTAGTAGTCGCGGCCGCGCGGGTCCACCTTGCGGACCAGCGTGTCCTCGTAGATGCGCGTGCCGAGCCGCGTGATCCGGACGCCGCGGATGGCCTCCACGGGCAGATACGGGATGTTCAGGTTGATGAGCCGGCGCCGGGTGAGCCCGCGCTCCAGGAACTGGCGCAGGATGCGGCCCACGACGTCGGCCGGCTCGCCAAAGTCGCTGGCCTGGCGCGTCACCAGCGACGCGGCCACGCCGGGCACGCCCTGCAGCACGCCTTCGATCGCGGCGGCCACGGTGCCCGAGTAGAACACGTCCTCGCCCATGTTCGGGCCGTGGTTGATGCCGGAGACCACGAGGTCGGGTCGCTCGCCGAGCTGGCCGTGGAACGCCACCAGCACGCAGTCCGTGGGCGTGCCGTCCACGCTATAGGTGTCCTCGCCCACCTCCTGGATGCGGAGCGGGCGGTGGAGCGTGAGCGAGTGCGAGGTCGCGCTCTGATTGCGGTCGGGCGCGATGGTGATGACCCGGCCGAACGGCGAGAGCACGCGCCGGAGCTGCGCGAGCGCGGGCGAAGAGATGCCGTCGTCGTTCGTGAGCAGGATGCGCATCGGACGTCCTCAGGCCCCCCTCGGCCGCGGCCGCGGCTCGAACGTGAGCCGCGCCATCATCGCCACGATCCGCGGCACGTCGCGGGTCGGGCTCAGGTGGCTCTGCTCGTCGCCGTAGACGGTGGGGATGGCGACGTGCGCGACCCGGAAGCCGAGCCGGGCGGCGCGCACGGCCATCTCGGTCTCCACCTCGTAACGGCTGGCGCGCACCGGCGTGCGTTCCAGGACCTCGCGGCGGTAGAGCCGGTAGCCGCACTGGCTGTCCTCGATGGGCTGGCCGGCGATCGCCGAACACCACGCCGAGGAGAACCGGTTCGCGAACCGTCGCGCGAGCGGCATGTCGGGCGTGATCTCGCGCCGGCCTAGGACCAGGTCGGCGCCCGCCTCCGCCGCCTCCACGAACGCCGGGAACGAGGAGGGCGGGTGCTGGCCGTCGGCATCCAGGGTGATCACGGCGTCGTGGTCGCGCAGCAGTTCGAAGCCGGCGAGCAGCGCGTGGCCCTTGCCGCGGTTGGCGGCGAACGAGTGCACCCGGGCGCCGAACTGGCGCGCGACCTCGGCCGTGGCGTCGCGCGAGCCGTCGTCCACCACCAGCACGTGCGGGCGCCGCGGCAGGGCGGCGAGGCCCATCAGCACCTCTCCGAGGTGGGCCGCCGCCTGGTAGGCCGGCACCAGCGCGGCGACGTTCAGCGGGCTCATCCTGGCCGCTCCCAGCGTTGGGCGGGATCCCGCGCGATCCCGGGATCCGGAGGAATGGTCGGGGCGACTGGATTCGAACCAGCGACCCCCTGCACCCCATGCAGGTGCGCTACCAAGCTGCGCTACGCCCCGACCGGATCCATGGGGTGTGCGAAAGGACACGCGAATCTATCGTGGACCCCGCGCGCGCGCAAGGCGCCCGGGCCGCGCGGCCGGAGCGTCGCGCTCAGCGCCCGCCCGCGCCGACCGTCTCGCGCTTGAGCCGCTCGGCGAGCGCGCGCAGCTCCTCCTTCACCTGGATCACCAGCAGCCGCCGGTCGGCCTCGCTGAACGCCAGCTCGACCTGCGGCTCCTCGAGCTTGCGCTCGTCGAGCATCGTCCGGCGCGCGCCGGCGATCGTGAAGCGCTTCCGGTAGAGCAGCTCCTTGATGCGGAGCAGCAGGCGCACGTCGTCGGGGCGGTACATGCGATTGCCGGCGCGGTTCTTCTTGGGACGCAGCATGCTGAACTGCGTCTCCCAGTAGCGCAGCACGTGCGCCTTCACGCCGAGCATGTCGCTCACCTCGCTGATTGAGCGGTAGAGCTTGCTCTCCGGCTCGGGTGCGGCTTTGCGGTTCGCCAACGGTCCTCCCTCCCTTCCCGCCCGCCTCCGGCGGCGGGCCTCAGCCCTCGCGCTTGAGGTCGCGCGTCATGAGCGCCAGCAGCGCGGTCTGCGGATCGCGCCCCTCGAACAGCGCGCACACCTGCTCCGTGATCGGGAGCTCCACCCCGACCCGGCCTCCGAGTTCGCGGGCCGCCCGCGCGGTGTGCACCCCCTCCGCCACCATCACCATCGCGCCGAGGACCTCCTCCAGCGTCTCGCCCCGGCCGAGCCGCTCCCCCACGTGCCGGTTGCGGCTGTGGCGGCTCATCGCCGTGGCGATCAGGTCGCCCATGCCGGTGAGCCCCGAGAACGTCTCGCGCCGCGCCCCCATCGCCTCGCCGAGCCGGGCCATCTCGGCGAGCCCGCGGGTGAGCAGCGCGCCCTTCGTGTTGTCCCCGAAGCCGAGGCCGTCGCACACGCCCGCGGCGATCGCGATCACGTTCTTGAGCGCGCCGCCGTATTCGCAGCCGGCCACGTCGTCGTTCGTGTACACCCGGAAGCGCGGCGTCGAGAACAGGCGCTGGACCTCGCGCGCGCGGTCCTCGTCCGCGCTGGCGGCGACCACGGTGGTCGGGATGCCCCGCGCCACCTCCTCGGCGTGGCTCGGTCCCGTGAGCGTCACGGGCGAGCGGTCGCCGAGGGCCTCCGTCAGCACCTCCGAGAGCCGGCGGAGCGTGCCCAGCTCGAGCCCCTTGCTCGCGCACACCGGGATCCCCGCGCGCCCGGCGGCCGCCACCTGCGAGGCCACCGAGCGCAGAGCCTGGGACGGCACCACGAACAGCGTGAAGTCCGCCGCCCCGAGTGCCGCCTCGAGTTCCGGCTGAACCTTAACCCCGGTGGGCAGCGGAATGCCAGCCAGAAACTTACGGTTCTCACGCTCCCTCTCGATCCGGGCCAGCGCCGTGGGGTCGTGCCCCCACAGGCGCACCTCGTGGCCCTCCTTCGCCAGGTGGATCGCGAGCGTGGTGCCGAACGAGCCCGCGCCGAGGACCGCGACCGCGCTCACGCCGCGCCGCCCCGGAACGAGAACCGCCGCTCCTCGCCGCGCAGGAGCCGGCGGATGTTGTCGCGGTGCCGCAGCACGACCACGACCGCGATGGCCGCGCCGAAGGCGAATGTGGCGCTCCGCCAGCCGCCGGGCGCGGTTAGCGCGAGCGTGGCAGCGAACGCGACGGAGCCGAGGATCGAGCCCAGCGAGATGTAGCGCGTGGCCGCGACCGACGTCACGAACACCGCCACGAACACGCCGAACGCGGCCGGCGAGAGCGCGAGCAGCACGCCCACCGTGGTCGCCACGCCCTTCCCGCCCCGGAACCCCGCGAACGGCGTGAAGACGTGGCCGAGCACCGCCGCGAGCCCCACCGCGAGCCGGCACCACTCGGCGCCCCCGGGGAAGCCCGCCGCGAACGCGAGCCCGGGCACGAGCCACGTGGGCAGCGCGCCCTTCGCGATGTCCAGCAGCAACACCGCGACCCCGATCCCGGGGCCGAGCGTGCGGTAGACGTTCGTGGCGCCCAGGTTCCGGGAGCCGAGCGTGCGCACGTCCACGCCGCGCAGCCAGCGTCCGAGCCACAGGCCCCACGGCAGCGAGCCGCAGGCGAAGCCGGTCGCGACCGCCAGCACGAGCGGGAGCATGCGCGGCATGCTACACCGCGTCCGTGCGGCGCGTGAACCGGCGCGCTACTCGCTCTTCCGCACCTTGAAACGGAGCGGCGTGCCGCGGAAGCCGAAGTGCTCGCCGAACCGCGCCCACAGGTAGCGCCGGTAGTTCTCACTCAGGCGAGCCGGGGCGTTCACGAACAGCGTGAACGTCGGCGGGCGCGTGCCGGTCTGGGCCATGTAGTAGATCCTCGGCGCCTTGCCCAGGGCGTTGCTCGGCACCTGCCGCCGCGCCTGGGCCTCCTCGAGCCAGGCGTTCAGCTCGCGGGTGGGGATCTCGCGGGCGTGCTCGGCGACCCGCCCGGCGATGTGGTCGGGCAGGCGCTGGAGGTGGATGCGCTCCGTGGCCGAGACCGGGTGCGCCGGCAGGTCGGAGAGCGTCGGGAAGCGGCGCGCACGGTCGGCCTGCACCGCCTTCCAAGCCTGCTCGCGCTCCTCGACCAGATCCCACTTGTTGTAGAGGAGCAGCACCGAGCAGCCCGCGTCGAGCGCGTGGTGGGCGAGGCGCGCCTCCTGCTTCTCGAACCCGCGCGTCGCGTCCACCACCAGGCACGCCACGTCGGCGCGCTCGAGCGCCTGCAGCGCGCGCATGGTGGCGAAGAACTCGGCCTGGTCCGCGAACTCCGCCTGACGCCGGATCCCGGCCGTGTCCACGAGCACGAACTCGCCGCGCGGCGTCCGCCAGCGCGCGTCGATGGCGTCCACGGTCGTGCCGGGGCGCGGCTCCACCAGCACGCGCTCCTCGCCGAGCAGCGCGTTCAGGAGCGAGCTCTTGCCCACGTTGGGCCGGCCCACGATGGCCACGCGCGGCGCCGGGACCTCGCGCTCCTGCTCCGGCGGCAGCAGCTCCAGCACGCGGTCGAGCAGGTCGCCCACGCCGAGGCCGCCCTCGGCGGCCACCGGGATGGGCTCGCCGAGGCCGAGCCGGTGGAACTCGTGCACGCCCGCGTCGCCCGGCACGTCCACCTTGTTCACGACGAGCAGCGTGCGACCGTGCGTCTTCCGCAGCTGGGTCGCGATCGCCTGGTCGAGGTCCGTGACGCCGATGTGTGCGTCCACCAGGAAGAGCACCGCGTCGGCGAGCCCGATGACGGCCTCGGCCTGGCGGCGGACGTCCGCGTCGCGGCCCTCCGAGGAAGCCGGCAGGAAGCCGCCCGTGTCCACCAGCACGAACGCGCGGCCCGCCCACTCGGCGCGCACGGCGTTCCGGTCCCGGGTGATGCCCGGGCGGTCGTGCGTCACCGCCCTGCGCTCGCCGAGAATGCGGTTGAACAGCGTGGACTTGCCGACGTTGGGCCGGCCGATGATGGCGACGACGGGAGCGCTCATGCGAGGGGCTGGCGGTGGCTCGGACGACGGCGCGCCGGGCGGCGGGGACTCCGCCGCGCCCGGCGCGCAGGTGCGTCACGGATGGAGCGGGCAACGGGGGTCGAACCCGCGACCTCAAGCTTGGGAAGCTCGCGCTCTACCAACTGAGCTATGCCCGCGGACGTTGTGGGAGGGAAGCGGCGAACCTAGGGCGGCACGGGTAGGGTGTCAACCGCCGGCGCGCGCCTCGCCACGCCGGTGCTCGCCCGCCAGCCGCTCCGCGAGCGCCTCGGCGCCCCCCGGCTCGAGCTCGGCCGTTTCGGACGGGAGCTGGTGACGGAACCACGTGCGCTGCCGCTTCGCGAGCTGGCGAGTGCGGAGCGCCATCCGCGACAGGGCGGCGTCCTCACCCAGCGCGCCCTCGAGCACGGCGAGCGCCTCGTCGTAGCCGATGGCCCGGAGGCTCCGCAGCGCCTCCCCCCTCCCCGCCGCGACGATCGCGCGCACCTCGCCGGGGAGCCCCGCCCCCCACATCGCGCGGGCGCGCGCGGCGATGCGCGCGGCGAGCACGTCCGGCGTCGCGACGAGCTCCAGCGTGCGCCAGTCGGCCTCGAGCGGCGGCTCGAGCGGACGCTCGCGCCACCAGCGGAGCGGCCTGCCGCCCACGGTCACGATCTCGAGCGCGCGGAGCACGCGCTGGCGGTCGCGCACGCGGAGCACCGCCGCGGCCCCGGGGTCGAGCGCGGCGAGCCGTGCGTGCATGGCTTCGGGGCCGCTCGCCCGCCACTCGCGCGCGAGCGCCTCGCGCACGGCCTCGTCCCGCGGCGGCTCGGGATGGAGCCCGCGGCGGAGCGCCCCGAGGTAGAGCCCCGAGCCACCCACGAGCACGGGCGGGACCCGCGCGGCGAAACAGCGCTCGCACACCGCGGCCGCGGCCCGGGCCCAGCCCCCGGCGGTCGCGCGCTCGTCGAGCCCCCAACGATCGAACAGGTGGTGCGGGCGCGCGGCGCGCTCCTCCGGCGTGGGCTTGCCGGTGGCGATCTCCAGCTCGCGGTAGACCTGGCGCGCGTCGGCGCACACCACGGCGCCACCGAGGCGCGCCGCGAGCGCCTCGCCCACGGCCGTCTTGCCGGTGCAGGTGGCGCCGACGATCGCGACGAGGCGGCGCGTCATGGCGGGGCGCGCGGTGTCAGCCGCGCCCGAAGCGGCGGTGGAGCTCGGCCAGGTCCATGCGCACGAACGTCGGCCGACCGTGCGGATCGCCGTGCGGCAGGCGGGTCGCGAACAGCCGGTCCACGAGCGCGCGCATGTCCTCCGCCGAGAGCGCGTCCCCGGCGCGGATCGCGGCGTGGCAGGCGTGCGAGTTCGCGAGACGCTCGAGCAGGTCGTCCTGCGCCGTGGGCCCGCCGTCGCCGAGCCCGTCCAGCACGTCCTGGAGGAGCCGCGCCGGCTCCTCGACCCGCAGCCCCGAGGGCACGCCCTGGATGACCACCGTGGGCGGCGAGAGCGGCGAGAGGTCCCAGCCCAGGCGCTGGAGCGGCTGGCTCAGCTCGAGCACGAGCTCGAACTGCGACCGCGAGAGGTCCGCGAGCGCGGGGAACAGGAGTCCCTGCGAACCGCCCTGCCCGCCGCGAAGCCGCGCGATCGCGTCCTCGTAGAGGATGCGCTCGTGCGCGGCGTGCTGGTCCACGATGACGAGTCCGTCGCGCACCGGCGCCAGGATGTACGTGCGATGCAGCTGCCAGATCTCCGCCGGCGGGTTCGCCGCCGCCCCGCCCGGTGCCGCCGCCGGCGCGTAGCTGTCCGCGACGGCACGCTCGGCGCCGGGATCGCCGCCCGGCACCGGCAGCAGGAGCGGCATCTGCGAGCGCTCGCCCGAACCCGAAGCCTCGCGCACGCGGTCGGCCCACGCGGGCGCGGGCGCTCCGGACTCGCCGTGGACCACGGCGAACGGCGGGTGCAGGCTCGCGAGCGGCTGGGCGCACGCCGCGGCGACCAGCGAGAACACCTTGTCGTCGTCGGCGAAGCGCACCTCGCGCTTCGTCGGGTGCACGTTCACGTCGAGCCTGTCGGCCGGCACCGTGAGCCACACGACCGCGGCGGGGAACCTTCCGTGCGGGAGCAGGTTCCCGTAGGCCTGGCGCAGCGCCTGCGAGAGCGCGGGGCTCTGCACCCAGCGGCCGTTCACCAGCAGCACCTGGCCCTCCCGCGTCGCGCGGGCGTGCTCCGGCAGCCCGAGCAGCGCCGTGACGGCGTAGCCCCCGCGCGCCGAGCCTGCCTCGAGCAGCTGGGCGGCGTGGCGCTCGCCCCAGAGCTGCGCGGCGCGCTCGCGGTGCGAGCCGACCTGGCCCCACGCCAGCCGTTCGCGCCCGTCCACGACCAGCCGCCAGCCGGTGGCCGGGGCGGCGAGCGCGTAGCTCTCGATCATCCGGATCGCGGCGCGCAGCTCGCCGGCGGGCGCGTTCAGGAATTTCCGGCGCGCCGGCGTGTTGTGGAACAGGTCGCGGACCTCGACCGTGGTGCCCGGCTCGCGCGCGGCGAAGCCGCGCTCGACCACGTGCCCGCCCTCCACCCGCACGAACGCCGCCGCCGCCGCCCCGCGCGTGCGCGAGGCCAGCCTCAGCCGGCTCACCGCGGCGATGCTCGGGAGCGCCTCGCCTCGGAACCCGAGCGAGGACAGCCGATCGAGGTCGTCGAGCGTGCCGAGCTTCGAGGTGGCGTGCCGCTCGAGCGCCAGCTCCAACTCGGCGGCCTCGATGCCCGCGCCATCGTCCGCGACCGTGAACGCCCGGTCCAGCGAGCCCTCGACCCGCACCTCGATCGAGCGCGCGCCGGCGTCGAGGGCGTTCTCGACCAGCTCCTTGAGCGCCGAGAGCGGGCGTTCGATGACCTCGCCCGCGGCGATGCGCGACGCGGTGTCGGCCGGCAGGCGATGGATGGCGGGGGACACGGGCTCTCCGGGTGGGCCGCGCAGCATGCGCGGCGCGCGCCCGGAGGGTCAAGCGCGCGCGGGCCTCACGGTTCCACGAGCCAGACGTCGGCCGCAGTGGAGAACGCGTCGAGGTCCTCGGGGCCCGAGAGCGCGACGTGCCGGTCTACGAACGTGGCCGGCGGCGTGCGCAGGTTCGAGGCGGACCAGGCTTCGCGCCACAGGTCCATGAGCCGCCGGCGCAGGCGCACGAACACGTCGGGCTCGCCGGCCACCAGCAGGAGCGCCACGTGCGGGAACGGCCGGCACAGGCAGTCGGTGTCGCGCAGCTGCTCCGGCAGCGCCGCGCACATGCGCTCGATCGCCGACGGCTCCTCGGGGAACTCCAGGCGGTGGAGCTCGAAGCGGAGCCTGTCTCCGCGGTGCCGGTCGAGCGCCAGGTCCACGCGCGCGCGGAAGTCGGCCGGCTCCAGCCAGCGCGGCTCGCGGAACGGCGTGAGCGGGAACGCGGCCACGGAGCGGTCGCGGTCCTCGGCGTCCCACGCCCGGCGCAGGTCATCGACCAGGCGCTGCCACGATTCGAGCCCCTCGCGCGGTTCGATCGCCGCGCCTGCGACGACCCCGCGCCGCTGCATGGTCTGGAACGGCCACGCGGCCCAGGCGCGGCCGCGCCCGGGCTCGGAGAGCCGGGTGACCACCTGCGGCGTGCCGGTCTCGCTCGCCATGTCCACAAGCCCCTTGAGCAGCCGGTCGTCGGGCCCAATCTGCGCCACGAGCCGGAGCTGCGTGCGCGACCCCGCGTGCACCTCGGCGCTCCCGGCGCCGGTGTGCTGAACCAGCGACTTCAACGCGTCCTCGAGCCGCTGCCTCGCCTCGAGCGAGGGGAAGTCGTCCAGGGAAGGCACGCGCAGCCTCGCGGCGTCCGTCGGCTCCGGCGGGCGCGGCACGAGCGGCGTGCTCTCGTCCAGGTCCGGGAGCGCGCGGTCCACGAGCGCCTCCACCCCGCCGGTGAGCGACTGCTCGAGCGCCGCGGCGTGCAGCGCGAGCGGCGCGTCCACCGCCGGCAGCCCCGCGTCCTCGGCGGCGGCCCCTCTCAGGAACGCCTCCGGCGTCATGCACGGGGTGCCGAGGGCAACGAGCAGGCTCTCGAGCTGGGTGCGGCGCGAACTCCGCTCGCCGACCAGCGCGACGTCGAAGATCTCCCGCGTGAGGTCGGCCAGGTCGAGGCTCCTCGGCAGGCCGCACAGCTCCGCCATGCGGAGCCCCGGGTCCTGGGGGCCCTCGCCCACGACCAGTCGCACGCTCACCCCGGGATGCTGAAACAGCTCCGAGAGGAGGTCGGCGTCCCGCCAGTCGAGGTCCACGAGCAGGACTCGGCGCTCGACGGCGGGCCGGGTCGGTTCCGGCGCAATGGCCATGGCGGGTGGTCTCCGGGAGGGGCGACGGTCGTCCCCTGGGTCATCGGCCGCCGGGTCCCGCCGCATGAGCGCCCCCCCGGCGGCCGCCCCACCGCGGTCTCCGGGGGCCCTCGCCCGGCGGGGTCACTCCTCCGGCGGCGGCTCGGGGAGCGGGATGGCGTCGAGCGTCCGATCGAGGATGCGCACGGGGTATCGCCTGCGAAGCCCGTCGTAATACGCCAGCAGCCGGCGCTCGACCGCGGCGCGTCGCAGCTCCTCCATGCGCGTCCGGACCCGGTCCTCGGAGGGTTCGGTCCGCTCGAGCAGCTTCACGCGCGCGAGCCCGCCCGGCCAGCGAACCCAGCCGCTCAACTCGCCCGGCGCGAGCGCCGGCGCGCGGTCTCCGAGCCCGAACACCAGCGAGTCCATCGCGGCCGGCAGCGCCGTGTTCCGGTTCGTGCCCGTGGGCACGAGCTCGCGCGAGCGCGTGAGCCCGCCCCACAAGGCCCCGAGGCTGTCGAACGACCAGCCCGCGGCGAGCAGCGAATCGAGCTCCGCGGCCTTCGCGAGCATCGCGCGCTCCCCCGCGCCCTCGCGATGGGCGGCGACCGCCTGTTCGCGCGCCTCGGCCCAGCTCGGCTGCCGGGGGGGCGAGATCGAGTCCACCCACGTGATCCACCAGCCCTCGCCGCGCGAGACCCACTTCATGGGCATCAGCTCGCCCGGTTTCATCTGCAGCAGGCGGTCGAAGTAGGGCACGAGCGCCGTGTTGTCCATGCGCTCGTCCTCCCCGTGCGTGTAGGGCAGCATCGTGAGCTTGAGCTCCCGCGCCGCCGACTTCATCTGCCCGACCGTGCGCGCCACGCGCAGGAGGCTGTCGGCGCGCCGCTGCGCCACGGTGTCCGCCTTCGTCCGCGCGAGGTCGCTCGCCACGATGCTGTAGACGAGCTCGAGCGGCTGGACGAACGCCGGCTCGTGCTCGGTGCACCGGAAGATGTGCCAGCCCACCTCGGTGCGCACGGGACCACCGAGGTCGCCGGGCCGGGCCGCGAACACCGCGTCCTCGAACGGCTGCAGCATCGCGCCGCGCGCGAACACGCCCAGGTCGCCGCCCTTGTCCTTCGTGGCGGGGTCGTCCGAGAACCGGGACGCGATCGCGTCGAAGTCCTCGCCGGCGCGGATGCGGGCCAGCAGCGAGTCGGCGCGCGCGCGCGCGGCGCGGTCGGCCGCGGGTGTGCTGTTGATCGGCGAAACCAGCACGTGCTTCGCGCGCACGAGCTCGGGGGCCGAGTACTTGTCGAGGTTGCGGCGGTGCCAGCGCTCGACCTCGGCGCGCGTGAGCCGGATCGTCTCGAGCGGCGGGTGCGGCACGACCAGGCGCGTAAAGTGGAACCGCCGGCCGGCGCCGAAGCGGGTCGGGTCCTGCTCGTAGAGCCGCCGGCCGCCAGCCTCGTCGGCGGCGCGCCGCGCCTGTTCGAGCGCGGCCTGGAGCGCGGGTTCCACCTGCACGAAGGCGGGGGTGTGCTTCTCGAGACGACTCACCACCTGCCAGACGAGGACGCCGCGCGCCCAGGCTGCGGAGCCGGCGCCCCGCGGCTCGCCCCGGCCCCAGACCGTGTCGCTGAGCGCGGCGCCGGCGACGCCGGTGTCCACCTCGGCGCCGAGCGGCGTGGGACGCGACTCGCGCACGCCCAGCCGCCGCTCGAGGTCGGGCGCGCGACGCCCGGCGCTCCACGCCGCGAGCAGCTCCTGGGCGCGCAGCCTGGCGACCTCCACCCGCTTGTCGCGCCGCCACCGCAGGCGGACGTCGTCCCTGACCTGGTCGAACGTGAGCGCGACGATCGTGCCGGACGCGGCGTCGAACGACGAGTAGTCCGCGAGATGGCCGCGATACCAGCGCTCCAGCTCGGCGGCGGAGGGCTCGGGGACAGCCAGGGTGGCCGTGTCCACGGAGGTCCAGCGAAACGTCCACGCCGGGCCGGACAGCGAGTCGCGCAGCTGCTCGTAGAGCGCGCGGCGCTGGCGCTCGTCGTGGTGGAGCCGCGAGTCCTCCCGCAGGCGGGCGCGGATCTCGCGCGCCACCTCCCGGAGCGGCGCCACGTGCGCGGGCGTGACCTGGTCCACGCGCACGACGAGGAAGCCCTCCGCGGCCGGCACGGGCTCCGACAGCACGCTTCCCGCCCTGGCGCGGAACACCGCCGCGGTCTGGGCCGGCGAGCCCCTCCAGTATCCTGGCAGGTTGTCGGGCAGCACGGTCACGTCGCCGCGCGGGCCGCCGTAGGCGGCCGACGCGGCCTCCAGCGTCGCCCCGGCACGCACCGCGGCCAGCACGCTGTCGGCCCCGCGCCGCATGCGTTCGGTCCAGGCGGCGCGCGCGCCCGGGTCCTCCATCTCGAGCCGCGTCCGCGGCGGCTCGTTCACGAACACGACCGACAGCACGGCGCGGTCGGGGCGCCGGAAGTCGTTCGCGCGTTCGCGGTGGCTGGCCACGATCTCGGTCTCGCGAGGCTCGCGATGATGTCCGCTGAAGTCCGCCACGCGGAGCGAGAGGTCCTCGGTGAAGGCGCGCCTCAGCTGGCGCGTCGACCGCGCGCGCAGCTCGCGCTCGTCGGGCGCGAAGCGGGCCTGGAGTCCGGCCTCAAGACGGCGCGCGGCGAGCCGTTCGCGCGTCGTCTCGAGCGCCGACTGGAAGCGCGCGGCCTGCGTGGCTCGCGTAAGCTGCCAGCGCGATGCGTCGAAGCGGCCTTCGGGGCTGAAGTAGGGGTCGAGCTTGAGCGCCGACTCGGCCTCGGCCGAGCCCACCTTCACCCCCTGCCGGCCGGCCTCGAGAATCAGCAGGTTCATCCGGATCAGCGTCTCGAGCACCTGCCGCCGCAGCACGTCCTTGAGCTCGGCGGGCTGCTCGCCGGCGCGGGCCACGACCTGGCGCTCGGCGGCGGCGAGCCGTGCCTCGTACTCGTCGCGCTCGACGCGGCGTGTCCCGATCGTCGCGAGCGCGGGCCGGGCGGCGGGCGCCTGGGCGATCGCCTGGAGCGAAGGCCAGGCGAGGACCATCAGCACGAACCAGACTCCCGCGACGCGTGCTCTCACCGGGACTCCCCTCCTCTGCGCGGCTTGACGCTCCCTGCCGCCGACCCTAGCGTGCCGCGCCCATGTGGACGCTCGACCGTGGCGCGGCGCTTCCCGTGTGGCGACGCCCGGCGCGGCCGCCGGACGCCGTGCTGCTGTTCTCGACCCGCCTCGGGGGCGTGAGCCGCCCGCCCTACGATCAGCTCAACCTCGGCCGCTCGACCGCCGACGATCCCGCGGCCGTGACCGAGAACCGCGAACGGCTGCTGCGTGCCGCCGGACTCGATCCCACCCGCCTGGCCACCGCCGGCCAGGTGCACGGGACGCGCGTCGTGGAGGCGAGCGGTCCCGGCCACCACCCGGCCTGCGACGCGCTGGTGACGCGCATGGCGGGCGTGGCGCTGGCCGTGACCACGGCCGACTGCATGTCGATCCTGTTCCGTGCCCCCGGCGTCGTGGCGGCCGCCCACTCCGGCTGGCGCGGCACCGCCGACGGCCTGCCGTGCGCCACGCTCGAGGCGGTGTGCCGGCTGGCCGGCTGCGCGCCCGACGCCGTGGAAGTGGCCATCGGCCCCGCGATCCGGGGTTGCTGCTACGAGGTCGGCGAGGACGTGGCGGCGCGCTTCCCGGCCGCCGCGCGGCTCGAGACCACCGGCCGCCCGAAGCTCGACCTCCCCACCGCCGCCGCTCACGCGCTCCGAGCCGCCGGCGTGCGCGCCGCGGCGATCTCGGACGTGGGCGCCTGTACGGCGTGCGAGCCCTTCTTCTACTATTCCCACCGGCGCGACCGCGGCGTCACGGGTCGCCACTGGGGCGTGGCCGCGCTGCCATGATCGAACGAGGTGGGGCATGAGTGGCCGGGGATTATATCAGCCGGCGCGGCGGCGCCAACTGCTTGACGCCGGCTTGAAGAGCGCATGGGCGAAGGCCGTCCCCCTGGCGCTCGCCGCCGCGCTCTCGCTGGCCGCCGCGCCCCGCGAGCGGCCCTCCCGCGGCGACGTGCTCGTGCTCGAGACGAGCGTGGGGACCCTGGCGATCGAGCTGTTCCCGGCCGACGCGCCGAGGACGGTCGCCAACCTGCGCAAGCTCGTGGCGCGCGGGTTCTACGACAGCCTCACGTTCCACCGCATCGTGCCCGGCTTCGTGATCCAGGGCGGCGATCCGAACTCGCGCGACTGGAACCCGTTCAACGACGGCGAGGGCGGGCCCGGCTACACGATCCCCGCCGAGATCCGCCGCCCCCACGTGCGCGGCGCGGTGGCCATGGCACGCAAGCCGGACGAGATGAACCCGGCGCGCGAGTCGAACGGCTCGCAGTTCTACATCGCGCTCCGCGACCTGCCGCACCTGGACGGCGCCTACACCGTGTTCGGCCAGGTCCTCGCCGGCTGGGACACCGTGGAGCGGCTCGCCGCGCTCGCCGGCCTCGAGGGCATCGCGCGCCGCGGGAACGAGGCGAACCCCGGCGCGGCGGCGACCATCGTGCGCGCGAGCCTCGAGTCGCGCTCGGCGTGGCGCGCCCGCGCGGCGCGGGAGACTCGGCCGGACAGCGCGCGGCGCTAGCGATCCTCGCGCCAGCGGCTGAGGCCCATCGCCGCGGCGAGGTCGAACCACTCCTCGAGGGCCGCCGCGCCCGCCGGCCAGCCCTCGCGCGCGACCATCTCCGCGATCGCGCCGACGTCGCGCACGCCGTCGCAGGCGAACCACGCCACGTCCAGCGCGGCCGGGCCTCCCGCGATGCGCGCCTCGAGCGAGCGCAGGCGTTCACGCGCCGCCGCTCCGGCCGCGTCCCAGCCGGGCGAGAGCCAGCGGATGGGGCAGGCGAGCCCGTCCGCGACGCGCACCGGTACCCGGCCCGCGGCGGCCGGAGGGTCGGGAGCCGCGGGCAGGGCAGGCGCGACCTCCGATTCCCAGAACCCGTCCAGCTCCTCCACATGCCCGGGCAGATCGCCGGCGATCGCGCGCGGCACGGCGTCGTCCGGATCGAGCCCCAGTGCGAGCCGGCCCACGGTCGCCAACGCGCGCTGGCCGCGTTCGCGCTCCGCCTGCGCGGCCCGCCAGGGGTCGGCCCGGTCGAGCGCCGCGAGCAGCCGGCGGCGCGTGACGCGGGCGAGCAGCCCGAGGAGCCAGCGGACCTCGTCCGCGCCCGCGCCCGCGAGGAACCCCGCGTACGTCGCGGCCGAGCGCACCGCCAGCGCCAGCGAGTCGGGGTCGCAGCGCTCGGGCGTGTCGAGATCCGTGTGGTAGTAGCGGTCGGGCCACTGGATGAGCATCGGGCACGGAACGCCGGCCGACGGGTCCAGCCACAGCGCGTGGTCGCTGCCGCCGGAATAGGGCACGTCCGCGATCCGCGCCAGCGAGTAGTGCCCGGGGCCCGAGTAGTCCCGCACCCAGGCCTGCGCCGCGGTGCGGATGCGGGCGAGCAGCGCGTCGGCGAACGAGCCGAGGAAGTACGGCGCCTCCTCCAGCAGCAGCGTGCTGCCGCAGTCCTGCTGGCGCTCCCCCACCATGTCGAGGTTCAACGCCGCGATCGTGCGCCGCACGGTGTCCGCGCGCCGCGCGTGCCACGCGTACGTGCCCGTGAACTCGGGCATCCACAGGAAGCGCAACGTGCGCCGCGGCGGGCCCGCCGGGTCCCGCCCGGCGAGCGCCCGCAGCACGCGCGCGCACTCGAGCGTCGCGGCGCAACCGGAGGCGTTGTCGTTGGCGCCGGGGCGCGGGTGGCAGAGGTGAGCGGTGACGAGCACCTCGCCGGGGAGCGCCCCCGGAAGCGTCGCGGAGACGATGGGGATGCTTCCCGTGTAGCGCTCGCAGTCGAAGTCCACCTCCAGCTCGAGCGGTTCGCCCGCGGCGAGCCGGGCGCGGAGCCCCGCCCCTCGCGCGGGACTCACCACGACGCCCCAGCCGCGCCGCCGGTCGGCGAGCCACCAGAACGACGTGTAGGCGAGCGAGTCGCGGTCGTGCGCCTCGGTCCGCACCGGCGGCAGGAGCCGGCGCCCGTCGAGCACGAGCCCCGCCGCGCCCCGCTCGACCACGGCGCGCTCGTGCGCCGGCTGCGCGGGGCCGGAGACGAGCACCGCCTTCCCGCGCACGTCCGCGCGATCGAGCTCCGCGAGCGAACCGAGCGCCACGAGCGGGAATCTGCCGCGCCCGGCGTCGCTCCGCTGGACGATGGAGAGCGGCGCGGCCTCGAAGTCCGCGAGCGGCTCGCGGCCGCGCGCGCCGTGGAGCGCGGCGCGGGCATGGCGGCAGTGCCAGCCCTCGGGCGTCGGGAAGCCGCCGAACCGGGTGCGGCCGTCGGCCGGCACCTCCACCACCTCGGGCTCGTATCCCGCCTCGCCGAGCCTGCTGACGAGCCACGCGGCCGCGTCGTCGTAGCCCGGGCTCGCCTGGATGCGATGGAAGCGCGAGAGGGCCACGATGTCGGCGAGCGCGCGCTCGCCGCTCGTCTCGGAGCGCACGCGCTCAAGCAGCTTCTCGAACACGGCGGCTCCTTCCCCGGGACGATCGCCACGCGAGCACCGCGGCGAGGATCGCCGGGGCGCCGAACTCGAGCGCCCGCCAGGCCGCGGGCGGATGGTACGCCCCGCCCTCGGCCGGCGGCGCGAACGCACCATAGCCGAGCGGCACGAGCGCCGAGAGAAGCAGCCACGCGGGCGAGGGCGAGAGCGGCTGGAGCGCCAGGACCCAGCCCAGGTACCATGGATGGACGACCGGCCCGAGCAGGAGCGCGGCGCCGATCAGCCGGCGGGTCCCGCTCACCGCGTCCCAGCCGCGGCGGATCCCCGCGACCACGATCCCGGCGAGCGCCAGCGCGACCGCCACGCGCGCGCCGCGCTCCCCCAGCGCCCAGGCGAGCGGTCCGAACAGCGCGTCGTTGTGCCGCCAGCGCGTGGCGAACGCGGCGAGCCCCGAGTCGGGCCCGAGCGCGAGCCGGACATAGGCCGCCAGCGAGCCGGCCAGCGCCACGGCCGCGAGCGCCCGGGCGCGAGGCGGCCAGGCCCGCCACAGGAACGGCATGCCCGCGAGCGGCACGAGCTTCACCATGACCGCCGCCACCGCGGCGGCCGCGGAGGCCAGCGCGCGAGGGGGTCTCGCCTCCGCCCATGCGAGCGCGGCGGCGAGCCACACGATGCCCACTGGGTCGTGGTGGCCGTTGCCGGCGTACTCGGCCACGACCAGCGGGTTCCACGCGTACGCGATCGCGTCCCACGCCGGCCGGCCGCGCCTCGCGCACCAGCGCGCGAGCAGCGCGCACAGCGCCAGGTCGTGGAGCAGCACCCACAGCTTCATCGCGTGCACGCCCGCTCGGGTAGCGGCGACGAGCGCGAAGCCGGCCTCGGCGAGCGGCGGGTAGACGGCGGCGAGCCCCGGGTGGTTGACGTGCGGGTGGATCGCGTCGTCGCGCAGGCCCGCAAGGCGGGGGTCGTCGGGCGGCAGCCGCCACGGATTCGCGCCCGAGGCGAGCACCCGCCCCTCCCAGACGTAGCGGTAGACGTCGTCCGAGAGAGTCGGGTGGGTGGGCAGGACCGCCGCGCGCAGCACCAGCGCGACCACCACCACGAACGCCGTCGCGCCGGGGAGGCCCGACCAGCGGCCGCGGCGCGCGAGCGCGAGGCCCCACGCCACGAACGCGAGCGCCAGGCCGGCCTGGTAGCGGCCGAGCTCCGCGCGCCAGTCGGGGAGCGCGCCGAGCGCGGCGAGGAGCGCGGCGAGCAGGACCGCGACCGCGACCGGCTCGAGCGCGAGCAGGCGGGCGGAGGCCACCCTTCGCGGCTACCGCGCCCGGGGCGCGGTCGCGTGCACGGCTCGCGTCGCCGCGTTCCCGGCGGCGTCCACCGCCCGCACCGACAGCAGGTGCGCGCCCGCGGCGAGGTCGGCGAGCGCGACGCGGAACGCCAGCCGCGGCGCGTCCGAGAAGCCGCCGTCGGGCGAGATCGGGCGCCATGGCCCGTCGTCCACCGAAAGGTCCAGTCGCTGGATCCAACCCCCGTCGTCGGCGGCCGTGCCGCGGAGGACGACGTGCCCGCGCTCGAGCGAGGCCTCGAGCGAGGTGACGCTCGGGGGACCGTTGTCCACCCGGAACGGCTCGCTCATGGCCTCGCCGGTCAGCTCCTCGCCCACCGCGTTCCCGTCGCGGTCGCTCACCTCCACCTTCACGCGGTAGCGCCCGTCCGGGAGCGTGTTCGTGTTCCAGGTGAGCAGCGAGGCTTCGAGATCCTTTGCGATCTCGATCCAGTCGGTCCCGGGCTCGGACCGCACGAGCACGCGGGCTCGGAGCGGGTCGCCGTTGGGGTCGGTGGCCCGCCACGAGAGCGTGCGCAGCCCCCGGGCCCACACCGGCAGCTCGCCCAGCGCCCGAGCGCGCGTGATGGTGGCCGAGTACTCCACCTTCTGTCCGCCCGGGAGCGTCTGCGTCACGGACTCCGTGCGCGGCGAGAGGTCGCCCTCGCGGAAGCCTTCGCCCTGCGGCGCGACCGACAGCTCCTCCACCAGCGGCGCCAGGTTGGGTTCGCGGCGAGAGACCGCCACCTCGCTCACCGCATCGTCCCGGTCCGAGAGCCGCACGCGCCACTGGAGGTAACGGCCGGGGGGCGAGGCGACTGCGCCGTCGCCCGCGACCGCCTGCCATCGGCTCCAGGTGGTGTCCGGCGAGTCGCTGTTGCCCGAGCGAGTGACGAAGGCGCGCGAGCCGGTCCCCTCCGAGCGCAGCCGGCCGAAGCGCGCGAACCGCCCCGCGTCGAGGACGGGCGACGTGAGCTGGCCCTCGCGAGCGGAACCCGGCCCGACGCGCCAGAGCGCCACCGGGTTCGAGGTCACGGCCCACAGCCGCTCGCCCCCGGCCGCGAGCGCGGTCACCTGCCCCTGCGGCGGCGCCAGCAGGAGCGTGGCGCCCTGCGGGCGGTCGAGCCGGAACACCCCCGCGCGGTTCCCGGTCGCGGCGAGGACGCCGGTCTTCCCGGGAGTGAGCGCGAACACCATCGGCTGCGGCGAAGTCCACCACGCCGTCGCCGCACCCTCCGGGCTCACCCGGTAGACGACCGCCCGGCCCCCGGTCAACGGAGGCTTCGCGGGCTGCGGGCCCTCCGGCGTCTCCTGCTCGGCGCCGCTCGCGGCCGACGCGCTCAGCGCCGCGGCCCACACCGTGCCCGCGGCGTCCACCGCGAGCCCGCGCACCTCGTTCTCGGCGACGTCCACGAGCGTGCGCGAGGTGCCGCCCGCGCCCAGGTGATAGACGCGCCCGCGCGAGTCGCCGCCCGCGAACACGCCGCCCTTCCCGTCGGGCGCGAGCGAGACGAGGTTGCTCTCCTCGGTGTCGAGCAGCACCTCGGTCCGACCGCGGCGCACGCGCAGAAGGCGGCCGCGCGTTCCCGTGGCCGCGTACCAGGCGCCGTCCCCCGCGGGCGCGAGCCCCCACACGTAGCGCTCTCCGGTGGTCGCGAGACGGGCCGTGTCCCCCGACGCCGAGATCGAGAACACGGCGCCGCCGGGCCCCGTGCCCGCGACCGCGCCGTCGCCGTCGGCCGCGATCGAGAGCACCTGCGCGTTGCCGAGCCGCGCCCAGAGCCGCCAGCCGCCCCCCTCGCTCCAGCGCATCACCCGCCCGCGCTCCCCGCCCACCGCGACCGAGCCGTCCTTGAGGAGCGCGACGCACCACGCGACCTCGAGCGAGTCGGTGGGGAACGAGCGGGCCTCGGGACCCAGGCGCAGCACACCGTCCGGGTCCACCACGACGCCCTCCGCCTGCGACCCCGCGTGGTCCGCGACCGAGTTCGTGGTCCACCACCGCGTGTCGGCCGCCGACGCGGGACCTGTGCAACCGAGCAGGACCAGCGCTCCCCGCAGAACCCTCAAGGCCCGTCGCCGCATCGTGTCTCCTGTCCCCCGGGAAGTCGGGCGCGCCTCAGGGCGCGCGCCCGTCCACGACCAGCTCCATCAGCAGCTGGCCACGCACGACCTCGTCGCGAGCCGCGCGCACCTCCTGCACCATCGCCCAGTCCCCGCGGCGCAGGCGGTCGCCCGCCTGCTGCGGCGCGCCGAGCACCGCGAGCGCCGAGACCGGCAGCTCCGGCAGGTCCTCGCCGTCCAGACTCACCTCGGCCGCGCGCGCCCACAGCACGGCGTGGATCGCGTCCGCGCGCCGGCCGGTCGCGAGCCGCTGCCACGCGTCCTCGAGGGACACCACGCGGTAGCGGCCCGGCAGCCGGCCGGCGATGAAACGGTCTGCCTCCTCGCCGCCGCCGATCCAGAGCTGGTAGCGCCCGTCCGGGAGCTCCTCCGGCACGGGGACCTCCAGCTCGACCCGCTCCGCCCCGCCCCGCCAGCGCTCGAGCTCGAGCCGCACGCGCGCCACACCGCCGGGCCGCGCCGTCGCGCGCGCGAGCGCGGCCGAGCGGAGCGCCGCCTGCGCCCGGCCCGGGCGCACGTCGCAGCGGAGGACGAGGCTGTCGGGCGTGAACCGCCGGTGGGGATTGCCCGCGAGGAAGCGCACCGGCGCGGATACCGCCAGCAGCACGTCCTGGAGCGGCGTGTCGCCGGCGGTCATGTCGCCGAGCGCCAGCCGCCGGCCCCCCTTCCAGACGTCGAGCGACCAGCGCACGGTCTGCATGGACGCCACGCCTCCCGACTCGAGCAGGCTGTTCGCGGCCGCGATCATCACGAGCTGGGGCAGCAGGCTCCGGTCCTCGACCGCCTCGAAGCGGAAGCGCTGCTCGCCCGAGGCGGCGCTCCGCACCTCGACGCGCAGCGGCAGGAGCCGCGGCGAGCTGCCGAGCCGGCCGGCGAGCGCGGCGCGCCGGTCCTGGGTGATGGTGCCGATCGCCCGCCCCGCGGAGCCCAGCTTGAACGACGTCTGGATGCGTCCCAGCGTGGTCGTGATGCGGGCGGTCGAGAGCGGGAGCCGGACCTCGCCGCTCTGGAAGAACGGGTGGCCGAAGACGAGCACCCGGTCGCCGTCGCGGTAGGTGAGCGTCCCGATCGCCGACAGGTCGAGGTCCCCGCGGAGCAGGTCCACCGCGATCGCGTCGCCCGGCTCCGGCGGCCGGCCCGGCGCGCTCGTGCGATCACGCCCCGCGGGCACGACCGCGAAGCCCTCCGGCTCGAACAAATCGCGGATGTGCTCGAACGCCGCCGGACCCGCGCCCCCCACGGCGAGCGGCAGCGGCAGCCAGCCGGCCCGCGCCGGGCGCGTGGTCGCGCCGTGCGGGGTCGAGTCCGGCTCGTCCGCCCAGCGGAATTCGCCGACCCTCGCGTGCCGCGTCGGGCCGGGATCCACGCCGATCGGTCCCACCGACTCGTCGTCGGCGGCGGACTCCGGCACCTCGAGCACCGCGAGCATCTCGGCGATGGGCGTGATGCCGAATACGGGCTCGCGCGAGAACGGCCACGAGTAGGCGAGCGCGCCGACGAGCCGGCCGTCCACGTACACCGGCGAGCCGCTCATCCCCTGCGCGACGCCGGTCCGCTCGATGTGCGGGCTCGTGGCGCGCGCGAGGATGAGCTCGCCCTGCGCGCGCCCGCCCGGCAGGATGCCCACGATCTCGGCCTCGAACGTCTCGATCGAGTCGCCGGCCATCACGGTCCGCACCAGCGCCTGCTGGCCCGGGCGCACGGCCTCGAGAGGCAGTGTCGGCACCGCGGGCGTGGCCGCAGTCGCGGCCACCGCGAGGCAGAGGCCGCAGGCGGCGAATCGGAGCATGGGCACGGTCCGACAAGTTAGCAGAGGCCCGCCACCCCGTCCCGTGCCGTCGGGCGGAACGGCGAGGCCACCGCACCAGCGCCCCGCTGGCGGGGCCGGCTGCGCGACCCGGGCGCGCGCACCGCGCCGGTTGCCGGGCGCCGCAGGCCCGCGTAGTGTCTTCGCCCCATGCCCTCCCCGTTCCTCGCCCGCCTCGCCCAGGGACCGCTCCTCGCCGACGGCGCCATGGGGACGCTCCTCTTCCAGAAGGGCATCCCGTTCGAGCGCTGCTTCGACGAGCTGAACCTGACGCGCCCCGACCTGGTGGAGGGCATCCACCGCGAGTATCTCGCGGCCGGCTCCGAGCTCATCGAGACGAACACCTTCGGCGCCAACGCGATACGCCTGGCGCCTCACAGACTGGATGAGAAAGCGCGCACGCTCGCCCGCCAGGGCGTGAAGCTGGCGCGCAACGCGCGCGAGGTCGCCGGAGTGCCGGCGTTCGTGGCGGGCTCCATGGGGCCGCTCGGCCGCGCGCTGGAGCCGTTCGGCACGGTGAAGGCCGCCGAGGCCGAGGCCGCATTCCGCACCCAGGCCGAAGGACTCCTCGAGGGCGGGCTCGACGTGTTCGTCCTCGAGACCTTCCAGGACCTCGCCGAGATCCTCATCGCGCTTCGCGCCGTGAAGGCCGTCACGTCCGAGCTGCCGGTGGTGGCGCAAATGACGTTCGGCGAGGACGGGCGCACGCGCTACGGCCACGCGCCGGCGCTGGTCGTGCGCGCGCTCCGGCAGGCGGGCGCCGACGTGGTCGGCGTCAACTGCGGCGTGGGCCCGCAGGCCACGCTCGAGCTGCTCGAGCAGTTCGTCGCCGCCGCCGACGGCGCGCCGGTCTCGGCCATGCCCAACGCCGGCCTGCCGCAGTTCGTGGAGGGCCGCTACGTCTACCTCTCGAGCCCCGAGTACTTCGCCGACTTCGCCGCACGCGCCGTGGGCCTCGGCGTGCGCCTGCTCGGCGGCTGCTGCGGCACCACGCCCGCCCACGTCCGCGCCATGCGCGAGCGGCTCGCCTCCCACCTGCCCGCGGAGAAGCTCCCGAGCGGCGCCGAGGTGCGCGTCCTCGAGCCCTCCGCCAGCTCCGAGCCCGTGGCCGAGGGCGAGGAGCCAGCGCTCCTCCGGCTCATGCGCTCGCGCTTCGCGGTGAGCGTCGAGATCGACCCGCCGCGCGGAATCCAGACGCAGAAGGTCATGGCCGGCGCCCGACTCATGGCCGAGCGCGGCGTGGACTGCATCAACATCGCCGACAGCCCGATGGCGCGCATCCGCATGAGCGCGATGGCGCTCGCCTACCAGATCCGGCGCGAGCTGCCCGCCATGGAGCTGATCCTCCACTACACGACGCGCGACCGGAACCTGATGGCGCTCCAGAGCGAGCTGCTTGGCGCGCACGCGCTGGGCCTGCGCAACATCCTGTGCCTGACCGGCGACCCTCCGAGCCTCGGCGACTACCCGAACATGACCGCGGTCTACGACACCGACTCGGTGGGGCTGATCCGCATCGTCCACCGGCTGAACGAGGGCGCCGACCAGGCAGGCTCCTCCATCGGCGGGCGCACCGCGTTCGCGGTCGGCTGCGGCGTGAACCCGACCGCCGAGGATCTCGACTCCGAGCTGGACCGGTTCCGGAAGAAGCTCGAGGCCGGCGTCCAGTTCGTCATGACCCAGCCCGTCTACACGCTCGAGACCTGGAAGCGATTCCTCGACCGGCTGGGGGGCATGCCGCCGGTGCCGCTCCTGATCGGCATCCTGCCGCTCCAGTCGTTCCGCCACGCCGAGTTCCTGCACAACGAGGTGCCCGGCATCCAGGTGCCCGACTGGATCCGCCAGCGCATGCACGACGCCGGCAACGAGGGCCAGCGCGTCGGCGTGGAGCTCGCGCGCGAGCTGCTCGCCGACGCGCGCGGCCTCGCGAACGGCGTCTACCTGATGCCCTCGTTCGGCCGCTACGAGAACTGCCTCGAGGTGCTGGAAGGCGTCCTCGACACGGCGAAGGGGCGCGCTCGGGTCTGACCGCCGGCCGCCACGCGTCCGTGGCGTCAGTCGAGCACGGGGAGTGTCGAGGCGACGCGGGCGCCGCCCTGCGTGAGCAGGAGATGGTGGACGCCGGGCCGAAGCGCGCCCGAAGGGGAGAGCGGGATCGCGCGAGGGGCATGGCGGGGTTCCGTGATCGGGGTCCTGCCCGGCCGGGCACGACCCTGGCACTCGGGGGGGGACGGCGAGACGGAAACGTGATCGCCTACCCCCAGCGCTTCTTCCACTCCGCGAGCCGCTGGAGCGCCTCGATCGGGGTGAGCCGGTCGGGCTCGAGCTTCCGGAGCTCCTCCGCGAGCGGGTGCTCCGCCGCGGCCGAAACTTCGAAGAGCGGCAGGGCCGCGGCCGCCGCGGAGCGCTTCCGCGTCCCGGGTCCTTCCAGCTCCTCGACCGTCCGCTCGCTCTCGAGCTCCGCCAGCACCACCTTCGCCCGCTCGACCACGCCCGCCGGGAGCCCCGCGAGCTGGGCGACGTGGATGCCGTAGCTCCGGTCGGCAGGGCCGTCGGCGACCCGGTGCAGGAACACGACGCCGCCCCCCTGCTCCAGCACCTCCATGTGCGCGTTCGCGAGGCGCGGGAGCCGCTCGGCGAGCTGCGTCAGCTCGTGGAAGTGCGTGGCGAAGATGGTGCGCGGCCGGGGCCCGCGGGCGTCGTGCAGGTGCTCGGTCACCGCCCAGGCGAGCGCGAGGCCGTCGTAGGTCGCGGTGCCGCGGCCCAGTTCGTCCAGCAGCACGAGGGAGCGGGGCGTGGCCGAGCGCAGGATCTCGGCCGTCTCGGTCATCTCCACCATGAACGTGCTCTGGCCGGCGCCGAGCCGGTCGGCCGAGCCCACGCGCGTGAACAGCCGGTCCACGAGCCCCACGCTCGCGCGCGCCGCCGGCACCCACGAGCCGCACTGGGCGAGGATCGCCAGCAGCGCGACCTGCCGCAGGTACGTGCTCTTGCCGCCCATGTTGGGACCGGTGAGCAGCACCACCTGCCGCGACCGGGCGTCCAGGCGCACGTCGTTCGCGACGAAGTCCCCGCGCGGGAGCAAGCGTTCGATCACGGGGTGGCGCACGCGCTCCGCCACGATGCGGTCGCCGTCCTCGATCGCGGGCCGCGTCCACTCGTAGCGCGCGGCGGCCTCGGCGAGCGCGGCCTCGGCGTCCAGGCGCGCCAGGGCGTCGGCGGCCGACTGAAGCGCGGGCACGTGCGGCGCGACGGAGTCCCGGAGCGCCACGAACAGCTCGTGCTCGCGCGCCTTCAGCTTCTCCTCGGCGCCGAGCACCTCGGATTCCCGCTGCTTGAGGCCCGGCGTCACGTAGCGCTCGGCGTTCGTGAGCGTCTGCCGGCGCTCGTAGTCGCCGGGGACCCTGTCGCGGTGCGCGTTCGTGACCTCGAGGTAGAAGCCGAACACCCTGTTGTAGCCGATCTTCAGGCTCGGGATCCCGGTGCGCTCGCGCTCCAGCGCCTCGAGCTCGGCGATCCATCGCTTTCCCGAATGCGCCATCTCGTGGAGCGAGTCGCGGACCGGGTCGTGGCCCGGGCGCACGATGCCGCCGTCGTGGCTCCCGGGCGGCGGCTCGTCCGCGAGCGCGGCGGCGAGCCGCTCGGCGAGTCCCGCCGGGGGCGCGAGCGACGCGGCGGCCGCCGCGAACGCGCCCGGGCCCGCGGCGCGAAGCCCCTCCGCCAGGGCCGGGAGCCGCGCGAGCAGGTCGCGGAGGCTCCCCAGGTCCCGCGGCGTGGCGCGCGCGCAGGCCACCCGGGCCGCGAGGCGCTCGAGGTCCGGGAGGCCGCGGAGGGCCTGCCGGAAGGACCCGCGCGGGGACCCGGGCGCGAGCCAGGCGGCCACCGCGTCCTGGCGCGCGAGGATCGCGTCCCGCGAGGCGAGCGGCCGCTCGAGCCAGCCGCGCAGCCGCCGGGCGCCGCCCGAGGTCACGGCCAGGTTCAGGTGGTGCCAGAGCGTGTGCGCGGGCTCGCCGCCCGGCTGGGGCGTGAACAGCTCCAGGTGGCGCGCCGTGGCCGCGTCGAGCCGGAGCACCGCCTCCTCCCGCCAGCGCTCCACGCGGGTCATCTGCGCCGCGAGCCCGCCCTGCGTGCGGTCCAGGTAGTCGAGCGCGGCCGCCGCCGCGGTGAGCGCGAGCGGCAGGTCCGAGACGGCGTCGGCGGCCGCACGGTCCCAACGCGCGGGCAGCCCCGCGTCCGCAGGCCAGCGCGCCCGCGGCGACGTGCTCCTGGCGCCCGGAAGCCCGGCCAGCACCGCCTCGAGCCGGGGCGCCTGCCCGTCGTCCGGCGGGGCGGGAGCGAGCCACTCCGCCACGCGCGAGCGCGCGAGCACCGCCGGCGCCTCGTCCCACGGCACCTGCGCGAGCTTCATCTCGCCCGTGGAGGCGTCGGCGAGACAGACGCCGAGGTGCGTCTCCCCCGGGCAGAGCGCCGCGAGGAAGTTGTTCGCCGCGCCCTCGAGGAACGCGTCGCCCGTCACCGAGCCGGGCGTGAGCACCTCGGTGACACCGCGCGCGACCAGCCCCTTCGCCTGGGCGGGGTCCTCGAGCTGGTCGCAGATCGCCACCTTGTGCCCCAGCCGCAGGAGCCGCGCGACGTACCCGTCGCGCTGGTGCCAGGGGATGCCGCACATCGGGATCGGCTCGGGGTCCTGCTTGTTGCGCGAGGTCAACGTGAGCCCCAGCAGCCGCGCGCCCTGGATCGCGTCCTCGAAGAACATCTCGTAGAAGTCGCCGAGGCGGAAGAACAGGAACGCGTCCCCCACCTCGCGCTTGGTGGCGAGGTACTGGCGCATGAGCGGGGTGCGCGCGGCCGCGACCTTCGCGCGCTCGAGCGACTCGCCCGGGACGGACTTCATGGCTCGGGCGGAGGCGAGGGCCGTCCGAGCCGGGCGGCCTCGAAGCTCCGCGGCCAGCGGCGGAGCAGCCGGTCCCGCGCGGATGCCGCCTCGTCGGCGCGCCCGAGCGCGTCACAGAGCGCCGCAAAGCGCTCGAGCGCCGCGGGCTCCGCCTCGCCGGCGGGGCCGTGGAGGAGCCTCGACAGGACGTCGAACTCCCGCGGCGTCTCGCCGGTGAGCGCGAACGCGCGGGCGAGCCCGAGCTGGGCGAGCGGCCGGAGCCGCGCGGAGAGCGACATGGCCTCCTCGAATGCGGCGCGGGCGCGGCGCGGTTCCCCCGCGCCGAGGCATGCGAGGCCCTGGCCGTGACGGGCCTCGGCCCGGTCCTGCCCGGAGAGCCGCGCGGCGGCGCGGCCGAACGCCCCGGCCGCGGCCCGGAATTCCCCGCGCGCATGGTGGAACTGCCCGAGCGCGAACGCCGCCGCCGCGGCCACCGGCCGGGCGGCGCGCGTCTCGAGCGAGCTCAGCGCCGGGGCGAGGCTGTCGGCCGGGAGGCCCGGCGGCAGCTGGTCCCAGACCGGGGTGAGCCCGAGCGAGGTCAGCGACGCGGCGATGAGCGCCGCCGGGAGCAGGGACGGGACGTGCGCGCGCATGGGGCACGCAGTCTAGCCCGGACCAGTCCCGGACCGTGAGCCGAAAGCGGTGGAGCCGTGGCGGCCGCCTGGTGCGGACGCGGCCCTCGGCGCGGTCGCGCCGCGTGGACGTCGCGGCGAAGGCCGTGACCGCGAGGCCGCGGATGGCGCCACCGCCACGGACCCGCCGCGGGCAGCGCGACGGGCCCGCCGCCGGGCGGGCCCGTTCGCACACGACCGGCGGCGGCCGCGAGGGTCGCGGCCGTCACTCCTCGTCGCCGACGTCCTCCTTCACCTTCGAGCTGGTCGGCTCCTCGGCGGGCGGGTTCGCCGCGATCCGGGCGCGGACCTGGTTCCGCTTGGAGGTCCACTCCGCGAGCGCGATGTCGTCCTGGTCGCCGAGCCAGGCCTTGACGCTCAGGATGAGCCGGTGGTTCGGCACGTCCACGCGCGTCACCTTCATCGTCAGCGGCTCGCCCACCTCGAATGCGTCGTTCGGCCGCTTGAGGTCGTCGAGGCCCAGCTGCGAGAGCGGGATGAAGCCCTCGATCCCCTCGCCCAGGTCCACGATGGCGCCCCGGTCGAACAGCCGGTTCACCGTGCCCTCGAGCACCATGCCGGGCGGGAAACGCTCCGCCAGCAGCGGCCACGGGTCGTCCGAGACCTGCTTGAGCCCCAGGCTGATGCGGCGGTGCTCCTTGTCGATGGACAGGACGACCACCTCGATCGCGTCGCCCTTCTTGAGCACCTCGCTCGGGTGCGCGACGCGCTTGGTCCACGACATGTCCGAGACGTGCACCAGCCCGTCGATGCCCTCCTCGAGCTCGACGAACGCGCCGAAGTTCGTGAGGTTCCGCACCTTGCCCTTCACCTTGAGGCCCGGCGGGTACTTGTGGTCCAGCGTCAGCCAGGGATCGGGCTCGACCTGCTTCAGGCCCAGCGAGATCTTCTCGTTCGCCTTGTCCACCTTGAGCACGACCGCCTCGATGATGTCGCCCAGGTTCACGATCTTCGAGGGATGCCGCACGTGCCGCGTCCACGACATCTCGGACACGTGGATCAGGCCCTCGATGCCCTTCTCCAGCTCGATGAACGCGCCGTAGTCGGTGATCGAGACCACCTTGCCCTTGATGCGGTCGCCGACCTTGTACTTCTCCTCGACGCCCTCCCACGGGTAGGCCTCGAGCTGCTTCAGGCCGAGCGAGATGCGTTCCTTCTCGGGGTCGAAATTGAGCACCTTGACCCGCACGCGGTCGCCGATCTTGACCAACTCGGACGGGTGCGCGACGCGACCCCACGACATGTCGGTGATGTGCAGCAGGCCGTCGATGCCGCCCAGGTCCACGAAGGCGCCGAAGTCGGTGATGTTCTTGACCTGGCCCTCGCGGATCTGGTCCTTCGCCAGATCCTTGAGGATGGTGGCCTTCATGCGCTCGCGCTCCTCCTCGAGCACGGCGCGGCGCGACACCACGATGTTCCGGCGGCGCTTGTTGAGCTTGATGATCTTGACTTGCACCGACTGTCCGAGCAGCGCGTCCACGTTCTGGACCTGGCGGAGCGCGATCTGCGAGCCGGGCAGGAACGCCTCCACGCCGTACAGGTCCACGACCACGCCGCCCTTGATCTTGCGGATGAGCCGTCCCTCGACGACCTGGCCCGAGTCGTGCGCCTCCTTGACCCGATCCCAGACGCGCACGAAGTCGGCGCGCTGCTTGGAGAGGACGACCAGGCCGTCCTGGTTCTCCATCTTCTCGAGGAACACCTCGAGCACGTCGCCGACCTTGATGCTCGAGGGGTCGGCGAACTCGGCCAGCGAGATGATGCCCTCGCTCTTGAATCCCACGTCCACCAGCACGTCCTTGTCGTCGATGGACAGGACCGTGCCGCGCACGATCTCGCCCTCGCCGATCGAGCGCATGGACTCTTCGTACGCGCCGAACATCGCCTGCCGCTGTTCCGGCGACAGTTCGTCCTCCTCGTCGTAGTTGAGGGGGAAGAGGGGCGTGGCGGGTGCCCGCTTGCTGCTCACGGGGTTGAGGGGTTGCTCCTGGACTTCGGGCATGCGGCTGGGACCTCCTGGATATGGAATAGCGGAGACGGTCAGGCCGTCCCGCGAGAAGCCGGTTCCATCGCGCGATCGCGGAGCGCGGCGACCTCCCGCATCCATCCGGCGCCCACGCTGTGGTACAGCGCGCGCCCGGGCGGGAGCCCCGCGTCCGGTCCTGCAAGCTCGCGCCACGTGCGCGCCGGGCCGAACGCGACCCGGAGCCGCCCGAGGCGGAACAACCACCTGCTCGGATTCTGACTGCCCGAGATGTACGTCGGCACGATCCGCGAGTCCGTCGCGACCGCGAGCATGCCGACCCCGGGCCGGGCGTGGCGCAGCTCGCCGGTGCGGACGCGCGTGCCTTCCGGGAACATCAGGAGCGCGCCGCCTGCACGGAGCACGTCCATGGCCCTGGCCAGGCCGCTCAGGTCCGCGACGCCGCGCCGGATGGGGATGGCGTTGACGGTGCGGATGAGCGGGCCCAGCACCGGGGTCCGGAACAGCTCCTCCTTGGCGAGGAAGTGCAGTTCGCGCACCGCGGCGGTGCCGACGAGCGGCGGGTCCCAGAACGAGACGTGGTTCGAGGCCACGATCACCCCGCCTTCGCGCGGGATGTGCTCGCGACCTTCCACCTTCCAGCCGCTCAAGGCACCCACGAGGCCCCCGAGCAGGAAGCGGGACGCACTATAGTGGAGGCTCACGCGAACTCCAAGCGGGCCGGGCGGGGCCCGGAGGGCCGGCCGCCGGCGTCCGCCGCGCCGGGTCTCACCGCCGGCCGCCCGGCTCTGGTGCCTGCGGCGCCGGGAACCGGGGATGCGCGCGCACCACCCGGAGCGCGGCCGCCACCTGGCCCGGGAGGTCGAGTCCCGTCGTGTCGAGCACGATCGCGTCGGGAGCCGGCCGGAGCGGGCTCGCCTCGCGCGTCCGGTCGCGGCGATCGCGCGCCTCCAGCTCGGCCATGACCTGGTCCATGTCAAGCGGCAGGCCCCGTCCGGCCAGCTCCGCGAAGCGCCGGCGCGCGCGGGTGCGCAGGTCCGCCTCGAGGTAGAGCTTCACGTCGGCGTCCGGGAACACGACCGTGCCGAGGTCGCGGCCCTCGCCCACGAGCGGGCCCCGCTCGGCGCTCGCGCGCTGCCAGCCGACGAGGATCTCGCGCACCTCGGGGATGGCCGCGAGCCGCGAGGCGGCGTCGCCGGCCTCGGGACTCCGGATCGCGTCGGTGACGTCCTCGCCGTCCAGGAGGACGGCCTGCGCGGCGGGGTCGTCCGAGAAACCGATCGTCGTCCCGCGCGCGATCCGCACGAGGTCCGCGGGAGAGTCGAGCGCGCCCAGCCGCCGGCCTTTGAGGCCGAGCGCCCGGTAGAACGCGCCGGTGTCGAGGTAGCGCCAGCCCAGCTCCGCGGCGATGGCGCGCGCCGTCGTGCTCTTGCCCGCCGCCGCGGGCCCGTCAATCGTCACCACGAAGCTCACGCCGCACGCTCCGGTCCCGGCCCGCCGATCACCTCCGCGCCGAGCGCGGCCAGGGTGGCGAGATAGCCGGGGTCCGAGGTCGGCACGCTCGCCACGTCGTCCAGCCAGAGCGGCTCGTCGAGCCGGCTCGCGAGCGCGGCGAACGCCATCGCGATCCGGTGGTCGCCCCGGGTGGCGATCCGCCCGCCGCCGTGCGCCCGCCCGCCGTGGACCGCGAGGCCGTCGGGGAACTCCTCGCACGCGATCCCGGTGGCGCGCAGCCCCTCGGCGAGCGCGGCGATCCGATCGCTCTCCTTGACTCGCAGCTCGGCCGCGCCCCGGAGCCGCGAGATCCCGCCCGCGTGCGAGGCCACGACCGCCCACGCGGGCGCCTCGTCCACGAGTCGCGGCACCCACGCGGGCGGCACGTCGAACGGGCGCAGCCGCTCCGGACCGGTGACGGTGACGTCCCCGGCCGGCTCGCCGGCCGCCGCGCCGGCGGGCTCCTCGCGCACCTCGACCCCCGCGCCCATCTCGCGCAGGACGTCCAGGAATCCCGTGCGTGTCGGGTTCAGGCTCACGCGCCTCGCCGTCACGCTCGCGCCGGGCGTGGCCGCCGCCGCCGCGAGCAGGAACGCCGCCGCCGAGAAGTCCCCCGGCACGCGCAGCGTGGCGCCCCGCGGTGTGATCCCGCCGCGCACGGTCACGGATCGACCGCCCCCGGCGAGCGGCTCGACCTCGATCGGCACGCCGAACGCCGGCAGCAGCCGCTCGGTGTGGTCGCGCGCCGGGCCGGGCAGCCGTACGCACGTCTCCCCGCTCGCCGCGAGTCCCGCGAGCAGCACGCAGGTCGCGACCTGGGCCGAGGCCATGGGAAGGTCGTGGCGGATGCCGCGGAGAGCGCCACCGCTCACCCGGAGCGGAGGCGTGCAGGCCTCGCCCCGGCCCTCGACCTTCGCCCCCATGCGCTCGAGCGGCTCGGCGATCCGACGCATGGGGCGCCGCGAGAGCGACTCGTCGCCCTCCAGCCGGACGGTGAACGGCGTACGGGCCACGATCCCGGCGAGCAGTCGGAGCGTGGTCCCGGAATTCCCGCAGTCGAGCGCCGCGCCGGGCTCGACCAGCTCGCCCGCCGTCCCACGGACACACCAGCCGCCGCCCTCGCGCTCGACGTTCGCGCCCAGTGCGGCGGCCGCCCGGGCCGAGCGGCCGCAGTCCTCGCCCGGGTTCGCCTCCAGCACGCGCGTCTCGCCGTCGGCGAGGAGCCCGAACAGCAGCGCGCGGTGGGTCACCGACTTGTCGCCGGGCGGCGTGAACCCGCCCGCGAGCCGGGAGCCGCGTCGCACGCCCACGCCGCCCGGAAGCCCGGCGCCGCGGTTCAGCGGCTCGTCCGCCCCGCGCGCTTCGCGCGGCTCGCGCGCGCGGCCGTTCCGCCCGCCGGAGCCGCCCGCACGGAGCCACGGGCGGCGGGCTTGCGGACCGGGGCCGCGACCCGCGTCCCGGGCCTGCGAGCCGCGGGCCTCGCCGCCGTGACCCGGCGCACAGGCGTCGGCTCCGCGAGCGCAGCGCGCAGCGCCTGCAGGTTGCGCCACTTGACGAACTCCTCCAGCCGGCCGCGCGAGCCCGGGTCGAGCCCGGCGAACATGCACGCCAGCTCGTACGGCGTGTCCGAGCGGTCGCCGACCCGCTGGTTGCAGCGCACCACGATGCCGTCGCACTTGAGCAGCTCCTGCGACCCGCCCGCGCCACCCGGCACGCGCGGCAGCACGATCGTGAGCTGGACCTTGGAGAGCGGCGCCAGGTAGTGCGAGGCGTGACAGTAGACGCCGCTGGCCGAGATGTTCTGGCTCTCGGTCACGATCTTGGTCGTCCCGGCGATCGCGCCCGCGTCCACCCGCATCGAGAGCTTCGCGTCCGCGCGCTCGCTGCTGCGACGTTCCCGGCCGCTCCTCGCCCGGTTCCTGTTCAGCGCCATCCCTGCCTCCTCGATGAGCGGCGACCTCGCCGCGGTTCGCGCTCCTCGAGCGCGAGATCGCATTCGCGCGCCGCAACGTCCACGCGGGCGACCGTCACCACGACCGGGTCGCCGAGCGAGAACCGGCGCCGAGACCGGCGCCCCGTGAGCCGCACTCCCGCGGCGTCCAGGTCGAATCGGTCGTCGAGCTGGTCGCCGAGGGCGATGAATCCGTCCACGGGAGGCTCGTCGAGCTCGACGAAGCATCCGCGTGGCACGAGCCCGGAGATAGTACCCGAAGCCCGCTCCCCGAGTCTCCCCGCGAGCAGGCGCAGGCCCTTGACCCGCACCGCCTCGCGCTCGGCGTCCGTCGCGTCCTGTTCGCGCGCCGTGGCCTGGGCGGCGAGCGCCGCGTTCTCGATCGGGTCCCAGGCCGCGTCACGCGCCTGCCGCAGCCACTCACGCAGGCGGCGGTGGTTGTGCAGGTCCGGGTAGCGGCGGATGGGCGAGGTGAAGTGGACGTACTCGCGCGTGGCGAGCCCGAAGTGGCCGAGGTCCTTCTCGAGATAGCGGGCGCGCATCAGCGAGCGGAGCGCCAGCCGGTGGACGATCCGCCGCCGCGGCGGGTCGAGCGGCACGGCCAGCAGCGACTGGAGCGCGCGGTGCGGCTCCCCCGGCGATCCGAGCCGAGGCAGCCCCAGCACGCGCAGCATCTCGTCCAGCTCGGCGAGTTTCCGGCCTGACGGCGGCTCGTGCACGCGCCACAGCACGCCGCTCCCGCGCACCGCCGCGGCCTCGCCCACGCAGCGGTTGGCGAGCAGCATGAACTCCTCCACCAGCTCGTGGCTCTCGAGGTGGGGCCGGCGCACGAGCCGGACCGGGACGCCGCGCGCGTCCACCTCGGCGCGGACCTCGGCGGTCTCGAGCTGGAGGGCGCCCACGGCCAGCCGGCGGGAGCGGAGCGCGCGCGCGAGCTTCAGCAGCTGCTCCACCGGCGCCTGGAGCCCGGCCGGCAGGGCCGGGCCGCCCTCCATGGCCGACTGCACCTGCTCGTAGGTGAGCCGCGCCCGGCTGCGGATGACCGTCTCGGCGAAGCGGTAGCCGTGCAGCTGTCCGCGCGCGTCGAGCGTGGCGAACACCGACAGCGCGAGCCGGTCCGCCCCCTCGCGCAGCGAGCACAGGTCGCCCGAGAGCCGCTCCGGGAGCATGGGCACGACGCCGCCCGGCAGGTAGCAGCTGGTCCCGCGCTCGCGCGCCTCCTCGTCGAGCGCCGAGCCCGGCCGGACGTACCACGACACGTCTGCGATGTGGATGCCGACCTCGAGCCGGCCGTCCGGGAGCGCCCGCACCGCGAGCGCGTCGTCGTGGTCGCGGGCGTCCTCGGGGTCGATGGTGAGGACCCCGTCCTCGCGCCGGTCCTCGCGCCCGCGCCGCTCCCGCTCGCCCGGCTCGTGGAACGCCGCCGCCTCGGCCTCGGCCGCGGGGGGGAAGTGCGTGCGCAGGCGGAACTGGGACGCGATCGCGGCCTCGTCCCACTCCGGCCGGTCCTCGGCCCCAAGCACCTCGACCAGCCGGGCGGGGCCGTCCCACGGCACCTCGGCCACGATCCAGTCGCCGTCCTCGGGCGGGTGCGGGCCCCTCACGAGAAGATCCCGCACGCCGGGACCTCGGCGTGCGGGATCGAATCTCCAGCGGCCCCGGGCCGCGAGAGCGCGGCCCAGCATGCGACGGGCGGGTTCGGAGTCCCTGGCGGGACGGCTAGCGGACGCGCTTCTTATGGCGGTTCTTCCGCAGGCGCTTCTTCCGCTTGTGGGTCGCGATCTTCTTGCGCTTCCGCTTCTTTCCCGAACCCATCCCCTCTCCTTTCGACGGCGGCGACGGACGCCGCTCAGGCCTCGGTGCCGCTCGCGACCGTGGCCGTGGACTCGAGCACCTGCGCCTTGAGCTCCTTGCTGGGCTTGAACACCGGGACGAGCTTGGCCGGCACCTGGACCTCGGTGCCGCTCCGCGGATTGCGAGCCCGCCGGGCGCGCCGCTCGCGCACCTTGAACGTGCCGAAGCCGCGGATCTCGAGGTGCTTGCCCTCGCTGAGCGCGCGGCACACCGCGTCCAGCATGCTGTCGATGATCACGGCCGTGTGGTTGCGGGACACGCCCGTGCTCGTCGCGATCTCCTCCACCAGGTCGGCCTTGGTCATCGCGCTTCCTCCCGGTCGATGCACTTCAGGATGGACCCCGCCCGCCATGGCACGCGCACGAGCCCGGGCCGCACGGGCCCGGCACCGGCTTCACGCTGGGAGCGGTACTTCCGACGACGGCGAACGCACTCGGCCTGCGTTCGGACCTCCGGGCGCCGCACGCGGGACAGTCCGGCGCGGGCGAATCCCAGCGGTCCAGCAGTGCGTCCCAGGCATGGCGGCAGGCCGGGCAGCGGTACTCGTAGAGCGGCATCTCCGACCTCCGTGTGCGGGACCCGCGCCAAGATACGCGGCCGGGGCGGTCCGCTCAAGCGCGCGGGGCGCGGGCGGGGGCCGGGTCGGGCTCGACGGCGTCCACCACGCCGACCACCACCGCGCGCACCGGGCCGCGCGGCAGCCCGAGCACCTGGGCGGCGGCGTTGCCCTCGTCGGCCACCAGGACGCGGTCGCCCACGCCCGCGTCCACGCAGTCCACCGCGATGACCTCCGGCGCCGCGCTCCGCCCGGGCGCGGGCTCGGGCGCCACGCGCAGGAGTTTCGCGGCCGCGAGGTGCCGGTGCTTGATCGTGGCCACGACCTCGCCCACGACGTGCGCGAGGAACATCAGGCGCCGCTCCCGCGCGCGGGGCCGGAGACGTGGTCGATGAGCCCCACGATCGCGGCGTCGGCGGGGTTCTCGGGATCGGCGAGCGCGACCGCCGCCTCGCGCCCGCGCACCACGAACACGCGCTGCCCGGGTGCCGCCGAGACCAGGTCCACGGCGCAGTACGGCCGGCCGGCGGCCGGCGTACCGGCCGCGTCGGTGTTCTCGACCAGCAGCAGCCGCTGGCCGCGCCACACGGGCACCTTCTCGGTGCACACGACCGTGCCCACGACGCGCGCGAACTGCATCAGAGGATCCGAGCCCGGAGCCGCGCGTCCATGCGGGGCACCACCACCGCGCGCGCGAGCAACCCGCGCCGCTCGGCGTCCTCGCGCCCGGCCGCGACCGCCGCCTGCACGTCGGGGAGCCCGCCCGAGAGCACCACCACGCCCTTGCCGCCGATGCCGTTCGCGAGCCGCAGGTCGCGCAGCACGATCCCGGCGCGCTTGGCCGCGGCGTCCGCGGCGACGATCGCCGAGGCGGCCGACAGCGTCTCGACCACGCCCACCGCGTCGTGCTCGGCGGGGCCCACCACGCCGCGCACCGCCGGCAGGACGCCGGCGTGGAGCTGCGGGATGAACAGCTCGTCCAGGAGCGAGTCGCCGGCCACCTCGCGCCCGCGCCGGTGCGACGCGCGGACCGGCGCCACGTCGCCGCCCACCACGATCCAGAACCGGCCCGGGGACAGCACGGAGGCCTCGAGGAGCTCGACCTCGGCCTCCTTCACCATCGCGTCGGCGGTCACCACGCCCTGCGCGATGCTGGAGGTCTCGATGGCGGCCAGTGCGACCTGGCTCATACGATGCGGAACCGGTCCACGAGCGTGCAGCGACGGATGCGCGTGAAGCTCCGCGCCGTGGTCATGCCCTCGCCTGTCGGGCTCGCGATGGTGAAGCTCGTCGGCCCCTCGCCGTTCCAGCCCAGCCCGGCCGCGTTCGGGCCGTTCTTCACGAAGATGGAGCAGTCGCAGGCGCGCGCCATGCGGTGGAGCTTGTCGATGTTGCGCGAATGCATCGAGGCCGTGTGGCGGAAGCCGTGCTCGACCCGGACCGCCAGGTCGATGGCGTCGTCCACGTGCCGGGTGCGGACGAGCGGCAGCACCGGCATCATGAGCTCGGTCCACAGGAACGGGTGGTCCACGTCCACCTCGCACACGGCGAGCCGCTTCTCGGGCGGGCACGGGATGCCCGCGTTCCGCAGGATGGCCGCCGCGTCCTTGCCCACGTACTTCCGCTGGATGATCGCGTACTTCCCGGGCCCGCGCTCCTGCTCGAGGATGAGCTTCCGGAGCTGCTCGGTCTGGTGCGGCGGCAGCACGAGCGCGCCGGCCCGCGCCAGCTCCTCCTTGAGCCGGTCGGCGACGAGCGAGACGCACAGGATCTCCTTCTCGTCGGTGCAGACGATGTTGTTGTCGAGCGAGGCGCCCATGACCAGGTCGCGGGCGGCCTTCGCGAGGTCGGCCGTCTCGTCCACCACCGCGGGCGGGTTGCCGGGGCCGGCGGTGATCGCCTTCTTGCCGGCGTCGAGCGCCTCCTTCACGACCCCGGGGCCGCCGGTCACGACGTTCAGGCGGATGCCGGGGTAGCGCAGCAGCGCCTTCGCCACGTCGAGCGTGGGCTCGGCCACCGAGTGGAGCAGCGGCTCGCGCGCGCCGGCGCGGCGGGCCGCCCGGTTCATGAGGTCGATCGTGAGCGACGAGACCCGGCGCGCGTTCGGGTGCGGGCAGAACACGCAGGTGTTGCCGCCGGCGATCATCGAGATGCCGTTGTTGACGATGGTCTCGCTCGGGTTCGTCACCGGGGTGATGACCGCGATCACGCCGTAGGGCGCACGCTCCATGAGCGTGAGCCCGTGGTCGCCGGTCCAGGCCACCGGCTCCAGGTCCTCGGTGCCGGGGGTCTTGAGCGCGACCAGCCGGTTCTTGAGCACCTTGTCGTCCACGCGCCCGAGCCCGGTCTCCTCGACGGCGAGCCGCGACAGGTCCTCCGCGCCCGCGACGATGGCGTCGCGGATCGCCGCGATGACCCGGTCGCGCACCTCGAGCGGCGTATCGCGCCAGGCGGCGAACGCGCTGGTGGCGGATCGCACGGCGTCGTCGAGCGAAGCGTGGATCCCGAGCGGGCGCGCCGACGCGGGGTCGGCCGGGTCGCGCTCGAGCTTCTCGAGCACGTCGGCGACGATGGCGCCGATGCGGGCGGGGTCCAGGCTCACCGGGCGGTCACCGGAGCTGGCCCGCGCCCTTCACGTACACGTCCTGCCCCTCGCGCTCCACCGCGTCCACGATGCCGCAGATGACGTGGTCCACCGGGCGGTCGCGCGTGACCTCGGTGAGCCGGGCGGACGAGCCTGCCGCGACGAGCACGATCTCGCCCTCCCCCGCGCCCACGGCGTCCACGGCCACGACCTGGGCGCCGGCGGGCTGGAACGCGGCGTCCACCTCGCGCGCGAGCAGGAGCTTGAGGCCCGAGAGGCCGCGGTCCTTGCGCGTGCTCACCACGGTGCCCAGCACCTTGGCGAGGATCATGGCTACTTCTTGCCGGCGATCTCGGGCCGGCGGATCGGCAGCGCGTCCTCGAGCTGCGCGTGCGGGCGCGGGATGACGTGCACGGACACGACCTCGCCCACCTTCGCGGCCGCCGCCGCGCCGGCCTCGGTCGCGGCCCGCACCGCGGCGACGTCCCCGCGCACCACGGTCGTGACGTACCCGCCGCCGATCTTCTCGTAGTGGACCAGCGTGACGCGCGCTGCCTTCACCATGGCGTCCGAGGCCTCGACCATGGCCACGAACCCGCGTGTCTCGATGAGACCCAGCGCTTCTTCCTGCATCGCATCCTCCGGCGAAGGGTGCAGCCGTCAGGGCGCCGAGCGGCGCCGGGTGAGTATCACGGACTCGAGTTCATCGGCCGGCCGCGCGATGACGTGGCCGCGGAGCAGCTCCCCGAGGCGGGACGCGGCGGCGGATCCCGCCGCGACCGCGGCCTCGACCTCGGCCAGGTCGCCCCGGACGAGGATCGTGACCAGGGCGCCGCGCGTGACCTCGTACCGCGTGAGCGTCACCCGGGCGGACTTGGTCATCGCATCCGCGGCCTCGACGGCGGCGGTGAAGCCGCGGGTCTCGACCATGCCGAGCGAGCGTCCCGAGGGGACGGGGTCCATGCGCCTCCATTCGCGTCCAGCATCCCCCGGCGGCGCCCGCCATGTGGGCGGACCGGACCGCGCGGGCAGCCCGCGGAAGCTACCCCCCAGGACGTGACGGGTCAACGCCTTCCGCGTTCGACGCGAGCCGCCTGAGCGGCTCCGGGCCGGAACACGACCGGCCTCCCCCGGTGGCGAGTGGGCGGCGGACGGGAAGCGCGACCGCCCTCCCGCGGACGCGGGAGGGCGGCGTTTTCATGGGCCCCGGTGTGCGGACGCGCGAGTCGAGCGCGGTGGCTATGGCGCCGCCGGTTCCAGGGCCCTAAAAGTCGCTCCCCGTACCAACCGTGTGCATGTCCGTAAGACTCCTTCGCTCGCGATAGGGGGATCAGCCCACAGACCGCCAAGCACGAGGAGGACAGGGAGCACATCCTTGGGATCTTCGCGTCGTCGGGCGCTTGCGCCGCCTTCCGTCGCTCGTCTCCCTGACATCGCAATCCCGATGCCAAGGCGCTCGCATGGACGCCCCCGCCCGCATGTCGCTGCGAATGCGCCCGCGCAGAAGCGATTCCACGCTCGCGCGGCGCTCGAACGTCAGGGCTTGGTTGCGTCCGGCACGCGGCGGCGTTGCACGCGTGGGGAGAAATGCCCGGCGCGGCCCCGCGATCGGGGCGGATCCCCCAGCGCGCGCTCCGCGGCTCCGTCGCAGCCTAGGCGAAGTGGCAGGCCACCCAGTGGCCCGGCGATACCTCGCGCAGCGAAGGATCCTCGGCCGAGCAGCGCGCGAGCTCGCCGCGCTCGGCGGCGAGCGGGCAGCGCGGATGGAACCGGCAGCCCGAGGGCGGCCGGGCCGGGCTCGGCACGTCCCCCTTGAGGACGATCCGCTCCGCCTTCCGGTCGGGGTCCGGGACCGGCACCGCGGACAGGAGCGAGCGCGTGTAGGGGTGCCGCGGCTCGCGGTAGAGCGTGGTCCTGTCTGCGAGCTCCACGACCCGGCCCAGGTACATCACCGCCACCCGCGTGCTGATGTGCTCCACGACGGAGAGGTCGTGCGCCACGAACAGGTAGGTGAGCCCCAGTTCCCGCTGCAGGTCGCGGAGCAGATTCACGATCTGCGCCTGGATCGAGACGTCGAGCGCCGAGACCGGCTCGTCAAGGACGAGCAGACGGGGCCGTACCGCGAGCGCGCGCGCGATGCCGAGGCGCTGGCGCTGGCCGCCCGAGAACTCGTGCGGGTAGCGGCGCGCATGGTCCGGCGACATGCCCACGAGCGTGAGCAGCTCGGCCACGCGATTGCGCGCGGCCGCGCCGCGCGCGAGCCCGTGGATCGCGAGCGGCTCGGCGAGCATGCTGCCCACGGTCAGGCGCGGATTCAGGCTCGAGTAGGGATCCTGGAAGACGATCTGCATCTCGCGGCGGAGCCCGCGCAGGTCGCGCGCGCCGAGGCCCAGCACGGAGCGGCCCGCGAACCGCACCGAGCCCGAGGTGGGTTCGATCAGGCGCAGGATGCAGCGGCCGGTCGTGGTCTTTCCGCAGCCGCTCTCGCCGACGAGCCCGAGCGTCTCGCCCGGGTGGAGGTCGAACGACACGCCATCCACCGCTCGCACGTGCCCCACCGTGCGGCTGAACAGGCCCTTGCGGATCGGGAAGTGCTTGGTGAGGTCGCGCACCTCGAGCAGCGGCTCAGCCACGCGTGCCCCCTTCCCGGTCCGGGACCGCCGCGGGGGTGCGCCCCTCGCCGCCCGCCACGGGGTCCACCGCGCCGGAGGCGATCTCCTCGGCGCGGAAGCAGCGCGACAGGTGCCCGCCGCCCACGTCGCGGAGCGCCGGCGCCTCGCTCCGGCAGCGCTCGACCGCGAGCGGGCAGCGCGGGTGGAACCGGCAGCCGGCCGGGAAGCGCACCGGGTTCGGGACGTTCCCGGGGATCACCCTCAGCCGGTCGTCCTCGGAGCCGAGCCGGGGCAGCGAGGCGAGCAGTCCGGCCGTGTACGGGTGGCGCGTCGAGCGGAACGCCTGCCGCACGCCGCAGTACTCGACCACCTGTCCGGCGTACATCACCGCCACCCGGTCGGCGGTCTCGGCCACCACGCCGAGATCGTGCGTGATGAGCAGCACGGCCATCCCCAGCTCGCGGCGGAGCGCACGGAGCAGGTCGAGGATCTGGGCCTGGATGGTCACGTCGAGCGCGGTCGTCGGTTCGTCGGCGATGAGCAGCGCCGGCCGGCACGCGAGCGCCATCGCGATCATCACGCGCTGGCGCATGCCGCCGGACATCTGGTGCGGGTACTCGTCCACGCGCTGCTCCGGGGACGGGATTCCCACCATGCGCAGCAGCTCGACCGTGCGCGCGCGTGCGCTGCGGCGGTCGAGACGCTCGTGCAGGACGAGCACCTCGGCGATCTGCTCGCCGCAGCTGAGCACCGGGTTCAGGCTGGTCATGGGCTCCTGGAAGATCATCGAGATCTCCCGCCCGCGCACCGCCCGCATCTCGGCGTCCGAGAGCGCCAGCAGGTCGCGCCCGCGGAAACGGATCTCGCCGCCGACGATGCGGCCCGGCGGCGCGGCGACGAGGCGGAGGATGGACAGGCTCGTGACGCTCTTGCCGCTCCCGGACTCCCCCACCACGGCCAGCGTCTCCCCCGGGGCCAGCGCGAACGACACGCCGTCCACCGCGCGCACGACTCCGTCGTCGGTGAAGAAGTGCGTCCGGAGCTCGCGCACCTCGAGCAGCGGTTCGCTCATGCCCGGCCCCCCGACGTCCGCCGCGGGTCGAGCGCGTCGCGGAGGCCGTCGCCGAAGAAGTTGAACGCCATCACGGTCAGGAAGATGGCCGTGCCCGGGCCGAACAGCATCCACGGGAACGACGTGAGAACGCGCTGGCTGCGCGCCGCGATCAGCATGTTGCCCCAGCTCGCCGCCGGCGGCTGCACGCCCACGCCGAGGAAGCTCAGGAACACCTCGCCCAGGATGTAGCCGGGAATCGCCACCGTCGCGGCCACGATCGTGAACGACAGCGTGTTCGGCAGGATGTGGCGCGTGATGACGCGCATGCTGGACGCCCCCATCGCCTGCGCGGCCAGCACGTACTCCGCCTGACGGAGCGACAGCACCATGCCGCGGATGACGCGGGCGAGCCCCGCCCAGCCGATGAGCGCGAGGATGGTGACGATGGCGAGGTAGGTCTGCTGGCTCGGCAGGTCGAGCGGGAACACGCCGCGCAGCGCCACGATCAGGTAGAGCCCGGGGATGCTGAGGAGCAGCTCGGTGCCGCGCATGATGAGCGTGTCCACCCAGCCGCCGAAGTAGCCGCTCACGCCGCCGAGCAGGAGCCCGAGGCTGAACGAGATGGCGATGCCGACGAGGCCCACCGTGAGCGAGACCTGCGCGCCGTAGAGGAGCCGCGACCACACGTCGCGCCCGGCCTCGTCGGCCCCGATCAGGAACACCCGGCCGGGCGCGTCCACGCCGAACAGGTGCCGGTCCGCGGGGATCACTCCGAGCAGCCGGTACGGCGCGCCGCGCACGAACCAGCGGAGCGGCAGCGGCCGCGAGCGGTCGGTGACGTGGGTCTGGCCGGGGCCGCGGACCGTGGCGTACACGAACGGGGCCCGCCAGCGGTCGCCTTCCCGCACGCGGATGGGCGTGGGCGGGTGGAAGAATCGCTCCCGGTCGATGTCGTTCTCGGCGTAGGGCGCGAGGAACGGCGCGAACGCCGCCGCGGCGTAGAGCACCACCAGCAGCACGCCGCCCGCGACCGCGGGCGGGCTGCGGCGGAGCTGCCGCCACACGAGCCGGGCGGGCGAGGTGCCCGCGCCGGGCGAGGTTTCACTCATGTCGGATCCTCGGGTCGGCCGCGGCCAGCAGCACGTCCGCGACCAGGTTTCCGGCGATCAGCACCACCGAGGCCAGCAGCACGGAGCCCATGACCAGGTACTGGTCCTGGGCCTGGACCGCCTCCAGCGTGAGCATGCCGAGCCCGGGCCAGGCGAAGATCGACTCCGCCACGAAAGAGCCCGAGACCAGCGACCCGAGCGTGAAGCCGAACAGCGTGATGAGCGGGTTGAGCGCGTTGCGGAGCGCGTGCCGCACGACCACCTGGTGCTCCGGCAGCCCCTTGGCGCGCGCGGTCGTGACGTAGTCGAGGCGCAGCTGGTCGAGCAGGTTGGCCCGCATCTGCCGCATGCGGCTCGCGAGCGGGATGAGGCCCACGACGAGCGCCGGGAGCGCGAGATGCCGGAGCAGGTCCCCCGCGCGCCCGAGCGGGCCGTAGAGGTCGTGGTCAAGGTCGCGCATGCCGCCGATCGGAAACCAGCCCGTCGAGGCCGCAAGCCACAGCAGCAGCAGCCCCGACAGCACCTCGGGGATGGAAAGCCACAGGAACGCGAGAAACGACAGCGCCCGGTCGGTCAGCCCGTGCTGGCGCACCGCGGCCAGCGCGCCGAGCGGGATCGCCAGGCCCCAGGTCACGAGCGCCGCCGCACCCGCGAGCAGAAGCGTGTTCGCGAGCCCGCCGCGCAGCACCTGGAACACCGGCTGGTGGCGCGAGAACGACTCGCCGAAGTCGAGGTGGAGGAACACGTTCTTGAGGTAGACGAGGTACTGCACCCACCACGGCTGGTCCAGGCCGAACCGCCGCCGCATGGCCTCGAGGCTCGCGGCCGAGACCTGCGGGTTGTCCGCCATCGTGGACAGGAAGTCGCCGGGCGCGAGCTGCAGCAGCAGGAACGTCAGCGCCGAGATCCCGAGCAGCAGCGGGACCGACTGGAGCAGCCGCCGGAGAAGGAACGTCCGCATCCGCGCGGGTCAGCGCGTCCCCGCCGCGTCCCGCCGGAAGATGCGGTCGGCGTTCCACAGGATGCGGTGCGGCATCGGGCTCGGGTGCACGTTCCCGAACCGGCTGCTCACGGGGATCCGCAGCACGACCGTCGGGAGCCAGACCACGAAGCACTCCTCGTTCAGGATCGCCGACATCTCGCGGAACGCGGCGCGGCGCTGCGCGAGGTCGGTGGTCGCGACATGCGCGTCGAACAATTCGTTGATGCGCGCCTCGGCCGGCGTGTCGGGGCGTCCCGCCGGCTGGCGCACGTCCCAGTAGTGCGTGATGCCGGTGGACTTCCAGAAGTTGGCCCCCATGCCCGGGTCCGCGGGCACCGCGGAGCCGAGCCCGCCGAGGCAGGCCTCGTACTGGAGGTCGTGGCGCGTGCGGGTGACGACCGTGCTGAAGTCGAGGCCGGTCGGGATCACGCGGATGCCCACCTTCGCGAGGTCGTCCTGGAGCAGCGCGGCGATGGCCTCGCGCAGCTTGTTGTCCGAGTTGTAGAGCAGCGTGAACGAGACCGGCCGCCCGGCGGGGTCCTCGCGCACACCGTCCCCGTCGCGGTCCCTCAGGCCGAGCCCCTCCAGGATCGCGCGCGCCCGGTCCGGGTCGAGGTCGGGCCCTGTGATCGTGGAGTCGTACCAGCGCGGGTTGCCCGGGGTCATGATGGACCAGCTCCGGACGGCGTGGCCATAGAACGGGCCGCGGATGATCGCCTCCCGGTCGATCGCGTGCGAGACGGCGCGGCGGAACTCGCGGCTCGAGAACCAGGCGAACCTGTGCGGCTCGACCCGCGGGTCGCCGGGGCGATGGCCCTGCCCCGCCTCGCGATACCGGTTCAGGTTGAAGAACAGGAAGTTGGAGTTGAACGACGGCCCGACGTCGTGGAGCGTGAAGCCCTTCGCGCGCTGGTCCGCCTCGTAGCGCGGGTAATCCTCGGGCTTCACGTTGTCGAGCCCGTCCAGTTCGCCGGCGTGGAACATCTGCGCGGCGACGTCCTGGTCGCGCGCCACGCGGAACACGAGCTCGTCGAGGTACGGGAGCCGGCGCCCGCGCGCGTCCACGCCGAACCAGTACGGGTTCCGCTCGAGCACGGTCTGCTGGTTCTCGAGGTAGGACTTGAGCCGCCACGGACCGCTCGTCACCAGGCTCTCCGGCGGGGTGGCGGTCGTGTAGCGCGACGCGAACTCGCCGGAGCGGAACGCCGGCTCGAGCACGTGGCGCGGCACGATGCGCACGTTCGCCGCGTGCGGCAGCAGCAACGCGTCGGGGCCCGGCGCCTGGATCACGAACGTGTACGAGTCCGGGGCGCTGTACGAGTAGGGCACGCGCTTCCCGCCCACGTCCATGACCAACGCGTCCTGCATGGACGGGTGGAGCTTCGGGTCCATCACCACGTCGTAGCAGAACTTCACGTCCGCGCTGGTGATGGGACGGCCGTCCGAGAAGCAGGCGCCGCGCCGCAGGTGGTACGTGGCGGTCCTGCCGTCGGGCGAGACTTCCCACGAGCGGGCGAGCATCGGGATGTCCGCCTGGGTGCGGTAGTCCACGTCGGTGAGCGAGATGAACAGGTGCTGGATGATCTCGTTCGACGAGGTCTCGTTGGCCATGATCGGGTTGAACGTCTTGGGGCTCGACGTGGCGCCGGCGACGAAGCGGCCGCCGTGACGCCCGATCTCGTCGGCGGCGACGTGCATGGTGTCCGGGGGGAGCGGGAGGCGGTCCACGTACGGCTGACCGCGCACGCCGCCCCGGCCGCAGCCTGCGGCCAGGAGCGCCGTCGCCGCCGCCGCCGCGAGCGCCGCTCGGATGCGCATCCAGCACCTCCCTCGGGCCGTGTCCAGCAAGGAGTTACGGCTTCATCGCAGTATAGGGAGCGCGACCTCGGCCAGGCAATCTCACGCCGACCGGCGCGGACTCGCCGGTCGCGAGCGGCACGGGCGGCAGGGGGCCTCGCACGAGCCGCGCCTCTCCGAACGCGGCCCGCAGTCCCTCGAGCAGCGCGCCCGCCAGCCGCTCGAGCCCGGTGTCGTCGCCGAGCCAGGCTCCGGCGCCCACCGCGCGCGCCGCGTAGTCCCGCTCGAGGGCGTCGCGGTCGGGCCCGACCCCGCTCAGGTGGCGCGCGATCCGGGCATGCGCGTCGCCGAGGAGCAGGTTCACCTGCTGGAGGAACGCGCGGCCCCGCACGCGCTGGGCGATCCCCGCGAGCTTGCGCTTGCCCACGACCACCTCGTGGCCGCTCGTGGCGGCGAAGCAGGGCGGCGGGCCTGCTCCCGGCCGCCCGGCCGCCGCGGGGAGCCGCTCCGCGCCGCTCCAGCACTCGGCGGGGACCCCGAGCGAGCGGAGCGCCGCGGCGAGGAGCGCGCCGGTGCGCGCCACGGCGCGCTTCGGCGTCGCCGCCCAGCCGTCGGGGCCGAGCCGTGCCGCGATCGAGACCGTCCACGCCTGCTCGTGCCAGATCGCGCCCCCGCCCGTCGGCCGCACCGCCCACGGCACGCCGGCGAGGGAGAGCGCCGCGAGGTCCAGCTCGCGCTCGGGGACCTGGCCGCGCCCGAGCGTGATCCCCGGCGGGTCGAAGCCGTAGACGCGCACGAGCGGCCCGGCTCCAGGGTCCGCGGCCACGGCCTCGAGCAGCTCCACGTCCCGGGCCATGTTCGGCTCCGGGCCGTGCGAGCCGTCCAGCCACACGAGCGCGACCCGGCGCGCGAAGGACGGGAGCGGAGCGGCGGCCGGCATCAGCGGATGCCGAGCCAGTCCTCCAGCAGAAACTGGAAGCGCCCGATCAGGAGCGAGAGCCGCGCCATCACCGTGTAACCGTATCCCGCCCCGAACGACACCATCAGGAACACGATCCCGGTGCGCGCGAGCACGCCGAGCGTGCCCTTGTGCTCGCGGCTGTAGAAGAAGAACAGCAGGGAGGTCACGAGCCCGATCGTGAACAGGACCGCGTTCAGGCTCGAGCCCAGCTCGCCGGTCCAAAACGAAACCAGGCTGCCCTGGACCTGGGCCACCAGGTCCGCCTGCGCGAAGCCCGTGGTCTTGATGCCGACGTAGGTGCCGATGATGACCGCGAGCGACCAGCGCGACAGCCACTCGATGCGCGTCACCATCCGGCTGAACAGCAGCAGGCCGAGGATCCCGGGCAGGACCAGCCAGCCGCGGTAGTCGCCGAGCGACGCCGCGAACGGCCCGCCCGCCATCTCCACCGCCTGGCCGCTCACCGGATCGCACCCCGTGAACGCGCGGACCAGCGGGTCGTAGAGGTTGGGGATCACCACGGTCCAGAAGTTGAGCACGATGTAGTAGCCGGCCGAGACCCCCACGAACAGGTGCTCGGCGAACTTGTAGAGCGGATTGTCCTTGTACAGGAACGAGAAGATGAACAGCGTGAGCAGGGCCGCCACCCACACGCCGAAGTCCGCGCTCAAGCTCATGGCTTGGCCGCCTTCCGCTTGCGCCACTGCACCACGTTGCCGGCCACGATGCACAGCGCGATGAACGCGTGCGCGAGCGACTGCGCGTCCATGCCCTTGGTGGCCGTGCCTTTCTCGCCGCGCAGCTTCTCGTACTCGGCCGCGCCCGCCATGCCGCCGAGCAGGCCGCGGAGCTGTCCCGACTGGAGGTACGGGTAGTACTCGGGCGCGCTCACCGCCGTGCAGCCGGACACCATCGGCAGGCCGAAACGCAGGTTCACCTGCTGCACCCACTCCTTGGTGCCGGGATAGCCCGCCGAGATGCTCACCAGCATCACGAAGCTCGAGTAGTCGCGCACGTCCTTCATCAGCGGCAGGCTCGCGACCGGGTTTCCGCGCTGGTCCTGCGGGTAGGCGCCGGCGATCCCCTTGCCCATCAGCACCATGACCGCCTCGTAACCGGCCTTGAAGCCGAGGTAGACGTAGTCCTTCCCGTACTCGAGCGGCTTTCCGCTCGCGCGGAACTCGTCCGCGACCGACTCGATGGTCTCCCCCACCAGGCCCGGCCCGCCGGTCCACAGGCAGGTGAGCACGAGCCGGCAACGCTTCTCCCACAGCTGACGGAGCGCCGTCTTCGTCATCGGGACGAGCTCCGGCTTGCCGCCGGGGTCGTAGTCGCACGAGACGAGCACGAGCGAGCCGTCCGGGATGGCGGCGATGGCGTCGTGGAACTGGCGCACCGGGGTCGAGGAGCCCAGCGGCAGCCCGATGGGCCTGAGCAGCGGGCCGAGCACGAGCAGGCCCACCATCAGGAAGATCCAGCGCCGGTCGAGCTTCTCGAGCGCGGAGAGGCTCACGTCAGTCCGTGCCCCCGAGGTAGGACCGCTCGATGCCGAGAATGACGCGCAGCCCGGTCGCCATGACGCCCATCGCCGCGCCCATCAGGATCGCCCGCTTCGCCGCGTTCTGCGGCACGTTCATGATCCAGTCCTGCACCGCGCTCATCCGCAGCCATTCCGGAAGCCAGCCGGTGAGCGCGTCCCCGACCGGGACGCGGCCGAGCATCACGATCAGCGCCGCCGCGGCCAGAAGCCCCGCCTCCACCGTCCGCACGCGGAACGCGCGGAACGCCGCGGAGGCGATGAAAAACGCGAGCAGCGCGAACATCGTGGCCTGCATCGGCGAGTAGAGCTGGTCGTAGAGGAACATCGAGGTCGTGCCGGCGTCCTGCCAGCGCCGCCCGTCCACGAGCCCCACCACGACCGTCGCCACGAGCGCGACCACCAGCACCAGCTTGTAGGGCCAGTCCGGCTGTCGCTTGACGATGCCCTCGAGGTTCACGCGCAGCGCGTTCGCGCCGCCCAGCACGTAACCGAACGCCACGACGATCACCGCGCACTGCTGGAGGTAGTTCGCCGGCACGCTCGCGAGGTGGTGCGGAACGAAGAACGACACCACCATGAACAGCCCGATGACCGCGGTCAGGTACAGCGGAAGTTCGCGCTTCATCTAGTTCGTGTTCATCCAGGTGGTGAGGCCGCGGATGCCGAAGGACTCGAGCACGCAACCGACCACGATGACGCCGATCACGGCCAGCTTGAGCATGTCGGCGCCCTTGAGCCCGCCGACGAGGCGCGCCTCGCCGGACAGGTAGGCGCTCGCGGCGTACAACTCCTCGCCGATGAGCGTGTAGTCGCAGGCCACGACGAAGAACGGGAGCTGGTGCACGTTCGCCGTGCCCGCAACCTGGATGGCCCCCGTCGAGAAGCCCGTCTCGGCGAGGAGCAGCGACTCGGCGTAGAACGAGCCCATGAAGATGTGCGCCGCGGGCCGGTCTCGGAGCATGATGCCGCCGAGCTTCGCGACGTAGGCGAACTGCTCGGGCGAGACGAACGTCACGCTGTCGGGGTCGTAGGCCTCCGGCCGGCCGGCGTTCAGGTAGCCGCTCTTCACCATCTCCTGCGCGATCGTGAACGGGATCGGGTAGGCCACCGGCACGCGGATCGGGGTCTCGTACCGGGCCGTGAGCCGCGCCACGCTCTCGAGGATGATGAGCCCGGCCACGGTCTGAACGTCGTCGATGTCCTGGATACCGGGCACGTAGAGCACCGGCCGGCCCATCTCCGTGGCGCGGCCGATCGCCTCCTCGATCGCGTCGATCCCGGGCAGCCGGCGCACGAACGGCTTGCGTCCCGACTGCGCCATGGACATGTAGAACAACACGAGCAGGAAGAACACCACGGTGAACGCGAGCACGCTCGCGAGCGGCGCGCGGAACCACGACTCGCGCCCGATCGCGGGCCCGGCGTTGGCGAGCGCGAGCGCGAGCCCGCCCGGCCCGAACGCGCCGATGCGGTAGAAATAGGGCGTGTCGCGGCGGATGTCCTGGTCCACGCGCTCGCGCGTCCCGGGGCCGAGCGTGTCCACGACCGTCCACGGCCCCACCGGCGACAAGCCGCGCTCGAGCACGTAGCCCTCCACCCGCGACGATCCGGCGGAGTCGTCGGGCGAGGGCCGCCAGCGGAGCCGCACCGCGCGGCCGTCGTCGTCCGGCACGTCCTCGTACGAAAGCCCGGCCGGCGGTGCGGGCGGCTCGGGGCTCGTGCCCGGAGTCTGGGCGTGCACCGCCGCGTGCAGGCAGCAGCAGGCGAGCAGCACGAGCAGGGCTGCGACGCGGGAGCGCGGCGTGCGGCCTTCGGTCGTCAAGGCTCCTCCGTGAACGGGGACCACCCCCGCGAGCGAGCGCACGCTAGCTTGCGCCCCGGGCCGCGTCAACGGCTGACGCACCGGCGCGGCAGCGGCTCAGCGGGCGATCCGCTCGACATTCGCACGCGGCACCGTCGCCCGGGAGCCGTCGTCGCCGAACTCCACCACCAGCACCCGCACGAGCGCCTCGGTCTCGAGCGGCCGCAGCTCGGGCGGCAGCTCGGCCACGCGGCCGATCCGACCGAACCACGGCTGGCGGATCACGCGCACCAGGCTGCCGAGCTCGAGCGAGCCGCCGGCGTCCTCCGTCCCCGGCGCCACCGTCTCCTCGGCGTGCGGCGAGAACAGCTCGGGCCGCAGCACGCCGGCGCGGATCTGCGTCGCCCCGCTCACCGACGCCACGCGCCCCGCGCACGCGTTCAGGAGCTCCCACGAACGCGCCGCCATGGTGATGCGGCCGAAGCCCTCCGTGAACAGGAGCGTCAGGCCCAGGTCCTCCTGGCCGGTGATCGCGACGCCGAGGTCGCGCCCGAGGAGCTCGCGCAGGTCCTGGTCGTCGAAGCCGCCCACGACGATGGCGGCGACTCCCAGCTCGCGCGCGCGCTGGACGGTGGCGTGCGAGACGTGGCTCCCGCCCACCACGATCGCTCCGCGCTGCTCGGCCGACAGCCGTTCGCTTCCGAGCGGCTCGTCCGGACGCTGCACCGCGACCACGACCCGGCCGAACGTCTCCCCGCCCACGCCGAAGATGCCCTGCAGGAGCGCCCCGCGGGACTCCACGACCACGCCTTCTCCCGGCATGACGTCCCCGACGCGTCCGCGCACGTAGGCGTTCACCTCGACCGGGATGGGGCGCTCGCGCAGCAACAGCTGCCCGGTCACGGAGGAGACCGTCTCGATCGTGCCGTCGGCCGGCGACTCGACCTGGTTGCGGAACAGCCCGAACACGCCCTTCGCCAGCGCGAGCGGCTCGCCGCGGCGGACGGTGTCGCCGACCGCCTTGAGGAGCGTCCCCGTGACGCGCGCCGGGTCGAGCCCGAGCCGGGCCGACAGGTTCACGGTCTGGACGTTGCCCGGGAGCTCGGCCCGGGCCACCACCGTGTCCGGCTCCACCGCGTCGCCGCGGCCGACCAGCACCTCGCCGCGCAGCGGCAGCCGCCGCTCGCGGCGCACCGCGGTGTCGGCCGTGACCCGGAGCCCGGGCGTGTAGGCGTGACCCACGCTCAGACCTCCCGTGCGTACATGGACAGCGCCTGGTTCCACTGGCGGAGCCGGGAGATGCGCGTGGCCGGGTCCTCGGGCAGCGCGAACGGCCGGCGGCCGCGCGTGTCCACCATCAGCCCCACCACGCCGCCGCGCACGCTCCGGGACACCGGCCGGCCGCGGCCCGCGCCCACGTCGAACGCCCGGTCCGGGGTCACGGTGAGGTCCACCCGGCCGGACTCGGGCAGCGGCAGACGCACGAGCTCGCCCCACGGCACGTCGCGGACCAGCGGCGCCGCGCCGGGTGCGGCGATCTCGACCCGCACGCAGGGATGCCCCGGCCGGCCCGGGCCGACCGGCGCCACGCAGGCGCCGAGCAGGATCAGGCAGTCGCGCTCGAACACCTGCGTCGCCGCCTGCTCGTGGACCGTGGACAGCACGCCGAGCTGCGGGGTCATGAAGATGCTGTCCACGGCCAGCTCGGTCACGCCCTCGGGCAGGAACGAGTCCACCATCAGCATCATCGCCTGCGCCCGCCTGGGCGCGTGCGACAGCACGCCGCCCGAGCCCACCAGCAGCCCCAGGTCCATGAGGTCCACGAGCGAGGCTCCCGAGGCCGCCTGGTCGAACGTGTCGGAGATGTCGCGCGCGGTCTGCTTGCCCTTGAGCCCCACCGCCAGCGCCTTGTGCTGCTCGAACGAGAGCCGGAGCGCCTCGCGGCAGATGGCCTGCTCGATGACCAGGTCTTCGAGCGTCTGCGGGATCGTGGTCGGGCGGATCATCTTGTTCTTGACCCGGTTCCTCAGCTCGACCTCGTCCACCGCGAAAGGCACCCAGCGCAGGATGTTCGCGACGCCCGCCTCGGCCATCACGTTCGAGACCGAGTAGCTCATCCCGAGGTTGGCGGACACGGTGCGGTTGAACACCGTCTCGTCCGTGCCCGGCACGCGGAACACCGAGAACACGTCGGTCGTGGCGCCGCCGATGTCCACGCCCACGACCGCCATGCGGTCGCGCTGGGCCACCTTTTCGATGATGAGCCCGACCGCGCCGGGCGTCGGCATGATGGGCACCGGCGACCAGCTCATGAGCCGCCTGTAGCCGGGCGCGTGCGCCATGACGTGCTCCATGAACAGCTCGTGGATGGCGTCGCGCGCGGGCTTGAGGTTCTCCCGTTCGAGCGCCGGCCGCAGGTTGGACACCACGGACAGCGCGGTCATGCCCCCGAGGCAGTCCTTCACCATCGGCGCCGCGTCGCGGTTCCCGGCGTAGATCACCGGCAGCTCGTAGCCAGCGCCGAGCCGGGCGCGCGGGTCGGCGGCGGCGATGATCTCGGCCATCTCGGTGACCCGGCGCACGTCGCCGCCGTCCGTGCCGCCCGAGAGCAGGATCATGTCCGGGCGCAGCTGGCGCATGCGGCGGATCTTCTCGTGCGGGCGGCGCCCGTCGTTCAGCGCGATGACGTCCATCACGATGGCTCCGGCGCCGAGCGCGGCGCGCTGCGCGCTCTCGCCGGTCATCTGCAGCACGAGCCCGGAGACCATCATCTGCAGGCCTCCACCGGCGCTCGACGTGCTCAGGTAGAGGTCCACGCCGTCGTCGCCCTGCTGCGGACTCAGGATGCGTTCGCCGTCCAGGAGCCGGCGGCCGCGCAGCTCCTCGACCTCCTTCACCGCGTTGAGCACGCCGCGCGTCACGTCCTCGAACGGCGCCTCGACCGTGGTCGGCGCCTCGCCGCGAGTCACCAGCCGGTAGCCGTCGGGACCGAGCTCGATGAGCACGGCCTTGGTCGTGGTCGAGCCGCAATCGGTGGCCAGGATGGAGCGGATGGACCCGGGGGACGGGATCATCGCCGAGCGCGCGCCTCCGCCCGCTCCTCGATCAGCCGGGTCAGCGTCTCCATCGCGTCCCGGCGCTCGATCAGCGCGGCGAGCCGGCGGTAGTCACGGTAGTGGAACAGCGCCTGCGCGAACGGCTCGAAGAACAGCATCGCCTGGCCCGCGATCACCGACAGCGGGCGCGCGCTCTCGAGCGTCAGGATGGCCGGCGTCTCGAGCCGCATGGCGACCACGCGCTCGGCCAGCCGATCGAGCAGCTGGAGGTCCTCGGACGCGAGCTCAGCCGCCGGCATGGCGCCCCCAGGCCTCGCGCACGCGCGCGCGCAGGTCGCTCCGGCGCGGGGCCGGCATGGGCAGCGTGAGCGCGCGCGTGGCGTCCAGCGCGTGGCGCTCGGCGTAGGGCGAGAGCAGCACGCCGACCGGCACGTCCTGCACGCGGCGGACGTCGCGCCAGTCGCGGCGGGCGCGCAGGAACGGGCCGCGCCGCTCGGCCCCTTCGCGGCCCACCCGGCAGGCCGCGGGCAGGAACGCCGGCGAGAGCGGGGCGCACGCGATCGCCGCCAGCGCCACGGCCAGCAGCCACGGGAACCCGGCGCGCGCGATCAGCAGCCACATCGCGAGTACCACGAGCGCGGCCACGACGGCCGCGCCGGGCCGCTCGACCCAGGGGTCATAGGTCCACTCGACGCCGTCCGGCGCGTCCGCCTCGCGCGCCGGGGTGCCCGCCGCCGCCGAGATCACCCGTGGGCTTCCTCCACGAGCCTGGCGTAGCCGGAGCTGTCCAGCAGCGTCCCCACCGACTTCGCGTCGTCGGCGCGGATCCGCACCATCCAGCCCGCGCCGTAGGGGTCGCGGTTCACGGCCGCGGGATCGTCGGCCAGCGCGCCGTTCGTCTCCACGACCTCGCCCGCGACCGGCGCGTACAGGTCGCTCACCGTCTTGACCGCCTCGACGACCCCGAACGGCTTGCCCGCCTCGAGCCGGCGGCCCACCTCGGGGAGCTCCACGAACACCACGTCGCCCAACTGGTCGGTGGCGTAGCCCGTGATGCCGACGGTCACGACGCCGCCCTCCTCCCGGGCCCACTCGTGCTCGCGCGTGTAGCGGAGTTCCGGCGGAAACGTCACATCGCCTCCCTGGAAGTCATGATCGGTGCGTGCCGCGCGTGTAGAACGGGCGCGCGGTGACCCGTGCCGGCAGCGTCGAGGAGCCGGCTTCGATGTCGAGCGCCGTGCCGTTCTCGGCCAGCCCCGCCTCGACGTAGCCCATGCCGAGGGGACGCTCGAGACTCGGGCTGAACGTGCCGCTCGTGACCGCGCCGACCTCGCGTCCCGCATGCAGGATGCGCATGCCGTGCCGCGGCACGCGACGGCCGTCAAGCTGGAAGCCCACGAGCTTGCGCGCGAGCCCCTCGGCCTTCTGGCGGACCATCACCTCGCGCCCGTGGAACTCGCCCTTCGAGATCTTCACGGTCCAGCCGAGGCCGGCTTCGAGCGGCGTGGTCCCGTCGTCGATGTCGTTGCCGTAGAGCATGTAGCCCATCTCGAGCCGGAGCGTGTCGCGCGCCCCGAGCCCGACGGGCTCGAGCCCGGCCCCGCGGCCGGCGGCGGCGAGGCCCTCCCACACGGCCGCGGCGTGCGCCGGGTCGAAGTAGAGCTCGAAGCCGTCCTCGCCGGTGTAGCCGGTGCGTGAGATGGTCGCCGGCACCCCGAACAGCCGCCCGGTCGCGAACCGGTAGTAGCCCAGCTCGAGCGCGGCGTCGTCCACGTGCCCGCGCAGCACCTCCGCGGCCTTCGGGCCCTGGACCGCGAGCAGCGCCGTGGCATCCGAGCGGTCCACGAGGCTGACGCCCTCCGGCCGGTGCGCGTCCAGCCATGCGAAGTCCTTGGCGATGTTCGCGGCGTTCACCACCACCATGTGGTGGTCCGCGTAGCGGTAGACGAGCAGGTCGTCCACGATCCCGCCGTCGGGGCGGCACATCGGCGAATAGAGCGCCTGGCCCACCGCGAGGCCGGCCACGTGGTTCGTGACCATCCGGTCGAGCCACGCCGCGCCGCCCGCGCCCCGCACCTCGAACTCGCCCATGTGCGAGATGTCGAACAGCCCGGCCGCGGTGCGGACGGCCTGGTGCTCGCGCACGTCCCCCGTGTAGCGCACGGGCATCTCGAACCCCGCGAATTCCACGAGCTTCGCGCCGGCGGCGCGGTGGAACGCGTAGAAGGGCGTGCGCTTGAGGGCCGTCGTCGGCTCCACGGAACCTCCTCCCGAGGGGACAAACGCGTGGAAGTTAGCGGCCGCCCGGGAGAGGGTCAAGCCTCGGGCGCGCGCCTCAGCGCGTCGCGCCCGCCCGGAGCGCCCCCAGCTCGCGCCCCGCCTCGGCGAACGCCGACACCGCGCGGTCGATCTGCTCGAACGTGTGCGCCGCCGAGAGCTGGACCCGGATGCGCGCCTGGCCGCGCGCCACGACCGGGTACGAGAAACCGATCACGTAGACGCCCTTCTCCAGCAGACGTGCCGCGAGGTCGTGCGCGAGGCGCTCGTCGTAGAGCATGATGGGCACGATCGGGTGGTCGCCGGGACGCACTTCGAAGCCCGCGGCCGCGATGCCGGCGCGGAACCTGCGCGTGTTGGCCTCGAGGCGGTCGCGCAGCTCGGAGGTCCCGGACAGCAGATCGAACACCGCGATCCCGGCCGCGACCACGGCCGGCGGCAGTGAGTTCGAGAACAGGTAGGGCCGCGAGCGCTGGCGCAGGATCGCCACGATCTCGCGCCGCGCCGCGGTGAATCCGCCGAGCGCCCCGCCCAGCGCCTTGCCGAGCGTGCCGGTGACGATGTCCACCCGGCCCCGCACGCCGTGCAGCTCCGGCGTGCCGCGGCCGGTCGGCCCCACGAACCCGGTCGCGTGGCAGTCGTCCACCATGACCAGCGCCTGGTGGCGCTCGGCCCGCTCGACGATGCCCTTCAGGTCCGCGACCGTGCCGTCCATGCTGAACACGCCGTCCGTGACCACGAGCTTCTGCGGGCAGCCCGCGGCGTCCGCCTCGGCGAGGCAGCGTTCGAGGTCGGCGAGGTCGTTGTGCCGGTAGCGCCAGCGCTTCGCCTTGCACAGCCGGATCCCGTCGATGATCGAGGCGTGGTTGAGCTCGTCGCTGACGATGGCGTCCGCGTCGCCGAGCAGCGGTTCGAACACGCCGCCGTTCGCGTCGAAGCAGGCCGCGTAGAGGATCGCGTCCTCGGCGCCCACGAACTCTGCGATGCGGCGCTCGAGCGCCAGGTGCAGGTCCTGCGTGCCGCAGATGAAGCGCACGGACGACAGGCCGAAGCCGTGCGTGTCGAGCGCGCGGTGTGCCGCCCCGATCACGCTCGGATGGCTCGAGAGCCCGAGGTAGTTGTTGGCGCAGAACACGAGCACACGCCGCCCGTCCGCCAGCGTCACTTCCGGGCCCTGCGGCGAGGCGAGCACGCGCTCCGACTTCCACAGCCCGGCGTCGCGGATGCGCTGCAGCTCGGCCTCGAGCGCCGGCTTCATCGTCTCGAACATGGCGCGGCTCCTCCCCCGCTCACGCGGTCTCGCCCCACGGCACCAGCACGACCTTGCCGGCCCGTCCGTCCCGGAGCAGGCCGATCGCCTCCTCGAACCGCTCCATCCCCATCACGTGCGTGATGGCCGGGCGCAGGTCCAGCCGGCCCGAACGCAGGAGCTGGTCGAGCTGGAACCAGGTCTGGTACATGCGCCGCCCGATGATGCCGTGCAGCGTGACGCCCTTGAAGATCACGAGCCGGTTCCAGTCCAGCTCGAACGGCTCGGTGGGCAGCCCGAGCATGCTCATCCGCCCGCCCATCCGCAGAGCGGCCAGTCCGTCCCGGACCGCGGCCGGATTGCCGCTCATCTCGAGCACGCCGTCCAGCATGCGGCCACCGGTGAGCGCGCTCACCCGTTCGGCGAGGCTGTCCGTGCGGGCGTCGATCACCGCGTCGGCCTTCATCGCGCGCGCCAGCTCGAGCCGGTACGGCGAGACGTCGGAGGCGAACACGTGCGCGGCGCCGGCCGCGCGCGCCACCCCGATCGCGAACAGTCCGATCGGCCCGCAGCCGGTGACCGCGACGCTGCGGCCGGACAGCTCTCCGGCGAACGCGGTGTGCACCGCGTTCCCGCACGGCTCCATGACCGCGGCCACCTCGAGCGGCAGGCCGTCCGGCACGCGCCAGCAGTTGACCGCGGGGACGCTCACGTACTCCGCGAAGCCGCCGTTCACGTCCACGCCGAGGATGCGGGTGTTCTCGCACACGTGCGCGTTGCCCGTGCGGCAGGCGATGCAGGTGTGGCAGACGATGTGGCTCTCGCACGAGACCCGGTCGCCGGGCGAGAGCCCGGACACGCCGGCTCCGCGCTCGACGATCTCGCCCACGAACTCGTGCCCCAGAGTCACCGGGGGCTTCAGGCGCCCCTGCGACCAGCGGTCCCAGCTCCAGATGTGAAGGTCGGTGCCGCACACGCCCGCGCGAAGCACTCGCAGCAGGACCTCGCCCGGCCCCGCCTCGGGCACGGGCACGTCGCGGATCTCCGCGCCGGGCGCCGCGGACACCTTCACCACCGCCTTCATCGTGCGCGTCCGTGTCGCGGGCCGGCCGGGCCCGGCCTGGCTCGCGGTCGTCGTCGGGGTCATGGGCGGAGCACCTGGCGCAGGGCGGTGCCGGTGTGCGACCCCTTCGCGCGCGCCAACGCCTCGGGGGTGCCGGCGGCCACGACGTGCCCGCCGCGGTCGCCTCCTTCGGGTCCAAGGTCGATCAGCCAGTCGGCGCACTTGATGACGTCCAGCTGGTGCTCGATCACGAGCACCGTGTTGCCGCGCTCGACCAGCGCCTGCAGAACGTCGAGCAGCACACGCACGTCCTCGAAGTGGAGCCCGGTCGTGGGCTCGTCGAGCACGTACAGGGTGCGGCCCGTGGCGACGCGCGACAGCTCCGTCGCCAGCTTCACGCGCTGCGCCTCGCCGCCGGACAGCGTGGTGGCCGACTGACCGAGGTGAATATAGCCCAGGCCCACGTCGCGCAAAGTCTCGAGTTTGCGGCGCAGCGCGGGCACCGCGCCGAGAAACTCCAGCGCCTCCTCCACGGTCATCTCGAGCACGTCGGCGATGGAACGCCCGCGGTAGGCGACCTCGAGCGTGTCGCGGTTGTAGCGGCGCCCGTGGCAGGTGTCGCAGCGCACGTAGACGTCGGGCAGGAAGTGCATCTCGATCCGCCGCGAGCCGTCCCCCTCGCAGGCCTCGCAGCGCCCGCCCCTGACGTTGAACGAGAACCGGCCGGGGCCGTAACCGCGCACCTTGGCCTCGGGCAGGTTCGCGAACAGGTCGCGGATGAACGTGAACGCGCCGGTGTAGGTGGCGGGGTTCGAGCGCGGCGTGCGCCCGATCGGGCTCTGGTCGATGGCGACGACCTTGTCGAGGTGCTCGGCGCCCTCGAGCGCGCGGTGCGCGCCGGGCGAGGCGGTCGAGGCCGGGTTCAGCCGCCGGTCGAGCGCCGCGAGCAGGACGTCGTTGACGAGCGTGCTCTTGCCCGAGCCCGAGACCCCGGTGACGCAGGTGAACGTGCCGAGCGGGATGGCCACGTCCAGGTCGTGCAGGTTGTGCTCGCGCGCCCCGCGGACCACCAGCCTCCGTCCGCTTCCCGGCCGGCGGGCGGAGGGCACGGCGATGCGCAGGGCGCCGGAGAGGTAGCGCCCCGTGAGCGACGAGGAGTCGCGCGCCACGTCCGCGGGCGGACCCGCGGCCACCACTCTCCCCCCGTGCCGGCCCGCGCCCGGGCCCAGGTCCACGAGCCAGTCGGCGGCGCGCATGGTGTCCTCGTCGTGCTCCACGACCACGACCGTGTTCCCGAGGTCGCGCAGGCGTTGGAGCGTGGCGAGCAGCCGCTGGTTGTCGCGGTGGTGGAGCCCGATGCTGGGCTCGTCCAGGATGTAGAGCACGCCGGTGAGCTGCGAGCCGATCTGCGTGGCGAGCCGGATGCGCTGCGCCTCGCCGCCGGCGAGCGTGCCGGCCGCGCGGTCGAGCGTCAGATAGCCGAGGCCCACGTCCTCGAGGAATCCGAGCCGCGATCGCACCTCCTTCACGATCGGGGCCGCGATCTGCGCCTGCCCGCCCGTGAACGACAGGCGCTCGGCCGCGGCGCGCGCCGCGCTCACCGGCTGCGCGCACCACTCGCCGATGTTCCGCCCATCCACGCGCACGGCGAGCGTGGCGGGCTTCAGGCGCAGCCCGCGGCAGTCGGGGCAGGGGGTCGGGTTCATGAGCGCCCCGATCGAGCGCCGCACCGCCTCGCTCGTGGTGCTGCGGTAGCGCCGCTCGAGGTCCGGGAGCACGCCCTTCCACGCGGCGTGGTGCGCCCACACCGAGCCCTTCCGCAGCCTGTACTCGAACCGGACCTGCTCCTCCCCCGCGCCGTGGAGCACCAGGTTCCTCGCCCGGGCCGGGAGCTTCCGCCATGGCACGTCGAGCGGGATCCGGAACGCGCGCGCGAGGCCGCGGAGCGTGCCCGCGGTCCACGTCCCCTCGGCGTCCCCGAGGCTGGTGATGGCCCCTTCGGCGAGCGACTTCGACGGGTCGGGCACGACCCGCTCCGGGTCCACGCGCAGGAGCGAGCCGAGCCCGTCGCAGGCGGCACAGGCGCCGTAGGGCGAGTTGAACGAGAAGTGCCGCGGCTCGAGCTCGTCCACGGCCGTGCCGCACTTCGGGCAGGTGGCGCCCACGCTCAGCACGAGGTCCTCGGCGCCGTCGCGCGCCACGGTGATGAGCCCGTTCGAGAGCCGCACGCCGGCCTCGAGCGCCTCGGTCAGCCGGCCGCGGTCCCCGCGCTCGAGCCGAAGGCGGTCCACGGCCACCTCGATGTCGTGCCGCCTGTGCCGGGCGAGCCGCGGCGGGTCCTCGAGCTCGACCCACGCCCCGTCCACGCGCGCGCGCAGGTATCCGGCCCGCCGCCAGTCGTCCAGCTCCTTCCGGTACTCGCCCTTGCGGCCGCGTACGACCGGCGCCAGCACCGCGATCCGCTCGCCCGCGAGCTGGTCGAGGAGCTGGTCGGTCATCTCCTGCACGCTCCGCCGCGCGAGCGGCGTGCCGCACTTGGGGCAGTGGCGGGCTCCGAGCCGCGAGAACAGCAGGCGCAGGTAGTCGTACACCTCGGTGATCGTGGCCACGGTCGAGCGCGGGTTGGAGCCGGCACCGCGCTGCTCGATGGCGATCGCGGGGGAGAGGCCCTCGATCGCGTCCACGTCGGGCTTCTCCATCTGCCCGAGGAACTGACGGGCGTACGCGGACAGCGACTCGACGTAGCGGCGCTGGCCCTCGGCGTAGAGCGTGTCGAAGGCGAGCGAGGACTTGCCGGAGCCGGACACGCCGGTGACCACGATCAGGCTCTGGCGCGGCAGCCGGAGCGTGACGTCGCGCAGGTTGTGCTCGCGGGCGCCGCGGATGACGACGTCGGACAGCGCGTGGCGTGCGGTCGGGGCGGGCGCGGTGCGGGAGGCCATGGGCGCCCCGACACTAGCACGCGGTCACTCGTACCGCAGCGACTCCACGGGGTCGAGGCGGCTGGCGCGCATCGCCGGGTAGAGGCCGCAGAACAGGCCGACCGCCGTGGAGACCACGACGGCGGCGACCACGGATCCGGGCGAGACGTACGTGGGCAGGCCGGACAGGCCGCGCACGAGCAGCGACACGCCGCCGCCGAGCAGGATGCCGAGCGCGCCTCCGGCCACGGTGAGCAGCACGGCCTCGATCAGGAACTGCGCCAGGATCGCGCGGCGCGGCGCGCCCACGGCCTTCCGCAGGCCGATCTCGCGGGTGCGCTCGGTGACGGCCACGAGCATGATGTTCATGACGCCGATGCCGCCCACGAGCAGGGAGATGGCCGAGATCACGAACATGAGCAGCGAGATGCCGCCGGTGATGGCCTGGTAGATGGAGAGCAGCGCGTCGTCGCTGAACACCTCGAAGTCGTCGGGCCGGTCGGCCCGCAGGTGGCGGCGGAGCCGCAGCACGTCGCGGATCTGCCGGATGGCGAGCTCGGTCCGCTCCGCCGAGACGGGGACGGCGTCCAGGAACATCTCGCCCTTCCGCGAGAACCAGGGCGGGGCCCGCGGGCCGGGCGCCCAGTACTTGTCGCCGGTGGTCCACGGCAGGCAGGCCACGTCGTCGAGGTTGCTGCCGAGGAAGCGGCCCTTGGGCTCGAACACGCCCACGACGGTGAACGGCTTTCCGCCCACGCGCACGGTGAGGCCGATCCCGCTGGCGTCGCGGAACAGCGTCTCGTGCGTGTCCTGTCCGAGCACGATCACGCTGGCGTGGCGGCGCACCTCCTCGGCGGTGAAGAACCGCCCGCGACGGACGTCGAAGCCTCGGGTCCGCAGGAAGCGGTCGTCGGTCCCGAACGTGCTGGTGGCGCGCGTGCCGCGGTCCCGGTACGCGAGGCGCAGGTCGCCCTCGAACAGCTTGACGGGCGAGATGTCCGCGACGGCGGGAGCGCGTTGGAGAATGGCCTCCGCATCGCCGGGGGTGAACCCGCGCCGCCGCCGCAGGCTGTCGGGGAGCCCGCCCAAGATCGCGACGCCGGGCCGGAACGGGCGCACGTAGATGGTGTTGCTGCTGAACGACTGGATGCCGCGCTCGAACGACCGCCGGAAGCCGTTGATGAGGGACACCATCGCCACCACGGTCGCGACCCCGATCACGATCCCGAGCAGCGCGAGCATCGTCCGCAGCCGGTTCGCGACGAGCGCCTGCCGCGCCCCCCGGAACGTCTCCCGCACGAGCACGCCGAACGTCATGCCGCCGACTCTCGACCATCCGGCCGCCGGGGTCGAGGCGCGTCACCCGTCCCCCGGGGTCCCTCCCCGCCCACCCCGGCTCGCGAGGCCGCCCGCCGCGGGTCACTCGTAGCGGAGCGACTCCACGGGGTCGAGGCGGGAGGCCCGCATCGCGGGGTAGAGGCCGAAGAAGACGCCGATCAGGCCCGAGACCAGCAGGCCGAGCGTCACCGACCACGGCGAGACGAACGTGGGCAGCGGCGAGACCGCCCGCACGAGCCCGGAGATGCCGGCGCCCGCCAGGATGCCGACCGCCCCGCCCAGCGCCGTCAGCATCAGCGACTCGACCAGGAACTGCAGCAGGATCGCTCGGCGCGGCGCGCCGAGCGCCTTGCGCACGCCGATCTCGCGCGTCCGCTCCGTGACCGCCACCATCATGATGTTCATGACCCCGATCCCACCCACGACCAGCGAGATCGACGAGATCAGGAACATCAGCGCGAAGATGCCGCCCGTGATCGTGTTGTACAGCGCCAGGAACGCGTCGTCGCTGAACACCACGAAGTCGTTCTGCTTGTTGCTCGGCAGGTGCCGCCGCACGCGCAGGACCTCGCTGATCTGCCGGATCGCCTCCTCGCTCAGCTCCGGCGAGGTCGCGATCGCGTCCAGGAACAGCTCACCCCGCTTCGGGAACCAGGGCGGAGCGTCCGACGGCGTCCCGAAGTACTTGTCGATGAGCGGGTACGGGATGCAAGCCACCTCGTCGAAGTTGTTCCCGAGGAAGCGTCCCTTGGGCTCGAACTCCCCGATCACCGTGAACGGGACGCCGTTCAGGTGGACCGTCTGTCCGAGCCCCGAGGCGTCCTTGAACAGCGTCTCGCGCGTGTCCTTGCCCAGCACGACGACGTTCGCGCTGCGCCGGACCTCCTCCTCGGTGAAGAACCGGCCGCGCGCCAGCTCGTAGCCGTGCGTGCGCAGGAGCTGGTCGTTGGTGCCGTAGACGAACGTCGTGCGGGTGCGCCGGCTCTGGCGCGAGAGCTTGATGTCGTACCAGGAGAACTTGAACACCGAGACCGCGGCCACCGCCGGGGCCTGGTCGAGGATCGCGCGGGAGTCCTCGATCGTGAACGCCTTCCGCTGCTTGAGCGAGTCCGGTACGCCGTCGCTGAAGCGGATGCCGGGGCGGATGCGGCGGATGTAGAGCGTGTTGTTCCCGAAGGACTGGATGCTCTGCTGGAATGACCGCTGGAAGCCGTTGATGAGCGACGCCATCGCGATCACGGTCGCGACGCCGATGACGATGCCGAGCAGCGCCAGCATGGAGCGCATGCGGTTCGCGGCGAGCGCCTGGCGGGCGATCGTGAACGTCTCGGCGAGGAGCTGGGTCAGTCGCATCGGGTCACTCGTAGCGCAGCGCTTCGATGGGGTCCAGCCGCGACGCGCGCGCGGCGGGGTACGAGCCGAAGAACACGCCCACCGCGGTGCTCATCAGCACGCCGAGCACCACGGCGCCCAGGCTCAGCGCCGCCGGCAGCGGGCTCACCGCCCCGACGAGCAGCGCCAGGGAGCCGCCGAGCAGGATGCCGATGAGGCCGCCGGACAGCGAGAGCGTCGTGGACTCCACCAGGAACTGCGTGAGGATGTCGCGGCGTCGGGCGCCGAGCGCCTTGCGGATGCCGATCTCCCGGGTCCGCTCCGTCACCGAGACCAGCATGATGTTCATGATGACGATGCCGCCCACGAGCAGCGAGATGGCCGCGACTCCGATCGAAACCACGAAGATGCCGCCCGTGAGCGTACGGTAGAGCTGCAGCCAGGTCTCCGAGGTCGTGATGCCGAAGCGGTCCGGCTGGCCGGGTCGCTGGTGCCGCCGGGCCCGCAGGATGTTGCGCGCCTCCTGCTGCGCCAGGTCGAGCGACGCCTGGTCCACGCTCTTCACCGCCAGCTGGAACGAGCCGCGCTCCTGCCAGTACTTCTCGAACGTCCGGATCGGCACGGTGATGAAGCGGTCCTGCGACTGGCCGAACATCTTGCCGCGCGCCTTCACCACCCCGACCACCTCGAACTCGTAGCGGTCCACGCGAATCGTGCGTCCGAGCGGCTCCAGCGTGCCGAACAGCTCGTCCACCACCTCCGGCCCGAGCACGGCCACCGGCCGGCGCTCGAGGTCGTCCAACTCGCTCAGGTGCCGGCCGCGCTCGATCGTGAGGTCGTCCACCAGGTCGTAGCCGGCGCTGCGCCCGTTCACGGAAGCCCCCTTCACGACCTTGTTGCGGTAGCGGATGGGTGCGCCGGAGGCGGCCTGCGCCACGACCAGCGACGCGTGCCGCATGCCCTCGCGCAGCGCGTCCGCGTCGTCCAGCGTCACGTCGGGGTTCTTGCTGGCCTCCTCGAACGCCTCCTGGCTGGTGATGAAGCCGAACTTGTCGATCACGAACACGTTCGCGCCGGCGTTCAGCAGCCGCTGCGTGACGAAACGGTTGAGCCCCTCCACGAACGACATCACCGCGATCACCGACGCCACGCCGATGATGATGCCGAGCAGCGTCAGGAACGACCGCAGCTTGTTCGCTCGCACGCCGCCGAGCGCGATGCCGATGCTCTCGCGCAGGTTCACGCCGGGCCCGGTCCGTTGCCCGCGGGCGCCACGGCGCGCGGCTTCGGGTTCACGACGTCGCTCTCGATGCGCCCGTCGCGCATGCGCACCACGCGGCGGGCGTGCTCCGCGACGTCCGCCTCGTGGGTGACGAGGATGACCGTGTTCCCCTTGCGCCAGATGGCCTCGAACGCCGCCATGATCTCCTCGCCGGTGCGGCTGTCGAGGTTCCCGGTGGGCTCGTCGGCAAGGATGATGCTGGGGTGGTTCACGAGCGCCCGGGCGATCGCGACGCGCTGGCGCTGGCCGCCCGAGAGCTCGTTCGGGCGGTGCTTCATGCGGTCGCCGAGCCCGACGAGCTCCAGCGACTCGCGCGCGAGCCGGCGCCGATCCTCGTGCCGGAGCCCGGCGTAGACCAGCGGCAGCTCGACGTTGTGCAGCGCGTCCGCGCGCGGCAGCAGGTTGAACGTCTGGAAGACGAACCCGATCTCCCGGTTGCGGATCTGCGCCAGCTCGTCGTCGGAGCGCTCGGCGATCTCCTTGTCCTTGAGCCGGTAGGAACCGCTGGTCGGCGTGTCGAGGCAGCCGAGGATGTTCATGAGCGTGGACTTGCCGGAGCCGGACGGACCCATGATCGCCACGTACTCGTTGGCGTCGATGTCCAGGTCCACGCCGTCCAGCGCGCGCACCTCGCTCTCCCCCACCTGGTAGACCCGGTGCAGGCCGCGGATCTGGATCAGCATCGGCTCACCGGCCCTGGCGGCCGCCCGCCTGCTCGCGCTTGACCTTGGCGCCGGGCCGGATCTCGCGCAGCGCCCGGTACGGGCCGGAGATGACCTGGTCGCCCTCCTTCAGCTCGCCGGAGACCTCCATCATGGTCTCGCTCGCGAGCCCGGTGCGGACCGGGACGAACTTCGTCACGCCGTCCGCCACCACCATGACGCCGGTGATCTCGGGGTCCTTCTTGCCAGCCGTGTCCTCGTCCATGGAGGCCGCCCGCGCGCGCGTCTGGCGCTTGCCGCCTGCCTTGCCCTTGGCGGCGGCGGCACGGTCGAGCTGGCCCTGGGTGCGGATCACGACCGACTGGATCGGCACCGCGAGCGTCCTCTCGTGGGTGCCCGTCTCGATGTCCACGTCGGCCGTCATGCCCGGGCGCACCTCGGGGACGTTCTGGTCGAACACGACCTTCACCTCGAAGTTCGTCTGTCCCTCGACCGAGGAGATCGCCGAGCGCTTGGCGGTGTTCCCGATCTCGAGCACGGTGCCCGTGAACGTGGTGTCCGGGAAGGCGTCCACCGAGATCTTCGCCTTCTGTCCGATGCTCATGTCCACCACGTCGGTCTCGTCCACCTCGGCCCGCACCAGCATCCGCGACAGGTCCGAGACCACGAGGATCTGCGTGCCCGGGTTGTTCATGGTGCCGGTCACGACGATCTCGCCCCGCTCCACGTTGAGCGCGCTCACGACGCCGTCGAACGGCGCCACGAACCGGCACTTGGACAGGTTGTCGGCCGCGGCGTCGCGCGCCGCCTGCGCGCGCGTGACCTCCTCCTGCGCGGTCGCGTGCGCCACCGTCGCCTGCTCGTGCGAGTTCGTCGCCGCGTCCCACTCGGCCTGCGAGAGCAGGCGCTGCTCGAATAGCGCGCGCTGGCGGTCGTAGTTCGCGTTCGCCACGCGGATCGTAGTCTCGGCCTCGCGCAGCCGCGCCCGCGCCGAGGCCAGCGCCGCGGCGGACTGCGCGTGCGCGGTCCGGTACTGGGTGTCGTCGAGCTGCAGCAGGAGCTGCCCGCGCTTGACCGGGTCGCCCTCCTTGACGTTGAGGACCACGACCTTGCCGGGGATGTCCGCGCTCACCTTCACCTGCGTGCGCGGCTCGATCTTGCCCGGAGCCCGCACGCGCGAGGTGACGTCTTCGCGGCGGACGCGGGCCATCTGCACGGACTCGACCTTCCCGGCCGCGCCGCGGGCGAGTCCCAGCCCCACGAGGACGACCACGACCACGGCCCCGCCGGCGATCCAGATCCACTTCTTCTTCATACGTGCGGCCTCTCCTCTCACTCGCCCTTGCCGCGGACGCGGTCCACCGCGGCCTCGGCGACCCGGATGTCGGCCAGCGCGGACACGAGGTCGCTCTGCGCGCGCTGGAGCGCCACCTGCGCATCGATGAGATCCAGGATGGTCGCCGAGCCGACGTTGTACTTCTGCTGCACGAGGTTCAGGTTCTCGCTCGCCGACGCGAGCGAACGCCGCGCCAGCGCCTCGCGCTCGAACGCCTCCTGATGGTTGAGCAGCGTCTGGCGCACCTCGCCCTCGAGGTCGCGCACGAGCGCGTCGCGGGTCTGCCGCGCGAGCACCATGCGGCTGCGGGCCGCGGCGACGCGCGAATCGATGGCGAAGCCGTCGAACACGTTGAGGTTCACGGCCACGCGGCCGCTGTAGAGCGACTTCGACTCGAACGCGGTCGTGGTGAGCGAGTCGAGCGGCTTGTACGAGTCCGCGTAGTAGCGCGACGAGGACAGGCTTTTCGGGGTGAACGAGCCCTGCAGCGTCACCGAGGGCAGGCGCGCCCAGTGCGCCGAGCGGAGACCCAACTCGGCGGCCCGGACGTCGGCCTCGGCCGCGCGCAGGTCGGGCCGCTGCCGGCGGGCCTCCTCGAGCACGGCGGCGGCGTCGAGCGCGGCCGGCCCGCCGGCCGAGGTGAGCGCGGAGTCCACGTCGCCCAGCTCCCGCTCGCGAAGGCTCAGCTGCTGCGCCAGCGACAGCCGCTGTGTCACCACCGCGTGGTCGGCGATGATCGAGTCGAGCTGGCTCTGCGCTGTGCGCACCTGGGCGCGCAGCAACTCGCTTTTCGAGACCGAGCCCACCTCGAACAGCGCCCGGACGCGTCGCTCATCGTCGCGCGCGAGCCGCAGGGCCTCGCTCGAGACGCCTGCGAGGTGCATGGCCTTCACCACGGAGTAGAACCGACGCTTGGTCTCGAGCCGGACGTCGGAGCGCGTCGCCTGGTGGCTCAGGTTCGCCGCCTTCATCCCCGAGCGGGCCGAGCTCAGGCCGGCGATCCCGGACGGATCGAACACGAACCACTGCCCGGACAGCCCGTAGGAGCCGCTGTACTGCTCGGAATCGAACGACGTGGACGGGAACGTGAACGTGCCGAACGCGCGCGTCCCCGCCGACTCCCGGGTGAAGGACCCGTCCCGGCTGGCATCCGCGCTCACGCTGGGCAGCACGCGGCTGTACGCGCTCCACAGGCCGCTCCGGGCCGAGAGCACCGAGGCCTCGGAGCGCAGGATCGCCGGGCTCTTCTCCAGCGCGATCCGGACGGCGTCTTCGGCGGTCATGGGAGCGGCCGGGGCCGCCGGGGCGAGCAGCAGGACGGGCAACGCGAGCATCACGACGGGACGCATCGTGGGGGTTCTCCTTCGGGACCGGCGGCCGCGGGCGGACCCCACGGGCGCATGACAGTACGCGGAAGTGTGCTACGGGGTTGCCCCGGACGGTCACATCCCGGAGCCGAAGTACGCGCCCACCGCGGCGAGGAACGCTCCGAGCGCGAGGTAGAGCGCCACGACCACCCAGGCGACGCTCCTCCGGGGCGCTCCGGACAGGGCCGCCGCGCCGAGGACGGCGACGAACAGCCACCAGGCCTCGAACGGGCCGATGAGGTCGAGGAACGTGCGGAGGCCGCTCAGGAGCTTGTTGGGCGCGTCGCCCTCGGGGATGAGCACGCCGAGGCCGAGGTGGACGCCGACGTAGGATTGGCGCGCGAAGGCGAGCCCGAAGAACAGCAGGAGCTGCGGGAGCTTCACCAGCCCCGACCAGCAGACCACGTCCATCGCCGCGCCGAAGCGGAGCTTGGTGCCGAGCACGAAGCCGATCCCGAACCACAGGACCAGCGCCTGGAGCAGCGCGAGGATCGGCCAGGCGAGTGCCTGCTGGCCCACCACGATCCAGCGCGCGGCCGGGGACTCGGTGAAGAACCGGCCTAGCTGCTGCTCCTGGGCCGCCTCCAGGCGGCCGTTCTCGACGGCTTCCGCCCACTGGTCGAGCATGGTGGGCACCGTGACGCGGTCATAGGCGACCAGCTGCAGCACCACCCACAGGGCGAGGCCGAGCAGGAGCGGGAAGCCCCAGGCGCTCTGCTCCCGCAGGCCCACCCACGCGCCCGCGGGGCCGGTGAAGATCCTCGCGGTGCGGGCGAGCGGCGAGAGTCGCGGCGTGGAACTCGGTGCGGCGGTCGCGGGGGCGTCGGTCGTCATGGCGGCTTCCATGGCAGGTGCCGGGGCGGACCCGCCAACTTAGGGGGAGGCCCGGGGGCGGGTCAAACCGCCGCACGACCGGCGCGGCACGCCAACGCGACGGGCGCGGGCCGGGCCGCTCCGCCGGCGTGGACACACGCGGGGCGTCAGTGGAGGCTGAACTTGACCGGCACGCCCACCCACACCGCGACGGGCTTGTTGTTGGAGAGCGCGGGCTTGAACACCCATTGGCGGACCGCGGTCTTCGCGGCCTCGTCCAGCATCGGGATGCTCTTCACGACGCGCACGTCCCTCACCCGACCGTCCTTGCCCACGAGTGCCTGGACGTTGACGGTCCCGTCCACGCCGGCCTCGCGAGCCAGGTCCGGGTAGATCGGATTCACGCGCGTGATCGGCTCCGGCAGCTCCTCGACGTAGACGTAGTCGCCGAACGCCGGCAGCGCGTCCTCGGGGGGCGCGACCACCATCTGCCCCTCGCCCGTCTCCGCCATGCCCGGCGTGGCGGTGGCGATCTCCTCCTGCGACATGATCGTCTGCTCCTCCGGCGCCTGCGCGTCGGGGACGGGCACCGGGATCGCGGCGGCCGGCGGCGCCGCCGCCGGTGCCACCGTGACCTGCGGCGGCGGCGTGTCCTGCGACAGCGGCGGCGGCGCGGCCAGGTCGCTCACCTGCATCTGCACGACCGGGATCGCCTTCTCCTGCTGGGCCAGGATCGCCTGCACGACGAACATCACCACGAAGACGCCGACGATCGCGCCGATCCCGAGCATCGTGGCCCGGAACATGTAGCGCTTCGCCACCTCCATGAGCTCGGGCGCCCCGTAGGGCATGAACTCGTAGAGGCTGATGCGGGGTTCGCCCGACCGGGTCACAGGGCCTCCACCTCCTGCTTCTCCTTGTCCTCGAGCGGATTGATGGAGAAGCGGGTGAGCTTGGCGGCATGCAGCTCGTCCAGGGCCGCGACCATCCGCTCGAACTCGGTTTCGCGATCGATCTTGACGACCACGATGATCTCGCCCTGGCCCGCGAAGGGCGAGAGCACGTTCTTGATCTCGTCCGCCGAGGAGCGGTTCCACGGGTTCGTCGCGGCGCCGCGCTTCCAGTACAGCCGGCCGTCGGCCAGGATCCGGAGCGTGAGCGTCTTGGACTCCGCGACGTCCACCTTGGCGTCCTTGGGCGGCAGATTGATCTCCAGCGCCTTCGGCGTGCGGAACACGGTCGTGACCATGAAGAAGATGAGGAGCAGGAACGCGACGTCCACCATCGGCGTCATGTCGATGCGGATGCCGACGCG
>CAZSQX010000018.1:0-63482 GCA_964609125.1 uncultured bacterium
TACTCCCCGCGCTCCGCCGGGTGCTGAACGGCACCGGCATCGTGCTGCACACGAACCTCGGCCGCGCGCCGCTCGCCCCGGCCGCGCGGGAGGCGGTGGCCGCGGTGGCCGCGGGCTACAGCACGCTCGAGTACGACCTCGAGCTCGGCAGGCGCGGCGACCGCGGCCTCGGGATCGAACGCTGGCTCGTGCGGCTCACCGGAGCCGAGGCGGCGGCGGTCGTCAACAACGGGGCGGCCGCCATCCTGCTCGTGCTTGCGGCGGTCGCGGCGGGCCGCAAGGTGCTCGTCTCGCGCGGCGAGCTGGTGGAGATCGGCGGCTCGTTCCGGGTGCCCGAGATCATGGAGATGAGCGGCGCCGGGCTGGTCGAGGTGGGGGCCACGAACCGGACCCACCTGCGCGACTACGAGCGGGCGCTCGCGCGGCATGGCCGCGAGGTGGGCGCGATCCTGCGCGTTCACCGGAGCAACTTCCGCATGCGGGGCTTCGTGCGGCAGCCGGAGCTGGCCGAGCTGGCGGGGCTGGCGAAGCGCCACCGCCTCCCGCTCGTGGAGGACCTGGGGAGCGGCGCGCTGGCCGACCTCTCGGCGTTCGGGCTCGCGCGCGAGCCCACGGTGGGCGAGAGCCTGGCCGCGGGCGCGGGAGTGGTGACCTGTTCCGGCGACAAGCTGCTGGGAGGGGCCCAGGCCGGACTGGTGCTGGGCTCGGCGCGACTCGTGGGCGCGGCGAAGCGGCACCCGCTCGCCCGAGCGCTCCGCGCCGACAAGCTCGCGCTCGCCGCGCTCGAGGCGACGCTCGCGCTCTACGCCGACCCGGCGCGCGCCCGCACCGCGATCCCAACGCTCGCGATGCTCAGCGCGGGCGACGCCGAGCTCCGGGCGCGCGCCGAACGGCTGGCTCAGGCGCTGCGGGCGCGCGTCCCCGGGCTGCTCGCCGAGATCGGCGAGGGCGAGGGCGAGGTGGGCGGCGGCTCGATGCCGCTCCAGAAGCTGCACGGGCCGGTCGTCGTGTTCGGGCATCCTTGGCTCGCGGCGGCGGAACTGGAGAGCCGCGCGCGCGCGGCGGACCCGCCGGTCATCGGCACCATCCGCGCCGGCGCGTTCCGGCTCGACCCGCGCACGCTCGCCGACGACGAGGTCGAGGTGGCCGCGCACGCGCTGGCCGCGGCCTGGGGCGGGAACACAACCTGACGCTCGCCGAGCCGCGGGGCGGGGCCGTCACGACCCTGTCACGCCGGCGCTCCGGGCGGGCTGCCGCGTTGACCACGGCCCGGCGAGCCACTACCTTGCCCGCAGGCCGGCCCGGCGAACTCGCGTGGACCGCGGCCCGGACCGGCCCGACGAGACAGCGCTCACGCAGCCAGGACAGACACCCGAAGTCTCGCCTCGGACATCGACTCGCGGGCCGACTCCCCGCGAACGGTGCTCGGGATGGTCCAGCCGTGGACGGACCGACTGCGCGCAGGTACTGCCTGTAGCGGGGTCATCCCATGCCCCGGCCCGCCCCATCCCGCGTGCCCGTGGAGTGCAGGGATGTTCCTCTACAAACTCGACATCCAGGGCTTCAAGTCGTTCTGCGACCGCACCGAGCTAAAGTTCGGGGACGGCATCACCGGCGTCATCGGGCCCAACGGTTGCGGCAAGACCAACGTCTCCGACGCCATCCGCTGGGTGCTGGGCGAGCAGTCCGCCAAGCAGCTGCGGGGCGACTCCATGGAAGACGTGATCTTCAACGGCTGCCCCACGCGCAAGCCGCTCGGCATGGCCGAGGTCCACCTCACGTTCAAGAACGACCGCGGCATCCTGCCCACGGAGTTCTCCGAGGTCACGATCTCGCGGCGCGTGTTCCGCTCGGGCGTGTCCGAGTACTTCCTCAACAAGACGCCGTGCCGCCTGCGCGACATCCGCGACCTGTTCTTCGACACCGGCATGGGCAGCCATGCCTACTCGGTGATCGAGCGGCAGATGGTGGACAACATCCTCTCGGACACGACCGGCCACCGCCGGTTCCTGTTCGAAGAGGCCTCGGGCATCACCAAGTACAAGCAGCGGAAGAAGGAGGCGCTCAACAAGCTCGAGGCCACCGACGGCGACCTCACCCGCCTGAACGACATCGTGTTCGAGATCGAGCGCGAGCTTCGCTCGCTCGCGCGCCAGGTGGGCAGGGCGCGCCGTTACCAGCGCCTGCGCGACGAGGTGCGCGACCTCGACCTGGCGCTCACCGCCGGGAGCCTGGACGCGCTGCGCGCGCGCGAGGCCACGGCGCGCGAGGAGTGGCAGGAGGAGGCCACTCGCCGGGCGGGCCTCGCGGCCGAGCTCGACGGCGCCGAGGCCGGCCTCACCGAGCGGAAGCTGACGCTGCTCGAGCGCGAGCGCGAGATGCTCACCGCACAGGGCGGGCTCAAGGACCGCGAGGAGGCCCGCGTCGCGGCCGAACACCAGGTGGTGCTGCTCCAGGAGCGCGCCTCGGGCCTGCTGCGCCGCGCCGAGGAGGCCGGGCAGGAGGCCGCGCGCATGCGCGAGCGGCTGGCCGAGACCCACGCGCGCGAGCAGGAGGTGAAGCAGCGCCTGGCCGCCACGCGCGGGCGGCGCGAGACCGCGCAGGCCGAGTCGGCCGAGGCCGAAGCGGCGCTCGAGCGGCTCGAGCAGGAGCTGCGCGCCGGGCGCTCGAAGGCCGCCGAGCACAAGCAGCTCTCGCTCGACCTGTTCTCGGTCGAGGCCGAGAAGAAGGGCGCGTGCGAGCGCGTCCGCGAGCGCCAGGCGTCGCTCGCCGAGCGCCGGGCCGCGGCCGAGTCGCGCCGCCGCGAGCTGCACGAGCGGGCGGCCGAGCTGGAGCGCGCCGCGGCACTGGGCGAGGAGCGCCGGCGGGAGCTGGAGGAGTCGCTCGCCGGGGCGCGCGGCGAGCTGGAGGCGAGCGAGGACGCGATCCTCGCCGTCGAAGCCCGCATCGCGGACACCGACGCCGCGCTCTCGCGCCAGCGACAGGAGGCCGCCGCCGCCGACTCGCGGCTGCGCACGCTGCTCGAGCTCAAGGCCAGCTTCGAGGGCATCTCCGAGGGCGGCAAGGCGCTGCTTGCCGAACGCGACTCGCTGCCCGGGCTGGTCGGGATCGTGGCCGACGTGCTCGAGGTCCCGCCGGCCCACCTGGACGCGCTCGAGGCCTCGCTCGGAGAGGCGGCGTCGTTCGTGCTGGTGGAGGACCGCGCCAGCATCGACCCGGCGCTCGAGCGGCTGCGGCGGCCCGAGGGCGGCCGCGCGACGCTCGTGGACCTCTCGGCTCTGGGTGCCTCTCCGCTTCCCGAGTTCCCCGCGGGGCCGGGCGTGATCGGTCGCGCGAGCGAGCTGGTACGCTGCGAGCCGCGGTTCCAGCCGCTCGCCGAGCGGCTGCTGGGCTCGGTCATCGTGGTGCGCTCGCGCGAGCAGGCGCGCGCGCTCGCGCAGGAGTCGGCCGGCGGGCTGCGGTTCGTGAGCGCCGACGGCGAGGTCTGGGAGCGCGGCCGGGTGCGCGCGGGCGTGGGTCCCGCGGCCGCCGCGGGGTCGCCCGGGGCGGGCGGCCTGCTGCACCGCGAGACCGAGATCCGCGAGCTGTCGGGCCGGCTCGCCGAGCTGGGCCTCGCGCTCGAGGGGCTCCAGAACCAGCGCGAGTCCGAGACCACCGCGCGCGCGCGCGCGATCGAGCAGCGCGACCAGTCGCGACGGCTGCTCGACGAGACGCGCAGCGCGCTCGAGACGCAGGTGCGCGAGCTGGCCGGGCTCGAGCGAGAGCGCACGTTCGCCTCGCAGGAGGCTGCCGAGCGCGTGCGCGAGGGCGACGCCATCGCGCTCGAGATCGAGACGCTGTCGCGTGCGCTCGCCGAGTCCGAGGCCGAGCTCAGCCGGTTCCAGGTCGAACTGGACGCGGTCCGCGCCCAGCTCGCCGACGCCGACGGCAACGTGCGCGCGCTCGAGTCCCGCCGCGACGAGGCCGCGGCGCGGGCGCAGGCGGCGCGCGACGCGCTGCTCCAGTCGTCCCGCGAGAGCGGCGAGCTCGAGGCGCAGTGGGCCCGGCTCGAGCAGACGCTCCAGGAGCTGGAGTCGGGGATCACCGGCCGCGAGACCGAGGCGGCGCAGCACCGCGCCCTGGTGGGCGGGCTCACGGCGGAGGTGTCCGGGCTCCAGGCCGGGCTCACCGGGCTCGTCGAGTCCGAGGGCTCGCAGCGCGAGCGCGTGCTCGGGCTGCAGAAGGTCTTCCTCGCGCTCAAGGAGGAGGTCCAGGGCCTGGACGACCGTGCCCGCGACCTGCGCTTCCAGCACACCGAGCTGGGCGAGCGGCTGCACCAGCTCGAGCTGGACCGCGTCCAGGCTCGTGCCGAGCTGGACCGCACGCTCGAGCGGCTCAAGACCGAGTACCAGATCGACCCGGAGGCATTCGCGCCGGTGCCGCTCCCCGAGGGCAGGAGCCCCGAGGACGCCGCCCGCCGGCTGGAGGAGGTCCGCCAGCAGCTCAAGGGCATCGGCCCCGTGAACCTGCTCGCGCTGGAGGAATACGGGCGCAAGAAGGAGCGGTTCACGTTCCTCACCCAGCAGCGCGCCGACGTGACCCAGGCCAAGACCCAGCTGCTCGAGGCCATCGACAGGATCAACGTCACCGCGGCGCAGCTGTTCAGCGAGACGTTCGCCAAGGTGCAGGAGAACTTCAAGGACATCTTCCGAACCCTGTTCGAGGGCGGCGACTGCGAGCTGCGGCTGCTGGGCGAGGACTCGATGGAGGCCGAGATCGAGATCGTGGCCAAGCCCCGCGGCAAGCACCTCCAGAGCATCTCGCTCATGTCGAGCGGCGAGCGGGCACTCACCGCGATCGCGCTCCTGTTCGCGATCTACCTGGTCAAGCCGTCGCCGTTCTGCCTGCTGGACGAGGTGGACGCGCCGCTCGACGACGCGAACGTGGACCGGTTCCTCAACATGCTCCGCCGGTTCGGGGACAGGACCCAGTTCGTGGTCATCACGCACAACAAGAAGACCATGGAGGCGGCCGGCTCGATCTACGGCGTCACCATGCAGGAGCTTGGGGTCTCGAAGCTGGTCTCGGTGAACCTGGACGGTGTGGACGTGAGCGGCGCCTCGCGCCGCGAGGTGGCCGAGGTCGCGGCCGGCTGAGCCGCGCCGCCGCCACGCCGGGGACGGCCGTGAACCTGTGGGATCGCGTCCGGCGCGGGCTGTCGCGCACGCGCGACGCGCTCACCGGCGCGCTGGGCGCCGCGCTCGGCGCCCGCTCGGTGGACCCGGCCCTGGCGGAATCCCTCGAGCACGCCCTGCTCGCCGCCGACGTGGGCCCGGCCGCCACCGACCGCCTGGTCGCCGAGGCACGCGGACTGCTGGGAAAGGACGGTGCGCCCGACCTGCGCGCCGCGCTCGAGCGGGCGGCCGCCCGCCTCCTGTCCGCCGCCCGGTCGGAGTTCGCGCCCGGCGCCGTGGCGCCGTGGGTGGCGCTCATCGTGGGTGTGAACGGCGCCGGCAAGACCACCCTCGCCGGCAAGCTCGCGGCGCGGTTCGCGCGCGAGGGCCGGCGCACGCTGCTCGTGGCCGCCGACACGTTCCGCGCCGCCGCCACCGAGCAGCTCGACGCGTGGGCGGGCCGCGCCGGAGTGGAGATCATCCGCCCGGCCGCCGCCGGCGCCGACCCGGCCTCGGTGGTGTACGACGGGCTCGCCGCCGCGAAGTCCCGCGGCGCTCAAGTCGTGCTGGTGGACACCGCAGGCCGGCTGCACACCAAGCACAACCTCATGGCCGAGCTCCAGAAGGTCGCGCGCGTCTGCGCCCGCCAGGTTCCCGGCGCACCGCACCACGTGCTGCTCGTGCTGGACGGCACGCAGGGCCTGAACGGCCTTGCGCAGGCCCGCGAGTTCACCCGCGCCGTGCCGGTCACAAGCCTCGCCGTCACCAAGCTCGACGGCACCTCGCGCGGCGGTGTCGTGCTCGCAATCGCCGGCGAGCTCGGGCTCCCGGTGAGCCTCATCGGCCTCGGCGAGGGCCTCGACGACTGGCAGTCGTTCGACGCCGAGTCCTACGCCAGCGGGCTGTTCGAGTAGGAGGACGGGCCGGGACGGGCTCGGCGGTCAGCGCTTCTTCGCCGCCGGCGGGACCGCCGCCGCCCGGGTCGCCGCGCGCTGGGCGGTGAGGCTCTTCCGCAGGTGGTGCGGCACCATCCGCGCCTCGAGCCCGCCGTGCCCGTAGTCGATCAGCGTCGCCGAGCCCACGCCCCGGTCGCGGATCGCGAGCGGCGTCGCGTCGCCCGAGCGGCCCACGAGCCAGGCCTTGCGCGACGACGTCGTGACGATGTCCTCGCGCGCCAGGTGCGTGATCGGCACCTCGTCCGTGTACCACGACGTGCGGTCCTCGCGGAGCTCGGTGTAGACCGTGCTGTCGCCGACCGCCGAGGTCACGCCCTTGCCCTGCCGTAGCAGAACCTTGTTCACCGTCACCGTGCGGCCGCGGATCGTGACCGTGTCGGGACCCAGCTCCTCGCGCGACCAGTTCACCGGGTTCTTCACCTCGTGCCGGGCCTTGAGCGTGCTGGAAGCGGGCTTGTTGATGTCGATCTTCGGCGTGCCGTCCTCGTTCAGCATGCTGATCATCTTGCGCGTGTAGAGGAGCAGCCGCTGGATCGCCGAGCTGTCCCGGAAGATCGAGTAGGACACGAGCGACGCGCGCGTGCGCGGCGGCTGTCCCGGCATGTCCACCCAGGTCTCCACCCAGAACCCCGGATCGCCCCAGAAGTCCTCCTCGCCCGCGATGAGCAGCGTGAGCGTGTACTCGTCCGACATCCCGAGCTCGCTCCTGCCGCTCATCTGGTAGCGCGCCCAGTCGCCCACCTTGAACGTCGGCTTGGAGGCGTAGTCGATGAGCCCGATCGCGTTGATGACGCTCTGGGCACGGGCCGGCGCGACCCCGCCGGTCGAGGCCAGCAGGACGATGGCGGACAGCACTCGGATGGCACGGCGCATGCAACGGATCTCCGTCGGGCTCGGCCCGCCGCGCGGCGGGCCTGGGGTCTCGGCCGTTCGTGCCGCGAGGCGAGGGAGGCCGCGCGGGCCCCGGATTATGACAGCGAGCCGCGCCGTTCGTGAAGCGGTCCAGCGCCCCCGGCGGAGTCTCCGAGATGGACGTGGACGACCTGACACCCCCGGAACCTCCGCCCGCGGCCGCGACCCCGGCGGTCCGGCCGCGCGAGCGCCTGCGCGAGTCCGGCGTCGAGTCGCTCGCCGACGCCGAGCTGCTCGCGCTCGTGCTGGGCTCGGGCGTGGCGGGGCGGAGCGCGTTCCGCACAGGCCGGCTGCTGGCGCGGCACCATCCCGCCGAGCTCGCCGGCTGGCCGCTCGCGCGCTGGCTGGGCGTGGCCGGCGTGGGGCCGGCGCGGGCCGCCGCGCTCGTGGCGGCGTTCGAGCTGGGCCGTCGCGCGCAGGCACGGCCGCCCTGCCGCGCTCCCATCCGCGGCCCCGAGGACGTGCTGGCGCACGTCCGCGACCTGCCGCGCGCCCGGCGCGAGCACTTCGTCGTGCTGCTCCTCAACGCCCGCCACGAGCTCGAGCGGCGGGAGACCGTGAGCATCGGCAGCCTGAACGCCTCGATCGTGCACCCGCGCGAGGTCTTCCTGCCCGCCATCCTCCACTCCGCCGCGAGCCTGGTGCTGGTGCACAACCATCCGAGCGGGGATCCCGAGCCGAGCGAGGAGGACTTGTCCATCACCCGCCGGTTGATCGAGGTGGGGGAGCTCGTGGGCATCGGCATCCTGGACCACGTCATTGTGGCCACGCGCGGCACGGTGAGCTTCCGGGCGCGCCAGCTCCTGTGAGACCCGGCCCGCGGGGCCCCGAGCGCGCCGCGACTCCGGCAGCGTCCCGCGGCGCCCGCGCGAACCCCGGGTGGCGACGGGGCTCCGGTGGACGTCACGAGTCGGACCCGCGGGGCCACCGCCCCATTGTACGCCCCGCGCGGTTCGGGCATCCTGCCCCGCTCCGGACCGCGCGGCCGTGCGCGACCCGGCGACGGAGGGACGCCATGGGACGCAGGGACCCACGCATCGACGCCTACATCGCGAAGGCGCCCGAGTTCGCGCGCCCGATCCTCACCCGCCTGCGGGAGCTGGTCCACGAGGGCTGCCCCGAGGTGGAGGAGACGCTCAAGTGGAGAATGCCCTCGTTCCAGTACCACGGCATCCTGTGCGGGATGGCCGCGTTCAAGGCGCACGCCACGTTCGGGTTCTGGAAGGGCGCGCTGTTCGTGGACCCGGACGGGCGCGACCCGAGGGCCGCGATGGGGGAGTTCGGCCGGCTCACCTCGGTGCGCGACCTGCCGGCGAAGCGCGTGCTGCTTGGCTACGTGAAGCAGGCCATGGCGCTCAACGAGGCCGGGAAGGCCGTCCCGCGCGTGCGCAAGCACCCGAAGCCGGCGCTGCGGATGCCGGCCGACCTGCGCGCGGCGCTGGCGAAGCGCAAGCCCGCGCTCGCGGCCTGGGCCGCGTTCCCTCCGAGCGCGAAGCGCGACTACCTGGAGTGGGTGCTCGGGGCGAAGCAGCCCGCGACGCGCGCGAAGCGGGTCGCGACCGCCGCCGCCTGGATCGCCGCGGGCAAGCGGCGCAACTGGAAGTACGAGCGCGCTTGAACCGCCTGCTCGCCGTCCGCCCCGCCCCGCCGCGCGGGAGTCGCGCGTGAGCACGCCCGACGCGCGACCGTCGGGCGGGCAGGCCGGGCTCCCGGACTCGCTGCGGGAGGTGAAACGGGCGTTCATGGAAGGCCATCCCGGCGACCCTCCCGCGCGCCAGCCCGTGCACGTCGTCTACGGCGGCGGGCACCTGTTCCGCGCCGATACGGCGGCACGACTGGGCGAGGTCGCGCGCCGCACGCTCGAGGAGCACGCGCCCGACCCCGCCGCCCTCGACGCGGCGCTCGGCCTTGGAGCGCTCGCCGTGCCGGTCCACGCGCGCGTCCGCGACAAGCTCGCACGCGAGCCGGTCGAGGACTTCCGCATCGACTTCGAGGACGGCTACGGCGTGCGCCCCGACGCCGACGAGGACCGCGACGTGGCCGCGGCCGCGCGTGAGGTCGCGCGCGGGCTCGCCGCCGGCACGCTGCCCGCGGCCATCGGCGTGCGCGTGAAGCCGCTCACCGAGGAGTTCCGCGGCCGGAGCGCGCGCACGCTGCGGCTGTTCCTCGAAACGCTGCTCGCGGAGGCGGGCCGGCTGCCGCCGGGCTTCGTGCTGACGCTGCCCAAGGTCACCGTGGTCGAGCAGGTGGGCGTGTTCGCGGCGCTCCTCGGCTCGCTCGAGCGGGAATGGGGCCTCGCCGCGGGGACGCTCCGGTTCGAGGTGATGGTCGAGACGCCGCAACTCGTGATGGGGCCCGACGGCGCGTCGCTCCTGCCGCGGCTCCTGCCCGCGGCGGAGGGGCGCCTGCAGGCGGCCCACTTCGGCACCTACGACTACACCGCCTCGCTCGGCGTCACCGCCGCCCACCAGCGCATGCGGCATCCCGCCTGCGACCACGCGAAGCACGCGATGCAGGTGGCGTTCGCCGGCACCGGCGTTTGGCTCTCGGACGGCTCCACCGCCATCCTGCCGGTCCCGGTCCACGCCGTGGGCGAGGGCGCGCCGGCGCTCAGCGAGCGCCAGCGCCGCGAGAACCGCGCCGGGGTCCACGCCGCGTGGCGGCTGCACGCCGACGACGTGCGCCACTCGCTCGCGGGCGGGTTCTACCAGGGCTGGGACCTGCATCCGGGGCAGCTCGTGTCGCGCTTCGCCGCGGTGTTCGAGTTCTTCCTTTCGGGGCTGGACGCGGCCGGCGAGCGGCTGCGGAACTTCGTCGCGAAGGCGACGCAGGCGACGCTCGTCGGCGACGTGTTCGACGACGCGGCCACCGGGCAGGGGCTCCTCAACTACTTTCTGCGCGCCTTCCAGTCGGGGGCGATCCCGGAGGCCGAGGCGGTCGAGCGCTCGGGGCTCACCGTGGAGGAGATCCGCGGTCGTTCATTCGTCGCGATCCTGCGGGCGCGCGGACGGGTGTAGGCCGGGCCTCCCGCAGGGCGCGGCCCGGAGCCGCGAACGGGCGCCGTTTCAGCTGCCGCGGTAGGTCGAATAGCCGTACGGCGACAGCAGCAGCGGCACGTGGTGGTGCCGCGCCTCCCGCACCTCGAACACGACCACCACCTCGGGGTGGAAGCTCGCCACGCCGCGCGCGGCGAAGTAGGCGCCGGTCGCGAACGTGAGCCGGTAACGGCCGGCCCCGGCCAGCGCCGCGAAGCCGTCCCGGACCCGGCCGTCGGCGTCGGTCACGGCGTGCCCGAGCGACTCCCAGGCGATGCCCGCGGCGCGCTCGAGCGTGACGGCCATGCCGGCCGCGGGCGCGCCGCTGGTGAGGTCCAGCACGTGCGTCGTGATCGCTGCCATGGTCCCTCCTCGCAAGGTCCCTCAGTCGCCGGTCAGCAGCTTCTCGAGGCGCAGCCGGGTGATGCGGTGCAGTTCGCGCGCGGTGATCGCGCGCTCGGTGTCCGGGTCGTTCGCCAGGCGGCGTTCGAGCGCCGCCAGCATCTCGCCCGCGCCGAGACCGACCGCGCACAGGATGAACGTGTGGCCGAAACGCCGCTCGTAGGCGTCGTTGGCCGCCGCCAGCGCAGCCCGGGCGGCCTCGGGGGCCGACTGCGCGCCCGACTGCTCGCCGGCGGACCAGCGCCGGGCGCGCTCGTCGAGCGGTGCCGTTGCGACGGCCGAGCCGAGGCGCGGGTGGTGCGCGATCGCCTGCGCCACCTCGGCGGGCGCGAGCTCCGACCAGGCGCGGTCGGCGGCCGCGAGCAGCCGCTCGCGGTTCCCGAACGGTCGTGCGGCGAGCATGCGGGCGATCCACGGTTCAGCCCCGCAGCAGGCCGCGAGCAGCGCGCGCGCGTCGGCCTCCGGCGCGCGGTCCAACTCCGCAACGGTGAGCGCGCCGGTCACAGCACCTTTCCGAACAGCCGAAGCCGCGCCACGCCGCCGTCGGGGAAGATGTTGAGCCGGACGTGCGTCGCGGTGGCGGGAGCGGGTAGGTCCCAGGCGTGTCGGGAGTGGGGCTGAAGCGGCGTCATCGCGAGCAGCGGCCGCCACGCGCGGGAATCCGCGAGCTCGGCGCCGGCGACGCGGGGCGCCTCGCAGCACTCGAGCGAGCAGCTCCCGGGCGCGTTGCCCTTGAAATGATCGGTGTCCAGCTCGACCCGGCGCAGCTCCCCGCGGGCCGCGAGCCGCACGATGGTCCAGTCGTGGCCCGAGCCCCGCCGCCGCCGCGTCTCCCAGCCGTCGCCCATGTGCGTCGAGCGCCCGGGCAGGACCAGGTTCTGGCGGTGGCCGAAGAACATGTCGCTGCACACCACCACGAATCCGCCGTTCTCCATCGCCGCGAGGTCCAGCGTGCGCCCGGCGGCGAGGACCGTGGAGTCCGGCCGAGCCTCCCCGTGCACGCGCAGCCGAGCCACGCCGCCGTCGGGGTGGATGCGGAGCCGCACGTGCGTGACGCGCTCGTTCGAGCGCACCTCGAACGCGTTGCGCGTGTCGCCCGCGAGCGGCATGCGCGGCAGGAGCGGGTGCCACCGCACCGCTGGGTCCTCGGCGAGCGCGGTCGCGTCCGGCACGCCCTCCACGGCGCAGCCCTCGAGCTCGGCCTGCTCAGGGTAGTTGCCGCGGAAGTACGACGTGTCCACGACCACGCCGCGCACGAGCCCCGGGAGCCCGAGCCGGATCAGGCACCAATCGTGGCCCGGCGTCCGCCGCCGGCGCGTCTCCCAGCCGTCCATCCACTTGCCGCGGTCGGTGTACTCGTGCTCCTTCCACACCGGGGCCGCGGCGCGGAGCAGAGACTCCTTGGGCGCGAAGAACTCGTCGTTGGCCAGCAGCACGGCGCCGCCCAGGCGCTCGGCGGCCAGGTCCACGAGATCGGTGAATGCGGGCTCGTTCATGCGAACTGGACCTCCCGGTGGAGCAGGCGGCCGTGGCCGCCGTCCACGCCGCTCCCACGGGCGAAGACGCGCGTGCCACGGACCCAGGTGGCGTGGACGACGCCGTGAAGGCGCGCCCCCAGATAAGGTGTGAGCGGGTGCCGGTGCAAGAGGGCGTCCGCCTCGACGGTGGCAGCCGAGTCGGGATCCCACAGGACGAGGTCGGCGTCGAGCCCCGGCGCGAGCGCGCCCTTCCGCCTCTCAAGGCCCACGAGCCGCGCCGGCGCCGCCGACAGCCACTCGCCGAGACGCTCGAGCGGAAGGCCGCGCGCGCGCATCCCCGACCACACCACGGGCAGCAGGAGCTGGAGCGAGGCGATGCCCCCCCAGGCGGCCATGAAGTCGCCCGAGTCGCGGTGCTTGAGCTCCGGCGGGCACGGCGAGTGGTCCGACGCGACGTGTCCCACGTCGCCCGCGGCGAGCGCCCGCCACAGCGCCTCGCGTTCGTCACGGCCGCGGATGGGCGGCGCGCACTTGAACTCGGTGGCGCCGTCGGGGACCTCCTCGGCGGCGAAGTGGAGGTGGTGCGGGCACGTCTCCGTGCTCACGCGCACGCCGCGCGAGCGGGCCTCGACGAGGAGCGGGAGCGAGGCCGCGCTCGAGAGGTGGACGACATGGACCCGGGCGCGGTGGGCCTCGGCGAGCCGCACGAGCAGCGCGACCGCCCCGGACTCGGCCGCGACGGGCCGCGTGGCGGCGTAAGCGGCGTAGACGCGCGTGCTCGCCGGGGCGGACACGGCCGCGATCGGCCCGGGCAGCTCGGCGTGCGCCATGAGCAGCGCGCCGCGCGGCGCGAGCACGGCGAGCGCGCGCGCGAGGTCGGGCTCGGTCGAGGCGGGGAACTCGTCCACCCCGGAGGGCACGAGGAAGCACTTGAACCCCAGCACGCCCGCGTCGTGGAGCGCGGCCAGCCGGTCGGTGTTCCCGGGCACGACGCCGCCCAGGAAGCCCACGTCCACGGCGCACCTGCCCGCGGCGGCCGCGCGCTTGGCGGCGAGCGCGGCCTCGTCGAGCGTGGCCGGCACGCTGTTGAGCGGCATGTCCACGACCGTGGTGACGCCGCCCGCCGCCGCCGCGCGCGTGGCGGTGGCGAAGCCCTCCCATTCGGTGCGGCCGGGCTCGTTCACGTGCACGTGGGTGTCCACGACGCCGGGACCCACGACCAGGGAGCCCGCGTCCTCGAGCGGCACGCCGGCCGGAGCGGCCTCGTAGGCGTGGAGGGCGGCGATGGTCCCGTCGCGAGTCTCGACCACCGCGCTTCGGAGCCCCTCGGGCGTGAGCACGCGGCGCGAGCGGATCGCCCAGTGCCTCACGCGGTGCGGGCCCAGAACTCGCGCACGAGGTTCGCGGCCACCTCGCGGCGGTAGTCGGCGCTCGAGCGGAAGTCGTCGATGGGGGCGATCTCGCCCTCGAGCAGGGCGAGCGCGGTGTCGAGCGGCTCGCCCGAGCCGAGCGCCGCCTCGGTGCGGGGCAGGCGCAGCACGGTGGGGCCGACGCTCCCGAGCGCGAGGCGGGGCGCCGGGGCGCGCACCGCGGCCAGCATCACCTTGGAGACGGCCTGCGCGGCACGCATGCCTACCTTGCGGAACCATTGCCGGCCCTCGACCGGCGGCACCTCGACGGCGGTGATGAGCTCGTCCGGCCGCCGCACGGTGGCCCGGTAGCCGGTGTAGAACGAGCCGAACGGCACGCGCCGCTCGCCGTCCGGACCCTCGAGAACGACCTCGGCGCCCGCGGCCGCGAACACGGGCAGCGTGTCGCCGGCGGGCGACGCGTTGGCGAGGTTGCCGCCCACGGTGCCGCGGTTCTGGATCTGCGGGCCGCCAACCTGGCGCGCGGCCTCGATCAGCATGGGGAGCCGGTCGCGCACGAGCCGCGAGCGCCGGAGGTCGGTGTAGGTGGCGAGTGCGCCGATCGACAGCCGGTCGCCGCGGAGCGTGATCCGCCGCAGGCCCCGGAGCGGCGTCAGGTCAAGGTAGCGCGCGCCCGGGCGCTGCCCGAACTGGAGCGCCACGTACACGTCGGTGCAGCCCGCGAGCGGCACCGTGCCCGGCTCCTCGCGCAGGGTCCGCAGCGCCCCCGCGAGCGTGCGCTCGCGCCGCAGCGTGAAGCCACGGGTCGGGGTCCTCACTTCGGGTGCCGTTCCGCGTGCGCCGCGAGCACGGCGCGATGGATGGCCTCGTAGCCGGTACAGCGGCAGAGGTTTCCGGCGAGCGTCTCCCGCACCCGGGCGAGCGTGGGCCGCGTGGCCGCCTCGACGAGCGGCAGCGCCGCCAGCACCACGCCCGGCGTGCAGATGCCGCACTGGGCGCCCACCTCCGCGAGGATCGTGCGCTGGAGCGGATGGGCTCCGCCCAGGCCCTCGATGGTGGTGAGCTCGCAGCCCTCGACCTGCGCCACGGGAACGAGGCAGGAGACGACCGGCTCGCCGTCCACGAGCACGGTGCACGCGCCGCACTCGCCCTCGCCGCAACCCTCCTTGGTGCCGGTCAGGCCGCAGTCCTCGCGCATCACGTCGAGAAGCCGCCGCAGCGGGTGGACGTCCAGCGAGCGTGCCTGGCCGTTCAGCACGAACCTCATCGCCCGCCCTCCCCGGCGCCTTCCCGGCCCGCCCCCGGGTTCGAGGCGCGTCGGGGTCGGGGCGCCCCGCCGCGCCCGTCGTCCGCGCCGGCGGCCCGCCCGAGCCGCGGCGCCCGCAGCAGCCGTTCGGGGGTGGCCGGGATCGCGCGCACGTCCAGTCCCGCGTGGCGGATGGCGTTCACCACCGCCGGCGCGGGCCCGTCGATCGGAAGCTCGCCCACGCCCTTCGCGCCGAACGGGCCGCCGGGGTAGGGGTTCACGAGCATCGCCACGTCCATGGGCGGAGTGTCGAGCGTCGTGGGGATGACGTAGTTCGTGAGCTGCGCGTTCGCCATGCGCCCGTCGCGCATGACCACGTCCTCGAGCAGCGCCCAGCCGATGCCCTGCGCGCTCCCGCCCTCGATCTGGCCGCGCGCCATGGCGGGGTGGATCGGGCGGCCGAATTCCTGCACCGCCACGAAGCGCGACACGCGGGCCTCGTGCGTGACGGGGTCCAGCTCCACCTCGGCCACGTCGCAGCCCCAGCCGAACGTGGCGTAGGCGTCGCCCCGGTAGGTCTCGTCGCTCCACTGCCGCCCCGGCGGCGGCGAGTAGCGCTCCTCGACCTGCAGCCGCCCGTGCAGCGAGTGGTACTCGGCGGGGGGGAGGCCGGCGAGCTTCTCGCGCATGCGCGCCGCGCAGCGCTCCAGCAGCCCGCCGACCACCATGCACGTGCGCGACGCCACCGTGGGGCCCGAGTCCGGCACCAGCGCGGTGTCCGGCCGGGCCACGTCCACCTGCTCGTAGGCGATTCCGAGCGCGTCGGCGACGATCTGCGCCAGCATGGTGCGCGTGCCCTGGCCGATCTCGGTGTTCGCGACCAGGATGCGCACGCCCCCGGGCGTGGTCTCGAGCGCGGCGCGCGAGGCCAGCGTCACCTCGCCGCTGCCGGTGAAGCCGGCGCCGTGGTAGAAGAGCGACAGCCCGATGCCGCGGCCGCTGCCGGCGAAGCGCCTGCGCTTGCGCCGGAACCCCGAGCGGCGCACCGCCTCGCGCAGCACCATCACCGCGCTCGTGTCCGGGCCCAGCACCTGACCCGTGGCGGTGGTGTCGCCCGGCTTGAGCGCGTTCCGCAGCCGGACCGTCACCGGGTCGAGCCCCAGCGCCTCGGCGATGCGGTCCATGTGCACCTCGACCGCGAACTGGGTCTGCGGCGCCCCGAAGCCGCGGAACGCGCCGTTGGGCGGCGTGTCGGTGCGCACGACGCGGCCCTCGATGCGCGTGTGCTTGCAGCGGTAGGGTCCCGCCGCGTGGATGACGCCGCGCGACAGCACGACCGGCGACAGCGTGCAGTAGGCGCCGCCGTCCATGAGCACGTCCACCTCCATCGCGGTCAGCCGGCCGTGCCGCGTGACGCCGGTCCGGTGGCGCACGATCGAGGGATGCCGCTTGGTGGTGGCGACCATGTCCTCAGTGCGGTCGTAGACGATCTTCACCGGCCGGCCGCTCTTCCATGCCAGCAGGCAGGCGTGCGCGGCGATCACCGAGGGGTACTCCTCCTTGCCTCCGAAACCGCCGCCGGTCTCGGTCTGCACCACGCGGATGTCGCGCACCGCGTCGCCGAGCAGGATCCGGAGGGCCTTCAGCACGTAGTACGGGCACTGCATCGAGCCGTGCAGCGTGAGTCCGCCTTCCCAGGGCACCGCGATCACGCCGTTCGGCTCGATGTACACGTGCTCCTGCGCCCCGGTCGAGTACGTGCCCTCGACCACCGTGTCCGCGAGCGCGAACCCGCGCTCGAGCTTCCCCTTCTCGATCACGATGCGCTTGAAGACGTGGTCGGACTCGGCCGGGTCGAAGCGCGGCGGCTCCGGCTCCTCGTGCAGCCGCACGCGCGCCTCGAACAGCGTGTCGCGGTCCTCGTGGGCGAGCAGCAGCACCGGTTCGGCGGCGTGCCGGACGAGGTCCGCCGCCAGGCAGGGCTGGTCGCGCTCGATCAGCGCGATGCAGTTCTCGCCCGGGATGTCGCGATGGTCGACGATCGTGAAGCCGTCGCGGTCGAAGTCGAGCGCGTAGCCGGCGAGCCGGCCTCGCGGGACCGTGGTGCGGATGGTGCGGCCGTGCAGCATGCCGGGGAAGCGCAGGTCGTCCGCGTAGCGGGCGGCCCCGGTGGCCCGGTCCAGCCCCTCCTTGCGCGTGACGTTCGTGCCGACGCTCGCCATCCGCCGACTATAGCGCGGGTCGCGGACCGGCTCATCCGCATGGACCGGCGGGCCGGCCCGCGAGCGGGCCGCCCGCTGGGGCGCGCGCGTGGTGCCGCGCCGCCGCGGCTGGGTTAGGATGCACGCGACCATCCTGACCCCCTTCACCGCCCTGGAGCGATCGTTGCGCACTCCCGAGGAACTCCGTCTCGGTCCCGGCACCGTCCCGCCCCACGCGCTGTCGCGGCTCGCCCGGGGGCTGGTCGGCTCCGAGGTGCTGAGGATCGCGGGCGAGGTCCGCGCCGCGATCGCCGCCGGCCGCCAGGTGCTGAACCTCACCGTGGGCGACTTCGACCCGCGCGAGTTCCCGCTCCCCGACATGCTCCGGGAGGAGGTCAAGGCCGCGCTGGACGCGGGGCATTCGAACTACCCGCCGTCCAACGGCGTGCCCGAGCTGCGCCGGGCCGTGACCGAGCTCTACCGCCGCGAGATGCAGCTGGACTACCCGGTCGAGTCCGTGGTCGTGGCTGGCGGAGCGCGCCCGCTCATCTACGCCACCTACCGCGCGCTCGTGGACCCGGGTGACGTCGTGGTGTTCCCGGTGCCGTCGTGGAACAACAACCACTACTGCCACCTCACCGGCGCGCGCCCGCTCGCGCTGCCCGTGAGCCGCGAGCACGCGTTCCATCCCACGCCGGCGCAGGTCGCCGAGGTGCTGCCGCAGGCGCGCCTCGTGGCGCTCTGCTCGCCGCTCAACCCGACCGGCACGAACATGGCCCCTGCAGCGCTCGGAGCGATCGCGCGCATGGTGGTGGACGAGAACCGGCGGCGTGCGGCGGGGGGGGAGCGGCCGGTGTTCCTGATGTTCGACCAGGTCTACTGGACGACCTCGTTCGACGCCGGGCTCCCGCTCACGCCGCCCGCGCTGGTTCCGGAGGTGGCGCCGCACACGGTGCTCATCGACGCCATCTCCAAGTCGCTCGCGGCGACCGGCCTGCGGGTGGGCTGGTCGCTGGCCCACCCGGCCGTGACCGCGCGGATGTCGGACCTGCTCGGGCACGTCGGGGCGTGGGCGCCCAAGGCCGAGCAGGTGGCGACCGCGGCCTTCCTCGGCCACTCGACCGCGTTCCGCGACTTCCGCGGCCAGCTGGCCGAGCGGCTGCGCGTGCGGCTCCGCGCGCTCCACGACGGGCTCCTCCGCCTGCGCGAGCGCGGCGTCGCGGTGGACGCGATCGAGCCCCAGGGCACGCTCTACCTCTCGGCCCGCTTCCCGCTCGCGGCCCGGGCCGGGCGCGAGCTGCGCACGAACGAGGACGTCCGGCGGATGCTGCTCGAGGAGGCCGGCGTGGCGGTCGTGCCGTTCCAGGCGTTCGGAGTCGAGGGAGAGGACGGCTGGTGCCGCCTCTCGGTGGGGGCCACCTCGCCCGCGGCGATCGAGCAGGGCCTCGAGCGTCTCGAGCGCGCGCTGCTGCCGGCGGACGCGGCGCGCACGTCCGTGCGCTGAGGCCGCACGGGGGCGGAGCCCACGGCATGTCATCGTCGAGGATCCCGGGCCGCGTGCCCGCGCCGCCCGATTTCATCCGGCACGCCCGGCGGGCGTTGAGCGAGCCGCCTCCCGGCGTGGACCCGTGGTTCCACCGCTACCACGGTGACCTGCTCGACGACCGCGGCCTCAGGACCTGGGTGCGCGCCAAGCGGCAGCTCCTGGACCTGGCCGGCGGCGTCGCGGGCAAGGTGGTCGTGGACGCGGGCTCCGGGTTCGGCATGGTCTCGAACCTGCTCGCGAGCTGGGGCGCGCGCCACGTCTGCGCGCTCGAGGTCCACGCGCCGATGGCGGCGACGCACGCACTCGTGAACGTCCGCCACTTCCCGGAGCTCGCCGGGCGGGTCTCCGTGATCCGCGGCGACGCGATGCGGTTCCCCATCCGCCCGGGGAGCGCGGACCTCGTGCTCTCGATCGAGGCCATCTCGCACTACTTCGACGTGGACACGTTCCTCGACGAATGCGCCCGCGTGCTGCGGCCGGGCGGACAGGTGGTGGTCTCGGACGGGAACAACGGCGCGAATCCCCGGCTGCGTGCGCACACGGTGGAGCTCTGGCAGCGCTTCGAGGAGGGCCCCGAGGGCGTGTTCGGCGAGCACGAGGTCCCGGAGCCGATGGTGAAGCGCCGCGCGCGGCTCCTGGGCGCGGACTTCCCGCAGCTGTCCGAAGCGCGCGTGGCCGAGCTGGCGCGGCTGACCTCGGGCATGGACCGCGCCGGGATCCGCGCCGCCGTGGCCGCGCACCTGGCGGGCGGACCTGCGCCGGCGAGCCCGTACCGCCGCGGCCAGTGCCCGCGCGAGCCCGAGTGGGGCTACGTGCTCGAGCAGCTCTTCGACGGCCGCGACCTCGCCGCCCGGCTCGAGCGACGCGGCTTCGAGGCGCGCGCGCTGCCCCACTTCGGCGGCGCCGCGAACGACCTCGTGCACGCTGCGAATCTGGTGCTGCGCGCGCTGCCCACGCACCGCTGGGCGCGGGCCTACCGGGTGGTGGCGAGGAAACGGTAGGCGGGTCGGCCCGCTGTCCTCAGTCCACGCGCACGAGGGCGCGGCTCATGCCGCCGGAGGGGCCGGTCGCGCGCACGCGGTAGTGCCCGGCAGGCGCGGCGCGGCCCCCGCCGTCGCGGCCGTCCCACGTCCACGCACGGCTCCCGGGCCCTTCGCTCGCGAGCAGCGCGCGCCGCACGAGCCGGCCGGCCGCGTCTAGGATCTCGATCCGCACCGGGCCCGACTCGAACAGCTGGAGCGCCAGCGTCACGTCCCCGGGCGAGAGGTTCGGCGCCGGGCCCGCGAGATGGAGCGCGCGGGGCGAGGGAGGCCCCCCGGCGGCGAGCCGGTCGCCCAGGTACTCGAGCCCGGTCGAGCGCACGCCGAGGTTGTGCTGGAGGCCGTTGGGCGTCGAGATGCGCAGGCAACTGTCGCCGGCGCCGGCCACTCCGCCGGTCCCCGGACTGTTCTCGATCGCGCCGCCGTCCCAGCCCCGGATCGAGGTGCCGGGGAAGTGCTCGACGAAGCCCGCGACCGGCGCGGCGTGGATCGCGGACGCGAGCCAGAGCGACCCGAGCAGGGCGAACGCGAGGCTCGATCCACGGCGGGGGGACGGACGAGGCGGGGTGCGCATGATCGGGCTCTTGAACGGTGGTGGCCCCGGCGAGGTAGAGTCTGGACGAGCATCCTCGCGTTTCGACACGAAAGTCGGCCGGCCGCCTGCGCGCCGCGGCGGTCGCCGCACCGAAGCGGACCCGTGCTCGACCCGCATGGGGGGCGTCGGGTGGCCCGCTTCGCGCGGGGCGTGGCGTCGGGAAGCCCCGGGGAGCGTATCCTCACCGGAACGGAAAGGAGCGGCGCATGGAGCTGGGTGACTTCCCGATCAGCCTGGCCGCCAGGGACCTGGATGCCTCGCGGGGCTTCTACGAGAAGTTCGTCTTCAAGGTCTTCGCCGGGAACGCCTCGCAGGGCTGGCTGAGCCTCAAGAACGGCGAGCACGTGATCGGGTTGTTCCGGGGCATGTCCGAGAAGAACATCCTCACGTTCAATCCGGGCTGGGGCCAGCACGCGCAGAAGCTGCCCGCGCTCACCGACGTCCGCGAGCTCCAGCGCCGGCTCAAGGCCCAGGGGGTCACGCTCCAGCAGGAGGCCGACGAGTGCACCGCGGGTCCGGCGAGCTCCGTGGCCGTGGACCCGGACGGGAAGCCGATCATCGTGAAGCAGCACGTGTGATCCGGTGCGCGCGGCCTGCCCACTCGGGGCGGGCGCGCGCATCCGCTCGATCGAAGGAGGGAGAGCCATGAAGGTTCGCCAGTTCCGGATGCGGTCGTCCCCGCTCCTCGCGCTGCTCCGTCGCGTCCTGGTCGCGACGGCGCTCGGCGCGCTCGCCCTTGGTGTCGAGGCGCCCGCGGCCACGGCTCAGTCCGGCGTCGTGACCGGGCGGGTCGTGGACGCCGAGTCCGGCCAGCCCGTGAACGAGGCGCTGGTCGAGCTGATCGCGGGCGGGCGCGATCGGGTGGCGTTCACGAACTGCGACTCGGAAGGGCGGTTCCGGATCACCGACGCGCCGGCCGGGACGTTCGCGCTCGTCCTCTCCCGGCTGGGCTACGAGATCCGCAGGCTGGACGGCATCGCGGTGGGCCTCGCGCCGACCGACGTCGGGACCGTGACGATGATCTCGCGCGAGCTGCGGATGAACCCCGTGGTCGTCACCCCTTCGCGCACCGAGGAGAAGGTGCTCAAGGCGCCGGCATCGACCTACGTCGTGGGCACGAAGGACGTCGAGGCCCGGCCCGCGACCAGCTCCGTGGACCACGTCCGCAGCGTCCCCGGCGTGGACGTGGCCTCGAGCGGGCTCGTCCAGCACAGCGTGGTCGCGCGCGGGTTCAACAACGTGTTCTCGGGCTCGATGATGGTGCTCACCGACAACCGCTGGGCGTCGGTGCCCTCCCTGCGCGTGAACACCTACGGGCTGATCCCCGTCACGAACGAGGACGTCGAGCGGATCGAGCTGGTGCTGGGCCCCGGCTCCGCGCTGTACGGTCCCAACGTGGCGAACGGCGTCATGCACATCCTCACCCGTTCGCCGCTCGCGCACCAGGGCACGACGCTGAGCGCGCTTGCCGGCGAGCGCGACGTCACCCAGTTCAGCGGCCGGCACGCGAGCCGGGTCGGGGAGCGCGTGGGCTGCAAGCTGTCCGGGAACTTCTTCCACGGCCGCGACTGGCAGTACGTGGACCCGGTCGAGCAGGCGCAGCGGAACGCGGCGCTCAGCGCCGGCGCCAGCCCGGACACGCTGCGCATCGGGGCGCGCGACGAGGACGTGCTCCGCTTCGGCGGCGAGGGGCGCGTGGACGCGAAGCTCGGCGACCGGACCGACCTCATCGTGTCGAGCGGCTTCAGTCAGATGGGCTCGGGCATCGAGTTGACCGGCCTCGGCGCGGTGCAGGCCAAGGACTGGCGCTACACGTACGTCCAGGCCCGCCTGCGCCACGACGGGCTCTTCGTCCAGAGCTACCTCAACTTCAGCGACGCGGGCGAGAGCTACCTCCTGCGCGACGGCTCCCGGGTGCAGGACAACTCGATCCTCGCCGTGGGGCAGGCGCAGCACGCGAGCCGGATCGGGGAACGCCAGCGCTTCATCTACGGCGTGGACCTGATCCGGACGCTGCCGCGCACGGGCGGGACCATCACCGGCCGCAACGAGAACGACGACGACATCACCGAGGTGGGCGGCTACGCCCAGTCCGAGACTCGGCTCACCGACCGGCTCGACCTGGTGGCCGCGGCGCGGCTCGACGACCACAGCCGGGTGAGCGACATGGTGTTCTCGCCGCGCGCCGGGTTCCTGTGGCGGCCGGTGGACGGGCACAACCTGCGGCTCACCTACAACCGCGCGTTCAACCAGGTCACGAGCAACAACCTGTTCCTGGACCTGGTCTCGGCGCGCAACTTCGGCGGGCTCCCCTACGACGTGCGCGTGACCGGCGTGCCGAAGGACGGGTTCACGTTCGCGCGCGACGTGGGCGGCCGGCCGCTCATGCGCTCGCCGTTCACGCCCGGGGGCCTCGGAGGCCCGGCTCAGCAGCTGCCGCTGGACGCCACGATCTTCTGGCCCGTCGTCCAGTCGCTCGTGCCGGCGCTGGCCGGGACGGCCGCGCCGAACGCGACCCAGGTCGGGAGCGTGATGCGCGCGCTGAATCCCACCACGCGTGCGTTCAGCACCGTCGCCGACGTGCGCGACGTGGACCCGCTCCGGCCTCAGATCACGAACACGGCGGAGGTGGGCTACAAGGGGTTCGTCGCCAACCGCCTGAGCCTGGGCGTGGACCTGTACTTCTCGCGCATCGAGGACTTCGTCTCGCCGCTGCTGGTCCCCACGCCGAACGTGTTCCTGGACCGGGCGTCGCTCACGGCGTACCTGATCACGCAGGGCTTCACGCCGCTCCAGGCGGCGACCATCGCCGCCGGCGTCGCGGGGATCGACGGGAACCCCTCGGTCACCGGCATCCCGCTCGGCACCGTCACGCCCGTGAACACCGTGGGCGACCCCTACGACCTGTTCCTCACCTACCGGAACTTCGGCACCGTGGATCTGTGGGGCGCGGACTTCGGCGCGACGGTCATCGTCACGGATCAGCTGAGCTTCACCGGCACCTACTCGCTCGTGAACAAGAACCTGTTCAAGAACCAGGACGGGATCGCGGACATCGCGCTCAACGCACCCATCAACAAGGCGACGCTCGCGGCCAGCTACCGCAACGCGCGCACCGGACTCGCGATGGAGGTCCGCGGCCGCTACGTGGACCGCTTCCCGATGAACTCGGGCGTGTTCGTGGGCGTGGTGGACGCGTACACGCTGATGGACGCGAACGTCAGCTACGCGCTGCCTTTCTCGCCCGGGACCGACGCATCGCTCAGCGCCACGAACCTGTTCGACGACAGGCACCGGGAGTTCATCGGTGCGCCCGAGATGGGCCGGATGGTCGTGTTCCGCATCCGGCACAGCCTGTAACGCCGGCCTTCGTGCGGAATCTCGCGGGACCCGCCGCGCGAAGCGGCGGGGTCCCGCGATGGCGCCTCAGCGCACGTCGATCGGCCGGTAGGCCCGCTGGGTGGCGCCCGTGTAGATCTGTCGCGGGCGGGCGATGCGGGTGGCCGGGTCGCGGCGCATCTCGAGCCACTGCGCGATCCAGCCCGGCATGCGGCCGATCGCGAACATCACCGTGAACATGTTCACCGGCACGCCGAGCGCCTTGTAGATGATGCCCGAGTAGAAGTCCACGTTCGGGTAGAGCTTGTGGCTGATGAAGTACTCGTCGCGGGTCGCGATCTCCTCCAGCTTCATCGCGATCTCGAGCTGGCGGCTGCGGATGCCGAGCTTGTCGAGCAGGTCCTTGCACGACTTCTTGAGGATCGTGGCGCGCGGATCGTAGTTCTTGTACACGCGGTGACCGAAGCCCATGAGCCGGCTCTGGTCCTTCTTGTCCTTGGCCCGGTCCACGAACTTCTGCGCGTCGCCGCCCTCGACCTCGATGCGCCCGAGCATCTCGATCACCTGCTGGTTGGCGCCGCCGTGCAGCGGGCCCCACAGCGCGCCGATACCCGCCGAGACGCTCGCGAACAGGTTGGCCTGCGAGCTGCCCACGACCCGCACCGTGCTGGTGGAGCAGTTCTGCTCGTGGTCGGCGTGCAGGATGAACAGCTGATCCACGATACGGGCGAACAGCGGGTCGGCCTCGTACTCCTCGCACGGGGTCGCGAACATCATGTGCAGGAAGTTCGCGGAGTAGTCCAGCCCGTTCCGCGGGTACATGAACGGCTGCCCGATGGAGTGCTTGTAGGAGTAGGCCGCGAGCGTGGGCATCTTGGCGAGCAGCCGCACCACGGTCTCGTGCAGGCGCTGCTCCTCGACGTCGGGTTCCTGGTAGAACGTGGCCAGCGCCGCGACCGCCGCCGAGCACACGGGCATCGGATGGGCGTCCTTGGGGAGCGCGTCGAAGAAGCGGCGGAAGTTCTCGTGCAGCAGCGTGTGGCGGGTGATCTCGTGTGTGAACTCGGCCAGCTGGGCCCGGGTGGGAAGCTCGCCGTTCAGGAGCAGCCACGAGACCTCGAGGAAGTTGCTCTTCTCGGCGAGCTCGGCGATGTCGTAGCCCCGGTAGCGGAGGATGCCCTTCTCGCCGTCGATGAACGTGATCGCGCTCCTGCAGGAGCCCGTGTTGCCGTAGCCCGGGTCCATCGTGATGATGCCGGTCGCGGCGCGCAGCTTCTCGATGTCGATCGCGACCTCGCCCTCGCTCCCGCGGAGAACGGGCAGGTTCACGGACTTGCCGTCGTAGTGGAGCGTGGCGCCGGCCTGCGTGGCGGGCGTGGACTGCGTGGTCATGGGGTCCCTCCGGGAGGCGCATGCGCGCGGCGTCTTCGCGGCCGGACAGCATAGCGCAAGCGCGGATCGTACGCCGGGTGTCGGCACCCGGGACCGGCCGCTGGAGCACGTTCCCGGCGGCGCGGCGCTGCCATGGCACCGGAAGGGATGGTAGTTTCAGCGGCCGCCGCACGACCCGCTCGCCCCGGGCGCACCGCGACACCCACCCGCCGCCCGCCCACACGTGGCGGACGCCAGCGAGGAGACCCGCTCATGGCCCGATACGTGGATGGCTTCCTGATCCCGATCCCGAAGCGCAAGCTCGCCGCCTACCGCCGGCTGGCCTCGCTGGCCGGCCGGGTGTGGAAGGAGCACGGCGCGCTCGACTACGTGGAGACCGCGGGCGACGACCTGAAGCACAAGGGAGTCTCCTCCATCGCCCGTGCCGCCGGCGCCCGGGGCGGCGAGACCGTCGTGTTCTCGTGGATCGTCTACCGCTCGAGGGCGCATCGTGACCGGGTGAACGCCAGGGTCATGAAGGACCCGCGCATCCTCGGGATGATGAAGCAAGGGCCGCTCTTCGACCCGAAGCGGATGTGCTACGGAGGGTTCCGGACCCTCGTGGACCTCTGAAGTCCGGGCTCCCCGCTCCCGGGCCGGGGGATTCGAGGCTAACGTCCCGGCGGCCGGGACCCGATACCCGAGGCGACCGCCGGCCGCTCCGTGAGGTCGGGGTCCCCGGGCGGGCGCCGGCCCCCCTGGGTGCCGCGCCCGCCCCGCGGGACGCGCCCCGCAGACCCGTCGCCAAGAGCCCCGCATGAACACCCTTCCGCAGACCACCGACGGCCCGTACACGACCACGCCCTGCGCGCCTCTGCCGCGTGCGGCGAACGGCGAGGCGGCGCGCCCGCGCTGCTCGTTCACCATCGACGTCGAGGACTGGTACCAGTCCACGATCGACTTCGACGCCCCCATCCACGAGCGCGTGCTCCGCAACGTGGCGCGAACCTGCGCGGCGCTGGACGCGCACCGCCTCAAGGGCACCTTCTTCGTGCAGGGCATGGTCGCGGAGGCGTTTCCCGGCATGCTGCGCGACCTGCTCGCCCAGGGCCACGAGATCCAGTCGCACGGCTACAGCCACCGGCCGCTGTTCGGCATGGACCGGGCGGCGCTGCGGAAGGAGCTCGAATACGCGAAGAAGTCGGTGGAGGACGCGTGCGGCGTGCGCGTCACCTCGTTCCGCGCGCCGGACTTCTCCATCATCCGCAGGAACCTGTGGGCGCTCGAGATCCTCGACGAGCTGGGGTTCGAGATCGACTCGTCCATCTTCCCGATCCACATGGGCCGCTACGGCATCGCCGGCTGGGAGATCGGGCCGCATCGCGTCGCCCTGCCGGGGGGGAGGGAGATCCTCGAGGTCCCGGTCGCGATCGCGACCGTGGCGGGGATGCGGGTGCCCGTGGCCGGCGGCGGCTACGTCCGGCTCCTGCCGAGGGCGGTCCTCGAGAGCGCGCTGCGCTCCGTGCTCGCGAGCGGGCGGCCGGTGATCCTCTACTGCCACCCGTACGAGTTCTCGCCCGAGGAGATGGAGGAGTTCCGGGGCCGGGTCGGGCCCGCGTTCCGGTTCATGCAGGGAATCGGCCGCACCTCGTTCATCCGGCGGGTGCACCACCTGCTCGGGAGCCTGCCGTTCGGGCGGTTCGACGAGGTGGTGGCCGCCTGGAGGGACCGATGAACCTGGTGTTCCTCACGACCGAGGACCCGCTCTATCTGCCCGCGTTCTTCGACCGCGTGCTGCGCGTGCGCGGCACCCAGGTGAAGGCCGTCTACGTCGCGCCCCCGCTCTACGGCAAGCAGACCGCAGTGCAGGCGGCGCAGCGCTACGCGAAGACGTTCGGCCTGATGTCCGCGGCCCGGCTGGCCGCGCGCATCGTGCTCGCGAAGATCCGCGGCCGCTCCATCGCCTCCGTCTGCCGCCGGCACGCGGTGCCGTGCCTGCCCGTCCAGGACGTGAACGCTCCCGAGTTCCTCGAGGAGCTCCGCCGGCTCGGCTCCGACCTGCTCATCTCGGTGAGTTGCCCGCAGCTCTTCAAGCAGCCGCTCATCGACCTGCCGCCGCGCGGCATCCTCAACATCCACGGCTCGATCCTGCCGCGCTACCGCGGCGTGCTCCCGAGCTTCTGGATGCTGGCGAACGGGGAGAAGCAGGCGGGCGTGTCCATCTACTACGTGGACACGCGCATCGACGCCGGCGAGCTCTGCGGCCAGCGGATCTACGACATCGGCCCCGACGACACGCTCGAGAGTTTCATCGTGCGCTCCAAGGCCATCGCCGCCGAGCTGCTGCTCGAGACGCTCCAGCGGATCGACGACGGCACGATCACGCGCTCGCCGCTGGACCTCACCCAGGGCTCGTACCACTCCTGGCCCGACGCGGCCGCGGTGCAGCGATTCCGCGCGGCGGGGCGGAAGCTGGGGTAGCGGCGCGTCCGCGCCCTACGGCCTCCGGTACCGCCACACTCCGCCCGTGCTCCCCTTCCGGTCGGAGTCGCCGCCGGCGACCCGCACACGGCCGCCGGCGAGCCGCATCGCGGTTTGACCAGGCCGCCGTTCGGCACGCGTGGCGTCGTCGCAACGACACCGCCGGTTCCTCCCTGCGAGCCCCCGCGGCCCCCCGAAAGGCCCACTTCCCACGCGCCCCGCGAGCCGGTATCGTCTTTGCTCGAGAGCCGTACAAAGTCTCCGCTCCCCCTTCACGGAGCCACCTTGAACCCGCTTCGCGCCCCGGCCGCCCTCGCGCTCGCCGCCCTCCTCGGGGGGGGGGTCCCGGGCCGCGCGTGGGCGCAGTGCATGCTGGCCAACCCGAGCTTCGAGATCGGCGGGCAGTCGGGCGCGGTCTTCGGCGGCTGGAGCCAGTTCGGCTCGGTGGGCATGGTCACCGGCTCGCTCCACGGCGCGCGCGCGGCGCGCGTCTCGGGCCCGAACACAGGCGGCTGGGACGTCTCCGGCTTCTGGCAGGCGCAGACCTCCGCAGCCGGCGACCGCTGGCTCGTCACCGGGCACGTTCGCGTGCCGTCGGCCCGCCCGCTCGCAGGGCAGTCGAAGGCCATCGTGAACGTCGAGTGGCGCGGCTCGGGCGGGGCGCTCATCAGCTTCGAGTCGCACGACGTGGCCACGGCGGCGAGCGCGCCCGACACGTTCGTCGCGTTCGCCTTCACCACCGGACCCGCGCCCTCGGGCACGGCTTCGGCCCGGCTCCTGCTCGGCGTGCTGCAGGGCCCCGGCGATCCGCAGCGCGACGCCCACTACGACCAGGTGCGGTTCGAGAAGCAGACGACGCCGAGCCTCGACGACCTCCAGTGGAACGACTTCTGGAGCGGCCGCACGCTCGCGTTCGCGGGCCGCACCTGGCGCGTGAAGGGCCCGGGCTTCTACGGCCCCGGCCCCAACGCGTTCACGAACTCCGCCGGCGCCGTGTACGTGGACGCCGGCGGGCGGCTCCACCTCACGATCGCCCAGTCGGGCGGGACCTGGTACAGCACCGAGGTCGCGCTCACCCAGCCGCTCGGCTACGGCGACTACGTGTTCACCACGCGCGGCCGGCTCGACACGCTCGACCCCACGACGGTGCTCGGGCTCTACCTGTGGGAGTACGGCCCCTGCTACGACCCGGCCTACCTGTGGTGGAACCCGCACAACGAGACCGACATCGAGTTCAGCCGCTGGGGCGTGCCCGGCGGACCCAACGGCCAGTACGTGACGCAGCCATGGGACTGGAGCGGGAACCGGGTGCAGTTCGCCATGTCGTTCGGCGCCGACGAGGTCACGAGCCACGCGTTCCGCTGGCGGCCGGACCGGATCGAGTACCGGAGCTGGCGCGGCGGCCCGCTCGACGAAGCTGTCTCGCCGCAGGCCGCGGCTTGGACCTACACCGGCCCGCACATCCCGCGGCCCGACCAGCCGCGCGTGCACCTGAACCTGTGGCAGGTGGACGGCCCGCCGGCGACCGCGCAGGAGGTGGTGGTGGAGGACTTCCGCTGGACGCCCTGGCCGCCCGGGCTGCTCGACGCGCCGCCTTCCGCCGGCCCTGCGCCGTCAGGTGCGAAGCTCGCACTCGCCGGCCGGCATCCGGCCAGGGGAGGCGCCACGCTCCGCTGCACGCTGCCGCGCTCGGGCGGGCTGCGCGTGGCGGTGCACGACGCCGCCGGCCGCGAGGTGCGCGTGCTCGATGACGGCGTGCGGCCGGCGGGCATGCACGAGCTGGACTGGGACGGCCGCGACGACGCCGGCCGGCCGGTGCCGGCGGGCGTCTATTTGGCGCGGCTCTCCGGCCCGGGAGCGCACGCCGCGGCCCGCTTCGTCCTCCTGCGATGACCGACCGCGCGCTCGCGTTCCTGCTCGCGCTCGCCGCGCTGGCCCTGCTCGCCGCGGGGGTGGCGCGGGCGGCCCGCGCGGGCGGGCCGCGGCGGCAGTCGCCGTTCGTCGTGCGCCCGTTCGTCGTCGCGGACGGCGAGCGCTGGCTCGGGGACGGGGTCGCCTACGGGCCGCACCGTGACGGCCAGCGGCCCGGCGTGTCCACGCCGAGCGTGGCGCAGGTGCGCGAGGACCTGGCGATCATGGCGCGGCACTGGCGGCTGATCCGCATCTACGGCGCGGCCGGCACCGGCGACACGGTGCTCGCGGCGATCCGGCAGTCGGGGCTACCCATGAAGGTGGTGCTCGGCCTGTGGCTCGCCGCCGAGGACCGGCGCGACTCGACTGGGCGCGTGCTTGAACGATTCCCCGCCGCGAGCGAGGCCAACCGCCGCGAGTTCGAGGCGACCGTGCGGCTCGCGCGCGAGCACGCGAGCATCGTGGCCGCCATCGCCGTGGGCAACGAGACGCAGGTCTCCTGGTCGCACAACCGGCTTCCCCAAGAGCGGCTGGTGGAGTTCATCCGGCAGGTGCGCGCCCGCACCCGGGTCCCCGTCACGAGCGGCGACGACTACAACTTCTGGAACAAGCCCGGGAGCCGGGTGGTGGCGGCCGAGTGCGACTTCGTGATGACGCACCTGCACCCGCTCTGGAACGGCGCCTCGCTGGACGGGGCGCTGCCCTGGATCGAAGCGCAGCTCGCCGCGATCCGCGCGCTCCATCCCGACCGCGAGGTCGTGATCGGCGAGACCGGCTGGGCGACGCGGCGGAACGACGAGGGAGACCAGGGGCGGCTCATGAAGGGCGCCCTCGGCGAGGCCGAGCAGGCGCGGTTCGTGCGCGAGCTGCGCGCCTGGCTCGCGCGCACGCGCGTGCCGTCGTTCACGTTCGAGGCCTTCGACGAGAACTGGAAGGGTGGCCCGGACCCCGCCGACGTCGAGAAGCACTGGGGGCTCTACCGCGCCGACCGCACCCCGAAGCCGGCCGCGGAGGTCTCACCGTGAGCCTCGTCGAGGGTGTGGGCCGCGCGGCCTGGAACGGCGGGCCGGTCGAGCTCGAGGGGCGGGAGTTCCTGTGCATCCGCGGCTACGCGGCGATGCCGCCGTTCCTGATGGCCGTGCCGAGCGACACCGACCTGTGGATGTTCGTGAGCAGCGCCGGCGGCCTGACCGCCGGGCGCGCCGACCCCGACGGGGCGCTCTTCCCGTACGTGACCGTGGACGAGCTGCACGACGCGCACCACCACACGGGGCCGGTCACGCTGCTGCGGGTGCGTCGCGCCGGGGCGGGGGAGCGGGCCTGGGAGCCGTTCTCCGCCCGGCCGGGCGCCGCCGGCAGCGTCGAGTCGAATCTCTACAAGCACCCGCTCGGCGCGCCGGTCGTCTTCGAGGAGGCGCACCACGAGCTGGGGCTCTGCTTCCGCCACCGCTGGGCGGCGTGCGACGCGTTCGGGCACGTGCGCACGGCGGAGCTCGTGAACACCGGGTCGCGGCCGGCCAGCGTCACGATCCTGGACGGGGTGCGGAACGTGCTGCCGTTCGGCGTGCCGCTCGCGCTCTACCAGCACTCGGGCTCGCTCGTGGACGCCTACAAGCGGTGCGAGGTGGACCCCGGCACCGGGCTCGGGCTCTTCTCGATCACGTCGCGCATCAGCGATCGGCCCGAGCCCGCCGAGGAGCTGCGCGCGAACGTCGTCTGGGCTCACGGCCTGCCGGGCGCCGCGGTCCACCTGGAGCACGAGGCGCTCGACGCCTTCCGCGCGCGTCGCGAGGCGCCGCCCGCGCGGAGGCTGAACGGCCGGCGCGGGAACTACCTGGTCCGTGCCACGCTGGAGCTGGAGCCCGGCGCGCGCGCCCGCTGGTATCTGGTCGCCGACGCCGGCCGCGATCACCGGCAGGTGGCGGGGCTGCGCGAGAGGCTCCTCGGCGGCGGCGAGCTCGACCGCGAGCTGGAACGCGCGCTGGCCGATGCGGCCGCGAACCTGCGCCGGAACGTGGCGAGCGCCGATGGGCTCCAGCTCACCGCCGACCCGCGCGCTTCGCTGCATCACCTGGCGAACGTGCTCTACAACAACATGCGCGGGGGCGTGTTCGCGAAGCACCACCTGGTACCCGGCGCGGACTTCGCCGCGTTCGTGCGCGCGCGCAACCGGCCGGTCGCCGCGCGCCACGCGCGCTGGCTCGATGCGCTCTCCGCCGAGCTGCCGGTGGGGGCGCTCCACTCGCGGGCCGCGGCAGCGGGCGACCCCGACCTCGAGCGGCTCGCCCTCGACTACCTGCCGCTGCACTTCGGGCGCCGCCACGGCGACCCGAGCCGGCCGTGGAACCGGTTCACCATCCACGTACGCGAAGCCGACGGCTCGCGCGCGCTGCGCTACGAGGGCAACTGGCGAGACATCTTCCAAAACTGGGAGGCGCTCGCCGCCAGCTTCCCCGCGTTCCTCCCGGGGATGGTCGCGCGGTTCGTGAACGCCTCGACCGTGGACGGCTTCAACCCCTATCGCATCACCCGCGACGGCGTGGACTGGGAGGTCGAGGAGCCGGGCCACCCGTGGAGCAACATCGGCTACTGGGGCGACCACCAGGTCGTCTACCTGCTCCGGCTGCTCGAGGCGCTGCGCGAGGCGTGGCCCGGGACGCTCGAGTCGCTGCTGGACCGGGCGGTCTTCTCGTACGCGCAGGTGCCCTACCGGATCGCGCCGTTCGAGCGCCTCGTCGAGACGCCTCGTTCGACGATCCGCTTCGACCACGACCTCGCCGCGCAGATCGCGGCGCGGGTCGCCGGGCTCGGCGGCGACGGGCGGCTCGTGCCCGGGCCCGGCGGCGTGCTCCACGTGACGCTGCTCGAGAAGCTGCTCGTCTCGGTGCTCGCCCGGCTCTCGAACCTGGTGCCGGGCGCCGGGATCTGGATGAACACGCAGCGCCCCGAGTGGAACGACGCGAACAACGCGCTCGTCGGCCACGGCGTCTCGGTGGTGACGCTCGCGCACCTGCGCCGCATGCTCGAGTTCCTGCGCACGCTGCTCGAGCCGCGTCGGGCGGCGGCGGCGTCCGTCTCGCCCGAGGTGGCGCGCTGGGCGCGCGAGGTGCGCGCGGGGCTCGAGGACCGCCCGAGCGGGACGAAGCCGGGCACGGAAGGCGACCGCGAGCGCTTCAGGACGCTCGCCCTGCTCGGCGGCGCGTTCTCGCGCTACCGCGAGGCGGCGTACGGCGCCGGGCTCTCGACGCCCGCACCGCTCGCAATGGACGACGTGCTGGCGCTGCTCGAGGCCGCGCTCGAGCACGTGGACCGCACGCTGCGCGCGAACGAGCGCGCGGACGGGCTTTATCACGCCTACAATCTGCTGGAGTTCGACCGCGACTCCGAGACCGTGCGCGTGCACCGGCTGCCCGAGATGCTCGAGGGCCAGGTGGCGGCGCTCAGCTCGGGGCTGGTGACGCCGGAGCAGGCGGTCCGGCTTCTCGACACCCTGTTCGCGAGCCGGCTCCACCGGCCCGACCAGGACAGCTTCATGCTCTACCCGGAGAAGTCACTCCCCGGCTTCCTCGAGGCGAACGTCGTGCCCGAGGCACGCGCGCGGGCGGTGACGCTGGTGCGGGAGCTGCTCGACGCCGGCGACGTGACGCTGCTCGCGCGCGATGCGGCCGGCACACTGCGGTTCGCGCCGGGCCTGTGGGGCGAGGCGGCGCTGCGCGTGACACTCGACCGGCTCGCGGCCGAGCCGCGCTGGCGCGACGCGGTCGCGCGCGACGGGGCCGCCGTGCTGGAACTCTACGAGGCCACCTTCCACCACCACGCGTTCACCGGCCGCTCCGGGACCATGTACGGCTATGAAGGGATCGGCAGCATCTACTGGCACATGGTGGCCAAGCTGCTGCTGGCCGTCCAGGAGGTGTGGGCCCGCGCCGAGCGCGAGGACGCGCCGGTCGCCGTGCGCGAGTCACTCGCGCATCACTACCAGCGCGTGCGCGCCGGCCTGGGGTTCGAGAAGTCCGCGAAGCGATGGGGCGCGTTCCCCACCGACCCCTACTCGCACACCCCCGCCGGGCGGGGTGCCCAGCAGCCCGGCATGACCGGCCAGGTGAAGGAGGAGATCCTGACCCGCCTGGGCGAGCTGGGCGTGCGCGTGGAGGGTGGGCGCGTGGCGTTCCGGCCGCAGCTCCTGCGGGCCTCGGAGATGCTCGCGGCGCCGGCGGTCCTGGAAGCCTGCGGCCAAGAGGGCGAGCCCGTCGCCGTGCACGTGCCCGCGGGCGGGCTCGCGTTCACGTACTGTGCGGTGCCGGTCGTCTACGTGCGTGTGAACGGGCCGTGCTGGCTCGAGGTGACGACGCGGGACGGCCGCTCGACGAGGTCCGCGGGGGACGAGCTCGACCCGGAGATGTCCCGCGCGCTGCTCGAACGTCGCGGCGATATCGCGCGCATCGAGGTCGGCGTCCCCGCGCGGGCACTGCGGACCGGATAGGGAGGGAGGATGCCTTCGACCGTGGTACGCGCCGCGCCGCCCCTGCTCGAGGTGGAGGGGCTCCGCAAGCACTACTCGACCGGCGGGCCGTTCCGGGCCGGGCGGCGGGTGGTGGCGGCCGAGGACGTGGGGTTGCGCGTTCACCGCGGCGAAGCGGTGGCGCTGGTCGGCGAGTCGGGGAGCGGCAAGAGCACCATCGCGCGACTTCTCCTGCGCCTCGAGCCGGCCGATGCCGGCGAGGCGCGGCTGGACGGCGTGGACGTGTTCCGTCGCGTGCCGCGGCGCGCGTCGCGGGCGTTCCGGCGACGCGTGCAGATGGTCTTCCAGGACCCGTTCGGCTCGTTGAACCCAGCGCACGACGTGGAGCACCACCTGGTTCGGCCGCTGGTCCGGCTGCGCTCACCGCGACCCACGCGGGCCGAGGCGCGCGAGCGCGCGCGGGAGCTGCTGCGCGTGGTGGGCCTCGAGCCCGCCGGCGAGTTCCTGCACCGGCGCCCGTACGAGCTCTCCGGCGGGCAGCGCCAGCGCGTCGCCATCGCGCGCGCGCTCGCCGCCGACCCCGAGCTGATCGTAGCGGACGAGCCCACGTCCATGCTCGACGTCTCGATTCGCATGGGGATCCTGAACCTGCTCGCGCAGCTCAAGCGCGAGCGCGGCCTGGCGATCCTCCTCATCACCCACGACCTCGCCGCGGCGCGGTTCCTCGCCGACCGCATCCTCGTGCTCGACCGCGGGCGCATCGTCGAGGACGGCCCCGCCGCGACGGTCGTGGACTCGCCCTCGCATCCATACCCGCGCGCCCTGCTCGCCGCGATCGCCACGCCGGTGGCCGGCGGGTCGGTCGGCCCCGGGCCGCGGCCATGAGCGCCCGGCGCTTCCCCCCGGGCTTCCGCCTCGGGGCGGCGACCTCGGCGCAGCAGATCGAGGGGGGCGCGCGCGAGGGCGGCCGTGGCGAGTCGGTGTGGGACCGCTTCGCCGGGACGCCCGGGAAGATCGCCGACGGCTCCGACCCCTCGGTCGCCTGCGACCACTACCACCGCTGGCGCGAGGACGTGGGCCTCATGCGGGAGCTGGGGCTCGACGCCTACCGCTTCTCGGTCGGCTGGACGCGGATCCTGCCCGACGGCCGCGGTCCGGTGAACGAGGCGGGACTCGACTTCTACGACGCCCTCGTGGACGCGCTGCTCGCGGCCGGCATCACGCCACTCGTGACGCTCGACCACTGGGACCTGCCGCAGGCGCTCGACGAGCGCGGCGGCTGGGGCGCGCGCGATACGGCGCAGGCGTTCGTGGACCACGCCGCGGCGGTGGCCGCGCGGCTCGGCGACCGGGTGAAGGACTGGATCACGCACAACGAACCTTGGTGCATCGCCACGCTCGGCCACGAGCGGGGCGAGCACGCGCCCGGGCGGCGCGACCCCGTCGAGGCGCTGCGGGCGGCGCACCACGTGCTGCTCTCGCACGGCTGGGCGGTGCCCGTGCTGCGGCGCGAGTCGCCCGGAGCGCGCGTCGGCATCACGCACATCCTCTCTCCCGTGGAGCCCGCGACGGCCTCCGAGGCCGACCGCGACGCGGCGAGGCGCTACGACGGAACGTTCAACCGCTGGTACCTGGAGCCGATCTTCCGCGCGCGCTACCCGGACGACGTGATCACCGACCACGTGCGCCGCGGCCGCGTCGCCCCCGGGCCGCTCCCGTTCGTGCGCGAGGGCGACCTCGCGGCGATCGCAGCGCCCACCGACTTCCTCGGCGTCAACTACTACAGCCGCTCCGTGGTGGCCGCCGGGCCGGATGGCGAGCCCGTCGGCGTGCCGCAGGGCGCGCGCGAGGCGCGCACCGAGATGGGCTGGGAGGTGTGGCCGCGGGGCCTGACCGACTCGCTCCTCCGGCTCACGCGCGAATACGCCCCGCGCGAGGTGGTCGTGACCGAGAACGGCGCCGCGTTCGCCGACACGCCCGACGCCACGGGCCACGTCGCCGACGCGCGCCGGGTCGAGTACCTGCGCGCGCACCTCGAGGCGGCGCTCGACGCGCTGGACCAGGGCGTGCCGCTCACCGGCTACTACGCCTGGTCGCTGCTCGACAACTTCGAGTGGGACCAGGGCTATGCCAGGCGCTTCGGCCTCTACCGCGTGGACTTCGCCACACAGCGGCGGACGCCCAAGGACAGCGCGTACTTCTACCGCGAACTCACGGCCGCCCGGACGGTGCCCGGGCCGGGGCGGCCGCTTTCCCAAGGGAGGACTCCTTGAAACCGCTCCCCACGGTCGCTTCCCGCCTGCTGGCCGCGGTCCTGCTCGCCTGTCCCGCGGCGGCGGCCGCCGCGGAGCCGTCCGCCTCGCGGCCGCTCGTGCGCGTCGCCAGGGACGAGTCCGGCTCACGCCTTCAGATCGACGGGAAGGACTTTCTCGTCAAGGGCATGAACTGGGACTACATCCCCATCGGCCAAAACTACGCCTACGACCTGTTCGCGCAGGAGGACGCCGTCATCGAGGCCGCGCTCACGCGCGAGATGGCGTTGTTGAAGAGCATGGGCGTGAACACGATCCGCGTGTACGCCGGCATCCCGCCGCGCTGGGTGAAGCACATTCACGAGCGCTGGGGCATCTGGACCACCATCAACCACACCGTCGGCCGCTACGGGTTCACGCTGGATGGCGTCTGGTATCCCGCCACCGACTACTCGAACCCGAAGATGCGCGCCGCGCTCAGAGCCGACGTGCTCGCCACCGTCGAGCGCTACAAGAACTGCCCGGGCGTGCTGCTGTGGCTCCTCGGCAACGAGAACAACTACGGCCTGTCGTGGAAGTCGTTCGAGATCGAGGCGCTCCCGAAGGCCGAGCGCGACGCCGCGCGCGCCCGGCACCTCTACTCGCTGTTCGGCGAGATCACGCGCGAGATCCACGCCGCCGACCCGACGCGGCCGGTCGCCATGGCCAACGGCGACATCCAGTACCTGGACATCATCGCCAAGGAGTGCAAGGACCTCGACATCCTCGGCACGAACGTCTACCGCGGCATCTCGGTGGGCGACCTCTACCAGCGCGTGAAGGACGCCATGGGCGTGCCCGTCGTCTTCAGCGAGTTCGGCAGCGACGCGTTCAACGCGAAGACCGGCCGCGAGGACCAGGCCATGCAGGCCCGGTATCTGAAAGGCCAGTGGCGCGAGATCTACGAGCAGAGCGCCGGCAAGGGCGGCGTGGGGAACGCCATCGGCGGCTACGTGTTCCAGTGGAGCGACGGCTGGTGGAAGTACGGCCAGGACAGCCGCCTCGACGTCCACGACACGCACGCCTCGTGGCCCGACGGCGGGTTCCAGGAGGACTTCACCGAGGGCGAGAACAACATGAACGAGGAGTGGTGGGGCATCTGCGCCAAGGGTCCCCCCGACAGCCGCGACCAGTTCGATCTCTACCCGCGCGCCGCCTGGCACGTGCTCAAGCAGGCGTTCGCGCTCGACGCCTACGCCCCCGGCACCGACCGCGCCGCGATCGCCGCGCACTTCGCCGCCATCGACCCCACCGCAGCCGTGCTCGCCGCCCGCGGCGACCGCGCCACCGCCGCGTCGGCCGGCGGCGCTCGCGCCCGGCTGTCGGGGCTCCGCATGCAGATCGAGACCGTCGCGACCGGCGGCGAGCGCGTCACCACGCCCGACGCCGGCGCGCCCCAGGCCGTGCTGCCGCGGTTCCGCGGCTTCGACCGCTTCCAGTCGTTCTACGCGGACTTCGAGGCGCGGCCCACCGATCAGGTCACCGGCACCATCTCGGTGAACGTGCTCGGCCAGGTCCCCACCAACCCCATCAACGAGATCTTCTACGAGAAGCGCGGCATCCCGCGCTCCGTGCTCGGCGCCGACTACGTCCCCGGCACCGTGACCGACGAGCGCGTGAAGGTGCACCACGCTTCGCTGTCGTGGGACGACCGGCTGTTCCAGCTCGAGGGCTTCTACCGGAGCGGCCACTACCACTGGGGCTACGAGGGCGACTTCTTCGGCCTCTACCGCGACGCGTACTACGGAATCAACACCGACGTCTACAACGCCGACGCGCCCATCGGCTTCGAGCTCGCCGGCAAGCGCCAGTTCGAGGGGCTCAAGCTCGCCTACGGCCAGGAGCTGTGGTGGGGCGCGAACCCGGCCGTGATCGCCAAGTACCGCCGCGTGGTGGGCACGGTGACCGCGACCGGCATCTACCAGGAGGATGTTTCGAGCGCGTCCGGCGCCTCGGCGACCTCGGCCGCGCTGCCCGTCGCGCAGACGCGCAAGGCCACACTCGCGCTCGAGCACGCCCGCGGACCACTCAGCTTCACGCTCGGCGGCATCTGGTCGGGCGGCACGAAACGCGGACAGAAGTTCGACTTCGTCAAGCAGACGAGCGCCGGCCCCACTGTGCGGCGGGACGAGGTCTTCGCGAGCGACGCGCTCGGTGCGAAGGCAAAGGTCACGTTCCAGAAGGGCCGCTGGAACTGGTACCTGCAGACCGCGCGCATGGGCCTCGTCGCCGACGGCGGCCCGACCGCGGCGCTCACCTACACCGGCTGGAGCCTGAGGGACGTGGGCACCGGCAACCAGACGAATGTAATCACCGGCCTGCTCGTGAACCAGGGCCCGTGGCAGATCGCGCCGAACGTGCTGTGGCAGAAGCCGATCATCGGCCCCATCCCCGCCGGCGCCCCGTCCCCCGCGCGGCCGCGCAACATCGAGGTGCAGAACGACCCGTTCGCCGTGCGCGCGAACCGCGAGACGTTCGGCGCCGAGCTGCTGCTGGGCTACGACCCCACGCCCGGAACGTGGATGTGGGCGTGGGACAACGATGTTCGGGAAGACGCACGCTTCGCCGCCAGCCTGGACCTGGTCTACCGCCACCTGCCGACGACCATGGACGCCGCGACCTACGTGACCGCCGCGCAGACGCTCGCCGTGTTCCCCGGCGCCACGCCGCCGCGCGACCTGTGGGAGGTGCGCGGCCGCGCCGTCTCGCGCCTCGGCCCCTCGACGCGCGTCGCGACGACGCTGTTCGTGGGCGACGGCGAGCCCAACGGCGAGAACACGCGCCTCGTCCACCGCTATGGCGGTGAGGCCCGCGTCGCGTGGCGCTCGGTGGCGTTCTCGGGCTCCGCGCGGTTCAACGACTGGGGCCCGTACGACTACCACCGCGACTTCAACCTGACGTTCCCCGAGCAGTACGCCGCCGACCTGGGCTACACGCTCGGCGCCCCGCGCTGGCTATCCACGACCCCGCAGACGAGCGTCGGCGTGCGCGGGATCTACCGGACGCTGGACGTGCATTCATTACGATACCTGCCCGATCCGGGAAGCGGCGCGCGGGGAAGCGAGTGGGAGTTCCGGACGTACCTGAATATGGCGTTGTGAGGAAAGGCCAGGGTCGACCTGACCCCGCTGCGATCGATCCGGGCCTGATGAGATCGTCCGGAACGGCCCAGGTTCCGGCACTCGAGGGGGTGCTGGATCGTGCCGATGGAACACTCGCCCACAAGGAGGTCCCATGAGCACACCGATGCGAGATCCCCAGAAGCATCCTGCCACGGCGAAGCCGGCGCGGGTTCCCACGATCGGCCGTCCGCGTCGTCTCACGCACGAGCAGATCGCCGCCCGCGCGCACGATATCTACGAGCACTCGGGCCGTCCGCACGGGCGCGACGTCGAGTTCTGGCTCGAGGCGGAGCGCCAGCTGCGCGAGGACCTCGACGCATAGCCCGTCGCGGTGACCGCCCTACGACGATCGCGGCGCGGTGCCGCGTGCGCCCGCGCCGCGTCAGTGCTGCTGCTCGCCCGCTCCGTGCTTGATGGCCTCGATGCGCGCGCGGACGCCCGGATCGGACCAGTTCATCGGCCCGCGCGCCTGGTGCGCGGGGCGCCCCTCGGGGTCGTGGATGAGCGGCTCGGGGATCTGCCGCGCGCCGACGAGCTGCGCCGTTTCCGACTGCGGGTCCACGTAGAGGCGCTCGATCGGCACGCCGTGGGCATTCGCCCAGTCCAGCACCTCGGAGCGCTTCCTCCCCACGGCCGCCATCACCACTTCGATCTCCCGGCCTGCAACGACCGTGCTCGCGTGGTCCACCGGCGCGGGCAGCTCGCCGACGGCCGAGGGCGAACCCAGCTCGAACCCGTGCAGGATGAGCACCCGGTTCGGCCCGCCGACCAGGTTGCGCGTGCCGCCCTCGACGCGCTCGACGCGCAGGAAGCCGCCGCCCGCGATGTTCTCGAGCGCATGGTCGTGGTCCTCGTGCACGGCCGGCACGAGGCTGTGGTTGAAGCAGGTCCAGCCCCCGGCGGCGGCGAGCAGCACGATGACCGCGGCGACGATGACCTTGAGGGACGGCTTTGCCATGTCGGGGGCCCCTTGTTTCGCCGTCGAGGGGGCTGCGAAGGGCTCCGGCGGAGTCGGCGGCAGGCTGTCCCAGGCCGCGCGTCGCGGCCACGAGGAGCGGGTCCGAGAGCTGGTGACTGCGCGGGCGAAGTCGAGCGGGCCCGGGATGTTCTCTTATCGTCGCGGACTTCCCGCTGCAGTGCCATGCCCCTCACTCGGGCGAGATGCGACAGCCTGCGCCGCGTCTCCTCTCCCACGGAGACCTCACCACATGCTCGCTCGACACTTCCGTTTCGCGCTCACGGCTCTCACCGGGCTGGCGCTTCTCGCCCCCGTGGCCGGCGCCGCCGTGCTCGACACGCCCACGCTGGAGGGTGTCGTGGTCGGCCGCACGTCGATCTCGGTCCTGGTCACGGCGGGGGCGTCCGGCGCACCGCAGGGTCTCACCGACGAGTGGCTGCCCGCGGCCACGTTCGACGCGCTGGGCGTGTGGCCCGCCCCGAACAGCCCACGCTCCTCAGGGCCGATTTCCGCGGCCTGCCCACGCTCAACATCGACGACGGCACCGACAATTTCGCTCTCTCGAGCGCCGACTTCGCCGGCGTTCAGCTCGGCGACCTGTTCGATGAGACCGGGGCCATCGCACCGCACGTCGATGAGCTCCGGGAGGGAACCGCTTACGTCGTGCGGGTGCGCGCGAACGGCAGCGGTTCCGACGAGGCGAGTGCCCCGTCGCCGACCCTGCGGCGCCCGACACGGCGTCGCCAGATCCAGGACTGCACCTACACGCAGGGTTGCTGGAAGCCCCACCCCGAGTTCTGGCCGGTGGACAACCTGACGATCGGCAGGGTGAACCACACGCAGGCCCAGCCGTTGCTCAGCTTCGATGAGCCCGCCGCGGGCAATGGCCTGCTCTCGCTGGCCCACCAGCTCATCGCCGCCAAGCGGAACGTCGCCCAGGGGGCCACCGCGCCTGCGGGCGTCAATGTCGCGATCGCGGCCGCGGATGCCCTGATCGGCAGCCAGGTGATACCCCCGATCGGATCCGGCTTCCTGAGCCCCGGCTCCACGATCAGCCTCACGACCACGCTCGACAATTTCAACCAGGGCATCACGGGCCCGGGGCACTGCGACACGGTCGACGCGCAGGCGGAGAGCTGGGGTGCGATCAAGGCCATCTGTCGCTGGGATGGAGTGACCCGCCGTCCACATCCATGAACTTCAAGGAAGTCCCTCCCGGTACGGAGGGACTACCTGTTCAGGCCCTCGAGTCGCTGACTGAGGATCGGGCACAGGCTCTGCCGAGGGCCACTGGCCTCGCTGTCGAGCCGAACCGCACCGCAACTACCTCGCCACCGGGCACGCCGCGAAGTGTCCGGGGCCGACCTCGAGGAGCGCCGGCCGCTCGCGCCGACACGCCTCCACCGCCAGGGCGCACCTCGGGTGGAACCGGCAGCCGGCGGGCGGCGTGCGCAGGCTCGGCGGCGTGCCGGGGATGCTCTCGGGCACGCCTGCATCGACGTCCACGCGGGGGAACGCGCGCAGCAGACCCCGCGTGTAAGGGTGCCGCGGCGCCGTGGCCATCGTCGTGACAGGCCCCAACTCGACCAGCCGCGCCGCGTAGAACACCGCCACGCGATCCGAGAACTGGAGCATGCGCGCGAGATCGTGGGTGATGTAGATCACCGCGAAGCCGAGCGTGCGCTGCAGGGCCCTGATGTGCGCGAGGATCTCGCGCTCGACGATCACGTCCAGCGCGGTGGTGGGCTCGTCGAGGATGACGAGCGCGGGCTCGAGGGCGAGTGCCAGGGCGATGCCGACGCGCTGCCGCATGCCGCCCGAGAGCTGGTGGGCGTAGCCTCCGAGCCGCTCGGCGGGGATGCCGACGCGTTCGAGAAGCGCCCCGGCGCGGCGCTTCGCCTCCGCGGCGGGCACGGACTCGTGCGCGAGGATGGTGTCGGCGAGCTGCTCGCCGATCGTGGTGACAGGGTTCAGCGCGTCCATGGCGCTCTGGAACACCATGGACATGCGCCGCCAGCGCGTCGCGCGCAGCTCGGGCTCGGACATCGCCAGCAGGTCGCGGCCCTCGAACGTCACGCGGCCGCGCGAGATCACCGCCGGCGGTGGGAGCGTGCGCAGCAGCGCCTGGGCGAGCGAGGACTTGCCGCACCCGGACTCGCCCGCGACGCCGAGGATCTCGCCCGGCGCCAGGTCCAGGTCCACGGCGTCCACGGCGCGCACGGGGCCCCGCTCGGTGACGTAGTCCACGCACAGGTCGCGGACCGAGAGCAGCGGCTCGTTCACGGTTCCCTCACGACGGGCGTCGAGCGCGTGGCGGGCACGCCGCGGCGTTCCAGGTACGCGCGCCAGGCCCGCTCGAGCTGCAGGCGCGGGTTGGCGATCTCGTCGAAGCCCGAGTTGAGCATGGTGAGCGCGAAGCCGACGAGCGCCACGCACAAGCCGGGGGGCACGAACGTCCACCACGAGCCGGTGAGCAGCGCGGCGTCGTTCTGGGCCCAGTAGAGCATCGTGCCCCAGGTGACCCTGGCCACGTCCCCGAGCCCCAGGAACTCGAGCCCGACCTGGGCGCCGATGGCGTACACGGTGCTGCCGATCACCTGCGCGACCAGCACCGACAGCATGTTGGGCAGGATCTCGACCAGCAGCACGCGCGGGGCCGACTCGCCGGCGACGACGGCGGCGGCGATGAAGTCGCGGCGCCGGAGCGCGAGCGTCTGGGAACGCAGCACGCGAGCGTTCCACGCCCAGCCGGTCACGATCAACACGAGCGCCACGGTGAAGGGCCCGGAGGGCAGGTAGGCGGCGATGACGATGGCGAGCGGCAGCCCGGGCAGCACGAGGAACACGTTCGAGAACACGGACAGGAGCCCGTCCGCGAAGCCGCCGAAGTAGCCGGCGGTGACCCCGACGAGCGCGCCGAGGAGCACGACCGCGAGGCCGACCGCGAAGCCCACGGCGAGCGAGACGCGCGTGCCGGCGACGAGCTGCGCGAGCACGTCCTGGCCCTGGCCGTTGGTGCCGAGCCAGTGCTGGGCCGAGGGCGGCTGGAGAGGGACGCCGACGAGCGCCGTGGGGTCGCCGGCGAACCAGGGCCCGACGACGGCGACGATCGCGAAGCACGCCAGGAGGAGCGCGCCGGCGAACGCCCGCCGGTCGCGCCGGATGGCGTGCGCCCAGGCGCCCAGGCCGGTGACTTGAGCGCGATCGGCGTCGCTCACAAGCCCGCGTCCCGGGTGCGTGGGTCGAGCCACAGGTAGACCAGGTCCACGAGCCAGTTGGCGCCCAGCACGGCGAGCGTGATGACGAGGAAGATGCCCTGCATGAGCGCGTAGTCCTGGGCGCGCACGGCCTGCACCAGCAGGTAACCCTGGCCGGGATAGCTGAACACGATCTCGGTCAGGAGCGAGCCGCCGAGCACGAACCCGAGCGCCATGCCGAAGCCGGTGACACTCGGGAGCAGCGCGTTCCGCGCGGCGTAGCGGAGCGCCACGCGCGCGGGCGGCAGGCCCTTCGCTCGCGCGAGGTTCACGAAGTCCGAGCCGAGCACCGAGATCATCGTGTTGCGCATGGTCAGCAGCCAGCCGCCGAGCGTGACCAGCACGATCGTGCCCATGGGGAGCGCGGCGTGGCGCAGGACGTCGGCGGCGAACGTCCACGTCCAGCCGGGGACGGCGTCGTCGGAGTAGGCGTGCCCGAGCGGGAACCAGCCGAGCGTGAAGCCGAGCACGTAGAGCGCCGCCATCGCCAGCCAGAAGTAGGGGAGCGCGCCCACGAACACGAGAGACGACGGGAGCCACGAGTCCAGCCAGCCGCGCCGCCACCACGCGGCGGCGACGCCGAGCAGCGTGCCGATCCCGAAGCTCAGGATCACGGCGGAGCCGGCCAGGAACAGCGTCCAGCCGAGCCCGGTGCCGATGACGTCGGCGACGGGCGAGGGGAAGTAGGCGATCGAGACGCCGAGGTCCCCCCGGAGCACGTGGCCCAGGTAGGTGAAGTACTGGCGCCAGAGCGGCTCGTCTGTCAGGCCGAACGTGGCGCGCAGCGCCTCGATGGCGGCCGGGTCCAGCTTGCCCTTGAAGCGCGCGAACAGCGAGCTGGCCGGATCGCCGGGCATGAGGCGGGGCAGGAAGAAGTTGAGCGTGAGCGCCGCCCACGCCGCCAGGAGGTAGAAGCCGAGCCGCCGGAGCAGGTAGCGCATCGTGCCTACCGGGGACGCAGCGAGGTGAGCACGAGCAGGACCTCGCCTCGCTCCATCTTGTTGGGGGACGGGTCGCAGTAGGGGTCGGCCGCGGTGGGGAAGCCCTTGAAGCGCCGGGTGTTGAACTCGGCCCACGTCGGGTTGGGGTAGAGCGGGATCGCGGGGGCTTCGGCCACGAACAGCCGCTGCATCGCCGACGAGAGCCGGCGCTGCTCGGCCGGGTCGGTCGCCGTCTCGAACACGGTGAGGAGCGAATCGGCGGCGGGGCTCGAGTAGCGATGCCAGTTGCCGGCCGAGGCCTGGCCGACGGGCTTGAGGGTGGCGGACGACATGAGCCAACGGTACAAGTGCCACGGCGTGGGGCCCTCGATGCACCAGCCGAGGCTCAGGTCGAAGTTCCCCTCCTGGACGCGCTGGAACCAGGCGCCGAAGTCGTACGTGCGCACGGTCGCCTCGACGCCGACCTCCCGCAGGTCGCGGGCGATCACCTGCGAGGCGCGCACCCAGTCGGACCAGCCGGAGACGCACAGCACCTCCCAGCGCCAGGGCTTCCCGTCGCCGAGCCGGCGCACGCCGTCGGGCCCGCGCGCGTAGCCGGCTGCATCGAGCAGCGCGTTCGCGCGCGCCGGGTCGTGGCGCACCCAGTCGCCCGACGCGGCGGCCGCGGAGTCGCGCCAGGCGGCATACGATTCGCTCATGCCGGTCGCGTCGGCCGGATGCGTGTAGCGGAACGCCGCCACGTCCACCATCAGCCCGCGGTCGAGCGCCATGCTCAGCGCCTTGCGCACGCGCGCGTCGCCGAACGGCGCGCGCGTCGTGTTCGCGTAGAGGTAGACGACGCCGGCGGTGAGCGGGAACCAGTACGCGTGGTGCTCCGGGTCGCGCCCCACGAACACGCGGTCGATGGCGGGGATGAAGTTGCCGGCCCACTCGACCTCGTCGAAGACGAGCGCCAGGTTGGCGCGGTCGTTGGACGGATAGGCGGGGAAGCGCAGGCCCTCGAGCGCGGGCCTGCCCGGCTGCCAGTAGTGCGGGTTGCGGCCCAGCTCGTAGACCTGCGGGCGGAACAGCCTGACCTCGGTGAACGGGCCCGTCGCCACCGGCTGCTCGTTCGCGAACGTCACCGGGTCCTTGACGTCGCGCCAGACATGCTCGGGCACGATCAACTGCGCGGCGACCTCGTCGAATCCGGGGATGAACACGCGCTGGAACGCGAATTCGACGGTGCGCGCATCGGGCGCGCGCACGCCGGCGAGGAACCCCCACACGCCGCGCCGGTCGAGAGCGGGGTGCCGCTTCAGGAGCTGGAACGTGAACGCCACGTCGCGCGCCGAGAACGGCTGTCCGTCCGACCAGCGGACGCCCTCGCGCGTCGTCACCCGCAGCACGCGGTTCCCCTCGCGCCATTCGTGGCCGCTCGCGAGCCACGGCACCTGCTCGGAGCGCACGCTGTTGAACACGAACAGCGGCTCGTAGACGCCGGCGAGCGTGGGCCAGCGGGCGGCGGCGGCGGTGGTGAGCGGGTTGAAGTTCCGCACCCACGAGCCGGTCTGCTCCTGCGACACCACCAGCACGCCGGGCGGCAGCTCGGCGCGCTCGCGTGCGCAGCCGGCGAGCGCCGCCACGGCCGACGCGGCGAGCGCCAGGCCCGGAAGCGCGCGCCGCCAGCGCGGCGGGAGCGGCGCGCTCGCCGCGCTGGCCCCCGCGTGCGCGCTCAAGCCCCGACCTGGTAGACCCGGACGTAGTCCACGAGCAGTGTCTGCGGGAACACCGTGCTCGCGTCCGGGGGCCCCACGTAGGTGCCGCCGACCGCGAGATTGAGGATCACGAAGAACGGGTGGTCGAACACCCACGAGGTGCCCGCGGGGATCGTCGAAGGCGTCTGCACGTGGTAGGGCTTGCCGTCCACGGACCAGGTGATCTGGTTGGTCTTCCATTCTACGGCGGAGACGTGAAAGTCGGTGTCGAAGCGCCCGCCGCTCGACAGCACGTATGCGCGGCTGCGGGCGTTGCCTCCCGAGTAGCCGGGCCCGTGCAGACTGCCGAGCACGACGCCCGGCTCCTGCCCACGGTACTCCATGATGTCGATCTCGCCGCATGCCGGCCACGGGTTGGTGGCGAAGTCGGCGCCGAGCAGCCAGAACGCCGGCCACAGGCCTCGCCCGGTGGGCAGCTTCATGCGCGCCTCGAAGCGCCCGCCCGTGCGCGAGAACCGGCCGGCCGTCTTGATGCGCCCCGAGGTGTAGCCCGCGCCCTGGTAGCTCTCGGCCCGCGCGGTGATCGCGAGGTGGCCCTGGCCGTCGAGCGAGACGTTGGCGGGCCGAGCGGTGTCGTACTCGAGCTGGGCGTTGCCCCAGTCGGTGCCCACGTCGAAGCCCCAGTTCGCGGACGACGGCGGGCTGCCGGCGGGCCCGTTGAACTCGTCTGCCCAGACGAGCTGCCCCGCAGGTGCCGGCGTGCCGGGGTCGGGGAGCGCGGCGGGGCTCTTGCACCCGGCCGCGGCCGTGAGCAGCGAGGCGGAGAGCAGCGCGGCCGCGCGCCGCGCCGCCTCGGCGCGCGGTGCCGTCGGGCGGAGCCTTTTCGCGCGCGACGCCATCGCCCTCACCGTGTCGCTCTCACCACGCGCGGCGGTGCGGTGAACAGGCGCGGGTTCGCGAGCGCTTCTTTGAGCACGAGGCTCGCTGCGCCGACCGCCACGCTCTGTGGCCCCAGGTCGCTCATGACGATGGACGCGCCCGCCACCGAGCTGACGCGCGTGCGCATGCGCACGGTCTCGCGCAGCGGCTCGAGGAACCGGTCACCGAGCCCGGTGATGCCGCCCCCGACCACGACGAGTGCGGGGTTCATCAGGTTGAGCATGCCGGCCACCGCGATCCCCAGGGTCTCGGCGGCCTCGCGCGTGACGCGCAGCGCGAGCGGGTCGGCGGCGAGAGCGGCCGCCTCGATGGACGTCATCGTGACCTCGATCCCCTCGAGCAGGCTGCCCGGGTACTCGGGCAACAGCGTGCGGGCCCGCTTGACGAGCGCCGGCGAGCCCACGTGCGTGACGAGACAGCCGCGCAGGCCGCAGATGCAGGGCTCGCCGTCGGGGTCGATGGACAGGTGACCGATCTCGCCGGCGAAGCCGGTCGCGCCGCGGTAGAGCTCGCCGCCGATCACGTGCCCCGAGCCCACGCCGGTGCCGACCTTGACGTAGGCGAAGTCGGCGACGCCCCGGCCCGCGCCCCACCAGTGCTCGGCGAGCGCGCCGAGGTTGGCGTCGTTGTCCACCATCACCGGCACGCCGTAGCGCTCGGCGAGCGATTCGAGTCCGCTGCGGCCCTTCCACGCCGGCAGCACGACCTCGGAGAGCGCGAAGGGATGCAGCGGGTCCACCGGGCTCGGCACCGCGACGCCCACGCCCACGAGCCGCGTCGCCGCGCCGCGGCGCGACGCGAGGCTCGCCTCGCACAGCTCGACGATCCGCCGGAGCGTGCCCTCGGGGTCGGTGCGCACGGGATGGTCGCGCAGCTCCCAGTCGAGCACGCGGCCGCGCAGATCGGTGAGCGCCACCGCCACGTGCGAGGCGCCCATCTCGACGCCGAGGATGCAGCAGGCGTCGTCCTTGAAGTGCAGCAGGATCGGCCGGCGCCCGCCCAGAGACTCGCCCGGCCCGCCCTCGGTCACGAGCCCGGTGGGCAGGAGCGCGCCCACCACCTCCGAGACGGTCGAGCGCGAAAGGTTCGCGCGCCGTGCGATCTCGGCGCGTGAGATCGTGCGCTCCTGCCAGATGAGCCGCAGGATCGAGTCCGCGAGTGGCCGCGTGCGGACCGCCTCCCGCGCGGCCACGCGCTTGCCGGACCCCGGTCGCCTGCCGCCGCCGCCCACCCGAACCGTCACCGCGCCCCCGTCCTACCGGTGGAAGTACACGTTGTCCACGTACACCGTGCCCGGGTTGCCCGACAGGATCAACTGGGCCAGGTGGGCTCGCGTCGTGAGGTTCGCGAACGACGACAGCGGGATCTCGAGCGCGCTCCAGCCTCCGGGAGTGAACGCCGGCGTGGTGGCCGACGTGAACGTCAGCTCCTGCTCGCGGTCGTCGCCGCCCCCAAACGCGCCGTTGGCGCCGAAGTCCACCAGCTTCACCTTGAAGTTCGTCCCGGCCGCCGCCCACACGTCCACGTGGAAGTGCGTCATGGCGGTGGCGTCCACGACACGCGCGCCGGTGAACTCGATGCCCGCATAGACGAGATTCGTGTACTTCTTGGCGGCGTTTCCGGCGATCTGCACGTCGGCGACGTCGGCCAGGTCCCAGCTCGCGGACCAGGTGTCCACGGCGACGTTCGCGTAGGCGTCGCTGAAGAGCGAGATCACGTCGGCCGCGGGCACCGTGGGGGCCGGCGCCGCCGACGGTGGGGAAGGGGTCGGGGTCACGGTGATCGTCCCCGCGGCCGGTACGGCGCCGAGCCGGGCGGTCACCTGGGCCGTGCCGAGCCCGACCGCGCGCACCGAGCCCTCGCCACCCAACGCGACGGACTCGTCCGAGGAAAGGAACGTGAAGTAACCGGGCATCGCGTCCACGCTCACGTCCGCCCCGTCCACGTCAAACGTCACCCGCAGGCCCGAGAGCGGCACGAGCGAACCCACGTCGGGATTCGCGGTCTGGGTCGGGATCACCGGGCGCGGGTTCGTGATGGTGAGGTCGTTCTCGAACCGGATGTCGTCGAACCACACGCTGGCGCCCTGGCCCATCTCGGGGCCCTCGGCGAAGAAGAACAGGCCCCGCTCGTCGGCGAGCTTCTCCGCCAGCGGGATCGGGACGACGTATCGCGTCCACGCGGTTGTCATCGCCAGGCTGCCGCGCTTGGCCTCGAACCTCGACGTGCCGGTGTTGTCGTTGCCGAGCCCGAGCACGTCGAACGTGACCACGCGGCTCGCCTTCGCCCGGAAGCTTACCGCGTTGTAGCCGCGCAGGTCGCGTGCGCGGGAGGTCACGAACGCGCCGCCCGCGTAGGTGCCACTGGGGTCGCCGGGCGGCGGCACGGTCACGCGGATCGAGGCCGTACCGCTGAACGCCTCGGTCGGGTCGATGGCGAGGGCGTCGAGCTTGGAGCCCATGAAAGCCTGGAAGTCGACGCTCGCGCCGAACGTGTCGTCGAACACGACCGGGTCCGTGATTCTGGGCGCGAGCACCCCGGTGTGCTTCGCACAGCCCGCGACCGCCACCGCGAGCGCGGCCAGCAGGGCCGCCGCGGCGGGGGCTGCCGTCGGTCGGTGGAACACGGAACGCCTCCGCTTCAGCGTGTGAGCACCACGCTGCGGGCCACGTGGCCTTGCGCCGTCCGGAGCACGCCACGGTAGACGCCCGCGGGCGCGGGCTGCCCGTCCGCGAGACGACCGTTCCACGACACACCGTGCGGGCCGGCTTCGGCCTCGCCCCTGAACAACGTTGCCACGAGACGGCCGGCCACGTCGAACACCCCGACCTCGGCGAAGCCGCGCCGCGGGAGCGTGAATTCGAAGCGTGTCGAGCCGCGGAACGGGCTCGGGGCCGCGGGCCGCAGGTCGAAGCCGCCCGCCCTCGGTCCGCCGACGCCCATGCTGGGGCGGTACCAGAAGATGTTGTCGTAGAAGACGCCCGACGAGACGTAGCCCGTGGCCTTGTTGGCGAAGCCGATCTGGAGGATCTGGCCGACGAGGTCCGGGGTGATCAGGATGGAGATCTCATACGTGCTCCACGTCGTCGGAAGCCCGGTGGTGTCCAGCGGACGGAAGTTGGTCGTCGCATAGCCGGCCGCGGGATTGAGAGTCTTGATGAACGCCCATGCGGTCGAGGGCGCGATGAGGTTGCCCAGCTTGGCGTCGAACTGGAACGTCCAGTAGCCGTCCACGTCGCCCGCGACGATGGTCTGTTCGCGGTAGACGTTCGACTCGACCCAGTTTCCGTTGGCGTGGTCGAGATTGTTGTAGTCGCTGTAGATGCTCAGCTGCTGGGCGCCCTGCCCCGGGCCGCCCTGTCCGGTGTCGATGTCGCTGAAGGCGCTGCCGCCATTCGGCGCGGGGAACGGCCCGTAGCCGTAAATGTACGTGCCGCCCGGCGTGAAGACGTTGCCGTAAACGATCCAACCGTCGCCGCTGAGGGCGGCCGGGTTGGTGATGAGCAGGCCCTCGAAGTCCTGGCTGTAGGCCGACAGGGCGGCGTGGCCGGTGCCCGGGGCGGCGACGAGCAGAGACGCCGCGAGGATGGCGATGGCTCGGGGACCCATGTGGTGACCTCCCGCGATGTGGAAGGGCTGGCGAGGACGTAGGAACCGCCTTCGCGCTCAATCCTAGAGTATGTTCGACCGTCGAACAAAGTGGTTTCTGGCCCGCCACCGGGGAGCGCCCACGATTCGAAAGGCGCCCCACGTCGCACCGCATTTTTCACTTTGTTTGGCTGCCGAACATAGTCTAGGCTGTGCCTCGTCGGGCGGGTCGCTGTGCGGTTTCGCGCCCTGGCCCGGAACCCACGTCCCGGCTGCCCGGGTCGGCACACCCCCTCAGGAGGTCCGAAATGCGTCCCAAGGTCACGATTGCCTTTGTAGCGGCCTTCCTGCTCGCCGCACCGCTCGCCAGCCACGCGGCGCTGGCGAACTACTCCCAGGACTTCGAATCGCTTGCCCAGGCCTCGCCCACCGCGCTCGGTGACGACGGCTGGAAGGTGTTCGGGAACGTGTACAGCCCCGACTTCAGCGTCTACTACTACGGCTACGGCACGTTCCCTGCGCCCAACAATGCGGGCGGCTTCTGCGGCATCGACTTCACGCCCGAGCCGGGCCACGCCGCGCAGGACCTCGTGGTCTTCAGCGACTACAACAACGGCGACCACGCCGCTGGGAACCAGATCGAGGCGAACGTCTTCCAGGAGCAGACCGTGGACGCCGCCGACGTGGGCAGCACGTGGATCTTCCGGTTCGATGCCAAGCTCGGGAACCTCGTCCCACCGACGACGGCGCTGGCGTTCATCAAGACGCTGAATCCGGCGGCTGGCTATGCGACCACCAACTTCATCACGGCGGACATGACCGCGACCCCGTCCACCTGGAGCCCTTACTTCCTCGCCATCGTCATCGACCCCAGCCTGGTGGGCCAGATTCTACAGTTCGGCTTCTCCAACAGGTGCACGGGCTACGCCCCGTCCGGCGTGTTCTACGACAACGTGTCGTTCCAGAAGGACATGCCCGTGTCGACGACCCAGACCTCGTGGGGGCGCCTGAAAGCCTTGTACCGCTGAGCGCGAGCGACCGGATTCCCGGTCCGGCGAGCAGTCCCTTCCCGCGGCCACCCTCGCTCGAGGGTGGCCGCGACGGCGAAGGCCGCGTCGCGCGCTAGCCGGCTGCGGCGACCCGCCTCGCCTCGAACGCCCGGTACTGAAGCGCCTCCGCGAGCCGGAGCGCGGAGATCCGCTCCTCGCCGGCGAGGTCGGCGATGGTACGCGCCACCCGCAGCGCACGGTGGACGGCCCGCGCGCTCATGCCGCCGCGGTCCACGGCGTCCCGCACCAACCGCTGGCCCGCGGCATCCAGCGCCGCATGATCGCGCAGCAGCGCCGCCGGGAGCTGCGCGTTCATCCACCCGCGGCGCGCCTGCAGCCGGCGCGCGGCCAGGACCCGCGCCCGGACGAGCGCCGTGGGCTCGCCTTCGCTCGCGGCCATCAGCTCGTCCGCCGCGAGCGCCGTCACCTCGACCTGGAGGTCCAGCCTGTCGAGCACCGGCCCCGACACGCGCGCGGTGTGCCGCGCCAGCTCCGCCGGGCTGCAGCGGCAGCCGCGCTTGGGGTGCCCGAGCCAGCCGCACGGGCAGGGATTCATCGCCGCCACGATGAGCGGCCGCGCCGGGAACCGCGCGTGAGCGCCGGCACGGGCGATGGCCACCTCGCCGTTCTCGAGCGGCTCGCGGAGCGCGTCCAGGAGCGCGCGCTGGTATTCGGCGAGCTCGTCCAGGAACAGCACGCCTCGGTGCGCGAGCGAGAGCTCGCCGGGGCGCGGCGGGTTGCCGCCGCCCACGAGCCCGGCGCGCGACACGGAGTGATGCGGCGCGCGGAACGGCCGCGTGCGCATGAGCCCGCGGCCCGGCGCGCGCAGGCCCGAGGCCGAATGGAGGCGGGTCACGACCAGCGCCTCCGCGTGCTCGAGCGGGGGCAGGAGCCCCGGGAGCCGGCGCGCGAGCATGCTCTTTCCGCAGCCGGGCGGGCCCACGAGCAGTACGTGGTGGCCGCCCGCGGCGGCGATCTCGAGCGCCCGGCGCGCGATGGCCTGGCCGCGCACCTCGGCGAGGTCCTCGTCGCGCCCGGCCTGCGGGTCGGCGGGCGCGGGTGCGACGCGTGGCAGCTGGCCGCCCTCGAGCCACGCGACCGCGTCGGCCAGCCGCTCGACCGCGTACACGGTGAGCCCCTCGACGAGCGCGGCCTCGGGCGCGGCGTCCCCGGCGCACAGCAACTTACGCGCGCCGGCGCGCCACAGGCACTCGGCGAGCGACAGCGTCCCGCGCGTGCCGCGGAGCGTGCCGTCCAGCGCCAGCTCGCCGAGCGCCGCGCAGTCGCAGGGCGCCGCCGCGGACGGCTCGCTCGCAGAGCTGGCGCCCCGGGCCGGCTCCGCGCCGCCTGGCGTCTCCACGCCCCCCATCCGCGCGCCCGGCGCCTGCCCGGTCGCCACCAGCAGTCCCAGCGCCAGCGCGAGGTCGCCCGAGGCGCCCTCCTTGCGGCGATCGGCGGGCGCCAGGTTCACGGTCACACGCCGGTCGGGAGGCGCGAGCCCGGCGTTCCGCAGCGCGGGCCAGACACGCTCGCGCGCGTCGCGGGCGGCGGCGTCGGGCAGGCCGACCATGACGAAGCCGGGCAGGCCGGGCCCCACGTCCACCTCGCAGTCCACCGGGAATGCGTCCAGTCCCCACAGCGCGGCGGTGCGGACGCGCGCGAGCATGCGTGCTCCTCGCGAAGGACGGGGCGCGGATCCGCTCGCAAGATGCGTGCGCGCGGAGGACCCCGCGACGCGCGCGCCGATCCCCGGAACGCCGACGCCGGCGTGGCGAACCCGCCCACGCCGGCGTCGCCGCGGCCCGCGACGGGTCGCGGTTCAGTCGTTCCCGACCGCCACGCCCAGGTCCACGTCGTCCGTCGCGTCCAGGCGCGCCAGCTCGCGGTGGAGCGGCTGCCAGCCGTGCGCGACCGCAGCCGCGGCCAGGTCCGACGCCGGCGGCAGTTCCTGAAGAAACACGAACGCCGCGCCGGTGACGAAGCGGCCGAGCACGCCGGCGTCGTAACCGCCGCTGCCGCGCGTCTCGCGGCGCGCGCCCAGGACCTGCTGGAGCGTGGTCCCGTCACCGCACACGGCCTTCCAGCGCGTCTCCACGTCCTTCACGCGCGACGGGTTCTCGCGCCGCACCGACTCGGAGACGAGCGCGTAGTGGGAGAGGTCGCCCTCGGGGACGTACGACGTCCACAGCACGCGCGCGCGGGTGGAGCGCGTGGCGCGGTCCTGGGCGAGCGAGGTCCCGTCGTGGGTCGAGAGCACCTCGACGTTCACGTCCACGGCCACGTCGCGCACGCGGGCGACGACCTCGATGGGCACCTCGATCCAGCGCACGGTCTCGCGGCCGTCCGGGCCCTTCTCCACCACGCGGCGCGCGACGCGGTCGCGGAAGAAGTGGAGCGAGGTCTCCGAGCGCACGGGCCCGAGCGATCCCCACACCACGCGCTGGGCGCCGCACTTTCGAGCCAGCTTCACCGCTTCCTCGCGAGACAGGCCCGAGAGCTGCGAGACGGTCATGCGGTTGGAGACGGCCTCGGCTCCGAGGATGCGCGTGAAGCGCGCCGAGGGCGGCGAGAGCTCCTTGGCGAGCGCGTCGCGCCAGCGTTCGCTCACGTCGCGGCCCGAGAGGCCCGAGCTGCCGCCCGCGAACGGCACGACCGCCACGCGCGTGAGCGCCTTCTCGTAGGCCGCGGCGGCCAGCTGCGACGCGTCCTTGAACCCGGTCACGTAGCGCTCGCACTCGTGGAAGCTCGCGAACGCGGCCTTGGGCCGACTGGAGGACGCGGCGAGCCTGCCCTGGCGGTAGTGATGCCGGGCGGCCGAGCCGCGGATCACGCGCTCCTCGGCGGCCCACTCGGCGGGCACGTCCACGTTCACGTACTGGACGGAGTTCGAGCGGAACTCGGAGAACTGGAGCACCTGCTCGGCGGCGCGCAGGCTGTCCATCGAACCGAGCGAGCGGATGCGGCGCTGCCAGTCGTCCGAGATCACGCGGTACGTTGCCGCGGCGGCCACGCGCGCGCGCGGGTTCATGGGCTCGCGGTCGAGCGCGCGGGTGGCGAGCTGCCACGCCTTCCACACGTCGCCGTCGGAGAGCTTCTGCTGGCTCTTCTCGGCGAGCTTGTTGGGTCCGGCGCAGCCGGCGGCGAGCGCCGCCGCGAGCAGCGCGGCCAGGATGCGACGGGACATGGGCGCCTCCAAAGAGCCTGGGGGATGGGCCGAGGGGTCCCGGGCGTTATCGGCCGGATGCGGGCGGGGGTCGAGCCCCGCGCCATGCCCACCGGCGCGGCACGCGCCCGGGTGTCCCGCACCCGTTGGCGCGCTCCCGCGCCATCCGCCACCCTGCCCCCCATGAACGGATCCGCCCCGCGAGCCGGCGGCCGGCCGGGCGCCGCCTTCGCCGCGAGCGCCGTCGTCGCGCTGCTCGCGGCGCTCCTCGCCGGGCGGCTCGCGGGCGGCGTCCTGTCCGCGCTCGGCGCCGACGGCGACGCCGGGACGCTCGCTCGCGCGCTCCCCGGCCCGGCCGGCGCGCTGCTGCTGGCGGTGGGGAGGGCGCCGCTGCTCGCGATGGCCCTCGCCGGCCTGGTTCCGCTCGCGTGCTGGACGGCGGCCGTGCTCGCCGCGCGGCCCGCCCGGACGGAGCCGCGCCAGGCGCACCTCGGGCTCTCGTTCGCGTGGCTCGTGTCGGTGGTCACGTCGGTCTCGGCGTGGGTGGCGCCGCCGGCCGATGCCAAGCAGGGGCTGGCCGCGCTCGGCTACGCGCTCGGCTGGCCGGCGTACCTCTCGCTCGTCGCCCTGCTCGGCCCCAGCCGGCTGCCGCGGCCCGCCACGCGCGGCGCGCTGCTCGCCGCGCTCCTGGCGCTGCTCGTCGTGCGGGCGCTCCCGCTCGGCTGGCCCGGCGAGACGAGCCTCAGCTGGTGGGCGATGCTGCCGGCCGTCGCGCCGGCGCGGCTCGCCGCGGCGCTCCTGCTCGTCGCCGTGGCGACGTTCGCCGTGGTCGCGGTGCTGGCGCGCGGCGCGCGCGGCCACGCGCTCGCCTCGCTCGCCCCGCTCGTGCTCGCGTCGCTCCTCCTCCAGCGCGCCCTCCCCGAACTCGAGCACTACGGCCCGGCCAAGCACCCCGCCGCGCTCGCGAGCGAGATCAACACCAGCTACTTGCAGGCGGCGTGGCGCGTGCGCGACCCCGCGTCGTTCGTGCGCGGGCACGCCGATTCGCTCGGCACGCTGCCGATGCACGCTCGCACGCACCCGCCGCTCTGGCCGCTCGTCTTCCACGGCGCGGTCGGGCTCGGCGAGACGCCGTACGGGCGCGCGGTGGCGGGTGCCGCGGCCCGGCTGCTGGGCGCCGACGTGCGCGAGGCGGCGGAGCTGGCCGCGAGCGTGGCCGAGCGGCCGCTCGCCGACGCCGAGGTGACGGGCCTGTGGCTGCTGGTGGCGCGCTTCGCGCTCGCCGTGTCCATGCTCCCGCTCGCGACCTGGTTCCTCGCGCGCGCGCTGGGGAGCGAGCTCGCGGCGAGGAGGGCGGCGGCGCTCTCGGTGCTCCTGCCCGCGCCGCTCCTCTACTTCCCCGACGTGGACGTGCTGCACCCGCTCCTCTACGCGCTCGCCGCCGGGGCCTGGCTCCGGCGAGCGCGCGGCGCGACGTGGGCGCTCCTCGCCGGCGGGGTGGCCGCGCTGCTCGTGGCGTTCTCGTTCGGCAACCTGGCGCTCTACGCCGCGTTCGCGGCGCTCGCGCTGCTCTCCGCGCGCGCCGGGGGCCCGGGCCTCCGCTCCGAGTGGCGCCACGCCGCAACCGCGCTCGCGCCGCTCGCGTCGCTCGTGGCCGGTGCGGAGCTCTCCGGCGCGAGGCCGCTCGCGATGTTCGCGCAGGCGCTCCGCCAGCACCACGCGATCCTCGCGCACCGCACCCCGCTCCTGTGGGTGGCGCTCCACCCGCTCGAGCTCGCGGTCGGCCTGGGGTTCCCGCTCGTGCTCGCGTTCGGGAGCTCGCTCGACTGGCGTGCGCTGCTGGACGGCGTGCGGCGCCGCGCGCTCGCGGGCGGACCGCTGCTCCTCGCCGCCACGCTGCTCGTGCTGCTCGTAGTGGACCTTTCGGGCCAGGGGAAGGGGGAGGCCGCGCGGCTGTGGATGGGCTGGACGCCGCTCCTCCTCGCCGGAGGCTGCGGCGCGCTCGAGCCCCGCTCGCGGGGCTGGGGCCGGCTCGCCGTGGGGCTCGCCGCCACGCTCGTCGTCCTCAAGGGCTTCTACGTGTTCGTGTGGCTCTACCGGCTCTCGTAGGGCGTCACTTCCGGACCGGCACCGGCATGACGAGCTGGAGCGCCAGCCGCCAGGTCGCGGCCGGGCCGCGGTGCCAGACGTGCACGTACCACGCCGAGTCCGGCGCGGCCTCGGGCCCCGAGATCCAGGAGCCGTACGTGTAGCCGAGGTCGCCCGATCCGGCGATGTGCTGCGCGGTGGACACGAGCCGGGCCCGCGACTCGCGCGTGGCCAGCGCGGCCAGCGCGGCGGCGCGGCCGGCGTGGCGGAACGCCCCCTCGCGGAGCGCGATCAGGTCCTCGGTGGCGTAGTGCTCGAGCGCCGCGGGCACGCCCTCGGTGGCGGCCAGCCGCGCGAAGCTCGCGTCGGCCTGGTAGAGCGACTTGCGCGCCGCGAGCGGGCGCGAGCCGAGCCCCGGCGCCTGGACCGGGGTGGAGTACCGGACCGGCGCCGCGTCCGCCGCGGGCGCGGGGTGCCCGATGCCGCCGTCCAGCACGACCTTCCAGCGGCCGTCCGCCGCGCGCCGCCACACGCTCATGTACTCGCCGTGCGCGTCCGTCGCCTTCCGCGTGCTGTCGCGCCGCCATGTCCAGGGCCCGGTGCTCCAGCCGAGCTTCCCGTCCGCGCTGATCGCCGCGTGCGCCGCCTGCCAGTCGAGCAGCCCGTTCCAGCCCGCCGGCTGCTTCCCGTAGAACGTCGCCCCGATCACCGGCCCGGGCTTGAACACGATGCCGGTGGGGGCCAGCCACTCGAGGAAGCCGTCGCGGACGCCGCGCGCGCGCACGCTGGCCGCGAACGCGCGCTCGGCCTCGACGATCTCGCGCGCGGCGTCCGCCGAGGCCGCGAGGTCCGAGGGCAGGAACAGCAGCGCGGCCAGCGCGGGGAGCGCGCGCCGGAGCGGAGCGGGGACTCGGGTCATGGGGAGCTCCCCGGGGAGGCGGAAGTCGGAGCGGGCGAGGCGTCTCGAAGTTCGCGCCCGCCCGGTCCCCCGGGGAGCCACGCCGCGTGGCCTGGAGGGCCCCCGAGCGGTCACGGGCCTCCCGGGGGAGGGGCGGGAGCTTCCGGGCTCCACCCTAGCGAAGGCCGGGGGCGGCGCCCAGCGGCCCCGGTCGAACGTGTGACTCAAGCCTCCCGACGCCCGCTCCGAAAACCCCGAGGTCCCCCCGTCGTGCCGAGTGGAGGTGGTGTTGGACAGGAATCGGGAGCCCCGGAGCGAGGAGCCGGCCCAGCGCGAGCGGAGCCAGCGCGACAAGGTCGCCGCGCTGCTGACCGTGAGCCGGGCGGTCGTGAACTCGCTCGACCTCAACACCATCCTGTCCACGATCGCCAAGCAGATCCGCGAGGTGATCCAGACCGACGAGTGCACGGTGTTCCTCTACCACGAGCGCGACCGCGTGCTCGTCCCGGCGGTCTGCGACGCGCGGAGCTACGTGGACGAGATGATGGCCGTGCGGCTCCGGCTCGGCGAGGGCATCACCGGCACGGTCGCGGTCACCGGGCGCGGCGAGATCGTGAACGACGCCGAGGCCGACCCGCGCGCGATGACGGTCCCGGGGACGCCGCCCGAGCCCAGCGCGCTCCTGTGCGTGCCGCTCATCTCGCGCGACCACGTGCTCGGCGTGATCACGCTGTCGCGCATCGGCACGCGCGGCTTCCAGGACGAGGACCTCGAGCTGGCGACGCTGTTCGCGGGGCAGTGCAGCGCGGCGATCGCGAACGCGAGGCTCTACGAGAGCATGAAGGCCGCCTACGACGAACTGCGCGCCACCCAGGTTCAGCTCGTTCAGTCGGCCAAGCTGAACGCGCTGGGCGAGATGGCGGGCGGTGTCGCGCACGACTTCAACAACATCCTCGCCGCGATCCTCGGCCGCACCCAGCTCCTTCTCCAGACCGTCGAGGACCCCGACCTGCGCCGCCAGCTCGGCGTGGTGGAGCAGGCCGCGCTGGACGGGGCCCAGACCGTGCGCCGCGTGCAGGAGTTCACGCGCGTCCGGCAGGACGAGCGGTTCGAGACCGTGGACCTGAACCGCGTGCTGTACGGCGTGGTGGAGCTCACCCGCCCCGCGTGGGAGGCGGGCGCCAAGCGCCGGGGCGTCGTGGTGAACGTGCACCTCGACCTTCGCGCCACGCTGTCCATCGCGGGCGCGGCGTCGGAGCTGCGCGAGGTGTTCACGAACATGGTGCTGAACGCCGTGGACGCCATGCCCGCCGGCGGCGAGCTGTGGATCGCGAGCTCGGACGAAGACGGCCACGTCCGGGTGCAGGTGCGCGACACGGGCGTGGGCATGGACCACGAGACCCGCGCGCGCATCTTCGACCCGTTCTTCACCACCAAGGAGGTGAAGGGCACCGGGCTCGGGCTGTCCGTGGCCTACGGCATCGTGACGCGACACCGCGGCCGCATCGAGGTGAACAGCTCGCCCGGAGGCGGCACCGTGTTCACGCTGGTGTTCCCGGCGGGTTCGATCCCGGCGGCGCAGGGCCCGGCGCCGGACGGCCCGGCGCCCAGCTCGCTGCGCGCGCTCGTGGTGGACGACGAGGAGTCCGTGCTGTCGGTGCTGGCCGAGATGCTGCGCGGCGCCGGGCACCACGTCACGACCGCGCTCGGCGGGCCGGCCGCGATCGAGGTCCTGCGCGGACCCGCGTTCGACGTCGTGTTCACCGACCTCGGCATGCCCGAGGTGAACGGCTGGGATCTGGCCTCGCTCGTCAAGGCACGGCGGCCGGAGTGCGCGGTCGTCCTGGTCTCCGGCTGGGGCTTCCAGCTCGAGGAGGAGGCGGCGCACTCGCGCGGCGTGGACCTCGTGATGGCCAAGCCGTTCTCGTTCTCGGACGTGGACGGGGCGCTGCGCACGCTGTTCCGGCCCGGCGGGGAGCGCCGCGCGGCCGCCTGAGCCCGGACGCCGGCACGGGGTCCGCGGCGCCGCTCGGCCTGCCTCGCGTGAAGCGGGACCCGGCCCCAGGGTGTTCACTATCACCAAACCCGCTCGTGGCGAAAGGAAACCGCGATGACTTCGCGTTCTTCCTTGAACGACGTCGGCGCGACTGACTGATCTGCGGACCGCATCGCATCCGGCGGCGCAGCGCCGCTCCTCAGCCCCACATCCTGCGTCGTCGTCCCCCGCGGCGGCCCACCCGAGCCCCGTCAGGGGAGCCCAGTGCACGCGAACGTGGCGATCGCCGCTCGCCGGCCAGGCGGGCGGCCTCGATCCGGCGGGTCCCCCTGCGCCGCCGGGGTGATCCATGCGCGACTCGTGCCCGCTTCCGGCGGCCCCGGCCGCCGCGGACGCCCGCCTCCCCCGTCCCCGGGATCGCTGCGCACCGTCTCTTGCTTCCCAACCCGGGGCCCGACCGGGCTCCTCGACAACGGAGAGTCGCAAAATGGTCGCCTTGCGCAAGAGTCTCACCCTGTTCCTGCTCGCGATGCTGGCCGTGGCCGCTCCGGCGCTCGCGCAGATGGAGCTCCAGCCCGAGACGCCCTCGGGCAGCGTCACCGACTACCACTTCCAGCCGCTCATCCACCCCAGCGTGTCGGTGGACTGCACTTGCATCGACCTCACGTTCATCATCGACGACACGGGCAGCATGGGCGGCGCCATCAACAACGTGAAGCTCGGACTCGTGGACATCATCAACACCGCGAACGTCGTGTCGTGCGGTGACCTGCGCGTGGGCCTCATCACGTTCAAGGACGACGTCACCGTGCACTCGCCGCTCACGAACAACGTCGGCGCGGTCGTCGCCCAGACCAACGCACTGGTGGCGAGCGGCGGCGCGGGCGGGCCCGAGCGCACGACGAGGCGCTGCGCGAAGCGGTCGAGGCGGCGGGCACGGTCTGCGCCCGCACCGGCCGCTTCGACATCAAAGACTGGCGGAGCGCCTGCTGCAAGATCGTCATCCTGGTCACGGACAACCTGCCGGCCGGCTGCAACGACACCTACACGCCGGGCGTGGACGACGTGAACGCTCACCTGCGGGCCGTGGCGGCGGGCGGGCTCGGCATCAAGATCGGCGCGCTCCAGGTCGGCACGGTCGCCGGCGTGGCGCCGATCATGCAGGACTACGCGGCGACGACCTCCGGTCTGTACGCGGCCGTCCCGTCGAGCGGAGCGGGCACGGCGGCGGCGATGCAGAGCATCATCACCAACTGCATCGCGACGCCGCCGTCGTTCGAGAACTGCTGCGTGAACGGCGGGCTCGGCGGCTGCTTCACCGTCCTGGCCGGGACCTGCTCGTCGGTGGCCGGCGGCACGGTCACCACGTCGTGCGCCGCGCCGCACTGCCCGACGCCGACGCACCGCTCCAGCTGGGGGAGCGTGAAGAGCATCAATCGCTGACGTCCGATCGCACCTCCGATGGCCGGCGGCCGCTCCCGTTCGCGGGAGCGGCCGTCGTGTCCGGGGCGCGATCCCCGCGGGACGATTCGAGCGCCCGGCCCCGACGCTACTCGCCGGTCACGGCGAATTGCACCAGCCGCGAGGCGTCGTTCTTCGGCAGGTCGATCCCCAGCAGCGCCAGCCGCACGTCGCCCCGCGGCGTCACGAGCACGAAGCCCGGCTCGCCCTGGTCGCGGAGCGGCTCGAGGAGGCCGTAGAGCGCGGTGATGTCCCCGGTCGGGTCCGCGAGCGCCGTGAACCCGGGGTCGCGCTCGCCGAGGTGCCGGGCGATCGCCTGCGGCTTGTCGAAGCATACGGCGACCGTGCGCACGCCGATCTCCGAGAGCACGCGGGCCATGGGCCCGAGCGCCTCCAGCGAGTCGCGGCGCTCCACGAACACCAGCATCACCCAGTTGCCGCGCAGCCGCGACAGCCGCACCGGTCGCCCGTCGAGCGCCGGGAGCTCGAAGTCGGGCGCCCGCTCGCCGATCGCGACCCGTTCGGTGACGCGGCCGCGCGTGGTGCCGCCCTGCTCCGGCGGCCTGGCCGGCGAGGGCGCCGGCTTGGGGGCCGGTCCGGGAGGCGGCTTGAAGTCCCCCTGGGCGTGCGCCTGGACCGCGAGCGCGAGCAGGAGCGAAGCGGAGACGGGGCGAAGCATGCGCGCACCTCCTGTCACCGCCGCGTCCCCGGGGGGGACGCGGCCGATCGCGCGCCCGGACGGGGACTCACCGGACGCGCCCTTGGGTCACCGGGCCTCGCTCGACCTCGGCCCGCAGCGCCGCGAGCGTCTCCGCGGCAGTCTGCGGCGGGATCGAGCAGCTCGGTGCGAACAGCCAGCGCCGGCCGCCGGTCGCCTCGAGCGAGCGGCGGTAGGCGGCGATCGCGACGTCGGGGCCCTGCTGGAGCTCGGTCTCGTGGCCGATCCCGCCCATCGCCGCGCCCGGCAGGCGCGCCAGGCCCTCGGCGAGGGACGGGTTGCCCGGCACGGTCGCGTCCCACGAGAACGCGCCCACGGGGTAGTCGGCGAACTCGAACAGCAGCGCGTCCTCCTTGCACACGTGCAGCGTGTGGAAGGGCGAGCCGCCCGCGGCGGCGAGGAGCCGCAGGTCGGATGGCCGCGACCAGCGCCGCAGCGCCGCGGCGTCCACGAACCGGCGCGAGCCCCAGTCCACGGTGGCGAGGAACAGGCCGTCCGCGCCGGCGCGCATGACCGCCGCGACGTGGCGCTCGAACGTGCGCGTGACCGCCTCGAGCGCCCGGGCGACCCGCCCCGGCTCGCGCGCGAGCGCCTCGCGGAGCGCCGTGGGCGGCTCGGTGAGCTCGGCGAGGATCGCGAGCGGCGTGAACACCGTCTGGAGCAGCGGAACCTCGGCCGGCAGCCGCGCGCGCAGCGCCCGCACGGCCTCGAGCTGCTCGCCGAGCGCGCCCTCGTCGTGCGGGCGCTCGTGGATGCCGTCCCAGTCGGCGGGCTCGCGCACCGGCCAGTCGGCGACCACCGGCTTCTCGTCGGGGCGCCCGGAGTAGCGGTAGCGCACGCCCCAGGGCTCGACGTGGTAGTGCTTGCGCGGGTTAAGCTTCACCCAGTCCCAGCGGTGGCGCTCCCAGCGCTCGAGCGTGTGCGCGACCAGCTCGGCCGCCGAGGATTCCCGGTGGTAGACGTGCCCCCAGAACGAGAGCGGCGGACGGTCCACCGGTTCCCCGCGCAGTGCGGCCAGCACCCGGTCGCGGCTGGTCATGTGACGAAGCTAGACCCGAACGAACCCGTGGACAACCGGGATCCGGGGGGTGGGGCGCGCGACCCGGGCCGGGCACACGGCGCCGGGACGCGCCCGCGGTGCGCGATCGGCGGACGCGACGTAGGCTGAGCGGATGGTGCGGACGTGGCTCCTTCTCCTGCTGGCGACGGCGCTCGCCGGCGCGTGCGGTCGCACCGGGACCCCGCGCGGCACGGCGGCCGGACGTGCCGCCCCGGTCGACGCGGACGCGATCGCGCGCGACCGGGCGCCGAGCATCGTCATGCCGCTCGCGCCCGCCGGCGCGGGCGAGTGGTCGGTGGAGCGCGTGGCGCCCGCGCGCGCCGAGCTCGACCTGCCGCCGCCACCGGCGGAGCCCGCCGCCCCCGACTCGGTGCCGACCGCCGCACCCGAGCCCGCGCCGGACGCGCTCAAGCCTCCGATCGCGCGCGGCCTCCCGCGCATCCTCCAGGCCGGCGGCGGGGGCCGCGTGACGCTCGACGTGCGCGTGGACGAGCAGGGGGAGGTGAGCGACGTGGAGCTGGTCGCGGGCGACGCCGACACGGTCACGATCGCGGCCGCGACCGCCGCGGCGTTCGCGACCCGCTACCACCCGGCGCGACTCGGCGGCCGCGCCGTGGCCGTGTGGAGCCGGCAGGTGTTCGACGTGCGGCGCGGGCGCGATCGCTAGTTGGCTTTCACCGATTCGGCACCACGTGCGCCGGGTCGGGCCGGGATCGATTCACTCGCGGGGACCCCGCTTCGCGGCCCCACTCGCGAAT